>CAZEKJ010000048.1:5314-36315 GCA_964512915.1 uncultured Porphyromonadaceae bacterium
TTTTGGGCTCAAAGTTTAGAGGTCTGAAAGTATGGAATCTCTATACATCCATATTCCAGGATTAAAGGTTGTAATTCCATCTACTCCCTATGATGCAAAAGGACTGATGAATGCTGCCCTGCAGGGCACCGATCCGGTGATATTTTTCGAGAGCCAGCGGATTTATGATATCGGGGAGATGTTCCACACAGGCGGGGTGCCCGAAGGATACTATGAAATTCCGATCGGGGAACCGGACATCAAGCGCGAAGGCAGCGACCTGACCATTCTCACCATCGGATCAACACTTTATACCGCCGTGAAGGCTGCGGATATCCTGAAAGAAAAATACGATCTTTCCGCAGAAATCATTGATGCCCGAAGCCTTTCACCCTTCAATTATGAACCTGTGTTGAAATCGGTCAGGAAAACCGGAAAAATATTGTTAACCAGTGATGCCTCCACCCGGGGATCCTTCCTGAAGGAGATGGCCCAGACGATCACCGAGCTTGCGTTCGATGATCTGGATGCCCCGCCGGTTGTGGTGGGTTCGCGCAACTGGACTGTGCCGGCCTATGAACTTGAGAATTACTTCTTCCCGCAGCCGGAATGGATCCTGGATGCCATCCACGAGCGGATAGTGCCGCTCAAAGGGCTCACCGTAACCAGCAATGTCACTGAAAACGAACAGATCAGAAGGAATAAACAAGGGGTATAACCATGACGAACTTCCTCACCCGGTTTCCGGAACCCGAAGAGCTGCTCAAAAGGTCTCTGCATCAAGAGCCTTCATTCTGGCCCGTTAACGGACACATCCACACCCCATTCTCATTCAGCGCCTTTACGGCCATTGACCCGATTTTTGAGATGGCCATTGAGGAAGGGATCAAAATATTGGGAATCAACGATTTTTATACAACCAGGGGGTACCGGGAGTTCCATGATCAGGCACTGAAGAACCGGGTATTCCCGTTGTTCAACATTGAGTACATCGCGCTCGACCAGGAATTGCAAAAAAGGGGTGTAAGGGTTAATGATCCCAATAATCCCGGAAGGACCTATTTCAGCGGGAAGGGTCTTGATTATCCTGATACTTTGGATGCCCGGCACGCTGGGATGGTTGAAACGGTTATTGCCGAAAGCATGCGGCAGGTGGAGAGCATGGTTGTCAAAACCAATTCCGTTCTTTCTGAACTTCAATCCGATATCCGCCTTGACTTTGAGGAAATCCGCAGTCTTTACGCCCGTGAACTGGTAAGGGAGCGGCATATTGCCAAGGCCCTGAGGATTGCAATCTACGAGCGCTTTTCAGAAGCCGGTGACCGGTTGGCATTCCTGCAGCGGCTCTATGACGGCAAGGAATCAAAAGCGAACCCCGCCAGCGATGCCAGCGTGGAAAACGAGATCCGCAACAACCTGCTGAAGGCCGGCGGCAAGGCTTTTGTGGAGGAAGATGAGAAGGCCTTCCTGAGCGTGGATATGGTGATCGAAATCATTACCCATGCCGGGGGAATCCCGTGTTACCCGGTCCTGCTGGATGATGCGAAAGGCAGCTTCACCGATTATGAGGGCAACAAAGAGGCATTCTTATCGGAATTAAAAGCAAGAAACATTTTCTGCATCGAATTGATACCCGGCCGAAATGATGCCGGAATTTTGGAAGACTTTGTAAAATTCTTTGACAGCAAGGGTTTCATCATACTTTTTGGCACTGAACATAATACTCCCGAAATGGTACCGCTGACGGTCTCGTGCCGGCATCAGGCGCCCCTCTCCGATCCGCTGAAAAAGATCAGCTCCGACGGAGCACTGCTAATCGCAGCGCATCAGTATCTCCGGGCAAAAACCTTCGACAGTGCAGTGAGCCGCTGGAATCAGCTAGATACCGCTCAAAGACAGGGTTTGCTCAACCTGGGCAGGGCCGTTTTCCAACATTTTCAAAACACCTGATAACATGGAAAAGTCAATTTCTGATCTTCTTGCGATTTCGCACCATTACGGCAACAATAATGAGTTCGTTATCGGTGGAGGCGGCAACACCTCGTGGAAAGACGACAAGTACCTGTATGTAAAGGCCAGCGGCACCCGGCTGGGGACACTGACCGAACGGGAGCTGATCAAAATTGATCGCCGGGCGCTGAACAGTGTCCTGTCGGGATCCTTTCCCGATGATGCGTTCCAGCGCGACCAGATGATTCTGTCAGGGTTGATGAACAGCTGCGTCGACAATGAGCGGAACCTGCGGCCCTCCGTTGAGACTCCGCTGCACAACCTGGTCCGCTACCGGTATGTGATCCATACCCACTCCACCCGGCTCAACGCGATGCTTTGCAGCCAGGATTGCCGGAAAACCATCAGCAAGGCGTTTCCGGATGATGTTCTCTATGTGGAATATACGGACCCGGGGTATGTGCTGTACCGAAAGCTTGAGGCGGAGATTGCGGAATTCAGAAAGAAGTTCTCGAAAGATCCCCAGATCATCCTGGTTCAGAATCATGGCGTGTTTATCAGTGCGGACACCACTGACGAGGTTCAGGTTTTGTACACCCGGTGCCTCGATATCGTAAACGGCCTGAACAAGTTCCACTTCAGCCATGAACAGGAAGATCCGGATGCAAAGATCACCGAAGTCCTTCCGGCTCTCCGGATGCTTCTATCCGGATCCACTATTAAGATACTCAAGATCAGGCAGAACGCCCTGATCCGCTTTTTCACAGAGGATGCCTCTCATGCCGGGATGGTATCGCTGCCGTTCACACCGGATAACATTGTTTATTGCAAGGCCCGGCCGCTTTATGTGGAATCCGCCGGAACGCCGGATGAGATCATTGCGGAGTTCCGTGATGCGCTTAGCCGGTATCAATCCGCACACGGATCGGATCCGAAAATCATCCTGATCCGGGGAATCGGCCTGATCGCGGCGGATGAGAGCATCAAGATGGTTGACATCCTGCTGGATGTTTTTGAGGACCTGATGAAGATCAGCTATCTCAGCCAGGCTTTCGGGGGACCACACTTCCTGACAGAAGAGCAGATCTCCTTCATAGAAAACTGGGAATCTGAGAATTACAGGCATAATATGTCGAGAGGAGCCGCATCCGGCAAGGTCATGAACAAGATTATCATCGTCACGGGCGCCGCCCAGGGGTTCGGTGAAGGCATTGCTGAGGACCTGTTCCGGGAAGGGGCAAACCTGGTTATTGCCGACCTGAACGAAGAAAAGGGAGCCGGTCTGGCTGAAAAACTGAATGCCGCCGGTCGCAGCAACCGGGCGCTTTTTGTCCGCACCGATGTTTCGGATCCTGGTTCGGTTAGCCGCATGATCCTGGCAACCGTTGCCGGATTCGGGGGGCTGGATGTGATCATCAGCAATGCTGGCATCCTGCATGCCGGAAGCCTGGACGAGATGACCCCGGAAACCTTTGAACTCATGACAAAGGTTAACTACACGGGTTACTTTTTGTGCGCCAAATACGCCTCAGCTGTTCTTGCCGTCCAATCGAAATACAAGCCAGGCTATTTCACCGATATCATTCAGGTCAACTCAAAATCGGGCTTACGGGGAAGCAAGAAAAACTTCACCTATGCCGGCGGCAAGTTCGGCGGTGTGGGACTCACCCAATCCTTCGCCCTTGAGCTGATCGACTATAACGTCAAGGTGAATGCGGTATGCCCGGGCAATTTCTTCGACGGGCCGCTGTGGTCGGACCCCGAACGGGGACTTTTCGTCCAGTACCTTCGTTCGGGCAAGGTTCCGAACGCCAAAACGGTGGAGGATGTAAAAAAACACTATGAGGCGCAGGTTCCGGCACGTCGCGGCTGCACCGTTGCCGACGTGATGAAGGCGATCTATTACGTTATGGATCAGGAATATGAAACCGGACAGGCCATTCCGGTCACCGGGGGTCAGGTTATGTTAAGCTGATTCTTGCTCCAGAAAAGAAAGCACATCGCCCAATCGCTGATCCAGCAATATCTTATCCTGATTTTTCTGCTCCTTGTTCCACTTCATGTATCCGGCCAGATCGTTAAGGATAACAACTCCGAACTGGTGGACGCTGGCAATATCGAAAATCAGCCTGCCGGTTCTTCGGTCGAAGAAATCGACCGCGGAGCAGACCATTTCATTTTCAACGCAGAATTTCAATTCCGCCCGGATCAATGACTCTTCGGGACTTTCAGTCTGGAATTCTGCCATATAACAGATTATCTTATCGGTCTGCTTTCCATAATTAGCCACCAGATAAGCCGCATGATAGGCTGCGAGCCCCAGGGCACTCAGTTTTTGAAATACCGTTCCCTTGTAGTATTCAACATCCTCCACGCTCCAGAGCGGATCCTCCGTTACCGGGATATGACGGGTTATGCAGGGACCGAACTCGTACCCATGGGTTTCCAAATATCTCTTTACAACCTCATCTACAGTTTTCTGCGCCATCTTCCGGTAGCCGGTCAGCTTTCCTCCGGCAATGGAGATCAAGCCATCGGGTGCGATAAAAATCTCATCTTTCCGGCTGATTTCCGAAGCCGATTTGCCCTCCTGATGAATCAGCGGGCGCACACCGGCCCAGCTCGATTCGATATTCTGAATGGTGAGGTTTACCGCCGGAAACGTGCTGTTCACCGCCTGAATCAGGTATTTCGCATCCGCGTGTGTGGTAAGGATCCGGTCGAGGTCGCCCTTGTAATCGGTATCAGTTGTTCCGATATAGGTAGTTCGCCCGCGGGGGATGGCAAAAATCATCCGGCCGTCAGGCACGTCAAAATAGATCGAATGTTTTACCGGAAGTTTCTCATGATTCACCACGATATGAACTCCTTTTGTCAGGTGAAGTCTTTTCTTCCCGATGGATCCGTTCAGCTTGCGGATATGGTCGACCCAGGGCCCGCAGGCGTTTACCACAAAATGTGCCCGGATATCAAACGATTGGCCGGTAAGATGATCGAATGCGGCGGTACCTGTAATCTTACGGTTTCGGAGGATCAGCTCCTTCAGTTCGCAATAGTTGACGCAAACGGCTCCCTTTCGCACGGCACCCTTAACCAGCTCGATGGTTAGCCGGGCATCGTCGGTGCGGTACTCCGAATAGTATCCGGCACCGAGCAGAACGGAGGCGTTCAGCATGGGTTCAACGGCAAGTGCCTCCTCTTTGTCGAGCATGTGCCGGCGGTCTTCCTTGCGAACGTTGGCAAGGATATCATAGACTTCCAGTCCGACTGATGAAGCCAGGCGCCCGTATGTTCCGCCCTTGATCAGGGGCATCAGCATTTTCTCGGGGATCACCAGGTGGGCGGCGTTTTTATGGACGATAGCCCGTTCGCGGCCCACCTCGCTGACCAGCGCAAACTCCAGCTGCTTCAGGTACCGGAGGCCGCCGTGGACCAGCTTGGTCGACCGGCTGCTCGTTCCCGACGCAAAATCATTTTTCTCGATGAGGGCAACCTTAAGCCCCCGGGTTGCGGCATCCAGTGCGATCCCCGCCCCGGTTATTCCCCCGCCGATAATCAGGAGGTCCCATTGCTCGGATTTCAGGCGGTTTGTTTGAGTTGTGCGGTTGTTCATGGTTGTTGACTTTAATGATCGGTTCAGTCCTTTTGTAATAGGCCTCCCTGCGGTCGGCTAAAAGGCCCTTCGGGCTAATAGGGGCTTCGCCCTAATAGGCTTTTGGCAATGTCTCTATTAGCGCGAAGCGCCTTTTAGGAGCGCAGCGACCTATTAGCGCGAAGCGCCTCTTAGCGAGCTCAGCGAGCCTTTTACGAGCGCAGCGAGCTACTTCGCCCACCCCCTGGTCCGTTCCACGGCATCCTGCCATTTATGGTACAGGTTCTGTCTTTTCTCTGAGGACATGACTGGTTGGAACAGGCGTTCTACACGGCGGTCCGACATGATGATGCGGTAGTCCCACCAGCCGAGGTATATTCCCGCCAGGTATGCAGCGCCCATGGCTGTGGTCTCCACTACCTCCGGGCGCTCAACCGGTACATTTAAAATATCCGCCTGGAATTGCATCAGGTAATTGTTTACAACGGCGCCGCCATCGACTTTTAGGGTCTTTACCCGGATGCCGGAGTCCTGCCTCATCGCCTCCAGTACATCACGGGTCTGATAGGCCAGTGATTCGAGCGCCGCCTTGGCCAGGTGCGCCCCGGTCACGTCGCGGGTCAGGCCGAAGATGGCTCCCCGGGCATACATGTCCCAATAGGGAGCACCGAGACCTACAAAGGCCGGTACCATGATTACGTCATCGGAGCCGGCAATGCTTTCGGCCAGTTTCTCTGATTCACCGGCCGTTTTCAGGATCTTCAGGCCGTCGCGGAGCCACTGAAGAGCAGCCCCTGCCACAAAAACACTGCCTTCCAGGGCATACTGTATAGTTTCGCCGGTACCACAGGCAAGAGTGGTAATCAGTCCATTGCGCGAGAGAACCTTGTTCTCACCGGTATTCATCAGCATAAAGCACCCGGTGCCATAGGTGTTTTTAGCCATCCCCTCCTCCAGACAGGCCTGACCAAACAGGGCAGCCTGCTGATCCCCGGCGACTCCGCAAATCGGAACACGGTCATTGTCATCAAGATAATAGCCATAGAGGGCCGATGATGCGTGTGCTGCGGGAAGCATCGAAGCCGGAATATCGAGCTGCTCCAGCAGGTAAGGATCCCATTCCAGGCTCGAGATATTGAAGAGCATGGTACGGGAGGCATTGGTGTAATCGGTGGCGTGGACTTTTCCGCGGGTGAGCTTCCAGATCAGCCAGGAATCCACGGTGCCAAAGAGGAGTTCCCCGTTCTGTGCTTTTTTACGCGCACCTTCAACCTCGTCCAGAATCCATCGGATCTTGGTGGCTGAAAAATAGGAGTCGATCACCAGACCGGTATTTTCCCGGATATAATCTTCAAGGCCTTTTGCCTTCAGCTTTTCACATAAAGGTGCAGTGCGCTTGTCCTGCCAAACGATTGCATTGTAGACAGGCTTGCCGGAATTTTTATCCCAGACTATGGTGGTTTCCCGCTGGTTGGTGATCCCGATGGCTGCAATCTGGCTGAAGTCAATCCCCGCCTCCTCAAGCACTATCCTGATAGTTTTCCATTGAGTTGTCCATATCTCATCCGGATCATGCTCCACCCAGCCCGAAGCCGGATAGATCTGTTTAAACTCTTTCTGGGCCATTCCACAAATGGTACCGCTTGAATCCACCAACAGGGTCCTTGAACTCGTTGTTCCCTGATCAAGTGCCAGAATATACTTTTGAGTTGTCATGCTTCTTGTCTTTTATCCGTTTTAAGCTGATTTACAACGGCCAGTGCCACAATCAGAAGGAAAAGGCCGGTAAAGAGGAAGGTAGCCCAATTATAGGTTCCTTTCGTAATCAGATTATACATCATGGCGCCTGAAATTCCACCGATTACCGGACCCAGAACGGGAATCCAGCTGTATTCCCAGTGTGAACTTCCCTTGCCGGCAACCGGCAGGAGGAAATGTGCAATGCGGGGGCCCAGATCGCGGGCCGGGTTGATGGCATACCCGGTGGTCCCTCCCAGCGAAACTCCGATAGCAATAATTAACAAGCCAACAATCAATGGATTAAGTCCTTCCGTGAAATTATTTGCCCCGATAAACAAGAGTCCCTGAATCAGCACAAAAGTCCCGATTACTTCGCTCAGCAGGTTGGCCCATCGCGACCGGATGGCCGGGTCGGTGCAGAAAACCGCCAGCTTGGCCGCCGGGTCTTCGGTATGTTTCCAGTGAGGGAGGTAATGCAGCCAGACCATGGTACCGCCGATCATTCCACCGAGCAGCTGGGCCAGTATATATCCGGGGACATCCCCCCAGGGGAATGCGCCCTGTGCAGCAAGGGCCAGGGTTACAGCCGGGTTCAGGTGTGCTCCGCTGATAGCTCCGACACCGTAAATGCCGAGGGTAACACCCAATCCCCACCCCACAGTGATGACGATCCATCCCGATTTCTCCGATTTTGTACCCCGCAGGACAACCCCGGCGACCACTCCGTCGCCAAAAAGGACTAAAATTGCCGTTCCGATAATTTCTGCTAAGAATTCTGACATTGGTTTAGATTTAGATTTTGATCCTTTTAAAATTAGCAAGAAGCAGTTAATCTGATTCAGATTTTGTAAAATTTGTACGAATAATCCACGGCTGATGAATCTTTTGCCCCTCATATCCATAATCACCACCTTCCAACTCCTGTTGTTGGGCCTTGTAGTCCTCAAGGCCGGCCGTCCCGGACGCCTTCCGAGAGGGTTCCTTTCAGCCTACCTCTTTTCAAATGCCCTTCTTCTCGCGGTTTTTACCGAAAAGTCCTGGCTGCCATTTGAGCTGCCGGATATCCCGACTTTCTACTATCTCCTGGCTCCCCTTCTCTATCTCTACATCCGCACTCTTTGCCAGCATGAAACTTCCTTTGACCGAACCGACTTCGTTCATTTCCTCCTGTTTCTGGCCGCAATCCTATACACCATCGGCCGGCTTCTCTTCAACGATCGGGAATCCCCATTGGCTGATTCATGGAGCCTTTATGAATACAGGCTTTCACAGATATTTCTATTGTGCCAGGTCGCCACCTATGTTTTCCTCACTTTCTCCCAGATTCTCAGCTACCGAAAAACATACCAGGACCAGTCACCTTCTGCTGCGAAGATTGACCTTAACTGGCTTCTGCTTTTAGTTTCGGCTTTTACCCTGATGTGGTTGTTTGACGTGGCAAGTTTCTTTCTTGGGGAAATGGGCTGGATCGGGAAACATGGATTCAACCTCCTGGCAATCCTGTCTGTGTTTATCAATTTCGTGTTTGCCACCCTTCTGGTTTACCGGGGGATGAAACACTCTGAAGCTTTCCATGATGCTTAAGGTGCAGCCCCGTCAGCTCTCGCAAGTGATCAATTCGACCTTCAGGAAGAACTTCTTCGACTTTATAAACCAATACCGTATCGAAGAAGCCCGGCAGTTATTCAGTGATCCGGCCCAGGCATCCAAAACAATCCTCGAGATCCTGTACCAGGTCGGATACAATTCAAAATCCGCCTTTAATACCGCTTTTAAGAAACAGACCGGGCAAACACCAACACAATACAGGAAATCACAAATCACAAATCCCAAACCCCAAATCGTCAATCGTAAATCGTAAATCGTAAATACATCTATCGCTACGGCACAGGTGATCCGGATTCCTGATGATCAGCCAACCATTCAGTCTGGAATCAATGCTGCAAAGAACGGCGATACCGTTCTGGTTTCCCCCGGCACCTACTTCGAGAACATCAATTTCCGAGGCAAAAAGATTGTCCTTGGCAGTCTTTTCCTTACCACGGGAAGCCTCGACTACATCACCGGCGGAAAAGGCACGCGCTGGGAGGATGAGCATGGGCGGGGTAACTGGTACACCGAGGGTGGCGGGATTCTGATTCAGTATTCTTCCCCCACCATCAGGAACAATATCATTATTGGAAATGAAGCCATTAAGAAGAACACCCGCATCGTGAGTGCCGGAGGCGGGGCGATACGGAGCGGGGATGGCAATCCAAGGATTCTCAATAACATGATAATCAACAATAAAGGACTGTATGGAGGAGGAATTGTATTGAACTATTCAGGGGCTATTGTCAGGAACAACATTATCGTCAAAAATACAGGGGGGCAGGATTACGGAGGTGGCGGAATATGGATCAACGGTAACGGAGCCGCTGCACGATACATTGAAAACAACACCATTACCCAGAACAGCTCAACTACTGCGGGCGGTGGTATCGACATGTTCTCAGGCAATGCGAACATTACCAACAATATCATTTATGGCAACACAGCCCCTTCCAGAGCTCAGATAAACGGCAGTCCAAAGGTTACCTGGTGCAATGTGCAGGGAGGATTTACCGGTACCGGAAATTTCGATGACAATCCCCGGTTTTTTGATGGGTTGTGCACCCTCCCGGATAAATCGCATTGCATTGATGCCGGGAATCCGGATGAAAAATACAATGACCCGGAAGATCCGAACCAGGCAGGCCGGGCAAAAGCACCGTCGAAAGGGAGCCTGCGAAACGATATGGGTGCATATGGCGGTCCGGGTAGTGCTCCGTTTGCGCTGCCAAACACCTCCGGGCTTGCTGTATATTCCGCGGCCGGAAAAATTGCTTTAACACAACAGGTCAAAACACCCAATAAACCGGAGGTCATTAAATTCAGTGGGCTAAACCTTCCGACTGGAATCTACACCATCACTCTGACAGTAAATGGATCGGTGAAGCTTTCGGCCACGACAATTATCAAATCGGAATAAAACAATGAGATCACTGTTTATCATTACCATTCGGAGGAGACCTGTTCTACGGTTTGGAAGAAAGATAAACCGGGTAATTGGCGTTGGTTAGTGGATACCGGAAATGAGGGTCTGAAAGAACAGTGAAATAGCAATTCCGATTGATTATGTTTTATATCTTTAGGGTATTAAAACCCTATCGAGATGAAAACACTGCTTTCCTTTATCGCCGTCAGTTTGATCTTCCTGGCATCCTGTGAAAAGTACAACTACATTAATCCGGAGATCGGAGGGGATCAGTCGCCGATCGGGGAAGTGGGAAACACCTTCAGCGTATCTCTGGTTGATGGATTATCGGGCGTTTCCGCGAAAATAACTGAGCTCAATGATGGTATTTCCAAGATCCAGTATCTCTGCCAGATTGACAACCCGAAATATCTGGAAATGGCAAAATACATTCCCGGATCAACCATAAACGGCAAGAGCATTGAGACGGGCGGAGAGGTGAAGATAACCACGAAGGGGATGATGAATGTATACCCTGAGGGTAAACTCCTGCTGGTTGATTATGATGGGAAAGTGGGTGACAAGTACTCCCTCAAAAGGGGAGCCAACACCATAGAACGTGAACTGGTTAGGAAATCCACTGACGATGACTACTTCTGGGGATGGATGATGATCAAGACCATGGATGTGGAAGAGTCCGGTCGTGGAATCCCGGGTGTATCCAAAATTCAGTATTTCACCAACCATAAATTCGGTCTGGTGGGAGTCAGGGTCTATTTTGAGGATGGGACCTTTAAAAATGTCAGTCTGACAAGTTCCAATTCGAACTAGAAGGGGAGTAACTTGGAAGAATCAGGATTTCGCTTTCCACTGTTTCCGCACCGGGCCAGGCTCATTGGAGCCTTATTGTTCCTGCCAGGGCTCTTTTTCGGGTATCTTTACTTTTTCGGGAGCCGTCCGGTTTTCTTCGAAATCCCGGTATTTGCACTGGTAACCACCTACATGGAAAACCGCTTTTTCGTAATCGCCCAGACGAATGTGCTGGACGAGCTGTTTGCCATTCTTTGCATATCCGGCTTGGTTTTGATTGTCCTGTCGAGGGAACGGCACGAGCAACCCGGGGATGATTTACTGAGGGCTACTGCCCTGCTCCGGGCAGTATATATTACAGTCGGATTCTGGCTGCTCTCTTTTGTCCTGATATTCGGCTGGGCCATCTTCGTGGTCTGCAGCGTCCTCTTTATCATTTTCCTGATATCCTACTACGTTATTTTCCGGGTGCTGGTAGGGCGGGAACGGAAAACCCGTAGAGACGCATAAATGCGTCTAAAAATTCCGTCTAAAAAAATAGAGACGCATTTATGCGTCTCTACAGATGTTCGTCGGGGTAGCAGGATTCGAACCTGCGGCCCCCTGGTCCCAAACCAGGTGCGCTACCGGACTGCGCCATACCCCGAGGCGGGTGTGGGTGTGAGTGTGAGGTGTGGGTGTTAGTTTTGGCTGCGATACATTCCGAGGAGCATTTTGGAGGCCTTTTCGTAGCCTTCGTAAAATTCTTCAAACTCCTCTTTTGTTAAACCGTCCAAAGCCATAATCAATTCAAGAATTGCAGCGCATTCAAATATGCTGCCTCTTGCGATGGTATAAAAATGTTTCTTGTCAGCGGGAGTCATTCTTCCTGTCCCTTCGGCCAGGTTGAGCACACTGCTCAGGCTTGCCCTTTTCCACTGATCAATTATATAGGGATCCATATCCTTGATGGTTTTTATCTTCTTATAAACCAAAAAATTGAGCTTTTTCAGCTCCTGATACAGATCTAACTTTTCAAAATCAAACATTGTCTTTCAAAAAAAACGGGATGTCCTCATCCCAAACCTCAAACCTCAAACCCCCACACCCACACCCACACCCACTTCGCGGAGAGAGGGGGATTCGAACCCCCGGTACAGTAATCCCATACGGCAGTTTAGCAAACTGCTGGTTTCAGCCACTCACCCATCTCTCCCAATAAGTGCGGCAAAAGTATAAACTTTTCCGCACAATCCAAATCAATTGTTATGTCTCCTTGGGTTTATCCGGACGGCTCATCGGATCCCCGATCGAATTCCGCATAGTTGTATCGGCCTCGATATTTTTGAACTTGTAATAGTCCATGATCCCGAGGTTACCTGAGCGGAAAGCTTCCGCCATGGCCATAGGTATTTGTGCTTCGGCCTCAATCACTTTGGCACGGGCTTCCTGGGCCTTGGCCCTCATCTCCTGCTCGAGTGCTACAGCCATGGCACGGCGCTCCTCAGCCTTGGCCTGAGCAACATTCTTCTCGGCATTGGCCTGGTCCATCATCAGTTCTGCCCCGATATTCTTGCCAACATCTATATCCGCTATGTCGATTGAAAGGATCTCAAAGGCGGTTCCGGCATCGAGGCCCTTTTCAAGAACAACACGGGAGATTGAATCCGGGTTTTCAAGAACATCCTTGTGCGAATTTGCCGAACCGATGGAGGTAACAATACCTTCACCTACCCTGGCAAGAACAGTCTCCTCGCCGGCACCTCCAACCAGCTGCTTGATACTGGCCCTGACCGTTACCCTGGCCTTTACAATCAACTCGATACCATTTTTCGCAACGGCTTTTACAGGCGGGGTATTAAGAACTTTAGGATTAACTGACATTTGCACGGCTTCCAGAACATTCCTGCCCGCGAGATCGATGGCTGTTGCCATCTTGAAATCAAGCGAAAGATTAGCCTTATCGGCAGAAACGAGGGCGTTTACCACCAATTGCACATGTCCGCCGGCCAGAAAGTGTGCTTCCAGGTCATCCCGTTTCAGCTGAATGCCTGCTTTTGCACTGGTAATCAATGCATTCACAATTACTCTTGGCGGAACCTTTCTCCAGCGCATAAAAATCAGCTGCAGCAAGGATATCCTCACACCGCTGATAAGTGACTGGAACCAGAGGCCCAGTGGAATGATATACATCAGGATTGCCAGGGCTACAATTGATGCAGCGATGATTCCAATCAGATAAATCATGTTCGTATCCATATCTTAATCATTTAGTGGTTTAACAATAACATGGTTTGGTTCAACACCGATCACCTCAACGGGGGTCTGCTGATCGATGTAATGTCCCTGCGACCGGCCTTCAACCCGGTCCTTGCCGATCTGAACCGTACCGGCCGGATTCAGCCGGGTAAGGGTCACGCCCCGGTCGCCGACCCGGATGTTCCAGTCATGCTCCTCTTTTACACGGGAGTTCATTTCTGTCTTAAGGGAAACCCGCTTCCAGGTTTTTGACCGGAAGGTGAGAACAATAGTGGCACCCATTGAAACCAGAACTCCAAACAGGACCAGGAAACCGGTGGTTGAATCAAACAGGGAAAATGAGAGAAAGACCGCCGCTCCCATCATTACAAGAGCTCCGATTCCAGCCACGCTGATCCCTGGAATAACCAGCAATTCCAACAGGAACAGTAAAAGACCCGCAAGGATCATCAGGATAATTCCGAATAAAGTCATTTCTGGATTTAATCTATGGTTACCTGCAAACCGCGGTTCAACAAAGCATCGCGCTGGGGCTTCAGCGTTTCCATATCTCCCTTGCGCACGTCGCATTTGCCAGTATGGTGAGTAATAAAGGCACACTGCTCGGCCTGAATAGGATCATGGTCACACACCTCGATAAGGGAATCGATGACATGATCGAAGGTATTAACATTATCATTGTGCAGAATCAGAAATCGTACTTCTCCATGCTGGCAATCTGCCAGATGGTGGGAGTCGGGATTCTGCCTGGTAACATTTCGGCCCATCTGTTTGTTATTAGGGAACGCCAAAATAGAAAAATTTATTCACACTGCACAAGCCGACTGTTAATAAAGTTCCGTTTGGCGGACAAATCCGATCCATAAAGAGTTGATATATTTGTTATTTAACTATTTTACGTTATGTCCAATCTATCCATCGGAGATCAGGCTCCGGCATTCAGTTTTACCGATACAACCGGCAAAACCGTAACCCTTTCGGATTTATCCGGAAGAAAAGTGATCCTCTATTTCTATCCAAGGGACAATACTCCCGGGTGCACGCTGGAAGCATGCAGCCTGCGCGACGGGTATGACGAACTTCGCGAAGCGGGTTATGAAGTAGTCGGCGTCAGCACCGACAGTACCAAATCCCACGAAGGATTCAGGGCCAAATATAATTTACCCTTTACCCTGATATCGGACCCCGACAAGGCATTGTGTGAAGCTTATGGGGTATGGGGTGAAAAAAAATTCATGGGTAAAAAATTCATGGGCATCAACCGAACCACCTTTGTGATTGACGAAAAGGGCAGGATTGCTGCAATAATCGACAGGGTAAATACCAAGGACCACTCAAAACAGGTTCTTGATTTGATGGAAAAGTGATCCGGTTTCTCCATTTTTGCATCTTAACTGCATCCATATTATTAGCAAACTTTAAGAAACATGGAAAAAGACAATTCGATTCAAAAAGAAAAGCAAAAAGCGCTGCAACTTACCCTTGAGAAAATCGAGAAAAGTTATGGCAAAGGCACCATTATGCGTATGGGTGATGATGCAGTTGAGGACATCCCTTTCATCCCGTCAGGATCTATCAGTCTGGATATAGCCATGGGGATTGGCGGTTATCCGCGCGGACGGGTCATTGAGATTTACGGACCCGAATCCAGCGGAAAAACCACGCTGGCACTTCATGCCATTGCGGAATCGCAGAAAGAGGGAGGCATTGCTGCCTTCATTGATGCGGAGCATGCATTTGACCGGTTCTACTCCGAGAAATTGGGTGTGGATGTCGAAAACCTTTTGGTTTCGCAACCCGATAACGGGGAACAGGCTCTTGAAATCACTGATCACCTGATCCGGTCGGGCGCCATCGACATCATCGTGATTGACTCGGTTGCAGCCTTGACTCCGAAGGCCGAAATCGAGGGAGAGATGGGCGATTCCAAAATGGGTTTGCAGGCCAGGCTCATGTCGCAGGCATTAAGGAAACTCACCAGCAACATCAGCAAAACCCGCACCTGCGTGATCTTTATCAACCAGCTGCGCGAAAAGATCGGGGTGATGTTTGGCAACCCGGAGACCACTACCGGGGGAAATGCCCTGAAATTCTATGCATCGGTCAGGATCGATGTACGGAAAGTAGGACAGCTCAAGGATGGCGAAGAGATGATCGGAAGCCGGACCCGCGTGAAAATCGTAAAGAACAAGGTTGCACCGCCGTTCAAGAAGGCTGAATTCGACCTGCTGTATGGTGAGGGAATCTCCAGGATCGGTGAGGTCATTGACCTTGGCGTGGAGCTCAACATTATTAAGAAATCAGGATCCTGGTTCTCCTACGGTGAAACCAAGATCGGACAGGGAAGGGATTCCGTTAAGGCCCTTCTTTCCGACAATCCTGAACTGACTGAAGAAGTAACTTTAAAAATCAAAGAAGCTCTGTTGCATGGTACAAAGTAAAACCGGAGCCGTCGTTCGGACGGCTCCTTTCATTTTAGCCCTGTCCGTTTTTCTCATTCTGGGTGCCTGCAGCCAGAAAAAAAAGAGCCAGGCTGCCGTAACCGGCGAACAGACGGAGAAGATTGATTCCACCAATATCGGGGTCCTCGATGGCCTGATCAGGGAAAATCCGAAGAGCCCTGACCTGTTCGCCCGCCGGGCAAGGATTTACGCAACCAGAAAGAATTACACTCAGGCATTGAATGACATTTCGATCGCGCTGAAGCTCGATTCACTCAAAACCGATTATTACATCAGCCAGGCGGAATATTTCATCTTCAGCGGCGAACCAAACAGTGCAAAAAAAGGGCTCAACGCCTGCCTTAAAAAGTTTCCCGGCAACACCGACGTCATGCTGAAACTTGCAGAAATTCATCTGTACATGCAGGAGTACGGAGCCGCAAAACTCATGCTGAACGAGGTCAAGCCAATCAACGACGATCTGGCCCAGATCTATTTTATCCAGGGTCTCATCGCCTTGGAAACCAATGATACTCTGGGTGCAGCGAAGAACTTTCAGGTTACTATCGAGAAAGATCCGGCCTACTATGCGGCTTACATTCAGGCAGGGAAAGTTTATGCCTCCCTCCATAATGACCTGTCGATCCAGTACTTTAAATCAGCCGCAGAACTGGAACCCAACAGCTATGAAGCACATTACGAGCTCGGTTTGTACTATCAGAATCACGGATTCCTGGATGAGGCGCACCAGGAATATGCGCTGATTTCGTCGCAGATCGACAGTACCCAGCCCTATCCCTATTTCAACCGGGGTTTTATCGAGATGGTATATAAACGCGACTACAAGAAGGCCGTGGAGTGGTTCACGAAGGCTATTGGCAAAAAAGCAGATTATGCCGAAGCCTGGTACAACCGGGGATTCAGCCATGAACTGGACGGAAAGTTGTCGGATGCGCGTGATGATTACAAAAAAGCCATGGAGCTTCAGCCCAACTTCCCGCTGGCCATAAAAGGCCTTAACAGAATTGCAGAGGGGAAGCCGGTTAAAATTCAATAGTTGCCGGTTGCCGGTTGCCGGTTAGGCAGGCGCTGAGGCCGGCCGGTACACCATGGCTGTCATTCCGGCGTAAGCCGGAATCTCCATATTAGTGCTATTTGGCTTAATTTATTAATCTAATGCTGATTAGGATGAAAAAGGTTAATTTGTTGTTAGGCTTGGTGGTAATGGTCCTGGCTACTTCCTGCGGCAAAGAGGAGCCGGCCGGATACCGACCCGCGGTCCCGAGGCTGGCATCGGACAGGATGACCCCTGAAGTTCTCTGGATGTTCGGACGATTGAGCAATGTTCAGCTCTCTCCCGACAAATCGGAGATACTGTTTGGCATTACCCGGTATAATATCGGGGAAAACAAGGGGTATAGGGATCTTTACACCCTGCCTGTAAACGGAGGTGAATATAAGGAACTTACCAACACGGCAATTAACGAAAACGGAGAGGTTTTCAGGCCTGATGGTACACGCATCGGGTACCTGAGCCGCGAATCCGGATCTAGCCAGATCTGGGAAATCGGCCGCGGAGGCGGATCCAGGCGGATGATTTCGGAAGTGGATGGCGACATTACCGGCTTCAGCTACAGTCCGGATCAAAAACATATCGCTTTCACCATGGAGGTAAAGGTTAAGGGTAACATTCATGATACTTACCCCGACCTTGCCAAGGCCAACGCCAGAGCCTACGATGACCTGATGTACCGGCACTGGGACGAATGGACCGAAACCTTCACGCATATTTTTATCGGGGAATATTCAAAAAACCAGCTCGTCAATGTTAAGGATATCATGGAGGGTGAAGCCTGGGAGGCACCGCTGAAGCCCTTTGGCGGAATGGAGCAGATTGCATGGTCGCCCGATGGAAGCAGGCTGGTTTATACGTCGCGCAAGAAACAGGGGCTTGAATACGCCCTTTCAACCAACTCCGATCTTTACCAATATGATCTGAATACCGGGATGACCACAAATCTGACCGAGGGAATGATGGGCTATGACATAAATCCCATTTTCTCGCCAAACGGAAGATACCTGGCCTGGGAGAGCATGGAGCGCGATGGGTATGAGGCGGATAAAAACAGGCTCTTCCTGCTGGATATTCAGACAGGAACCCGCATTGACGCTACCTCCCGGTTTGATCAGAGTGTCATTGCACCGGCTTGGAAAGAGGACAACAGCGCTATTTATTTTATCTCCGATTATCAGGCTACCGATGAGATATACCGGTATAACCTCCAGATGGATTCGATCCGGAAACTAACGGAAGGGATTCATGACTATTCCCTTGTGCTGCCGGTTGGCGAAAAGCTTATTGCCGTGAGAAAATCGATGTCGAAGCCCGATGAAATCTTCAGTGTTGATCCGCAGACAGGCAGCTCCGAGGAGATTTCCTTCATTAACAAGCCCTTGCTTGACCAGCTGACCATGGGAAGGGTAGAATCAAGATGGGTTACCACAACGGATGCCAAACAGATGAAAGTGTGGGTGATCTATCCTCCTGGGTTTGATGCAAGCCGCACCTATCCGGCCATTCTCTACTGCGGTGGAGGGCCACAGAGCACTGTCAGCCAGTTCTGGTCGTACCGATGGAACTTCCAGATGATGGCTGCCAACGGATACATTATTGTTGCGCCCAACCGGCGCGGACTTCCGGGTTTTGGCAAGGAGTGGCTGGAACAGATCTCCGGTGACTATGGAGGACAGAACATGCTCGATTATTTTTCCGCGATCGACTCCATCAGTAATGAACCGTTTGTCGACAAGAACAGGCTGGGAGCGGCGGGTGCCTCTTACGGCGGGTTCAGCATTTTCTGGCTGGCCGGCCACCATGAGGGAAGGTTCAAGGCTTTTATTGCTCACGACGGAATGTTCAACCTGGAGGCAAACTACCTTGAAACTGAGGAGATGTGGTTTGCAAACTGGGACATGGGCGGTCCGTACTGGGACAGCACCAATCTGGTTGCTCAGAAGAGTTACGCCAGTTCTCCCCATCGGTTTGTAAACAACTGGGATACGCCCATACTGGTGATTCACGGGGAGAAAGATTACCGGATCTCCTATACCCAGGGGATGCAGGCTTTCAACGCTGCACGCCTGCGCAACCTACCGGCCCGGCTGCTGATCTTTCCTGAAGAAAACCACTGGGTACTTGCGGCACAGAACGGAATCCTGTGGCAGCGCGAATTTTTCGCCTGGATGGACAGGTGGCTTAAGCCTTAAGGCCTATCGGATTATAGCTCTTCAGAGAGGAAATCAGCCAGCGGCTTCGGAAAGGGGTACTGGCTGATTTTTTCTTTTGGTATCCAGATACACTCCGGCTCTTCAGCCAACCTGAGAGCCTCTTCACTGGGTTTGTAAAAGCTGATCGACAGGTCGACATGGCTAAGCGGATGTAAGATCTTTTTGATCAGATCCTCATTCCTCCCCCTGGATTCCGGAAGATCATACAGTCCTTGCCAGATGCCGGTGCCCATCCGCTTTTTTATCAGTAGCTGTCCCGCCGATTCTACCAGCAGGTAATCGATTTCCCGAACAGATCTTTTCCGTGACGGGGTTTTGACCGGGAGTTCTGCTTGCACTTCCAGCGCAAAGGCCTTGCACAATGCGCTGACCGGGCAAATGCTGCATTTTGGAGATCGGGGTGTGCATATCATGGAACCCAGGTCCATCATCGCCTCATTGAAGTCCCCCGGCCGCTCCGGGTCTATCAGGTTCTGGGCAAAAGTCCGGAATCTTTTCCGCGCCGGGCCTGTGTTAATTGGCGTATAATCAGCACACATCCGGCTAAGGACACGGTAAACATTACCATCCACAGCAGCTTCAACCTGTTTGTAACAGATAGAGGCAATGCAGGAGGCCGTATAATCCCCTACTCCCTTCAATGCAGAAATTTCATCGAAAAAAACAGGAAAGATCCCGCCATGCTTTTCCATGATCAGCCGGGCTGAGTACAATAGGTTCCTTGCACGTGAATAGTATCCGAGGCCTTGCCAGGCGCTCAGCACCTGATTCTCTGTGGCCTCAGCCAGGGATTGGATATCCGGGAAAAGGTCAATAAATCTGAGGTAATAGGAGGTCCCCTGTCCGATCCGGGTTTGTTGGAAAATAATCTCGGAAATCCAGATTTTGTAAGGGTCCTTGCTGCCGCGCCAGGGCAGCGATCTCTTGTTCAGGT
This sequence comes from uncultured Porphyromonadaceae bacterium, assembly GCA_964512915.1. Classification (GTDB taxonomy): domain Bacteria; phylum Bacteroidota; class Bacteroidia; order Bacteroidales; family UBA12481; genus UBA12481. The sequence continues at coordinate 25,282 of CAZEKJ010000048.1, forward strand.
CATACCAGGCCAGCAGGAGTCCCGCGAAAGAACCGGTTTCTGTCATTTTCCGATATCAACGCAGTGGGTAACCAGCAACTCGGTCAGATTAAGTCCCCTGCATACGCCCTTAAACATAACAGAATCGCCCTTTCTATATGTTTTTTTGCGGTCGTAGATGGTCTTTCTCATTACACAGCGCACAATTTCCATGTCCTGCCCCAACAGCACGAATCCGCGTCCGGCAAGCGTTACCTCCCCTTCTAGAACGATGACCTTGTCGCCATACTCAAAGTGAGATCCGGAGGGATCATCCACAAAGGCGGAAAAGAGGTCTTCTGAGGATATGTCGGCTACCGGCATATCCGACTCGATGGAGAACCAGGGAGGGAATACCACAAAATAAACCACTGATAAAAGGAAAACCGTGATAAAAATGACGATCAGCCGGCTGTGGAGGTATGATTTCTTAAGCTTCATTTTCCAGCCACTTTACCATAGGGTTTGTAAAGCATTTCCACCTCAATGGGAATGACCTGCGCAACGCGGTCTGCCACAATATTCGGCACCTTGATTTTGTAGGTATCGAGCCGGATCTCAAAACGCGCCTTTAGCCGGATCTCCTCTTCGGTTTTACGGAGAGTCCCCTTTTCCCGGACTTGTGCCGTTACACCGTGCATAGCTAGATCCCCTTGTGCTTCAACCTGATAATCAGTTTCATTCACGAGAAGCGCAGGGTTAAACGATAGAATCTTTCCCTTAAAGGTGGCTTTGGGATATTTTTCGGACTCCACATAATTTTCGTTGAAATGTTCTTCGGCCAGGGGAAGCGTAAACTCGAATGATTTCATGAGCAGGGTAAAGGCTACTTCTCCGGTTTTTACATTCAGGAATGAGCCAACCTGGTAGTTATTAGCATCAATATCAATAATATCGGTATGAGAAATAAAATAGATCCTGCCGGTCCGGGTAAACCAGAGACTATCCTGACTGCTGGCAGGGGCCAACCCGAGAATCAATGTGCTTACGAGGGCTAATATATATTTCATTTCTTTTTCCTGATGACGGTGAAGACACGGGAAATATTGAATCCCACATGGATCTCCTTCTTCTTCCAGGAGCGCGTGGTTTCAGCTATGTAACCCGGCTCCAGGACGTTGAAGGAGTTGGTTAGAAACAGCTGAAAGACATGGCTGCCGGTTTCAATGTCAATCCCGACAGTTAAGGGGTTATATCGCGGGGCGCCGGTAAGCAGCAGGCGGTCCTTCAAGAGAAAATACTCGCAGGTGAGCGCTGCACGCGGGGTAAATTTTAACCGGCCGCCTATGCCGAGGGCAAACATTCGATTGGGATCCAGGGGCGTTGCCACCATGTTCCGGTGGATCCAGGTGGGGCTCAACTGCAGACTGAGCCAGGGCGCAAATTTCCTTGCAACCAGCAACTGTGTGACAAAGGAGCGGCGGTGAACGGCATCCACAACCCAGGAGGGATCAGGGTACTCCTTTGTGGTAGTCATGCCCCCCATCAGTAACGAAACGGTCACTGGCATGCCGAAATACCCCTTGGACTGGCGTATGGGACTCAGTTTAAGGAATCCGTTGAAATACTCATCCACCGTAGCACGGCCAACCCCAAGCTCCAGCCAATCGGTAATCCCATATTCGAGGCTCACATGCGAGCTGGATTCATCCAGCCCGTAAAATTTCTTAAATCCACTGTTTATCAGGCCAAAGCGATGTGCGACATGAAACTCCAGGTCTCCGCCCTGCATTCGTTCAACCGAATGGCAATTGATCAGGCGGGTCGACTTAAAGGTTGCGTCAACAGGCACCCGTTTGGGCTTGATCTCCTTGTCGAGCAGGTCAAGCAGGTCATCCTGGGCCATCAGCGGCAGCCAGGCGCTCCCTGCCAGCAAGGAAAAAAATATTACTATTCTGATAATCATTTAATTATTTAAATCTTCTTCCCGGGATTCCTTCCCAGAACAGGTTTTGAATTTGTGAATCAGGCAAGAAAACATTAAAAATCCTGATTTCATCAATATATCCTCTAAACATCAGAGTGTCAATCATATCAGAATTATAAGGACGCCCCAGGTACAACAGGTCGGTGAGTGGGTGAATCCTCATGACCGTATCGGCCGGTCCGGGTTGGTACCCATCTATATACATGCGGGGCGTGTTAATTGTATCGCCGATCTCGATATACATGTGGTGCCAGAAAAAGTAGTCGATCGGATTGTCCCAGATAAATTCAGTGGTATCCTGCTTCATGAAGATATTGAACCGTGGCATGGTTGCAGAGGTGACCGCGTCAATTCCGGCCGAGAACTGTCCGATCCCATAATCAAACAGGAATGCCCTGCGGTAATTCGGCAGGGGAAGAAACCACAGGGAGATTGCCAGAGAATCGTATCTTCCGAGAAAAAGCGTCAGATAATCCTCGATTCCATCCAGGATCAGGGCAGCACTGTCCGTCATGTGATGGTCGCGACCGGTTTCGAAGCTGCCCAGAAAACGGAGGTCCTCTACTTGTCCCAGCTGGTCGCTAAGTCCTGAATCAAGGGTAAACCATGCGACCTGTCCCTTAAAGGTTGAATCCGGTATAACCACATGGGGGAACATATCCTGCTGATTATCATAAGCGCAGGCTGTGATAAGCGAAATGATGCCTATCAGGACAGGCAGAAGTTTTCTCACGATTTAAACAGATACTTCCGGATGGTGATTAACAGTTGGCGCGAGTCAAAGGGCTTGATCAGGCACTCCTGGGCACCGGCAAGAATCATTTTATCCTTAACTCCCTCATAGGAATACGCTGTATAGGCTATAACAGGTAGCTTTGGCCTGATCGCCCGGATCTCGCGGGTGGCCACGAAGCCATCCTTTACAGGCATCTGAATATCAGTCACCAATACATTAATGGCATCATTCACCGTGACCATGTCAACCGCCTCCTGCCCGTTTTTCGCCCACAACAACTGAGCCTTGGTTTTCTTCAAGGCTTCGGCGAGGAACATGTAATTTATATCAACATCCTCGGCAATTAAAATGACCAGGGAATCCCATTCATAGCGAAGGATCTTCTGATTATAGTCGCTCAGTTCTCCGGTTGGTTCCATGTCATTTGTTGGTTTGTGGTGAATAAAAATATCAAAAAAACATCAAAAAAAAAGGGTTAGCGGCGGAAAGTAAAAGTCCCGCCCATACGGATGTTGTAAAGTGCAGTAAAACCGGCGATGACCTCAATCACATATTTTGCCGGATAGTCTGACAGGATGGGTTGTTCGTTCAGGGTAGGCACATTCTCATGTATCCTGATAATCTTCCTTTGAGCATCCAGGTAAATGATATCCAGCGGAATATATGTATTTTTCATCCAGAAGGACCGCAAGTCCTCATCTTCAAAAATAAACAGCATTCCGGTGTGCATCTCCATGGTTTTCCGGTACATCAGACCTTGCTCACGTTGCGGATCATCATCGGCAATTTCAATATCGATTTTTACAATCAGGGAGCTGTCAGGCCTGATAAAAGACAATTCGCCCTCCTTTTGGAAAACAGGATCCCCGCTGGTGCCGGATACCAGATTCTGATCCTGAAGTTTGTCACCTTGCTTACCTGGAACCACTTTCATAACAATCAGAATAATAACCAGAACAAGCAGAAAGGCAAGATACATAACAGGCCGTCCCTTTACTTTCCTGTAATTCGTATAAATCCCGGCCTTCTTTCTATTTTCACGGATGATAACCATGCCCTAAAGTTTCGATGAAGATACAAAAGCTTTTTAATCAGATGGACCGCCTGGGCAAAAAGGGCGAACCGTTTCTTTTCATCATTGATTTTGAAGCCGTTAACCCGATTTTGTATGCTCTAAAAGACCTGCCTCCAAACATTATGTATTCTACGCCCGGGCATCCGGAGCAGCGCAATTCACCCGCTGTACCAGAGCCGGTTACCTTTGAACGGAGTCCGGTGAGTTATCCGGAATACCTTCAGGCCTTCAGGGTTGTTCATCAGCATCTTCACCAGGGCAACAGTTACCTGGTTAACCTCACTTTTCCCACTCCGGTGAAGACATCCCTTTCCCTGCAGGAGATTTTTAGCCGAAGCCTTGCCCCCTACCGGCTGCTCGTTGAGGATCAATTTGTCGTTTTTTCACCGGAACCTTTTGTTACGATCAGTGATGGAATGATCCGATCCTTTCCGATGAAGGGTACGATAGATGGATCTGAACCGGACGCCAGGGAAAAAGTACTGGGTGATCCCAAAGAGTCGGCCGAGCATAATACCATTGTCGACCTGATCCGAAACGATCTTAGCAGGGTAGCAAGCCACGTTACCGTAAAGCGGTTCCGCTATATTGACAGGATTCGGACGCTCGACCGGGAGATCCTGCAGGTGAGTTCTGAAATCGAAGGGAAGCTTGCGCCGGACTGGAACTCCCGTCTGGGCCGGATTTTCAGTGAGCTTTTGCCGGCAGGATCGGTCAGCGGTGCACCGAAGAAGCGAACGCTGGAGATTATCCGTGAAGCGGAGGGTTCGCAGAGAGGATACTATACCGGTGTTTTCGGCATCTTTGACGGCACCAGCCTTGAGAGTGCGGTGATGATACGGTTTATTGAAAAGAGCGCCGGTGGACTCCTTTTTCGCAGCGGAGGCGGGATCACGCATCTGAGTGATCCGGAGAAGGAATATGAGGAGATGGTGACGAAGGCGTATTTGGAGATTGACGATTGACGGTTGGAGATTTACGATTTACGATTTACGATTTACGATTTACGATTTATGGGGAAGTTGCATGTGACGTTAACAGCCAGAGAGATTGATCCGGACCGGCTAGTCGGGAAAACGGCGGTGGTGATTGATGTCCTGAGGGCTACCTCGGTAATCGTAACGGCTCTGCATAACGGGGCGAAAAGAATCCGGCCTGTTCAGTCGGTTGAGGAGGCTGTCGCCTTTAGATCAGGAGATTACCTGCTCGGAGGGGAGAGAAATGCTGAAAAAATAAGTGGATTTGACCTCGGAAACTCGCCGCTTGAGTATACTGCGGACAAAGTGGGAGGCAAAGAAATCGTACTCACCACCACCAACGGGACCCTTGCCTTGTCGCGCAGCCATCAAGCTGATAAAGTTCTGGTGGCTGGTTTCCTCAATGCAGGATCGGTTGCCGCGTATCTGTCACGCTCCAGCCAGCCTGTTGAGCTGATCTGTGCCGGAACCAACGGCGATTTTTCCCTGGATGATTTCCTGTGTGCCGGACTGATCGCAGATTTATTGACTTCAGAGAAGGAGGTGGCTCAAAGCGACCTGGCACATCTGGCAATAAAAACCTGGAGAGCGGCAAAATCCGATGTTCATACTGCCCTGGAAAACTGTCGCCATTACAACATATTGAAAAACAAGGGATTCGTAAAAGATCTGGACTATTGTTTGACCCGGGATTTATTCCGGATTCTGCCGGTTTATGATACAAAGGAGGGTACAATCAGGGTCGGGGGATCCTGACTTTCGTCAGGATGACAACGCTCCGAGGCTTGGGATCCTGACTTTCGTCAGGATGACAGTTCTGGCCTAACCGGCAACTGGTAACCGGCAACCGGCAACCAAAACAACCGGCAACCGCTCAGTTCTTCCGCCTGATTATCAGCCTGTCATACAACACCATCAGCACAACCGTGAGGAGCCCGATGCCGAACACCACATACCAGATCTTGTTGGGATTGTAGGTCTGCCAGAGGTAGTCGGTCAGCTGGCGGCCATTCATTCCCATCAGTTCTCCGGCTCGGTTCAAATAATCGGTCTGAGTAAAATCTCCCGAAATTGCCTGGATTTCCAGGCCACGCACAGCCACTTCCTGCTGCAGGAGGGTTATCTTGTCTGATAGTTTTGCATAGACTCCGCCGGATATTTGTCCTGCGAAAAAATTTCCGCCTGCGTAAGGAATAAACGAACATCCCATGTAGAGGGCCACCTTGTCTTTCGGCGCAATCCGGGCCACATATTCCGATATTTTCGGTGAGGAAGCCATCTCACCCGTAGCAAAAATAAAGATGGACAGAATCAGGAAAAAGCCGTTCTGAGTCAGCAGGGAAAGAGATATCCCGATCGCACACACGAGCATGCCGCTGATCATTGCAGTCAGCGGTTTCCATTTCATCACCAGCGAAGAGATAAGGATCTGGAAAATCACAATAAACAACGCATCGATATTGATCAGCATCTCCGAGGCAATCCGAGATTCATGCTGAGTGTCCAAAGCCTGACCCAGCCAGGGCCAAAAACTGCTGATGGACTGATACATGGTATCGGTGTGAACCCACTGGTCAATGAAAACCGGCAGGGTATAAAACAGCTGGTTATACATGGTCCAAAAGCCGATAACCAATATCAGGAATATCAATAACTTAATGTCGCTTAGGGCCTTAACTATGTTCTTCAGAATTATCCTGATGGATTTACCCAGCGGATCGGTGTTTTTCTCCTGGGCCGGTTCCTTATAAAAAAAGATCACGATCAGGAGGTTTACCAGGATGGCCACCGACGACATCACGAACACATATTTCCAGGAAAATCCGCGCAGATAGGAAGCAACCAGCGGTCCGATAAATGCCCCGACATTTACGATCATGTAGAAGATTCCGAATCCGATTGAAGAGGTTGTTTCATCGGTGGTTTTGCCAACCGTAGCCTGAACCACGGGTTTGAACAATCCGGCTCCGAGGGCTACCCACAAAAATACGGCAAACACTGAGCCGTACGAGCTCACCTGCCCCATGGCAAAATACCCGGTGGCGAGCACCACATAGGATACAATCAGTGTCTTCCTGAAACCGAATTTATCCGCAATTGCCCCGGTAATCAGCGGCAGGAAATAGAGAATCATCACCACGGTTCCCATCAGGGTCCCCTTCTGGATCTGAGTAAACCCCAGGGCTCCGGTCTCGGTTGATCCGGTGAGGTAGAGCGCCAGCGGCACGAACATGCCGTACCAGGCCAGGCGTTCGAACAATTCCATGGTATTGGCCCACCAGTAGGTGGCGGGAAGCTTGCGGAAGACAGTAACTAATGTGTTCATTGCCCATTAATTTAAAAACACAAATAACAAAAAACAAATAACAAATAAATTCCAAATAACAATATCAAAATTCCAAACCGGCTCTGGCCACCGTTTGGATTTTGGAAATTTGAGATTTGAATATTATTTGTTTTTTGTTTGTTGAGTTTTGGTATTTGAAGGGTTAACTATTTCTTGTTAGTCTTACAACATTTTCAACGTGGTGTGTATGCGGAAACATATCCACCGGCTGCACATCGGTTATGGTGTAGAGATCGGACAACAGTGCCAGGTCGCGAGCCTGGGTGGCGGGATTGCAGCTTACGTAAACGATCCGGCCGGGACGGGCATTGCGGATGGCTGCTATCACATCTTCGTGAACCCCTGCACGCGGTGGATCCAAAACGATGACATCCGGGCTTCCATGTTCCTCGAAAAGCGCCTGACTGAGGGCATCCTTGATGTCGCCAACCAGGAAAACCGTATTTCCGATGCCGTTAAAATCTGCATTGATCCGCGCATCTTCAATGGCTTCGGGAAGGTATTCTATCCCGATAACCTTTGAGGCATTGCCGGCCAGGTATTGGGCGATCGTGCCGGTACCGGTATAAAGGTCGTAAACTACCTCATGTCCGCTAAGCCCGGCAAACTCCCTTACAGTATTATACAACCGGTGCACCTGGTGGGTATTGGTCTGGAAAAAGGATTTCGGGCTGATCTTGAAGTGCAGCCCTTCCATTTCCTCAACAATATGATCCCGGCCGTACCAGGTAACCACTTCAAGGTCATTGATGGTATCGTTTCTTTTCGGGTTGATCACATAGAGCAGGGATGTAAGAAACGGGAAGGTCGTTACCAGGTGATCCATCAGCATTTTTCGCTTTTCCGGGTCATCCTCGTGAAAGCTCACAATTACCATCCATTCGCCGGTTGATGTGCATCGGATTATAAGGTTCCGCATCAGTCCCGATTGATTTCTCAGGTCGAAGTAGGTATATCCGTGCTCCAGGGTAAAACGCCTAACTTCATCGCGGATCGCATTGGCCGGATCTGGCTGCAGCCAGCATTTTTCAACATTGACCACCTTATCGAAAAGGCCTCTCACATGGAGTCCCAGTGCAGGCGGGGCAGGCATTTCGGAGTCCAGTTCTGCCTTGGTCAGCCATCTCCGGTTTGAGAATGTGTACTCCATCTTGTTCCGGTAGAATTCGGGATGATCAGCACCCAGAATCGGCCGGATATCGGGAAGGGCGAGCCTCCCGATGCGGGTAAGCTGGTCAGTAACCTGTTTGGCCTTGTATTTCAGTTGCAGTTCATAGGGAAGCATCTGCCACTTGCATCCACCGCACACCCCGAAATGGGCGCAAACCGGCTCCTGGCGGTCAGGAGAGAATGAGGTTACGCGGATCAGGTTTGCCTCCCAGTAGGAGTGCCGCTTTTTAGTAACCTGCACATCGATGACATCTCCGGGAATAACCATCGTTACAAAAATGACCCTGTTCTCAAAGCGGGCGATGGCTTTCCCCTCGGCTCCCACCGATTCAACCACCAGCCCGTCCAATCTCGGCAACGGTTTCTTATGACGCACGCTTGTTCAGTTTGGTTCTAAAAGTAATAAACCCGGTGTGATTTCCTCATGCTTACCAGATCCAATGCTGGATCCCACGCCGGAACCAGGAATACCGTCCCAGCAGGGAAGCCGCCGAAATCAGGGCCGGAAAGGCACTGACCAGGCGGATTGCCCGGCGCTGCGATTTCATGCGCCTCCAGAGTAACTTTTCCACCTGTTCCCCGTATAAGGCCTCCTTTCCGTTTCTTACCGCCAGCCCGGCCATCAGCCCGCTCCTCACGGCATACATGATTCCGTCGCCCGAAACCGGGTCAACCAGCGATGCTGCATCGCCTGTCAGGAGGTATCCCGGGCCGCTCCAGGGTTGTTTCCGCATCGCGAAAGGCACCATTCCGCCCTGGAGAGGGGTAATCTGACGGGCATTTTCGAGCATTCTGCGGACAACCGGATGCTGTTCCCGAAAGTGGTTTAACAGGTCGGTCAGCGAAGCGCCTGTTTTCCGGCGGAAGGTTTCCGGCATCCCGAAACCCACATTGGCGCGGCCTCCCGTCATCGGAAAAATCCAGAAATATCCCGGGAAAAACCGCGGATGGTAAAAAATAAGTTCAATGCCGGGGTCAAGTTCCTCAATCCCTTCGAAGTAGCACCGTACTGCCTGCCCGTAAACGGATGGATCGGGCGCCATGCCCGCAAGCTTTCGGGCAGTCAGGGAGGGGGCGCCGTCGGCCGCGATTACGAGTGGCGTGCTGACAACCGGTCCTGGTGAACCGCCGGCTTGCTGCGTATAAATCTGTATCAGGCCATTACTTCTTTGGTAATCAATGGCTTTTAGACCGGTGAAAACCTCCGCACCGGTTGTTTCAACCACACGGTCCAGCAAAAAGCCATCAAAAGCGCTTCTTTCTAAGACATATCCCGGTAGAGGCCACTTAAAAACGAACTGCTCCCCATTTGGAAAAACCAGGGCAGAAGAGCGAAATGAGAGCGATGGCACCTTCTGCAAAAAGGAATCAAAGATGCCCGGACTGATATTCTCAAGCCCGATAAGGGCATGCGCAGGCACGGAGTCACCGCAGGTTTTATTGCGGGGGAAAACGGCCTTATCAAGGAGCAGTACCTTTTTCCCGGAGTCTCCCAGAGCCAGGGCGGCCGAGCAGCCCGCCGGGCCGGCTCCTGCGATCACAACATCGGCAATGATCCTTTCACTTACTGCTACCTCGTTCATCTGATCTTGTTATACCCGAAGTTTATCTAAATTTGGCGAAAATTAAAAATCAGCATGGCCCGCATCGGACGACAGGTTGACCATTTTGTGGAGATTGATATCCAGAGCATACGGGCTGATTTTTCACCCGACCGCCAGCACAGGTTTACCCTGATGATGAAGTACCGCGACAACCTGATGAACAGCGGGCGAACCGGCACAGTCACCGTAATCCTCAAAAACCCGAGCGCTGCCGACGAAAAACGGTCCGACTCAACCATCCGGAAAGTTGAAACTTATGTATGGCACCATTTCCCTGATGCCCGCCAGCTCAACATTCTGAATATCTTCGGATATCGGGCTACCGATGCGAAAGAGGTTAATCAGAAAATGGCAGAAATGGGACCTGAATGGGTCAGTGGCTCAGAGAACGACCAGTTCTTCAAGGAACTTTTATCCCATTCTGATCACCTGATCTGTGCCTGGGGCGGCCCCTCAGGAATACAATTGACGATGTACGATTTACGATTGACAATTGTCAGGAAGCTAATTCGTCACCACTACACCGGCCCCGTTTACCATGTATGCGGGAGCCAGCCCACCAAGGAGCCGCTGCATGGCCTGATGTGGGGCTATAATTATGATTTAAAGGAGTTTGTCATATGATTTCCCTCGACCAGGTAACGGTTAGTTTTGGTAGTTTCGACCTGCTCAAGGAGGTTTCCTTCCTGGTAAGCCAGCGCGACCGGGTAGGACTTGTCGGCCGAAATGGTGCGGGAAAAACCACCATCCTTAGGTTGTTTATGGGCGACATGAAACCTTCCGATGGTTTTGTATCGGTGCCGCCAAATATCAGGCTTGGTTACCTTCCGCAGCATATGGCCTATTCGGATTCCACAACGGTTTTTCATGAGGCGGAGAAGGCCTTTGAGGAGGTACTGCAGCTGGAACGCGATATCCACGACCTCACCGTTGAGATTACTGCCCGAACCGACTATGAATCGGATTCCTATCATAAGCTGATATCCGATCTGTCAGAAAAAAGCGATCATTTTGAAGTGCTGGGTGGCCGAAACCGTGAGGCAGAGATCGAACAGACCCTCATCGGGCTTGGTTTCGAACGATCCGATTTTGAGCGGGCAACGTCGGAGTTTTCAGGGGGATGGCGTATGCGTATCGAGCTGGCAAAAATCCTTCTGAGAAGCCCGGATGTACTGCTTTT
>CAZEKJ010000049.1:0-35504 GCA_964512915.1 uncultured Porphyromonadaceae bacterium
GGCGGCTGCCGATCAGCCAGGTCGATGCCTTTGCCGACCGCCCGTTCACCGGCAACCCAGCCGCGGTGATGCCGCTCGAGGAATGGCTGGGCGACGGCGTGCTGCAGGCGATCGCGGCCGAGAACAACCTCGCCGAAACGGCCTTTCTGATCCCCGATGAGAGCGGCGAAGCCGATTATGAGTTGCGCTGGTTCACCCCGACAGTCGAGGTTGCGCTGTGCGGTCATGCGACGCTGGCCAGCGGCCATGTGCTCTTGTCGGCGGCGCCATGGCGTCAGGAAATGCGCTTTCGTACCCGCAAGGCCGGAATTTTGCAGGTGTCGCGCATCAATGGAGAGGAAGGCGACGACGCGGGGTATCGCATGGCGTTGCCATCCTATCCGCCCGCACCCAAAGCGATGCCTGATATCGTCCGCGCGCTTGGCGGCGATCCGGTCGAGACGCAGTGGCACCCCGGCGGTTATGCGATCATCGCCTATCGCGATGCGGCGAGCGTCCGTGCCCTGGCGCCCGATTTTCGCGCCCTCAAGGTTGGCGGCGACGTGCTCTATATCGCGACTGCGCCCGGCGCCGGCGACCCGTCGGGCGCCGATGTGATCAGCCGCATACATTATTGCAGCGGGGATTTCGCCGGCACCGCCAAGCTCCAGCAGGAGTTGCTCAGTGCAATTTCCGGGGCCGGACTTGCACTCTGTAAGGGAGCCAGCGTGAGCTCCAGCCAGATCGGACGCATCGCACTGGCGGGGAACACAACCATGCAGCATCTTGCCATGGGGGTCAATCCGGAGAGCCTTGCGGTCTACCCTTTTACCCCTGTTTTCCTTGAAGAGCAAAGCATATCAGGGTTAATAAATGAATTTCCGGAGGCAACGGTCGAATTGATCCCTTCGCTCTCTTCCTATATCGGGGCCGATATTGTATCCGGCTTTGCGGCCGTTTCGCTCAACGGTTCGGCCGGCTGGAAGCTGTTTCTCGATATCGGGACCAACGGTGAGATTGTCCTGTGGAATGGCGACAGGATTTTCACCTGCGCCACCGCGGCCGGCCCGGCCTTTGAAGGAGCCCGGATCTCCTGCGGCATGCCCGGCGTGGAAGGGGCCGTCTGTGCCCTCAACCCCGACGGAACCATGGAAACGATCGGCAACAAGCCTCCGGCAGGACTCTGCGGATCCGGCCTGGTCGATGCCGTGGCGCTGCTGCTGGAGAGAGGGGTGGTGGATGAGACCGGGTATATGGAGAAGGAATTTACGATTTACGATTTACAATTTACAATTGAAGGCGGACAAAAGCCTTTCTTAAATCGTCAATCGTCAATCGTCAATCGTCAATCGTCAATAGTAAATCGTAAATCATTTTCATTGGTTCCTGCGGATATCCGTGAGCTCCAGCTCGCCAAGGGCGCAATCGCGGCTGGCATAGAGGTACTTCTGATTGAGGCGGGAATCGGGGTGGAGGAGGTGGAGCAGGTATTTCTTGCGGGCGGGTTCGGGTATGCACTGCACGACTGGTCGGCCGCGAGGATCGGGCTGATCCCGGCCGGACTGGAGAAGAAGCTGATACGGGCGGGAAATACGGCAGGACTTGGTGCGCGGCTGTGGCTGCAATCAGGTGAATTCCGCGACATTACCCGAAGTCTCCCCAGCCGGATGAAGTATGTGGAATTATCGGACCACCCGGAATTTAATGACCGGTTTGTCATGAACATGGGATTTTGATATGGTAGGGGAGGACCCATGGTCCTCCCGACAGGATTGAGGACCATGGGTCCTGAAAAAGAACGGGAGGACCATGGGTCCTGAAAAAGAACGGGAGGACCATGGGTCCTCCCCTACGAATTAATACTGCGGTAATATTAATTAATGCTAACAACGTACCTTTGCACAAAAATCAACCCTGATGAACGAAACCGGATCCCGCATCCTGCTGGTTGATGATGAACCGGACATTCTTGAATTCTTAGGATATAACCTGATTGTTGAAGGCTACAGTGTTGAGAAGGCGCGCAACGGGGCTGAGGCTATAAGAATTGCAAAAACCTTTAAACCCGATCTGATTCTGCTCGATGTGATGATGCCCGGAACCGATGGGATCGAGACCTGTGAGCAGATCCGCCGGTTACCGGAGCTTAAGGGAGTGATGATTGCCTTTCTAACCGCCCGGGGAGAGGATTATTCCCAGATCGCCGGTTTTTCGGCCGGAGGTGATGATTATATAACCAAGCCAGTGAAACCTAAAGTGCTGGTCAGCCGTATAAAAGCACTTTTAAAAAGGGTGCGGCCTGATATTCAGCCAGAGGAACCGGATACGGTAATGAGAATTGGCGATATGGAGATCGACCGGGTAAAGTACCTGGTTACAGCTGGCGGTGTGGTGCTGCAACTTCCCCGGAAGGAGTTTGAACTGCTCAGTCTGCTGGCTTCAAAGCCAGGACGTGTGATGACCCGTGAGGAGATTTTCAGGAAGGTTTGGGGTGATGATGTTATTGTCGGCGAGCGCACCATCGACGTGCATATCCGCAAGCTGAGGGAGAAAATCGGGGAAAAATATATTCAAACGATTAAGGGTGTTGGATATAAATTCAGCACCTCAACGGAAGGTTAGATCAACCGGATCAGAAAGAAATTGATCAGAAAACCCAATAAAAAGCCGGCATAAACCTGGGCCGGCGAATGTTCATCAAGCTTCAGCCGGGCATACCCAACCAGTCCGGCGACTAAAAACAGGATCACCAGCACGAATTCCAGATTCAGCATCCATTGAATGGCAACGGCCAGGATCAAGCCGATAACCCCGCCAATGCCGGCCATGTGGTTACTGATCTTCCAGCGCCAGCTTATCAGAGCACAACCGAGGATCACCATGGAGGATCCGTTTAGAAAGACCGCGAAGACCATCGGGGCGCGTGCTCTCTGCAGGATGAACGCTCCGGTGAGATACAGGAAAGCGATGATGAGGAGTGGCAAACGGCGTTCGGCGGGATCCCTCATATAATAGCTGGTGATTATCTTGCGGAACCGCAGCAGCTGCATGATGGCGAGCGGAAGCGCCAGGGTGGTGATTCCGATGACCATATAAATATAGAGTTTGGCCTGAACAGGCATCCTGGTGAGCCATCCCCCGTATGTAAGAAGAATAAAAGTCCCGGCCAGGGGCATGAGAACGGGATGAAAAAGGAAAGAGAGAATTTTTGCAGGCCGCATTAGAGTTCCTTTCTGAGGCGGGCTACCGGGATGTTGAGTTGTTCACGGTACTTGGCAACCGTGCGCCGGGCGATTACATAACCCTTCTCCTTCAGGATCTCCGCCAGCCGGTCGTCGGTTACCGGTCTGAGTTTATCCTCATTCTCCAGCACCTCCTCAAGAATCTTTTTGATTTCACGGGTTGAAACCTCCTCGCCGGTATCGGTCTGCATTCCTTCAGAGAAGAAAAACTTAAGCGCGAAAATGCCCCAGTCGGTCTGGATGTATTTTGAATTTGCCACCCGCGAAATCGTGGATATGTCGAGGCTCGTGCGTTCACTGATGTCTTTGAGGATCATCGGCCTCAGAAAGGTTTCGTCGCCCCCGCTCAGAAAATAGGGTTTCTGAAACTCCATAATGGCGTTCATCGTGAGGATAAGGGTGTGCTGGCGCTGCCTGATAGCCTCCATGAACCATTTGGCTGATTCCACTTTTTGGCGCACATACAGTGCAGCCTCTTTTTGGTTTTTATTCTGTGCTGCGATTTTTCTTTCCTCGTTGTACGATTTTAACATATTGGCGTACAATGAGTTAATTCGAAGATCGGGTGCGTTTTTGGAGTTGAGACTCAGTTCCAGGATGCCATCATTTTCTTCAAGAACAAAATCCGGAACGATTTGCTGATGGGATTGCAGCGTTCCATCGCCAGCGGCACCCCCTGGTTTGGGATTAAGCCTGATGATCTCCCCGATGGCGGCCTTCAGGTCAGCATCGGAAAGGTTGGTCCTCGACTGGATCTTATCATAATGCTTGCGGGTGAATTCATCAAAAAAGTCATGGAGAATCATCCGTGCATTTTGTGTTGCCGGGTTATTCCGGCCTTCTCCGATATGGCGGTCGAGCTGCAGTACGAGACATTCCTGGAGATCGCGGGCTCCGATTCCGGGTGGGTCGAATCCCTGGATCAGGTGTAGGATCTCTTCGAGCTCCTCCGTTGTGGTCTCTATATTGAGCGAAAAGGCCAGGTCGTCCACGATGGCGTTCAGGTCGCGCCGGAGGTAGCCATCATCGTCAATATTACCGAGCACATAATGCGCGAGGGCCTGCTTGTGCTCATCCATGATGCGCATACCCAGCTGATCGGAGAGGGTTTCGCGGAATGATATCGCAGCGGAGAAAGGTATTTCAACCGTTTTTTCGTCTTCACGGCTATAGTTGCGGGGATTCAGGCGGTAGGCCGGAATATCGTAGTCGTCCTTAAACTCCTCAATGGAAACTTCATCTTTCTGCTGGCTCGGAGTATCGTCATCGGCAAGGAGGGAATCCACCAGTTCGGGATCCTGTTCACGGCCTTCTTCGAGTACCGGGTTTTCTTCAAGTTCTTTTTTGATTCGCTGCTCGAGTTGTATCGTCGGCACCTCCAGCAGTTTAATCAGTTGTATCTGCTGGGGCGAGAGCTTCTGAAGAAGCTTTTGCTGGAGACGTTGCTTGAGCATAATTCCGGTTTAGTTTCCGGACTGAAATTTACGCAATTTTTAGAATTCAGCGTTACGCGGTGTCCGGGGAAACGGAATCACGTCGCGGATATTTCCCATGCCTGTCACAAACAGGATAAGTCGCTCAAAACCAAGTCCAAATCCTGCATGTGGAGCGGTTCCGAAGCGGCGGGTATCAAGATACCACCAAAGATCCTTTTCGGGTATGCCCATTTCACGGATGCGTTGCTCAAGTTTTTCCAACCGGTGTTCGCGCTGCGACCCTCCGATAATCTCCCCGATTTTCGGAAAGAGCACATCCATTCCGCGCACGGTGAGGTCATCCTCGTTCTGGTACATGTAGAAAGCTTTTATTTTCTTCGGATAATCGGTGAGGATGACGGGTTTTTTAAAATGCTTTTCCACAAGATACCGCTCATGCTCAGCCTGCAGGTCGCTGCCCCAGGAAACGGGGAACTCCCATTTCTGCTCCGAATTCATCAGGATTTCAACGGCATCCGTATAGCTCATCCGGATAAAATCGTTCTCAACAACGAATTTCAACCGCTCAACCAGTTCATTGTCATACATCTGGTTAAAGAAGGCCAGATCATCGGCGCAATTATCCAATGCGTATTTAACCAGATATTTTACGAAATCCTCGGCAAGGTCCATGTTGTCCCTGATTTCATAGAAGGCCATCTCCGGTTCGATCATCCAGAACTCGGCCAGGTGCCGGGGGGTATTTGAGTTTTCGGCCCTGAAAGTGGGGCCAAAGGTATAGATTTCGCCAAGGGCCATCGCTCCCAGTTCGCCTTCCAGCTGACCGGAAACGGTAAGATTGGTCTGGCGGGCAAAGAAATCGAGGCTGTAATCAATTTCGCCTTCCGGGGTGCGAGGCGGATTTTTCAGGTCGAAGGTGGTGATATGGAACATTTCCCCTGCACCCTCGGCATCGGAGCCGGTGATGATCGGTGTATGCAGGTAAAAGAATCCATGGTCGTTGAAATATTTATGCACGGCAAAAGCCATGGCATGCCTTATACGCAGCACAGCACCGAACGTATTGGTACGTGGGCGAAGGTGTGCGATATCACGAAGAAATTCCATGCTGTGTCCCTTTTTCTGCAAGGGGAAAGTGTTGGGATCGGCTGCACCGAACAGTTCGATCTCCCGGGCCTGGATCTCCACAGGCTGACCGCTGCCGATGCTTTCAACCAGGCTGCCGGTGATCCGGAGGCAGGCTCCGGTGGTAATGTTTTTCATCAGATCCTCGCTGAACAACTCAGGATTGGCCACAACCTGGATGTTGTGAATGACGGAGCCGTCATTGAGCGCAATGAATGCCACGTTCTTGTTGCCGCGCTTGGTGCGGACCCAGCCTTTAACCGTAACTTTCTGGCCTTCCGGCTTCATCGCCAGAAGTGCCTTAACCTTCGTGTGAGAAAGATGTACCATGAGAGTCGCTTTAAATCAGGGGGCAAAGATAGTAAATAAGGCAAAAGGGCAGGAGGGCAGGAGGGCAGAAAGTAAAGGTACAAGGTTTTAAAACCTTATTTCTTAAACCTTTACTTTCTGCCCTCCTGCCCTCCTGCCCTCCTGCCCTATTTTTCCGCGTACACCACCGCCAGCACAACCTTCCCCACCGCCCCCAGGGTTTCTTTACTGATATGCTGCATATTGTCCTCCTGGGTGTGCCATGTAGACGGGAAGGAGCTTTCGGTGGCGGGATCCTGATGTATGATATCGATGCTGGGGATCCCGATGATTTCATTAACATACCGATGATCGTCGATGATCTGCGGAGTTTGATCAAACGGGAAGTATCGCCCGAATCCCAACTGGGAAGCGGTGTTCCAGACTTTGTCGACCACGGATTTGGCATAATAGCGGCTCACCTCCTCCTGTGTAAAGCGCGCATCGGGAGCGCCAACCATATCGAGCAGGATGCCGTACCGGGCGGAGTACCCGGGTACATGCGGATTGCGCGCCCAATACTGCGAACCCAGGCACCAGCTGTCGGCCTTCCATTCAATATCCTTATGTGCGGGAACCCCATAGTCTTCAAGATCAAAAAGGATAATATCGATCCCGAGGGTGGCGGGTTTCTGACTCAGCTGCCGGGCAATCTCGATAAGCACGCCAACGCCGCTAGCTCCGTCATTGGCACCTGCAATCGGGGTGTCTTGCTTAGCCGGGTCAGGATCCTGATCGGCAAACGGCCGGCTGTCCCAATGTGCCATCAGCAGAATGCGGTTCACCTTTTCAGGCTGGAAGCGGGCAATGACATTATGAACCGGAAGGGAGGTCCCGTCGTAGATTTTAGCCGATCCTTTCTGAACCTCGACTTCGGCTCCAAAGCCCCGAAGGGTGGCAGCCATCCATTCCATGCAATTCACATGGGCCTGACTGCCAGGCACCCGGGGACCGAATGACACCTGTTTCGCAACAAAAGCATAGGCCGAATCTGCGGAAAAGGCAGGAGACTCTATCACTGCGGCCGGATCGCTTTTTTGCACAGGATTCGGTTTGCAGGCTGCAAGAATCAGGAAGACCGATGACAGAAGACAGATGACGGATGACGGATGACGGATCGGCAACATTATTTACGATTTACGATTTACGATTTACGATTAGCGCTGTCATCCCGATGAATATCGGGATCTCCTCCCTCGAAGCACCAGTCAGGAGATTCCGGCTTTCGCCGGAATGACATCAGGACTTCCCCCATGCCCTTATGCCCTTATGCCCTTATGCCCCTGTGCCCTTGTGCCCTTGTGCCCTTGTGCCCCTAATCGATCTCCCACTCCGCTCCATCCTTCCCATCCTTCACCTTTATCCCGATAGTGCCCAGCTCGTTCCGGATGCGGTCGGAGAGGGCAAAGTCCTTGTTTTTCTTGGCCTCCTGACGAATATCCAGAATCATTTTAATGACTTCGGGTAGCAGGGAGGAGCCGGAATCGGTGATTGAGTTATCGCGGAGTCCCAGGATGTCAAAAATAAGGATATTCATTTTCAGCCGGAGACGGGAAATATCGGTGTCGGTAATCTGTTCTTTTCCGTCATTAATCAGGTTAATCTGCCTCACCATATCAAACAGGTGGGAAATCATGACGGGGGTATTGAGATCGTCGTTCAGTGCGTCATAGCAACGGGTTTCCCAGCCGTCGATATCGATGGTTGTTTGGGGGGAACACGGGAGTTTTTCTGTGATGCTCAAGGCTTTCAACAGGCGGGCATACCCTTTTTCCGAGGCTTGTAGCGCCTCATTGGAGAAATCCAGCGTTGAGCGGTAGTGCGCCTGTAGCATGAAAAACCGGATGGTCATCGGGTCATAGGCTTGTTCCAGAAGCGGGTGGTTCCCGGTGAACAGATCATCGAGGAGAATTGAATTTCCCAGTGATTTGCCCATTTTCTGCCCGTTGATTGTGATCAGGTTATTGTGCATCCAGTACCTGACAGAATCCTTGCCGGTAGCTATTTTCGACTGGGCGATCTCGCATTCATGGTGAGGGAACAGAAGGTCCATCCCGCCGCCGTGAATGTCAAACTCATCCCCCAGATATTTCTTGCTCATCGCGGAGCATTCAAGGTGCCAGCCCGGAAAACCTTCGCTCCAGGGTGATTTCCAGCGCATGATGTGTTCCGGCCCGGCCTGTTTCCAGAGTGCAAAATCAAATGGATTGCGCTTTTCCTGCTGTCCTTCGAGTTCCCGTGTGGTAGCCAGCAGGTCTTCCAGAACACGGCCCGAAAGTTTTCCGTAAGAGTTAGTCTTATTGTATTTTTCTACATCGAAATAAACCGATCCGTTGCTTACGTAGGCATACCCGGCTTCAATAATCGTGGCGACCATCTCTATCTGCTCGGGGATATGACCGGATGCCCGGGGTACAATGCTGGGCATGAGCACGTTAAGCTGATCCATGTTCCGATGGTAGTTATCAGTGTATCGCTGGACAACTTCCATGGGTTCGATTTGTTCGAGAAGCGCCTTTTTGGCAATCTTATCGTTGCCTGCATCGGCATCATTTTCAAGGTGTCCGACATCGGTTATATTCCTGACATACCGGACTTTATATCCGAGGTGCCTCAGGTAGCGGAAGAGAATGTCGAAAGTAATGGCCGGACGGGCATGACCGAGGTGGGCATCGCCGTAAACAGTGGGGCCGCAGACATACATCCCGGCAAAAGGAGGGTGCAGGGCAACAAACTTTTCCTTCTCGCGGGAGAGTGTATTGTATATTGTAAAATCAGACATAAACCGGTGGATTAAACGCAGGGTAAAAGTAAAAAAAAATTAGCCAGGCAGAAGGGAAGGTGAAGCCTGGCTAATTGGAAGTTGGCAAAGTGCGGTGGTCATCTGACCGGGCGGTCTCCGCTGAGTAGTACTGACAGGTTGAAGAGGGAGGAAACCTCCCTTTTATCATAAATATTTTTTTGATTGAAGATGAGCATTACCAGTTATTCTTACGACGAAACTACCCAGTTTGATTGATAATATTGGCCGGAATGTGTATCCTGCTGGGTTGGATGTATAAATGAACCGGATTTCTATGTGATTGGCATGCCGATGGTAAGACTGAGCCCTTTCAGCGCCTCAAGAAAATCATTTTTCCGGCTCCTGGAAACGGCAATGTGTGTTCCATCCGACAGCGTAACCATACCTCCCTGACCTCTTGTGTATTTTTTTACATAATTGAGATTGATGAGGTGGGTATTATGTATACGCATAAAATTTAGGCCGGTGAGAATTTCTTCAAATTGACTGACAGCTTTTGAAACGATTATGTTATCGCCGTTTAGAAGGTAAACGAGGGAATAGTTGCTGGCCGCTTCGATGCGGATGATTTCGCGGATGTCAACAATGATCAGGCCATCGCTCGATGGAAGGCTGATCCGGTCGAAATGGTTCCTCAGACTCTGATTCAGTATATCGAGCCTCGATTGCAGACTGTTGTCGGGCTTGAACCGAAGGTAGCGTTGTACGGCTGCCTGAAGATCCAGATAGTTGATTGGTTTTAAAAGATAATGCAGGGCTGAGAATTCAAAGGCCTTGAGAGCATAATCATTATATGCCGTTATAAAAATAATCAGGAAATTACCCGAACCGTGCCGGTTTAAAAGATCAAAGGCATCCCCGACAGGCATGGCAATATCCAGAAAAACAAGTTCGGGATTAGTATCCTTGATAACGGATAAACCCTCTTCAACACATCTGGCCATCCCAGCGATCTCCACTTCCGGACAATAGCGCTGAAGCAGTGTTTCAAGGGTCAGCATGCTTTTCCGCTCATCTTCTACCAGTACGGTCCGAATTTTACTCTCCATAGTCATTAGTTTTATTCCCAGTAAAGCGGAATGATGATCTCAATGAGTGTGCCGGCAGCCGTACCATCTTCATTTTTGAGATCCGTAACGTTCAATTTGATTTTTTTCTTGTTGATCCGGTTCATCAGCGAGATGCGCTCACTGATGTTCGTCATGCCGGTTGAATTGTGCGGTTCCTTTTTACCTTTGAGCCGGCCGGCATTTTCCCGGCCGATGCCATTGTCACGGATCAAGCAGTGAAAATAGCCATCGATCCTCGAAAAAGTTATTGTGAGTAACCCCTTGGTTCGCAATGGCATTATTCCGTGCCAAATTGCATTCTCCACAAAGGGCTGGAGAATCATGGGGGGGATCATCACCTCATTATAATCGATATTCAGGTCGCGGTTAATCTTGTATTCAAAACCATCCTCAAATCGCAGCTTTTCCATCTCAAGATATAAGGTCAGGGTTGCAATCTCTTCGCTGAGAGTGATCAGGTTTTTCTTGGAATTCTCAAGGATTTTCCTGATCAGTGCGGAGAAGTTTGTCAGGTAATTATTAGCCTGAAGGTCATCGTTCTGAATAATGAAGTGCTGAATGGAGTTGAGAGAGTTGAAGATAAAGTGGGGGTTCATCTGCGATAGCAGGGACCTTTTTTCGGCCTCAAGTAGGCGCTGTTTCTGCTTTTCGCGATTTTTCAGATCTCTCAGTACGGTTAAAAACAGCAAATAAACAGCACCGGCAAGGGTTAAAACCAGCAGAATGTAGAAGAGTTGAGTATCATACCAGTGTTTGCGGATGACAAATGAGAAAGTCCGTTCTTCAACAGTCTTGAAATCATTGGTATAGGATGCTTTCACTCGGAGGAAATAGCGGCCATGCCGGAGTCCTGAATAGCGCGCTTCCGGATTGGGCGTTACAATGGCAGCGGTATCAATACCATCGAGCAGGTAACGGTACTGTATGGTGTTTGGGGTATAAAAACTAACAGCCCTGAATTTGAAAAACAGATTATTCTGATCCGCACGAAAAATCATGTCATCCCTGAACCGGCGATTAACCCCGTTAACCTGAACCGTGTCGAAAGTCAGGGGCGGGCCTTTGAGTTTTGGCTTGATAAATTCAGGGTCCAAACAGACTGCACCCTGCGTTGTAGCGATCCAGATTTTTCCCTGGTGACGGAGTATCTGGAAAACCCGGTTGGATGGCAGTCCCTCGCGCATGGTAAAGTATTCGATCTTCGGATGCGCAAGGTCATCGGGTCGGACCGTTATTTTATTGACCCCCAGATTGGTGCCTGCCCAAACGACCGAATCATTTTCTGCAAACAGAACATCAACAATGTCGCTGGAGAGGCCCATCTTCTGGTTGATCCAGGCTATAGTGGAGTCGGTCCTGACCACGGCAATTCCGTAATCAGCAACGCTGGCCCAGATATTCGGACCCGCTTCAATAATATCGTGGATCCGACGTCCTAGTAATGAGTCTTTTTCGGACCAGAAAGAGATTTTTCGGTTCTGGGATGATATTAATCCAGCCCCCTGCGACCCCAGCCACAGGCGCCTGGATTTGTCAAAGTAGAGGCACCTGATTCTATTTATCGCCGCAACAGCCATCTGCGGGTCGTTTAAAAGATCCGGAACATTGTCCTTGTCCCAGGTTCTTTGTATTTTTTTGTTTTTGAAAACTTTAAGAACTGCATCGTAGCTTGCAATCCATTCATTTTTGGACAGGGGAGCATAATCATAGGCATAACCTGGCACATTGGTTGCAAGAGCCACTCTTTGATTCTGACCCATTTCCAGTATTTCCATCTTAAATATCAGCAGGTTCCCATTTTCGTTAACATACAGTTTTCGGATGGACTCAGAATTTTTGACACCATTGATCCTGGCTAAGGTGTAAAAATCGTTGGATGCTGGTAAAGCTTTAAAGAGTTCGCCGGTTTGCGTTCCTATATATAAGGTTGGGCCGTTACTGGTCATAGCGGTAATTATATTCCCTTCGTTATCAGAACTATATGGCCGATATATTGACTGCATTGAATTAGCCTGATAGATTCCGTTGAGGGCCGTGGCAATCCAATAGCTACCCTCAAGGTCCTGAGTTATCATGGTAATTTGCTCATTTGGCAGGTACCGGACGGGTTTGGAATCGAAACTTCCCCCAGGGAACCGAAACGCGCCTTCTCCTAACAGCCCGATCCAGAAATCGCCGCTATAATCGCAGTAGACAGTGTTTATATCGGTTTTGAAGCTTACTGAAGATAGTATGCTGTCGTTCCGAAAGTGAAAAGCCTTATTGTTGTAACTAAAAAGAAACTCATTGGGTCCGATCCGGTTAAGATTTTTGCGAAAATGATTTTGGTTGTTCAGGTACCCGGTGTGAAGGTAGATCCTGTTTCCTTCCCGGGAAACCGTGTTTGGAAGTGACTGGGTCGTATCCGGGCTTCCATTCATATCCCAGTAATATCCGTCTGGTTCCAGAAAGATACAGAGGGTTCCCGGAGGTTGACCTGTCCAATGCGAAGTTATTTTTTTTGTTTCCTGACCTGGTTTGAAACGAAACAATCCGGGGCGGTTGTAGCAGATAAGGACTGAGCTATCCTTGTCTTCCATGAGCTGCTGAAGATATTTCCTGGACTCCCCTATTCTTTTAACCTCCGAACTAATCGGATGCCGTATTACGGAATCTCCAACGATCTGGCACACGTTATTGTTGATCGAAGAGAGCCAGATTCGATTCTGTGCATCCTTGAATATGCGAAAGTTGGTGTTTTCAAAGAGGCCCTGGGAAACAGTAAAATGTTTCGACTGATATCCGTCGTACCTCCAGACTCCCCGGTCGGTTGTCGCCCACAGTACGTTCCGGTCATCAAAAACCATCCCGTAAACCTCATTTGAAGGGAGCCCGTCTTCTACCCGAAAGTGCTTGAAATAGGGATCCTGAGCCTGTGCCAGATAGAAGGGTAAGAATATACCTATCACAGACAGAAGGCACCGGAATCGATTGGCAAGGCTCACAGGAGATGGTTTATTCAACCAAATTTAATGGAAATCAGGAAACAGGCCGCTAATAATGGCTAATTTAGCATCAAATAATTAAAAATGAGTAAAAGAACAAAAGGGCCCGATACAAAAGGTCTCAGCAAGAAGATACTGAAGAGCAAAATCGTAGGGCTATTCAACCTGAATACGGCGCTGCCCCTGAACTACAAGCAGATCAGCTCAAAGCTCGACCTGAAAGATCCCGGGCAGCAGCGGCTTGTGATCGATGTGCTGAATGAACTCACGAGAAGCGGACAGTTGACTGAGATTCAGCGGGGGAAATACAAAATGAAGATGCGCGGTGCCTATATTACCGGAACTGTTCAGATGACCCGGTCAGGCTCGGCCTATATACTTTCTGAAGAAACCAAGGACGAGGTATATGTTAACGGGAAGAACCTGAACCGGGCCTTTAACGGCGACAAGGTAAAGGTGTATGTGTTTGGCCGGCGTGAGGGCCAGAAGCTGATGGGCGAGATTGTTGAGATTCTCGAGCAGCGGGAGCGCACCTACGTCGGGACCATCGAACGCTCATCAGGATATTATTTCCTGATCCCCGATAACCGGGGTATGCCCTATGATATCTTTATCCACCCGAAAAACCTGAAGGGCGCCGAGGAGGGACAGAAGGTGGTGGCGCGGATTACCGAGTGGCCGCAGGGAGCCAAGAACCCTTTTGGTGAAGTGATTGATGTACTGGGTGTTGCGGGGGCTCACGAGACGGAAACACATGCAATACTTGCAGAGTTCGAACTTCCCTATAAATTCCCCGATATCGTGCTGCAGGCGGCCGACGCGGTTCCTGGCGAAATATCTTCAGAAGAGATAAGCCGCCGGCGCGATTTCAGGCAAACAACCACTTTTACGATTGACCCGGGTGATGCGAAGGATTTCGACGATGCCCTTTCCATGAGCCGGCTGCCCAACGGGAACTGGGAGATCGGCGTACATATTGCAGATGTGAGCTATTATGTGAAGCCCCATTCCGAGATTGACAAGGAGGCTTATGCACGCGGTACATCCGTTTACCTGGTTGACCGGGTGGTTCCGATGCTTCCGGAACGGTTGTCGAATGAGCTCTGCTCCCTGCAGCCGCATAAGGACAGGCTCTGCTATTCCGCCGTCTTTGAGATGGACGACAAGGCCCAGGTGATCAATCAGTGGTTTGGACGAACGGTTATCCATTCCGATAAGCGTTTCTCCTATGAGGAGGCGCAGACCATTATCGAGACCGGCGAAGGCGACCTGAAAGAGGAGATCTTACGTTTCCATGCGCTGGCCAGCATTTTGAGACAAAACCGGTTCAAGTCGGGATCATTTTCCTTTGAACGGGTGGAGGTGAAGTTTTATATCGATGAAAAGGGCAGGCCAACAGGGGTATATTTCAAGGAAGCCAAGGAGTCGAACTGGCTGATCGAGGAGTTCATGCTGCTGGCCAACCGAAAGGTTGCCGAGCGCATCGGACATGTGAAAAAAGGCGAGAAGGCGCGGACTTTTGTTTACCGGATACATGACAGGCCGGATCATGACAAGCTGCAGAATTTTTCGAATTTCATCCACCAGTTCGGATATTCGATAAAAACAGCCAGCCACAAAACCATCGCAGAATCGATGAACCGTCTGCTGACGGATATTCAGGGCAAGAATGAGCAGTATATCATCGAGAGCCTTGCGATCCGTGCCATGGCGAAGGCAAAATATTCCACCGGAAACATCGGGCATTACGGTTTATCGTTTGATTTCTACACCCACTTTACCTCGCCCATCCGGCGGTATCCCGACTTGATGGTTCACCGCCTGCTCGACCGGTATCTTGCCGGTGAGCCGACGGAAAACCAGCAGAAAACTGAGGTCGCCTGCCAGCAGTCGAGTACCATGGAAGAGCGTGCCGTAAATGCAGAACGCGCTTCCGTCAAATACAAGCAGGTTGAATTCATGCAGGACAAGATGGGGCAAGCATTTGAAGGCATCATCTCGGGAATCACCGAATGGGGATTCTTTGTGGAACTTACGGAGAACCATTGCGAAGGTATGGTGCCGATGCGTGATCTTGACGATGATTTCTACGAATATGATGAGCGAAATTACTGCCTGACCGGTGTTCACACCCGCCGGCGCTTCACAATAGGGCAGAAGGTTACTGTGGAGATTGCACGCGCGAATCTGGCTAAACGGCAGTTGGATTTCAGGTTGGCAGAAACCCCGTAGGGGGTGGGACAAAAAGGCAGAGGACAGAAGGCAAAAGGCAGAAATTAGTTTTAAGGGATAGGAAATAAGAATGAAGTTGATGCTGTAATTAACTAATAATGTAGTGGTTATATCTTTATACTTTTTTTAAACTTTTTACTAATTTTTGCCTTCTGCCCTCTGCCCTTTGCCTTTTGTCCCACCCCCTACCACATACATCGGCCAAACAGGTGTCAATTTTATCCTGTGCACAAACATCGAACAGGCCTTGCCCGGCAAGGTGCGCTGCCACGTATTCCTGTTCTGTATGACCGGGAGTCGGTACCAAAATTGCACTTCTGCCAATCAGAATAAGATCGGTAATCGTTGAGTTGCCCGGACGGCAGATGATCGTACCAGCCTCCATCATGTACCATAAAATATGCGGGTCGCTCGCATGGCTGATCATGGTGATGCAGCCAGACTGCTCAACATGCGGCCCGGCCTTGGGATCTGCCGGCGGCAATCCCCGGAGCAGAACCGTGGGTTTTCCCTTTTCAGAGTGTAAGCGGATCAGAAGCTCTTCAAGGATCGATCGCTGCGGCTCGGGACCAGAAAGCAGAGCCAGGAAATCCGGAGGAACGGCGCCTTCGGGTTTAACGGGAACCACTCCGTTAAACCTTGATAACGGTCCGATATACCGCGCCTTGGCGGGAAGCAGCGGCGGATGCGTCTGGATCCCGGAGATATTGGGTAGGCCGGGAAAATCGGGAAGCCAGATCTCACTGAACCTGCGCAATAGATAGAGGTGAATCCTGTACCCCAGCCATTCTCCCCACCGGAGCCCACGGGGAGCCTTGAGCCATAGCTGGTTGGTGATGAACACGGAAGGTATGCCGGGTGCAGCCAGACCGTACCGGTGATCACTGATTATGAGATCGATGGAATATTTTTCGATCAGATCCCGGGTTTGCAGCCTGTTTTTCATGATGGCCCGGAGAATTCCCGGCAGCTGCGGCAGCAGGGAGAACAGGAAATGCCTGGTTCCTGAATAGTGCACCGGATAGAAGGGCATCTTCACCCATTCCAGCCTGGGAAAACGGAGCCTCAGGAATCCCAGCGACCGGCCGTCGGAAGCCATGATCACGCGGTGCCCTTGTTCAGTCAGCCTGGCAATGACCGGCACCACCCGAACCGTATGGCCGAGTCCCCACTCCAGCGGACTCACAAGGATTGTTTTAACTCCGGCCATCCGAATCGGAATAAATTAATAGGATACCTGCACATCGAACCCCAAACCTCGCACTCTGACTGCTATTTCATCCAAAGTTTCGGGACTGACTTTCCTCAGGGTGTCCAAAGGGGTATCGCGCTCAATGGTATAGATCATCACCTGCTTCGGCTTCGTTGCCTTAACCATGCCCAACCATCCCTTAACCTCCTCTTCCGTGGTGTTATCCACCACCTTGTCTTCCAGTGTCCCCTGAACGAACATGGTCTGCAGGATGAAGCGGCCATTGAACCTTTTCATGTTGTCAGTAACCTTCTGAACCCGATAGCCTTCGGGAGGACGGTTCAGTAGCTTAACCGTTTCATCACGGTAAGAATCGAGTTTAAGGATGTTCATGTCAACCCTCACCAGTGCCCTGAATACTTCGGGATCATCAAGACGGGAAGCGTTTGACAAAACAGCCACGGTAACATCCGGGAAATACTGGTTCCGGAGGTAGAGCGTGTCGTCAATAATCCCTGCAAAATCGGGATGAATGGTGGGCTCACCATTACCGGCAAAGGTGATCCTGTCGAGCGGTGCTTTTTCCTCGCGCAGCTGCCGGAGCTTGTTTTCGAGGCGCTGGCTGATTTCCGGCCGGCGGGGAAGGACAGGTTTCTGGCCAGTTTCACCAGACCACCCGCACTCACAGTAAATGCAGTTGAAATTACAGCATTTGGCCGTCACGGGCAAAAGGTTGATGCCCAGGGATGCGCCCAGACGCCGACTTTGGACCGGACCGAAAATAATATCATCGAAGAGGAATGTGGTCATAAAAAAGTGATTTCCGTAACGGGTTTTTAAAGATATAGGTTTTGCTTCATATTGTGATATTTATCATTTTAAGGGGGGTATTCCGGCAGTACCTTTTCATTTCATTAGGAAGGCACTGAAATTTATCAGAATATGGAAAAGATAAGGTGGAAAAAGGAGTACTCGTCGGGATTAAATTATCTCGATAATCACCGTCGGAACTATCTTGAGATCGTGAACGAACTGATTGAGATCATTAACAGGAAGAACAGCGCAACACGGCTGCCGATCGTTTTCCATCGGCTGGGTTTTTATATTGAGGATTACTTTGCGAAGAAAGAAATGGCAATCCGTGATTCCCCCACCATCCAGCTATCGGACTATAAAAGGGAGCACCTGCGTTTTACCGGGCGGATCAATGAATTCCAGGAACAGTTCCGCCGGGGCGACAAGGAAATCTGCCAGGAAATGGCTGATTTTATGATAAGCTGGTTTGAGGAATATATAACCCGATTTGGCCCGGAAGCCCCGGATTACTTGCGCTCAAAGGGGTTTGAATAGCTTCAGATCAGGCGCTGCGCCCTGCTGCCGGGTAGCAGCTTTCCATTCTTCAGATCGAAATTTTTGATTGCAACCAATCCCGGGTTTTTCCCTTTTTCCAGGGACCCAATCTCCTTTTCCATTCCCAGCGCGACGGCACCATTTTGAGTGGCCCACCTCAGAATGATTTCAAAGGATAATTCCGGTGCATTCCCCTGTACCATCCTCATCTCCTCAACTATCGATAGCCGGTGATTGCTGGCCAGGCTGTCGGTACCCAGACAAACGGTTTCACCCGATTGTGCAAATCCGGCGAAATCCGGCAGACGGCGGTGGATGTACCAGTTGGAGGAGGGGCAGAGGACGTAGGAGATTGACGATTTACGATTTACGATTGACGATTTACGATTTACAGGGGGACAGGTGAGATTGTGGACAAGAAGGACGTCTGAGTCGGGCAGGTATTCGTTCAGGAGGGCGAAGATGTCTTTGGCGTTGGGCGGTATCTGGGTAAGGTCGAAGCCCTGCCGGCGGAAGGCATCGGCCATGGGTCCGGTTCCCCGCTCCAGAAGCTCCCGCTCTTCTTCACTTTCTGCATGGTGTATACTGATGCGCCGGGTAAGCTCCGGATGATCACGGAGGAGCTGCCAGAGGGTTGTGCCGACGGAATAGGGGGAGTGAGGGGATAAAGTCGAAAGTCGAAAGGCGAAAGGCGAAAGATTGAAGAAGAAAGAAGAAAGATTAAAGACTTCGTTGAAACGGGATTGGGCGGTGGTCGGATCAAATCCATAGACCTCAAGAAAGGTATGGTAACGGATCGGGCTGGTTTTCTTGATTTCGGCGGTATCGGCGGTGTTGCTGATATCGCCAACAGCCACAATACCTTCGGATTGCATGGAACTGTCGGCATTCAGGATGGCACTCCGGATTTCTTCCGGATCGATATTCCGGATTTTTGTAACGAATGTTACAAATTCGGTTAGTCCGGTATTCTCGGGAATAAGCCCCTTAAGGTGTGAGAGTTCAAGATGGCAATGTGCATTGATAAATCCCGGAACAATGATTCCGTTATGGAATTCGAGGCCGGCCTCTTCAACGGGTTTCCCTCCTGTATCCCTGATTTTCAAAATAGTGCCGTCGTTATCGGTCTCAATGATACCGAAAGGCAACGGCGGTGAGGTCACGGGGTAAATGCAGTGGGCGGAGAACTTTGGCATCCGTTATTCAATAGAGTCCTTGGGCTTGATTTCCCCTTTGTCTTTTTCCAGCTCCTTCAGCACCTTGTCGTAAATCCGGAGATAGATTTTAGGATTACGGATGTAGTAGGCGACGGAGGAATCCATCTGGGCGCGGGTAACGCCATATTTCTCCAGAACGGAGGGATAGAAATAGAGCGCCATGTCTTTCCTGTGATCGAGCGCATTCACATCCTTTGACAGGATGGCATCGGCCAGGTGCGTTTCGATCAGAAGGTTCACCATTTTTTCCTCGCCGATGACATCCGTTTTACCTGAGGATTCTCCCCTGTTGCATGAAAGAGGCAGGATCACAAGGAATACCAGCAGGGCAGGGAAGAGTCGTTTCATTTGAATCGTTTCATCAGTTCCGATGCAAAAACGAAATCATTGAGCACTTTGTTGCCGCTCGTTAGAATTTCATTGTTGGATCCCTCCCAGCATTTGGCTCCGTCGGAGAGGAAAAGGATATGGTCACCGATCTCCATCACCGAGTTCATGTCGTGGGTATTGATAACGGTGGTGATGTTAAAGTCAACGGTTATTTCCCGGATGAGCTTGTCGATTACGATGGCTGTTTGCGGATCGAGCCCTGAGTTGGGTTCATCGCAGAAAAGGTACCGGGGGTTGAGGGCAATCGCCCTCGCTATAGCCACACGCTTTTTCATGCCGCCGCTGAGCTCGGCAGGAAATAGGCGGTTGACTCCCGGCAGGTTAACTTTTTCGAGGCAAAAATTGACCCGGTCCTTTTTTTCGTTCCGGCTCCAGGAGGTAAAAAAGTCCATGGGGAGCCGCACGTTTTGTTCCACTGTGAGTGAATCAAAGAGGGCGCCGCCCTGGAACACCACCCCCATCTGCTGCCGGAAGGTGCGCTGCTGGTCGGGATCCAGTTCGGTAAACCGGTTGGCATCGTACCAGACGTCCCCGGAATCGGGCTCGAACATTCCGATCAGGCATTTCAACAGTACCGTTTTGCCTGATCCGCTCCTTCCGATGATCATGTTGGCGCGCCCCTCGTCAAATGTTGCCGAGATATCCGTGAGGACAGCCTTTTCATCAAAGGTTTTTGATATGTTGTCAACCCTGATCATCCGATCATTATCTGTGTAATCAAATAGTTGGAGATCAGGATCAGGATCATGCTCCAAACCACGGCAAGCGTGCTGGAGCGGCCCACTTCCAGTGCGCCTCCCTGGGTGTAATAACCGTGATAGGCTGAAACAGAGGTGATAATGAAGGCAAAAACCACCGACTTTATCAGGGTATAAAAAACTTTATAGGGATGAAAATCAAACCGTATTCCCTGCAGGTAATCGGAAGAGGTCATCATATTGCCAACCACTGCGATGAACCAGCCACCCAGAAGCCCGATAAAAATACTGAGGATGACCAGGACCGGAATGATCAGCATCATCCCGATAATTTTGGGCTGAACGAGGTAGGAGGCCGAGTTGACCCCCATGGTTTCCAGGGCATCGATTTGTTCGGTGATCCGCATGGTTCCTATCTCAGACGAGATATTCGATCCGACTTTACCTGCAAGGATCAGGCAGAGGACCGAGGAGGAGAACTCAAGGATGAGGACATCACGGGTGGTGAAGGAGTTATAATAGGCGGGAATCAGGGGGTTGCTGATGCTTGTGGTCATGTGGATGATCACGACCATGCCGATAAAAAAGGATATGATGGCCACGATACCCAGTGACGAAACCCCGAGCTTGTCTATTTCCCTGAATACCTGCCTGAAATAGAGACCGTGCTTCTCAGGCCGGGAGAAAACCCGCCGGATGAAGATCACATATCGGCCAAGATTCTGAAAGAGTCTCATCGTGCAGGGAAATTGAAACTAAGATAGAGATAAAATCCATAATATTGCGCCCATGCTCAACATCCCGGATATTTGGAAAAAGCGGCTGGTGCCTGGCTCGGAGGCGCTTCTGGACGAGTGGCTTACAGGTGCCGATATACAATTCAGGCTTTCCAGGACGCGCACTACTAAACATGGTGATTTCCGGATACCCACTAAGGGCAAAAGGGCGGTGATTACGCTGAATCACGACATGCACCCGGTGGAATTTCTGATCACGCTGGCCCATGAGGTTGCACATTTCCGGATATGGAAGAGATATGGCAGGAGGGCCCGGCCGCACGGTGAGGAGTGGAAGCATGAATTCAGGCTGATGCTGAAACAGGTTATTGAATCCGGAATTCTTGAACCAGCGGTTTCGAAGGCGGTGGTTCAGTGTTATTTTAAGCGTGAGCGCATCGGCTCGGGTGCTTGTGAAGCGATGTATCGTGCACTGGGACTGGCAGGAGAGGAATCCGGAATACAGCGTGTGGTTGATCTTCCGGAAGGAGCAGTGTTCACCCTGCGAAACGGAAGAACCTTTATCAAGGGTGAAAAAATGAGAAACCGCTTTCAGTGCCGCGAAAAGATCAGCAATCGGATTTATTCAGTTCATGCCATGGCGGAAATTCAAGAATCATTAGTAATTTAGGTTACTATAAACCTGCGATATTCCTAACCTTTTTATGGATAAGAACACCTTTGTCGTCATTATGGCAGGCGGAATCGGAAGCCGTTTCTGGCCGTACAGCCGCACCCGCCATCCGAAGCAGTTCCTGGATATCCTCAGCACAGGCAGGTCGCTCCTGCAGCAAACGATTGACCGTTACCGCACGGTCTGTCCGTTTGAGAATATTCTTATCGTCAGCAATGAAGAGTATGGCGCACTGATCCTGGAACAGATACCCGACATGCGGGCCGACCAGGTTTTGCTGGAACCCTTGCGTAAAAACACCGCACCCTGCATTGCGTATGCCAATCAGCGGATTGCGCGGCTGAACCCGGATGCCAACATTATTGTGGCACCGTCAGATCACCTGATCAGTAATGAAGCCGAGTTTATCAGGGTCATCAACCAGGGACTGGATTTCGTGCGCCGGCGCGACGTTCTGCTCACCCTGGGGATCATGCCCAGCCGTCCGGAAACCGGATACGGATACATTCAGGTTAACGGAACGGAGGATTTTGAAGGGATCAAGTGCCTTAAACGGGTAAAGACTTTCACCGAGAAACCCAACCTGGAGTTGGCGAAGATCTTTGTGGAGAGCGGTGACTTTTTCTGGAACTCCGGAATGTTTATCTGGTCGTTAAAGGCGATTGAGAATGCCTACACCAAATATCTTCCGGATATGGAGAGCCTCTTCCGTGATGGGGCCAACGCGTATGGAACGACCGAAGAAACGGCCTTCATCCGGCAGGTTTACGGAGCCTGCGATAAAATCTCGATTGACTATGGCCTGATGGAGAAGGCTGATAACGTGTTTGTTCAGTGCGCCGATTTCGGATGGTCAGATCTGGGGACCTGGGGAAGCCTGTATGAGCATACTGATAAGGACTCAGCGCAGAATGCCATCGGCAATGCTACGGTAATGGGCTTTGGAGCCAACCGTAACATGATTCATGTTCCCAAGGGAAAACTCACCGTAATCCAGGG
The DNA here is from genome assembly GCA_964512915.1 of uncultured Porphyromonadaceae bacterium. GTDB lineage: Bacteria > Bacteroidota > Bacteroidia > Bacteroidales > UBA12481 > UBA12481. The sequence continues at coordinate 22,476 of CAZEKJ010000049.1, forward strand.
CCTCGACGACTTCATCATTGTTGACACAGAGGATGCCTTGCTGATCTGCCGAAAAGAGGACGAGCAGCAGATACGGATGATGGTGGATGAGGTTAAATTAAAGCTCGGGAATGGGTTTGTTTAGGGCAAAAGGGCAAAAGGGCAGGAGGGCAAAAAGTAAAGTATTAAATCTTAAAAATTAAAGACTTAAGCCTTTACTTCCTGCCCTTCTGCCCTCCTGCCCTTCTGCCTTAACTAATACTCCCAAAGATCGTGCTCGAACTGGAATATCAAATTTTCAATCCTTTCCGCTTCCAGCAAAGTTTCAATCCCGATGGTATAGTCGCGGATCATGCGGTTGTTGTAAACGTTTGATTCCTGCACGATAAAACCGTCGAAGAAGCGCTTGTAGAATATCTCGTCGAAGCTCCGCATCTCGGAGTCGTTAAAGCTGTTGAAAGCTTCCTTTTGTGCGAGAAACGGGCGTGCTTCCGGATACTTTACCCAGAAGAGTTTCTTCCGGTTCAGGTTTTCCAGCGTTGAATCACCCTCTGCCGGAATGATCCGGATCGGGCATATGCCGATCACCCTGACGTCCAGAACAGAACGCTTGCGGTCGAAAAACCACATCTCCTTGATCAGAACCTGCTGAACCTCGTTGGTGCGGATTTCACCTTTAACGGTTACGCTGTCGTACCGGTTGGTATTCACATTGAAAACCTCTGTTACCTGGTCCTTGGCATCGAACTCTTCCAGGACCTGCTGATAGGTTACCGGTTCCTTGAATTCGTTCAGGTCGTCGTTGGCCGAATAGGCTTGCAGACCGCCCGATTTTACAGACTCCAGGAGTACATCAATCAGGCTCATCCGTCCGCCGATTGGTTCGGTGGGGAAGTAGAGGGACTGATTCATCTTTTCGCGCAGGTCGATCTGTCTCCAGACCACTTTGGACCACATGATGTCGGCTTCGCGGACATGGGGATAAGCGATCGGCTTCTTGCTGAAGATATGATCTTTCTTGTATACCAGATCCACGCCCGACCAGGTAGCCTGATCGTTCAGTTTTGCTGTATCCTGGGTTTGAACCTGCGCCTGAACCAGCATGGTACCGGTAATCAGGATCAGGGCAACTAATAATCCAGCTTTTTTCATCTCGGTCATTTTCTATTGAATCGTAAATGTGATTGCCGGAAGGGTACGGGCGATCCCGTCTTCTCCCATGGCAACGATATCGTCAAAAATTACGCGGGCATCCCGGGCCGCTCCGGAAATCAGGCTTTTTTGCTTGGCTGTGATGCCGTTGCTTCCGGAAAGTTCATCTTTCAGGAATCCACCTGCCCCACCGCTGAAAACGGTAACCTTAAAGCTCTTTACCGTAAATTTCATGTCAAACAGAAACTCTTCCAGTTCAGCAACAACTCCCGTTTGAGCAGTCAGCTCATTCTTGGCGATTTTCCCTCCGGGTTTGCCTGCCACTTTTGCTACTGGAGGGGGAACACGGCGCAGGCGGAAGTTTTTTGTTCCCATCGGGGTTTTAACTCCATCAATTTCAGCCGAAACGCTGATGATGGCTTCACCCTGGTCGGTTGACGGCCGGGCCAGGTATTTTCCGGGCTCAACCATCTTCAGGTCTCCGTTGGTCATGGTTGCGGTAACCTTTGAGGCGGGCACGCCCGGTACCGAAACATCAACCGGGTTGTCAAGCCCTTTGTAGAATACGTTCATTTTGGTTGGGGAAACAACCAGGGAAGGCGGTGCTACCTCATATTTATCCTCGAAAGAAAAACTCTTTGTGGATCCGTCGGGACCGGTAAACCGGATTAATCCGCCCCAGGTAAAGGATCCGACCTTGCTGGTGCCTGTGCGGAAGAGTCCTCGTCCGTCACGTACCTCAATGCGATTTCCGCCTACCGTTATTTCAGGGTTCATGGTGGTATCGAATGCGGCGAGGAAGATTTCAGCCTCGTAAGGATTGCCCTGGAAAACCACCTTTGAGGTGGTTGGGATCACCACCGGTTTCAGAGAACTGAACTTGTAGGATTCGGCATCGATGCCGCCATACAGGTAGTTCAGTACATCTGATTCGGCGTTCCTTACATCGGATTGCATTTTTGACATCAGGGTGATGGTTCCGATCAGGGGAAGGTATTCAAAGTTATCCTGTTCCCAGGAACGGCTGGGCTCGCGGGTGGTGCCTTTTATATCATCCACTGCAAGGCTTCTCCGGATGGAGTAGGCCAGCACGGAATCACCGGTATTGATAATGCTTAGCAGGAAATTTTTGTAATCCGAGATCGAATTTTTTAAATCCTGTCCGCGGCTTATTCTTCCTGCAGGTGTCTGAATGGTCTCAACGATCATGATCTGGGCCGGGATATTCAGGTCTTCCATCGACTTGATACTGTCGATTTTGGCATTCTTGCCATCAGCTTCCCGAACGATCTCCCATTTGTATTGGTTGATCTTGTCGATAAGGGCTTGTGACTGGGACCTTACAGAATCTGCCTTATTCTTCCAGGGAGCCACTTTCACTGGGTTCTGCTGGTAAGCGGATTCAAAGGCAGAATAGGTTATGTTGTTTTTGGATGCAAAGTTCTCAATAGTCTCATTGAGGCTTTTATCCACTTTCGCGATAACATCCAGGGTCTCTTTAGATACATTCAGTGCCAGCAATGCTGTCAGCACCAAATACATCATGTTGATCATTCGTTGCCTGGGTGTCAGCTTGGGTTGTGCCATAATTAATAATTCAGCGGATCACCGTGTTAAACTTCTTCTTTCGTATTCATTGCGGTCAGCATATTGCCATACACCTTATTAAGGGAGGCAAGCTTCTTGTTCATCTTTTCCAGCTGATCCACATAATCCTGGCCGGCCTGGGTAAGTTTACCGATCTGGTCGGCGGTACGGGTATAGGACTGCGTGATGGTATTCGTCGACTTGGTCAGTTCTTCCGTTGAACGCATGTAGGCATCGCTGAAGGAATTCAGATTGTCAGATGCTTCACGCATGCTTTCGGTGAAGTGGGAGGTAACCACATGCGCATGGGTGAGGTCTGTCATCTTGCCGGCGTTATCGGCGAGTGACTTCATGCCGTTCCCAAGCTTGGTAAACAGTTCGGGAGTGATTTCTGCCTTCAGGAGCATTTCGTCGAACTTCTGGAGAGCGGTACCGGAGGTTGCCTGTGCTACTGGTGCTGCCTGTCTGGCTTTTCTTTCAACCTTGTTGGTCTTATCGGCCAGTTCGGGATAAACGCGATCCCATTCCCACTCTTCGGGCACCGGCTCGAAGCCCGAGAAGAAGAAAATGATGGCTTCCGTTCCCAATCCTGCGATCAGGAAATAACTTGACAGGGGGAAATGCTCCAGCTTCATCAAAGCACCGATCATCACAACGCTGGCGCCCCAGGCATAGAGTTTAGCCATGGTTTTTTTCCAGCCTCTGGTCACTACTAATTCACGTATTGTCATTTGGTGTTAAATTATTCGGTTTATGTTTCAGGGGCGTCCGCAGGACGCCCTTACGGGTACTATTTTTCGATTCCCATGGTTGAGCGGACGCAGCGGAATCCGATATAGGATTTGGCTGAATCCTGATATTCATATGCCCGGGTTCCGGCCTGGAGGTAGATGGCAATATCTTTCCAGGAACCCCCGCGAACCACCTTGCGCTTCATAACGGCCGGTTCATTGGGCAGTGCATTGTATTCGTAATTTGGATTGAGGTCGTGGGTGAAGCTGTATGCCGCTTCGTCAAATGCGGAATTGGTCCACTCGGCCACGTTACCTGCCATGTCATAGAGGTTGAAATCGTTGGGATCGTAAGAGCCAACGGGTGAGGGTTTCAGGAAACCATCGTCCACGTAATTACCCCGAAGCGGTTTGAAATTAGCCAAAAAGCAGCCTTTTTCATCACGGGTATAGGGACTTCCCCAGGGATACATCGATACGTTCCGGCCTCCGCGGGCTGCATATTCCCATTCATATTCGGTAGGGAGCCGGTAATTCTGAACCGAGGCACCGCCCTTTTCTGTAGCGAGGTAGTTGTTGTGGTACTGGGTTCTCCAAACACAGAAAGCTTTTGCCTGTTCCCAGGTTACGCCCACAACCGGATAGTCATCAAATCCGGGATGCCAGAAATACATCTTGGCCATCGGATCGTTGTAGCTGTAGGTAAAATCAGAAATCCAGGAAAGTGTATCTGGGTAAATGTTTATCTTATAGGTTTTTACGAATCTGGATCGGTCTGAAACCAGCTCTTCATCCTTGTAAAAATCCTGGGTTTTATCGGAATTCTGAATGGAGCGCTTGTAGTTGCGGGTTTCTGTGGCTGCCTCCTGGTAATCGATATCCTGATATTCATAGGTGAGCTTTCTGGTGTCCAGATCCTTGCGCCTGAAAAAACGCTCATTTTCAGGAAGATACATGTCTTCCAGTGCAGCAAGCACCTCTTCGTCACGGTTATCGATCCTGGTGTCCCATTTGATCAGCGGGGGTTCAATCGGATTCTGGAATTCATCTTCCGAGATCAGGTAGTCGTCGGGGAACTGTTCGCCCAGTTTGCGGCGGGTAATGGAATCAATGACCCAATGGACAAACTGGCGGTATTCGTTATTGGTGATTTCCGTTTCATCCATCCAGAAGGCATCCACGGAAATGGTTTTCGACTGCGAGTTCATGGCAAAGGTTGGATCCTCATCGCTGGGCCCGACCACAAACGAACCCATAGGCACTTTAACCATGCCATAGGGATCGGGTTCAAACCATTTTTCCCTTTTCTGAACACCAATCAGCTCGCCGTTACCGGTGCTGCTGCATCCAGACAGAACCAGTACCGCGATCAAGCCAAGGAAAACAAGTTTCTTCATAATTGAATTATAAAAATCTCACACTTCTGTACCGCTGGGAGAACTTTTCCGCGCCTACTTCAAGATTGTAACCGATCATGAATTCCACGGTTCCATTGCTGTAGGCTCCGATGGCCGAGGTAGTGAAGTCGTAGGAGATTCCTACCTTCATTCCGTTAGCCAGTTCGGTGCCAGCCATAAAGGCCACGGCATCTCCGAGCCTGTAGGTAACGCCTCCCCAGAACTTTTTATTGTATATGACCATTGTATTAACATCAACCTGGTAGGAGGCTCCGTCCGTTTTGAAGTAGACTGAGGGTTGAATTTCGAATATCGGGTTTGATAATTTAATCAGATAGCCGGCCGTTCCGTAATAGTGCCGTGCCATGCGGGTCATAGCTCCGGAACCATAGTCAATCAGGGGCTGCAGCAGGTGGTTGGTTGACACGCCTGCATAGAAACGGTCTGTGTTGTAAAACAAGCCCAGTCCCATGTCAAATGCCATGGTGGAAACCTGTTCGTCGGGTATGGATGGGTCCTGTGTGGCGGGTATGTGGTTGTCACTATCGGGGATTACCCATTTGCCGTTTAGGGATTTACTAAGGAGGCCGGCATTCAGCCCGATACCCAGGCTTCCGGTTCCGAGTTCAATCCGGTAGGCATAGGAGAGGTTGAAGGCCATGTTTTTTTCGAAACCCAGCTTGTCATCCATAAAATTCAGGCCGACACCGCTGGAGATTCCGAAAGGTTTTACCGGAGCGTGAACGCTGAAAAGTGTGGTTTTCGGGTTTCCCTCGAACCCCATCCACTGCTGGCGGTTGATGGCGGTGGCACTCAGCATGCCCTGGCTGCCGGCAAATCCGGGATTGAAAGCCAGGTGGTTAAACATGTTCTGGGTGAACTGCGGATCCTGTTGGGAAAAAAGGGATGCCCCGGCCAGAATGGTCAGGATTATCACAGCTACCCCATCAATGCAGAACTTCCTCATGCTCAATTTTAAGACAGTAAAATAAGCGAAAATATCAATACACAGCAACATTATTAACGCAGCCGGGCCGCATTAAGTATGCTAATAATATCAGGATATTCTCCGGTAATGGTTCCACCAGCGGTCGGGGATCTCCCCTTCGCTGGCAACCTGGTAATCCCGGTAGGAGCAGGCGATGAATAGCGATCTGGGGTGTTTTGGATCGGGGTAGGGCACTTCAACCCACCAGCGGCTGGTGTTCGGACTCTTATAGAAGGTCAGCTCATGGCCTGATTTTGGAAGGCTTATTATATATTTCTGATATTGGCGGATGTCGGAAAACGGATAATCTGCTTTTCGCTGGCTGATCCCCTGCAGGAAGAACCAGACCATCTCGGCAGCAAGACCCGAGGTCTGGCCGTTCAGATCACGCTCCTGGTCAAACCCTGAAAGGGCCATAAGGGAAAGCTTGTCGCTGAGACCGGCAAAGCGTGTCAGCTGGCAGGCCTCTTCGGCGGTGAGTCCATTGGCCGAGGGATGAATCACACCGGGGGCTTCGGTCTGCCGGATGGCCGACATGGAGAAATCAAGTATATCGGTATTGCGAAAAACCGGTTCTGCTTCACGAAGGTCTTCGCGCAGGGCACCCAGGCGATGATGCTCAAAGAACAACTCATCAAGCCGGTCGAAGCTTCCGGGGTCGGTGAGGTATGTCTGATATCCTAGGTGGACGAAATCGAAAAGATGCCCGGCGGGATCGGTGGTTAATGCACTGAGATAGAGGCTCCGGGCGGCATGCTCCTCCGGCATGCAGTCAATGACCGGGTCGATCACTGTGAGGTTGTAGGGCGTCTCGAGGTTATTGTAAGCTTTTCCGTAAACCAGGGTTTCATGCCTTGAGGCTCCCAGGATGATGATGATTTTCTGCGCTTTTCCCAGCTCCGTGATGACATCGGCAAGCCCGATCCTTGTGTCGGCCGCGCTCTTGCCTTTCTTAAGGTTTCCCAGGTCTATGATCATGCCCAGCGTTGGAAGCGCAGCCAGCCCGAAAAGCCATTCACGGATGGCATTGGCCTGATCCGGATTTCCAACACCCATGAGGAAAATCCGGGTTTCGTCGGGAGCGCTGAGGGCTGATTTGGTGCGGTGTACAAGAAACTGATCGGCAAGGGTGCTGAGTACACGCTCGTCGCCTTTAATGTTCAGAGGTTCAACCGGATCAAAGTAGAGCTGGATTTCTTGCAACGACTTCATGTGACCTATTTCTTAACAGAGGGACTCTTTTCGATCAGCTTCATGCAGTCATCGAGGTTGAGCGAAGCCGGATCCATACTTTTCGGGATCTTGTAGTTTTTCTTCTGATAGGAAATGTAGGGACCGAAGCGTCCGTTAAGAACTTTCAGGTCGGGCGCCTCTTCAAATTCGCGTATAACCTTCTGCAGGTCGGCGCTTCGTTTCTCCAGGATCAGCTCTACGGCGCGTTCGAGGGTCACGGTCATCGGATCATCAACGCCCTTTTTCAGGGAGTAGAAATCGGTTTTATGCCTGACGTACGGGCCAAACCGTCCCACACCGACTGAAATGTCCTTGCCTTCAAATTCCCCCAGGTTTCTTGGAAGTGCAAAGAGTTTGAGAGCCTCCTCAAGGGTTATGGTTTCGATAAGCTGTCCCTTTGCAAGCCTTGCAAATCGTGGCTTACTGCCTTCCTGGGCTTCACCGATCTGGGCCATCGGTCCGTAGCGGCCGATCTTTACGAACACCGGTTCGCCGGATTCGGGGTGATTGCCAATCATCCGTTCGCCGGAACTTCTTGTTGTGTTTTTTTCGGTAGAATCCACCTGCTCATGGAAGGGCTTGTAAAATTTGTCGATCATCTCCTGCCAGACCAGCGAACCCTCGGCGATTTCATCAAAACTCTCCTCAACATTTGCAGTGAAATTAAAGTCTACAATATTGCCGAAGTGTTCTATAAGGAAATCGGTGACTACCATTCCAATATCAGTTGGGAACAGCTTTGATTTTTCGAATCCCGATTTTTCGTTTTTAACAAAGCCGGTCACCTTGCCGCTTTTGAGTTTCAGGCCGTCAAGTTCGCGGATAATCCCGTTGCGGTCCTCCTTAACCACGTATTCACGGTTCTGGATCGTCGAGATCGTCGGCGCGTAGGTTGACGGACGGCCGATTCCGAGCTCTTCAAGCTTTTTAACCAGGCTTGCCTCCGTATACCGGGCCGGTGAGTTCGGATAGCGCTGCATGGCTTCCATCGAATCCAGCGGAAGATCCTGTCCCTGTTTCAGCGGCGGGATCAGGGAGGAGCCGTTTTCACCGTTTTCCTCATCGGAACTTTCCCGGTAAACGCGGATAAAACCGTCGAACAGCAGCACCTCACCGGTGGCAACCAGCATCTCACTGCGATTGGAGATCCTGATACTCACGGTAGTTTTCTCCAGTTGGGCTTCACTCATCTGGGAAGCGATGGTGCGTTTCCAGATCATCTCATACAGCTTCTTTTCATTGGCGCTGCCGCTGATCTCGTGCTTCTCCATATAGGTCGGCCTGATGGCTTCATGCGCCTCCTGGGCTCCCTTGGATTTTGTCTTGTATTGGCGAACCTTCAGGTATTTTTCCCCGAACTCGCCCAGGATCTCTTTTTTGGTTGTATTGATGGCCAGGTCGGATAGGTTCACCGAGTCGGTACGCATATAGGTAATCTGACCGGCTTCGTAAAGCTTCTGGGCGATCGCCATGGTTTGCGAAACCGAGAAATTGAACTTCCGGCTAGCCTCCTGCTGAAGGGTGGAGGTTGTGAAAGGCGGTGCCGGTGATTTCTTGAGTGGCTTTTTTTCTACGGCTTCAACGGTAAAGCCCGCCGATTTGCAGCTCTCAAGAAAGGCCAGGGTCTCCTCACGGGTTGAGAATTTTCGGTCGAGTTCAGCCTTCACTTCCATGGGTGAACCATCAGGTCCAGCCACATTAAAAATAGCGGAAACCCGATAAACAGGCACCGACTTGAAATTCAGCACCTCGCGTTCGCGTTCAACCAGGAGCCGCACGGCTACGCTCTGAACCCTTCCGGCCGACAGGGATGGCTTGATCTTTTTCCAAAGAACAGGACTCAGTTCAAATCCCACCAACCTGTCGAGCACCCTGCGTGCCTGCTGCGCATTGACAAGATGATGGTCAATCATGCGGGGATTCTCAATCGCCCTGAGTATCGCATCCTTGGTGATTTCATGAAAAACGATTCGCCGTGTTTTTTCCGCAGGGATATCCAGCACTTCCGCCAGGTGCCATGCAATAGCCTCCCCTTCGCGGTCCTCGTCGGAAGCCAGCCATACACACTTGGCCTCCTGTGCAAGCTTCTTCAGCTCACTTACCACTTTTTTCTTGTCGGCAGATATAATATAGTGCGGTTCGTAATTCTTTTTAACGTTTATACCGAACTCTTTTTTAGCCAGATCCCGGACATGTCCGAAGCTGGACTTTACCAGGAAGTCTTTACCCAGGAACTTCTCAATGGTTTTTGCCTTTGCAGGCGATTCCACAATTACAAGATTCTCAGCCATTTTAGAAGGGGTTCTTAAAATTTCCGCAAATATGAAACAAATTTCTGAAGATATAGCTTGGGGGTTGGGGAAAGTTGGGGCACAAGGGCACAAGGGCACAAGGGCACGGGGTTTAGGGGATTTTGGATTTGAGGTATTTAGTGTAACCGTAGATTAGTCGCGCTAAATGAGTCAGTTGTGTTTTATAATCGTTAATACTATGAGCATCAATTAAATTTCTTTCTTCGAGCAGCGACAGCCAATAAAATGTTTCGTACAGTGAGCCCCGGGCAATCATCATAAAGTTTTTACGGTCTTTAAATGTTCCACGTCCGTATCCCTCCGCAATGTTTGCACCGATTGAATCGGAAGCATTAAGAAACTGATAGCCTGTCGATTGAAGTTTAAATGGGATTTTCTTGAATAGTTGATAGCTCATACCTGAAACCTCTAGTGCTTTTTTATAAACTTCCAGATTCTCCAATGATTTATCCATGGGTTTAAATTTTATCTGTCCAAAGTATTTATATGCAGTACTCTGACCAAAGTGGAGAAATTAGATTGTTTTTTTTCACAAGTCCACCAACTGCCCTTGTGCCCTTGTGCCCCCGTGCCCTTGTGCCCCCGTGCCCTTGTGCCCTTGTGCCCTTGTGCCCTTGTGCCCCCGTGCCCTTGTGTCCCCGTGCCCCCGTGCCCTTGTGCCCAAAATATTTCTTAAATTCGCCCGTTAATTCCAGTATGATGGAGCCGCAAGATAAAACCCCCAAATACCTCAAAACCTTCTGGATGATCTATGCCGGAGGAGCTGTGTTAGTTTTTCTGATGTTCACCTTCATCTCGTTCGGCTGGCTGGGAAAAATGCCCTCTTTTGATGAGCTGGAGAACCCGACCCTGTTGGAAGCAACACAGGTTATTTCGGATGACGGTGAGTTGCTCGGAAGTTTTTTCTCGGTACAGGAGAATCGTGATAATGTGACCTATGATCAGATCTCTCCCTATATGATTGATGCGATCGTGGCCATTGAGGACCAACGGTATTACAAGCATTCGGGTATCGATTTCAGAGGATTGATGCGGGTTCTGGTCAAGAGTCTGATTCTGAGGCAGGATACCGGCGGTGGAAGTACGCTGACGCAGCAGCTGGCAAAAAACCTGTTTCCAAGGGAAGAATATCGCAACCCGCTCTTTTTTGCCATACGTAAGTTCAAGGAATGGGTCATCGCCGTTAAGCTCGAGAAGACATTTACCAAGGAGGAGATTCTGGCCCTTTATCTGAATAAACTGAGTTTCGTTAACAATGCCGAGGGTATACAGACTGCCTCCTGGGTCTATTTCAATAAGCCGGCCAACCTGCTTCTGATCCATGAGGCTGCGATGCTGGCCGGAATGGCCAAGAACCCATCCTTATACAATCCGAGGCGATTCGGCATGAAAAATACCCTCCCCCGCAGAAATGTGGTGCTGGAAAAAATGGGCGATCGGGGATATGCCGATGCGAAAACTGTTCAAATCGCGAAAGCTATGGATCTGGGGCTGGATTATCATCCTGTGGACCACAAAGTTGGCCGGGCAACCTATTTCAGGGAGTATCTCCGTCAGGTCCTCACGGAGCGAAAACCTACCCGTGCCGAAGCCGCCGAGGCCTGGGAGGCCGATCCGCTCAGGGGCTTTTGCTACAAGCATACCAAACCTGACGGCACTCCCTATAATTTATACCGGGACGGCCTCAAGATCTATACAACCATTGATTCGCGCATGCAGGAGTATGCCGAACAGGCTGTGACGGACCATCTTAGTCTGGATTTACAGAAGAGTTTCGAAAAGGAGCTCAGAAGATTCAGGCGGGCGCCCTTTGCCAATTCCGTTTCGGATGAAGAAATGGAGACCTCCATGCGGCTTGCCATGCTGTCCAGTGAACGGTACCGCATCCACAAGCGGGAGCAAAAACTATCTGACGATTCGATCCGCCTTCTCTTCAACACACCCGCACAGATGTCAATATTTACCTGGAAAGGAACCCGGGATACCGTGTTGACCCCGATGGATTCCATCCGGTATTACAAGCGCTTCCTCCGGTCGGCCTTTATAGCCCTTAACCCGCAAACCGGCTATGTGAAGGCGTATGTCGGCGGACCGGATTACCGGCATTTCCAGTACGATGCCATCATGCAGGGAAAACGCCAGGTGGGATCGGTTTTCAAGCCCTTCGTCTATACCGTGGCCATGGAGAACGGGTATTCCCCCTGTTATGAAGTTCCCAATACCACCGTTACCTTTATCGGAAACTTCAACGGGATTGAGGACAATACCTATGAGCCCCAGTATTCCGACACCAAGGAGCTGGATGGCCAGATGGTAACCCTCCGCACCGGGCTTGCCAAATCCCTTAACCAGATATCGGCCTGGGTGATGAAGCAGTTCAATCCTGAGGCGGTGATTTCCGTAGCCAGAAAAGTAGGGATCAGATCTCACATCGAACCGGTTATTCCGATATGCGTAGGTGCTGTAGACTTGCCTGTTTATGAGGTCGCCGGCGCTTTTACTGCATTTGCAAACAAGGGTTTCTGGGTGGAACCGATCATGGTGACGCGCATTGAGGACAAGAACGGAAACCTGCTGGGTGCATTCAGCACGCACGAAGAGGTCGCCATGAGCGAGGAGACCGCCTATAAGATGTTATATATGATGAAAGGGGTGACTAGTCCCGGCGGTACCGGTGCAAGACTGAGACACAAATATCTGTTTACCAATCCGATAGCCGGAAAAACAGGAACCACCAACAGCTATGCCGACGGCTGGTTCGTAGGCATCGTGCCCAATCTGGTGGGTGTGGCCTGGACCGGTGGTGAGGACAAGATGGTTCATTTCCAGAATCATGAGCTTGGACAGGGAGCTAACATGGCTCTTCCGATCTGGGCCATGTTTATGCAAAAGGTTTATGCCGATCCTGATCTGAACGTTTCTCAGGAAGATTTCGAGCGGCCACTGTTCATGCGCGATCCACTCGGCTGCGAAAGCGTGGGACCGGCCGGGGGCAAGGCGGTGAAGCGGAAGAAAAGTGATTTTGATGATTTCTAGACGGGGGTGGGACAAAAAGGGCAAAGGGCAAAGGGCAGAAGGCAAAAATTAGTAGTAAGGGATAAGAAAAAGGAATGAAGTTGATACTGTAGTTGATTTATAATCAAGTAAGTGCGAAAGCCCCTTCTTTCTTAGTCCATCTTTCTTTTTACTCATTTTTGCCTTCTGCCCTTTGCCCTTTGCCTTTCTGTCGCAGCCCCTACAGCGATGCCTTTAACAGATCCCCCAAATGCCTTAGTGACACGATCTCAATTCGATACCTCTTGGGATCGAGGCCTTTTTTATTGAAGGCCGGGATGAATATCTTACCAAACCCCAGGCGGTCGGCTTCGGCGATGCGGGTTTCGATACGGTTTACAGGCCGGATCTCGCCTGAGAGGCCTACTTCCCCCGTAAAACAGAAGGATTGATCGATCGGGGAATTCTTATCGGAAGATAAAATTGCCGATATAATGGCCAGATCGGTTGCCGGGTCGGTGATCCGGAGTCCGCCGGCCATATTCAGGAACACATCCTTTGAAGCGAGCCGGAAACCGGCTCTTTTTTCCAGCACGGCCAATAGCATGTTGAGGCGCCGCCCGTCGAATCCGGTGGTAGAGCGCTGCGGAGTGGCA
>CAZEKJ010000050.1:0-5632 GCA_964512915.1 uncultured Porphyromonadaceae bacterium
ACTCTTCCCTGACCGTGCTCCAGGATGGTTCCATCGGGATGTACTACGAAGCTGGTGAATATGAAACCTATCAGATGTATTTTGCCCGATTCTCCCTGGGCTGGCTTACAAATGGTGCAGATACCCGGATTGACGGGGTGTCAAAAAGCCTCGACCTGACTGCTATTCCAGCAACGGAAATGCCGGTTCTGTCGCTCTACCCCAACCCTGCGGTTAACGTGGCTTTCATTGCGGGAATAACCGATAAAAAGGCCAAAATCGATCTCTATAGTTCAGGTGGACAACTGCTGAGAACAACCATCGCCAGGGATGCCCCGAATCCGGTTCAGATTTCCATAGAAGGATTGCCTTCCGGTATTTACTTTGCCAGAATCGAAAACTCCGTAATCAGACTGGTAATAAAATAGTCCCGTACACTTGTGGAATAGACTGTATAGATTGACCATGCAGATGCATGAAATGTCTGAAAATGGGAATAGCCTTCCAAAAGAAGGCTATTCCAGGGTGGGCACTACTGGATTCGAACCAGTGACCCTCCCGACTTGTCGGGATGCACTCAACGAGCCCGGATCAACTCAATGATCCGATCACGGCTTTTCCAACCCTTGATTTCAAGCTCCCGGTGGCAGGCAGCCGAACGACTCTCCCAATCCTCGTAATAAATCAATTCCCAGGGTTTTCCTCTCGAGGTAAAACCTTGATTACTTTGAGCATGGCGCCTGAGACGACCGGAAAGGTCATTGGTTTGTCCGATATAATATCGGTCCAAACCTGCAGAGTAGAGAATATAGACTGTATACATGCCTATATAGATGCATAGAATGGCTGAAAATGGAAATAGCCTTCCAAAAGAAGGCTATTTCCAGGGTGGGCACTACTGGATTCGAACCAGTGACCCTCTGCTTGTAAGGCAGATGCTCTGAACCAGCTGAGCTAAGCGCCCCAATATTTCAATCTTCACTGGCCAGTGACCCTCCCGACTCGTAAGTCGGGATGCTTTGAACCAGCTGAGCTAAGCGCCCGAAAGCGGATGCAAATATATATTCTTTTTAGAAGACTGCAAGGTTTTGAAAAAAAAGATCCGGATGGAGCATAATTGAATCTTTTCTACCCCGACAAGTAAGAAATCAGGCTTTTTTTCGTCAAATTAGTGCATTACTAAACCAACAAGACCATGGGAAATGACAGTGTCAGGGATATTCCGAGAAGAAAATTCCTGGAAATGAGCTTAAAAGGTAGTCTTTTTGTTGCCGCAACACCGGCTCTCATGACAAACTTATGGTCATGCAGTTCAGGGGAATTGGCAACTCCAGGGCTGGATATGGATAAGGGCATTTTGCAAAAGGTGATCGCAAAAGCACTCGCGAAAGGTGGCGATTTTGCGGATGTTTACCTCGAGAACCGCGTTTCAAGGCAGATCATCATGCAGGAATCGAAGTTTAAAAGCGGATTGTATGGAATCAGTCAGGGAGCGGGAGTCAGAGTTGTTGCAGGGAATAAAACCGGCTATGCCTATACCGATGAGATCACCGAAGAAAAGTTACTGAGGGCTGCCGAGGTGGCCTCCTTCGTTGCCCTAAACGGAAATCCGACGAAACCGGTCAATCTTACCGCTGCAAAAATGGACTCCTTTATCACTGTTAAGGTTCCACTTGGGCAAGTGGCCGATACCAGCCGCATCGACATATTGAAAAGAGCAAACCAGGCTGTGATGGACTATGATCCCAGGATCAAAATGGCTATGGTGGATTATTATGATGAAGTCCGCAGCCGCGTGATTGCCACAAGTGAAGGAGTATATCTGAAAGATGAACTACCCTTGCTGTTTTTCATTGTCCAGGCCATGAGCGACGACGGTAAAGCCAGGCATATGGCGCGGGAAAGGCTCAGCCTGCATTCAGGCTTTGAAATGTTTGATCAGGTTTCACCCGAAACCGTTGCCAAAAATGCAGCCCGCGAAGCCATTGCCATGCTGGATGCACAGGACGCCCCGGCAGGCATGATGGATGTAGTGATGCAGAATGGATGGGGCGGCGTTTTGGTTCACGAGGCTGTGGGGCATCCTCTGGAAGCCGACAGTATTGCAAAAAAAGAGAGCGTCTTTACGGGAAGGGTCGGACAAAAAGTCGCCAGTGACTGCTTTACCATGGTTGATGACGGAACCCTGCCAAATTTCCGGGGCACAATTAATTATGACGACGAAGGCACAACAGCAAAAAGAAACGTTCTGATCGAGAATGGGATACTCAGGGGGTATATGACTGACGTCCTGAGCGCCAGACAATTGGGCATGGAACGGACTGGCAATGGCAGGAGAGGGTCTTTCCGGTTTATCCCGATTCCACGCATGACCAATACTTTTATAGAAAAAGGCAAGGATGACCCGGCTGATATTCTGGCTTCCACCAAGAAAGGCATTTATGTGCAGAGCCTCAGCGGAGGAAGTGTAAACCCTACCACGGGCGTTTTCAACTTTACCTGCCGTGAGGCCTATTTGATTGAGAATGGGAAAAAAACCGTTCCAATTAAAGGAGCAACCCTCATCGGTTCTTGTCTCGATGTGATTTCCAAGGTTGATGCCGTTGGCAGTGACCTGGATTTCGGCCCCGGAATCTGCGGGAAAGGCCAGGCGGCCGAAGTTTCAGCCGGACAGCCTACGGTCAGGATAAGGGGGATTAATGTAGGCGGGAGCAGAGGATAACTCGAAAGGTAAAAATCAAACCATGAACTACACAAAACTTACCAGCGATCTGGTTCAGAAATGCCTGGACAATGGGGCCTCAACGGCCGAAGTGTACCTTGAATCCAGCAGGAACCTGTCTGTCAGGGTACTAAACGGGGAAATCGAAACGATCGAGGAAGCAGCCACTGCCGGAATCGGATTCCGGGTCATCGTGGATGGAAGGATGGGATTCAGCCACTCCAACGACCTGTCTGAAAAAGCATTGGAAGACACCTTGAAAAGGGCGATTGAGTTTGCGAAGCTGACATCACCCGATGAGAATAATGTTCTACCTGACGATACATCTTCAATACAAGTGGATGGATTATTTGATCCGGAAATCCCAAAGGTTCCCCTGGATCGTAAGATTCAGATGGCTCTGGACCTGGAGAAGCTTGCGCTGGCTCACCCGGGCATCACGCGTAGTTCAGGCTCAAGCTATGGTGAGAATGAAAGTGAAGTGTTTATTGCCAATTCCAATGACCTTTCAAAAAACTATAAATCATCGGGTTGCTATTTGGGGACCAGTGTAGTCGCTGAAAAAGGTGAGCAAAAGAGTCCGGGTGACGAGGGTTGCTCCAGGGTCTTTTTCAATGAATTGAAACCGCTGGAAGAGATTGCAAAACTTGCGGCAAAAAAAGCGTTGGCCCTGCTGGATCCCCTTCCCGTGGCTACTCAACGGGTAAGCGTCATATTTGATTCGGAAGTTGCCGGCTCCCTCCTGGGAGGTGTCATCGCGGCCTTATCCGGTGAGCGGGTCAATCAGGGTGCCAGTTTTCTGAAGGATTCTATGAACAAACCTTTTGCATCTGAGCTACTCTCAATCAGTGACAACGGAATCCTGCCTAAAGGATTGGGAAGTGCACCTTTTGACGGCGAAGGCGTAACTACTGCCAAACGGATACTGGTTGAAAAAGGCGTTGTTAAAGGATTTATATACAATGCCATATCGGGCAAAAGAGCCGGAACTCAAAGTACCGGGAATGCTTCACGCGGAGGATATTCAAACCTTCCGGGCACAGGAACACATAACATTGTTATTCAGCCCGGAACTAATACTCCGGAGGAAATCGTAGCGTCCACCGCTAAGGGGTTATGGCTGAAAGAGGTCACGGGCTACGGAATTGATCCCGTAACAGGCAATTTCAGCGGAGGAGCAACAGGTCTCTGGATTGAGAATGGCAAGGTGCAGCACCCTGTCTCCGGACTCACCATCGCCGGTAGCGCCGAAGAGATCCTTAACGGTATCGATCAGATGGGAAACGATCTTGACCTCAACCGGACCTTCGCCTGCCCCACTTTCAGGGTTCGCGAAATGCAGATCGGCGGCAACAAATCGTAAATCGTAAATCGTAAAATCGTAAATCGTAAATCGTAAATCTACATCGCCTCCCCAACCACATACGTACTCCCTGTCACCAAAACCAAATCATCCTTTCCGGCTGATTTCCTCGCAGCTGCCACCGCTTCGGGCACTGTTTTATGGATAGTCCCGTTCAACCCGTAAAAAGCAGCTTTGGCAGCAAGCATTTTAACATCAAGAGCCCTTGGAATTGATGCCTGTGTAAAATAATACCTGGCGTTTTGGGGAAGCACCTGCAGGATTTTATCGATCTCTTTGTCATTAACGGCCCCATAAACGATATGAGCTTCCCCGAACCGGGTATTCTCAAGCTGATACACCACCTGCCGGATTCCATCAATATTGTGACCGGTATCAACGATAGTCCTCGGGTTTTCGGCGATTACCTCCCAGCGGCCCCTAAACCCGGTCAGGCTTCTCACGGCAGATAATGCCCGGTAAATATGCTCATCGGTAATATCCCATTCCTTGAGTTTCAGAAGCTCAATCACCTCCAGAACAACAGGAAGGTTTTTACGCTGAACCATGCCCAGCTGGTCGCTCCATAGCTCCGGATAAACCGGCTTCTTGCCCTTCATGGTCTGGAAGTACTGCCTCCCTTCAGGAGTTACCACCGACCAGGGAACCTGAAAAAAATCATTCGCAAAATAGAGCGGTGATCCAAGCCGGTTGGCTGTTTCCTCAAAAACCTTTCGGGATTCCCGGTTCTTATCCCCGACCACAACCGGAATCCCGGACTTGATGATTCCCGCCTTCTCACCTGCAATCTTTTGCAGGGTATTTCCGAGCAGGTCCATGTGGTCAAATCCGATATTGGTGACCACTGAAATCATCGGATCAATAATATTGGTCGAATCGAGCCGGCCGCCCAGTCCGGCTTCCACAATGGCAATCCTCACATCCTGCCTTGAGAAATAGTCAAAGGCCATGGCTACGGACATCTCAAAAAAGGATGGGGTTAGTTCTTCAAGGATCGCTCTGTGCTGCTCAACAAATCCAACCACCTCTTTTTTAGGGATCATTTCTCCATTAATCCGGATCCGCTCGCGGTAATCAACAAGGTGCGGGGAAGTATAAAGACCCGTCTTGAACCCGGCTGCCTGAAAAATTGCCGCCAGCATACTGGAAACCGAGCCTTTCCCGTTTGTCCCTGCAATATGTATACTCAGGAAATTCCTATGAGGATGCCCGAAATACCGGTCAAGGGCCAGGGTATTCTCAAGGTCAGCCTTGTAAGCAGCCTTCCCTACACGGTGAAACATCGGAAGTTGCGAAAAAAGCCAGTCAGTGGTTTCTTTGTAGTTCATCGATTGCAATTTTACTATATTTAACCTGAAAGAAGTAATCAAACATGGTTAATCAGAAGAAAATATTCGTGCTTGACACCAATGTGTTGTTACACGACCATAAATGCATCTATCAGTTTCAGGAACATGATATTATCCTGCCGATCACGGTTCTTGAAGAGCTGGATAAATTCAAAAAGGGAAATGACCTCATCAATTTCCAGGCCCGCGAGTTTGTGCGGGAACTCGACCAGCTGGCAG
>CAZEKJ010000050.1:5642-35066 GCA_964512915.1 uncultured Porphyromonadaceae bacterium
CGTCTTTTCATTGAAACCGGCAAGCCATTCAGCCGTGAAATGGAAGAGTCCTTTGAGGAGAAGATTGCCGATCACAGAATCCTCGCGATCGCCGACTATACCCGTAATAAGAATCCCGATAAGCAGGTAATTCTGGTCACAAAAGATATTAACCTGAGAATCAAGGCAAAAGCCCTTGGATTGACCGCACAGGATTATCGTGCCGATCAGGTTGCCAACATTGAATATCTCTACGAGGGGGTTCCAACAATCGAAAACCAGAGCGACGAGGCTATAAGTAAGCTCTACACTTCGACGGAAGGAGTTTCGGTTGAGGAATTCAACCTGGCAATGGATCCCCGGTCGAACCAGTATATGATACTGAAGGGTAACCACTCAACGGCGCTTGCTATTTTCGACATACGGACCAGTGCCCTTCATGTGGTACAGAAGCAAAAGTGTTACGGTATTGAGCCCCGCAATGCAGAGCAGACTTTGACGCTGGATGCCCTCACAAGACCTGACATACAACTTGTTAGCCTTACCGGCAAAGCAGGCACGGGCAAAACCCTCCTGGCACTGGCCGCTGCCCTTCAGATGCGCCGGGAATACCATCAGATTTATCTCGCCCGTCCGATCATTCCCCTTGGAAACCGCGATATCGGGTACCTTCCGGGGGATGCCCATGAAAAAATCGAACCCTATATGCAGCCTCTGTTCGATAATCTGTCTGTGATCAGGCACCAGTTCGACCAGAGAAGCAAGGAGTTCCTGAAAATTGACCAGTTGCTGCAGGAAGAAAAGCTGATTATAACACCGCTTGCCTATATCCGCGGACGAAGCCTCAGTAAAGTTTTCTTTATCGTGGATGAGGCTCAGAACCTCACGCCGCATGAAGTAAAAACCATCATTACCCGTGCCGGCGAAGGCACAAAAATCGTTTTTACCGGTGACATACAGCAGATCGATTCTCCTTACCTGGATACCAAATCAAATGGTCTCTCCTATCTGACGGATAAAATGAAGGGGCAGGATGTCTTTGCGCATGTCAACCTGATTCATGGGGAACGGAGCCATCTGGCGGAATTGGCCAGCGACCTTCTATAATTTACGATTTACAATTTACGATTTACGATTTACGATTTACGATTTACGATTTACGATTTACGATTTGAAGAAGGTTGCGTTTCATACGTTGGGTTGTAAGCTTAATTTCTCGGAAACCAGTGAGATAGGCCGGCAGTTGGAAGGAGCAGGGTTTGAGCGGGTTTCTTTTGGCACGCGGGCCGATGTTACCGTTATCCATACCTGCAGCGTTACCGGTTCGGCAGACAGAAAAACCCGTCAGGCCATCCACAAGGCCGTACAAACCTCACCTGAGGGCTTCATTGTGGCGATGGGCTGTCTTGCGCAACTGAAACCGGAAGAGCTCGCCTCCTGGCACGGAGTCGACCTGGTGTTGGGGACCAGCGAAAAGTTTGATCTGGCTAAATACCTCGGGGATATCCGGAAGAAACCAGTCGCGGAAATTCACAGCTGCGAGATTGCGGAGGAGGATAAATTCTTTCCGGCACATTCCACATCAGAAAGAACCCGGGCATTTTTAAAAGTTCAGGACGGATGCGACTATCCTTGCAGTTATTGCACCATTCCCAAAGCACGGGGTAGAAGTCGCAATCCGTTTATCACCATCATTTTAGAACAAGCCAAAGAATTGGCTAACAAAGGATTGCATGAAATCGTACTCACCGGGGTCAACATTGGCGATTTCGGCAAAACCACCGGTGAATCATTTCTTGATCTGGTAAAAGAGCTGGATGATATCGATGGAATTCTTCGATTCCGCATCTCCTCAATCGAGCCTAACCTGATTCCGGATGATCTGGTCCGGTTTGTAGCGGATTCAAAACGATTTGCCCCGCATTTTCATATACCGCTGCAATCCGGATCGGATAAAATCCTTCGGCTGATGCGGCGCCGGTACCTTCGCAAAACTTTCGCCGAACGTGTTGAAAAAATAAAGGAACTGATGCCGGATGCCGCCGTGGGTGCCGATGTGATCGTTGGATTTCCCGGTGAAACTCAGGAGGATTTTGAAGATGCCTGCCTGTTTATCCAAAGCCTTCCCCTATCCTACCTTCACGTTTTCACCTATTCAGAGCGTGCCGGAACCGATGCGGCAACGATGAATGAAAAGATTCCTGAACGGATCCGCGATGAAAGAAGTAAGATCCTGCATAAGATTGGCAATCAGTTGAAAATGAATTTTTACTTGTCTCTGGCCGGGTCGGAACGAACCGTCATTTTCGAGCAAAGGAGAAAGGACGTGACCGTAACCGGGTTCACGGAAAATTATGCAGAAGTAGTAATTCCATGGGAGGAAGGTATTGTGCATCAAATAAAAAGAGTCAGGCTCGGGGAATTGTCCGGAGATCTGATAACTGCAACTCTTCTTTGATTATTTCCTTACTTTTATTTCGATGAATTACGAAAAACTTACTGATGCCGTTGCGCTGGCAGCGACAACCACTGGATCCTGGCTTAAAGAGCTTACCGGAAAAATCCATGAGGACCTGATCACGACAAAAGGACGCATGGATTTCGTCACTGAAATCGATAAGGAGTCTGAAAAGCGACTCATTCATGATCTTTCCCGGATCCTTCCCGAGGCCGGGTTCATTGCTGAGGAGGGCACAGAAACCCGTCGGGGTAAGGACTTCAACTGGATAATTGATCCAATAGACGGAACCACCAATTTTATACATGGGGTTTTTCCTTTCTCTATCAGTATCGGACTGATGGAAGCCAACGAAATGGTTTCAGGCGTGATTTATGACCCACTGCATGGAGAATGTTTCTGCGCCAGCAAGGGCAGTCAGTCAATGCTCAATGGCAAGCCGATCAGGGTAAGTCAGAGAACACATCTGGGTGAAGCTTTGCTGGCGACAGGTTTTCCTTACAATGATTTTTCCCTTCTTTCGCCCTATATGGATTCCATGCTTGAATTAATGGCCTGCACCCATGGAATCAGGCGGCTGGGCTCAGCGGCCATGGATCTGGCCTTTGTGGCCTGCGGCCGGTATGACGCTTTCTGGGAATACCATCTTAAACCCTGGGATGTTGCCGCCGGAACCCTGATCATCAAGCAGGCAGGAGGAATGGTATCTGATTTTTACGGCGGCGAAGATTACCTTTTCGGGGAAACCTTTGCAGCAACCAACGGGATAATCCAATCGGAATTCCTGGCCATTTTAAACAAACATTTCGGCAAAGGCATTGAATCCCGATGAAATGATCAAATCAGGCCTGAGATCAGGCAACAGGGATATTTTCAAAAACCTGTTCAACGAACTGTACCCCCAGCTTACCCGTTATTCCGCCACCATAACTGCCGACCATGAATCATCCCGTGAACTGGTTCAGGACCTGTTTCTCGACCTCTGGGAAAAACGCAACAGCTTTCTGATCAAGGGATCCGTAAAAGCCTATCTCTTTACCGCAATTTACCACAGAAGCCTGAACTGGATCAGAAACCAGCGACTCCGTGAAAAATACCGGGACCATCCCGTAGAGATTCACAGATGGTTTCCCGGAATAATAACCCCCGATAACCAGGATCCGTTTCTGCTAGCGGCAATTGAAAAAGAGATATCCCTGCTCCCCGACCGATGCCGTGAGGTGTTTTCACGCTTTGCTGTTTTCGGGGAAAAGCAATCGGAAATAGCCCTTGCACTAGGCATATCGGAAAAAACAACTGAAAACCATCTCATCAGGGCCCGGAAGATACTTCGAGGCAGGTTAAAGAATTTCAGATAAGCATTGGGGGGTTTTTGGCTTTGATGTGTCTTAGAATAAAAAACACATCATGATCACGGATGAATTACTATTCAGGTTTATAGAAGGCAATGCTTCTGTGCGGGAGACCAGAGCGATAAACCAATGGCTGATCCTTAATCCCGATCATTCCGCACGTTTGGAATTTTTGCGATCCTGCTGGAACGGGAGGGAAACCGGTTTCGACTCTGATGAAAAGTCGAAGGTCTGGGGAACTCTGGAATCAAAAATGAACAATTCTCCAGTAAGAACAAGTCCTCGCACAATATCCCTTAAAATAAGACACTTAAGCGTTGCTGCCACCCTCCTGATTCTCCTGGCCAGCGGAGCATTGCTGCTTTCACAAGCAGGAAACCGAACCATTCGGAACAGGGACAACGCTACCTATTCATTCTTTCTGCCAGACGGCACGCAGGTATTTCTTGGACCCGATTCCAGGCTGACATATAGCCGGAAGCTTGCTGAGGGAGAGAGGACAGTGACCCTGAGGGGTGAAGCCTACTTTGATGTAGTGGCTAACCCTGCACACCCATTTATTGTCCAGACCGGAAAAGCCAGTGTTGAAGTCATGGGGACCAAATTCGCCGTAAATGTTTCCCGGAAAAGCGATGAGGTCGAAGTTTCGGTTAAATCGGGCAAGGTACTTTTTTATAACAGCCTTACTATGAGTAAACATGCATTTCGTATGGGTCTGGGACCCGGTGAAAAGGGAATCTATTCACCTGCCAGAAAACGAATGGACAAAACCCGTGATCCACACATTCTGACAACACCTTAACAAAATCAAAGACTAAAACCTGTATCATGAAAAAATTTTTTCTACTCCTGACTGCCCTGTCGTTCCTTTCCATTAGCGGTATCCAGGCCAAAGAAATCCAGGCACTTTTTTACAATGCCAGCTTTTTCAGTCCCGCCGAAGGACCTTACCTTGAAACCTACCTTAAAGTTTTTGGGCCCTCGGCTGAATATGTTAAAACTCCCCGCGGAACCTATCAGGCATCCCTTGAAATAACTCTTGTTTTCAAGAAGGATAATAAAATCACTGACTTCAGAAAGTATAACCTCCTCAGCAGTGAAATTGCCGACACTGCGAAAGGGATGCCTCACTTTATCGATCAGCAGAGAATACCCCTCCCCTATGGGGTATATCAGCTTGAACTCACCATGAAGGACAATAACTCCCAGGAGAGTCCAATTGAAGAAAGCAAGGTTCTGTCGCTGGAGTATGATAACACTGCATTGAAGTTTTCCGATTTTCAGTTCATTGAATCTTTCAAACAAACACAAACTGAAAACATCCTTTCAAAAAGCGGGTTTGATCTCGTTCCTTTTGTCGGAGATTTCTTCGCTGCTGACGACAAGAACCTTAGTTTCTATATCGAAATGTATAATCTTGATAAGAAGTTAGGGGCACAGCAGGATTTTCTGTTCCGATATTATCTGGAATCATTCGAAACCAACGTATCGCTTGGCGAATTCTCAAGATTCCAGCGGCAAAAGACTGGAGCAGTTAATCCAATCCTGGCAACCCTCCCGATCACCAACCTCTCCAGTGGAAACTACAACCTGGTTGTTGAGGCAAGAGACCGTAATAATGAGCTTATCGCTGTCAATAAAATCTTTTTCCAACGAAGCAATCCCGGAATGCAGATTGACCTCAAGGATATTCAAAGCGTTGATATCACTTCAACCTTTGCAGAGAAGATCACCAGCCTTGATTCCCTCCGTTTTTATATTCTTAGTCTCGTTCCCATTGCCAGCTCCCTTGAGACCCAGTTTGCACGGAATGCAACCTCTACCGATGAAATCCCTAACCTCCAGAAGTTCCTTTATAACTTCTGGAAAGTGCGAAACGATAGCGAACCTGAAGCCGAATGGAATAAATACAAGGCCCAGGTTATGGCAATCGAGGAAACCTATAAAACCAAAATAAAGCATGGCTTTGAAACAGACATGGGAAGAGTCTGGCTTAAGTATGGTACACCAAACCAGGTTGAGGAGAGCAAGCATGAGCCTTCAGCTGCACCCTATGCCATCTGGCACTACTGGCACATCGACAGCGGAAATCAGAATAATAAAAGATTCGTCTTCTCCAATCCGCACCTGGTAGGAACCGAATACATACTGATTCATTCCGATGCCAGAGGTGAGATCTATAATCCTAACTGGCAGATTGAAATTCATAACCGGAACTCCTCGCAAAAGAATTTTAGCAGCAGCTGGGGCGACAGGGCATCGGAACTTTTCAAAAGATAGACTTACACACCCACCATGGGATCCAGAATCATCTTCTTGCTAATTAAAGGATTATCCTGGATCCCTGACGGTGTCCTGACCGGGTTTTCACGGGTTATATGTTTCATCCTCTATCGTTTTATTGGTTACCGGAGAGAAATAGTCGCGCAGAACCTGTCCAATTCCTTTCCGGCGTTAAGTCAAGCTGCTAGAGATGAGATTTCGAGAGGATTTTACAGGCAGTTTTCCGATATTATTCCCGAGATGATCCGGTTCATCAGGATTAAACAAAAGAACTATTCCAATAGGATTCATGTAACCAATCAGGAATTGCTCAAGAGTTATCTTGCCGATAAAAAAAACCTCATAATTGTCTCCGGTCATTTCGGAAACTGGGAGTGGAACATCCTGGCGATTCTGGCAACAGGCTACAGGCTCCTCGCTGTTTATAAACCTCAATCCAGCCTTCTGGCAGATGACCTGATGAAAAAGATCAGGCAGAAACCCGGTCTTACCCTCCTCCCCATGAAAGAGACGGTCAGGGCTATTCATCATGAACAGGAATCAACCGGGGAACCTTTTGTTTTGTTGCTGGTTGCAGACCAGATACCTGCCCGGGGTGATATCCATTTCCGCACCCCTTTTCTTAACCAGGATACCGCATTCTTTACGGGTGGAGAGAAAATCGCCAGAAAATTCGGGATGCCATTGCTATATATTGATCAGGAAAAACTCGCATTCGGCAGGTACAAGGCAAAAGTTGAACTATTGTTTGACGGAACGGAGGCCCTTCCCGAAAATACCATTACGGAACGGTTTGCCTCCCATCTTGAATCATCAATCAGGAGAGATCCTGGCCTTTGGCTCTGGTCACACCGAAGATGGAAATATCCAAGAACAGAGACAATCTAAAAATGAAGCCTTTAGTCACAATAGCCATTCTCAATTGGAACAGTCTTGATTTCCTGAAAAAATTTCTCCCTGTTCTTATTGACCGTACACCCGGGGATCTGGCCCACATTCTCATCATTGACAACGGCAGTACAGATGGAACAGCCGGGTGGGTCACTGCACATTACCCCGATATTCACCTGATGGTACTGGACCATAACTACGGGTATGCCGGTGGATATGCCATCGCACTGGAAAAGATTTCAACCCGATATATGGTCCTTCTGAATTCAGATATTGAAGTTCCGGAAAAATGGCTTGACGGAATGATTCAGTTCATGGAGGATCACCCTGCAGCATCAGCCCTGGCTCCAAAAATCCTGAGTCATCAGAATCCCCGGCAATTTGAATATGCCGGAGCGGCGGGCGGTTGGATAGACCGGTTTGGTTTTCCGTTTTGCCGGGGACGTATATTTAATTCCATTGAGGATGATAACGGGCAATTCCCGATTCCCGAAAAAATATTCTGGACATCGGGTGCTTGCATGCTCGTGCGAACGGAAGCCTATCGCAAAGCCGGGGGGCTGGACCCGGAGTTTTTTGCACATATGGAGGAGATCGACCTGTGCTGGCGCTTACAGGCAAACGGAGGTGAAATTTGGTATTATCCGGATGCCTGCGTTTATCATGTAGGCGGCGGCACTCTTCCCAATGAAAGTCCCTATAAATTATTTCTCAATTTTAGAAACAACCTGATCTTGCTTCATAAAAACCTGCAAGGATCGCTGAGAACAAGAATTCTTTTCTCACGGCAGGTATTTGACGGCATTGCAGCTATTCAATATCTTTTAAAGGGCAAGCCCCGGTATTTCACTGCCGTTTTGCGGGCTCACTCTGAATTCAACAAAATTCGAAAGAACAGTTACAGGAATTACAAGGGGATGGGAATCCCTGAACCATATACCTTTTCGGGGTATTACCATGGGAGTATTGTTGTAGCCTTCTTCTTAAAGGGAATCCGTCTTTTCCGAAACCTCAGGATTCAGAGGTAGTCCAGCGATTTCTCCAGTTTCATTCCCCGGGATCCCTTAATGAGAATTGTGCAGCCTTGCAGGGGATTTTGCTGCAATTCAGCGATCAGGCCTTCTGTATCAGGGAATGCCCTAAATCCGGAGCCCTGGGCACAATTGAAGAATTCCTTCCCCGCCAGATAGACGGCATGAAAACTGAAAGTCCTCACCAGCCTGATAATTTCCGCATGCTCAGCCGCGGACTCGTTTCCCAGCTCGAACATATCACCCAGTATCAGTACGGACTTTGGCAGGTTGAGTAAGGCAAAATGCCTGATAGCCAATGCCATGCTTGATGGGTTCGCGTTGTAGGCATCAAGAAGAAGGCGATTGCCAGCCGTAACTTTCCATTGTGACCGCATGTTGCTTGGCGAATAACCTTCAATCCCTGCCCTGATCTTATCCGCACTCATGCCAAATTGAAACCCAATGGCGGCGGCAGCCAGAACATTATAAAGATTATAATTTCCAGTCAGGCTTGTTTTTGCAACAAATCCTGATTGATCAGGCATTGACACCGATGCCGTCAGCTGATATCCGCCTGACTCCGCGAAACCTCTGACTGAAGGTGTCCCGGTTGATCCGTAAGTAATGGAAGGATAATCACCTGCTATGACTGAAAGATGCTCATCATCGGAATTCAGAAACCAGGTCCCGCCGGCATGACTCACAAACCCGAAGAGTTCACTTTTTGTTCGTACGACCCCTTCAAACGAGCCAAAACCCTCCAGATGCGCCTTGCCGACATTAGTTATTAAACCATGGGTAGGCCGGGCTATATTGCAAAGAAATGCAATCTCACCCTGATGGTTCGCACCCATTTCTACTACCAGAATTTCAGTTTCCGGTCCGGCTGAAAGAAGTGTTAGCGGAACACCGATATGATTGTTAAGGTTTCCGGAGGTGGATACAACCCGGTATTGCTGCTTCAGCACCGAATGAATCAGTTCCTTTGTGGTCGTTTTTCCATTGGTTCCGGTGAGCGCCAATACCGGAATGGTTAGCTGGTTCCTGTGAAAAGAGGCCAGCTCCTGGAGAAATTCAAGGACGTTTTTTACCAGAATATATTCAGAGCCCCTGACAACGGAAGGATCATCCACTAAAGCACAGGAAGCCCCGGCTGTCAGCGCATCAGCAGCGAAAAGATTCCCATTGAATGATTCACCCGTCAGGGCAAAAAAGAGACAGCCGGGGGTGATATTCCGGCTGTCGGTACAAACCTGCGGGTTCCGCAGGAAAATTGTATAGAATTCTTTAGCAGTCACATTCTACTTGCCATCCGGTCTTCCTAACCTCGACATGGCGCAGCGGAAACCTATATCATCGGTCGCCTTGTCCTCATCAAGATAGCGGCGGGAACCCGGAACCAGCCAATAGGCCCGGTCACGCCAGGAACCACCCTTATAAACACGAGCTTTATCGGAAATCCTGCTGGTTTGCCCGATCTGGCTGTCATACATTTTTGTAGTACTTCTCTCGCTGTTCTGTTCACCTGACTTATAGCCAATGCTTGACTGCGGGTCACCATCACGGTAATTACGGTTATCAGACAGCTTATAGTTCTGGCGCTTCAGGTTCTCTTCGGGTTTCATGGCACGGCGAGGAATCCGGCCTAATGAATCCTTTTCGGCAAGATTTCCGGAAGCATCGCGGTCCTGAACCGTGAAAATATTACCCCGATACGGGCTCAGTTCATCAACATCCAGGGAAGATAGGGGCCTGTATACATCCAGAACCCATTCACTTACGTTTCCAGCCATATCATACAAACCATAATCATTTGGCCAGTAAGACCTTACAGGTGAAGTGAAGGCAAAGCCATCGTTCAGCGCTCCGCTTACTCCCATGTAATCGCCTTTGCCTCTTGAGAAGTTGGCCATGATCTTGCCACGCTCAGCTTTTTCTTCATTTCGGGTATAATTTCCCCGCCATGGATAAACGCGTTTGTTATCAATCAATTCCTTTTCTGCAACCAGCCCTAATGCGGCAAACTCCCATTCGGCCTCGGTTGGCAAACGGTATTTGGGATAAAAGAACCCGTCTTCCATTCTGGCTTTTCGGACACCTGAATTGGGATCGCTGTTTGGCAAATCCTGCCTGACCTGACCAACATATTGTCCAGCCAGATAAGCATCGGTATTAAAATTATTGGCACCTGCCTGGTTGGGATCTACATTGAGCAGACCTTCCTTGATCAGCATCATTTCATTGACCCTGTCGGTCCGCCATTCGCAGTATTGGGTAGCCTGCAGCCAGGAGACTCCAACCACCGGATAATCATTATAGGCCGGATGGCGCAGGTAATACTCAACAAGAGGCTCGTTAAACGCGAGCTGACCTCTCCAAACCAGCGTATCAGGCAGAGCCTGCTGATAAACCTGGGGATAGTCGGCAAAAACGCGCTTTAACCAATAGAGGTACTCACGATAATCGGAATTGGTCACTTCCGTCTCATCCATGTAAAATGAGGAGACAGTGACTCTTCTCGGGATATTGTTCCAGTCATATCTTACATCATCGGCGACCCTGCCCATGGTAAAGGTGCCCCCTTCAACAAAAACAAGGCCCGGACCTGTTGTTTGATTATAGTTTGCCAGGTAATCGTAACCTCCATTATCCATATCGTTGTAATTCCACCCGGTTTTGGATGATTTCAGGTTACTTTTGCAACTACCCAACAGAAAAACCGCGCCAACAGCAAAAAGAACAACACCAAACAATCTGATTTTCATAGCTTTCAAAGGATATTAAATCAACCCGTAAAAATAACCAATTTTATGACTCACACTGGCTTTCAGTCCAAAACCCGGCCGAAATTATTAAAATTTCATCGAAAGCCTGAGTAATAACGCATACTGCAGCGGTTTATTTTTCAAACCCAATTGTTAATATAATTATAAGACAACCCGGGTGCCCGGACAATTTCAAAAGTAAATTGGCGTTAGCAGAGGGTCACGCGTATCAATACAGACGATCTTAATTGTAATTTGCGCATGAATTCAGATGTTATGATCAGATTATTAAAGTACTATAAGTTTTATTCCGTGCTCCTGGGTGCCAGCCTGCTGCTCAGCCTGAGCCTCCCAGCCCAGGATAACAGGGTCCGGATTCTGCGGTGGACAGACGACGCCCGGTTTGATCAGGCAATTTATCCCCAGGGTTCCGAAGGATTACCGGCTTTTTCAGAGCGCCTTGCCTGGAACGGCCGTGCAGATGAACTGCCATCTGTCACTCTTCGTGATGCTGTTTACGCCCCCCTTACAGGGGATGAATCAAGGTCATTAAAAAACACCATTGAAATACCAGACGGTCCGTCTAAAATAAAGGCATCTGTTCAATATGAACGAAAAAAAGCCTTCGTGGTTTATTCCATCCTTCCCTATCGCAAGAATCCGGATAACGGCAAGATTGAAAAATTAATCAGTTTTATTCCTGATATCAGGCAGGTTCCGGGGCCTTCTCCAGTACTAAAAATGAACCAGGGTGTGAGGTCCTATGCAAGCCGCTCCGTGCTGGCTGAGGGGAAATGGTACAAAATTCAGATCGCACAAACGGGCATCCATAAACTTACCTATGCCGACCTGAAGAAAATCGGGCTGCAGAATCCCGATAAAATCAGGATTTATGGAAACGGTGGTCGTCAATTACCTTACTCCTCTGGGTTGGAACGAACCGATGATCTTATTGAAAATCAGATTTATATTGAAAAGGGAACCGATGGGATTTTTAATGATGGGGACTATGTCCTTTTTTACGGTTCGGGACCGGTTATCTGGAAATATGATTCAGGCCAGAAGATTTTCACGCATCGACTTCATCTTTATTCTGATTTCGCCTATTATTTTCTTACCGAGGATTTGGGGTCCGGGAAAAGAGTTGGAGTTCATAATGCCGCGGGGCTGGTTCCCCAGTCTACGGTTACAACCTTTGACGCCTATGATTTCAGGGAAAAAGATTCTCTTAACCTGATAAAAACCGGCAGGCAATGGTGCTGGAAGCACTTCAGGGATGTGATGCCGGAGTGGGGATTCAATTTTTCCTTTCCAAACCGGGTCAGCACTGAAGTGATAAAAGTAACAGCCTCCTTATGGGCGCGTTCCCCGAGGACCAGTCCGAACTCCAAATTCTATCTGCTGGAAGGAGCAACCCGGTTTGCCACCGTAGAATTGCCTGGCGTGTACACAAATAATTATGAATCCCTGTATGCATCATCCAGCATAACCAATAGCAAATTCACCCCAGCATCAGATAATTTCAGAATCAACCTGCAGTTCCTCCAAAGTAATCCGGCGTCTGAAGGCTGGCTGGATTACCTGATCCTGAATACCAGATGCAACCTGATTTTCGACGGTGGCCAGCTTCCTTTCAGAGAGTCCAGGGAAACTGCCCCCGGCAAGGTACTGAAATACCACATCGTTAAAGCAACCGCCAGCCATATGGTTTGGGACGTTACCAACCAGGGTGATATCAAGCAGCAGACTCTCACAATTGCGGGAGATGGCGTGGAATTCACAGCAGCTGCCGATGTGCTCAGGGAGTATGTGGTTTTTGACCCGGCGTCGGCAAAACTGCTGAGTCCTGCATATACCGGGGAAGGTCTGGGTCTTATTCAGAACCAGAACCTGCACGGATTCGAATCACAGGAAATGGTAATACTGGTTCATGACGACCTCAAAGCTCAGGCGATCGATCTGGCTCAATTTCATAAGGATAACAGCGGACTGACTTCGGTGATCGTATCACCGGCCCAGATTTACAATGAGTTCTCAAGCGGAATGACAGATGCTACCGCAATCCGTGATTTTCTGAAAATGTTCTACGACCGCTCATCAGGTTCCCCGAAACTCAAGTACTTCCTCTTCTTCGGCGATGGCTCCTATGACAATAAGAATATTCCAAAAGCTTTCAGGACCATGCTGCCAACCTATCAATCGCTGGAATCGTTATACCCGACCAGCTCCTATGTAACCGATGATTTTTTTGGACTGCTGGACACCGGAGAAGAGATGGAACCAGGACTACTGGACATTGGAATCGGCAGATTCCCGGTAATTACTGAAAACGAAGCATCTATAATCATTGATAAAATCCGGCAATATTATTCTCCATCCTCACTTGGTGACTGGCGCAACCTGGTCTGTTTTATCGGTGATGATGAAGATGGCAATGCACACATGCGCGACGCAAATACCCTGGCCGACATGCTGAGCGCCGAATACCCCGCTTTCAATGTTGAGAAGATATTTCTAGACGCCTATCAGCAGATTTCACTGCCTCAGGGTGAGCGGTATCCTGAGGTCAACCGGGCTATTAACGACAGAATGAAGAAGGGCGCCCTGATTATGAATTACCTCGGTCATGGAAGCAAGAAGGGCCTGGCTCATGAAGAGATTCTGACAGTTTCCGATATTAAAAACTGGGAGAATCCTGGTCAATACCCACTGTTTATGACGGCCACCTGCGAATTCAGCAGGTTTGACGATTCCACCACCGTTTCCGCCGGCGAATGGGTTTTACTTAATCCCACCGGCGGAGGAATTGCCCTGTTTTCAACTTCAAGGCTCGTGTATTCCTCTCCGAACTTCATTCTCAACAGGGAGTTTTACAATTGTGCCTTCAAGCGGCACGAAGACGGCAGCCGATATACGCTGGGTGATATTATGAGACTCACCAAGAATGCCGTTGGGGAAGAGCAGAATAAATTGAATTTTACCCTTCTGGGCGACCCGGCATTGGTTTTGAGCTATCCCGATGTGGGTATCCGCATGGATGAGATCAATGGAAAACCGATCGGAGAGTTTACCGATACGATCAAAGCACTTTCACGAACAACGGTTAAAGGACATGTTATTGATTTACAAGGCAATAAAATCCCTGACTTTGACGGCATTGTGATGCCCTCGGTATACGATAAGGAGATCCGCCTGACTAACCTCTCCAATGACGGGGGACCAATCATGGAATTCGCGGTCAGGAACAGTATTCTGTTCAGAGGCAAAGCCTCCGTTAAGGATGGTGAGTTCAGTTTTAATTTCATGATTCCCAAGGACATTGCTTATCAGGTGGGTACCGGGAAATTCAGCTTCTATGGGAAAACCGATACCTATGATGGGCACGGCGTGGATCAAAGGGTGCGAATCGGCGGTTCCGAAGGTGCCTCATCCAATGATCAGACGGGCCCGCAAGTTGGTGTTTTTCTCAATGACACCACATTTGCTACCGGCGGAATCTGCAATGAAACCCCGGTTCTTCTGATCAGGATTCAGGATGAAAGCGGGGTCAATACCACAGGTAACGGAATTGGCCATGATATCACAGCAACGCTTGACGGAAATCAGCAAAACGTGATTGTCCTGAACGATTATTATGAGAGTGACCTCGATGATTACCGCTCAGGGACCATCCGCTATCCGTTCGGAAAACTGAGTCCCGGGGAACACACCCTGCGCGTAAAAGTCTGGGACATCGTAAATAATTCAACAGAATCTGAACTACATTTCACAGTAACTAATTCCGATGAAATCATTCTTGACCATGTTCTGAACTATCCGAATCCTTTCACAACCAGGACCGATTTCTATTTTGAGCATAATCAGGGAAACCAGCCATTGGATGTTCTCATTCAGGTATTTACTATCGGCGGAAAACTGGTGAAAAGCTTCGAATTCCTGGCTTCTGACCAAACACAGATCAATGCCGGTTCCTTTCGGGTTGGCCCTGTAACCTGGGATGGCCTGGATGATTTCGGTGACCGGATCGGCCGGGGAACCTACTTTTATCGGGTAAGGGTAAGGACCCTTGAGGGCAAAACGAAGGATGCTTTCCAAAAGCTTGTCATCCTGAAATAATCAGTGGTCTAACACAATAATAAGGCATCTCATCTGTTTAGACTTGTGAAAACCCCTTATTAACTAGGAGAAATCTTTATATTTGTCGACAAAATTCTAGGTTCATGAAACTTGCCAAAAAGCGCATCATTACACTGCTGGTGGCCACCAGCCTGATCATACCCATTTTTGCACAAATATCTACCGATGAATTGTCCGGGAAGATCAATACGATTACCTCGGCCGTTCCTTTTCTTACCATTGCACCTGATTCCCGTTCTGGTGGAATGGGAGATGTTGGCGTTGCCCTTTCTCCGGATGCCAACTCCATGCACTGGAACCCGGCAAAATATGCGTTTGCGCCCAATGACATGGGGATCTCAATGTCTTATACCCCCTGGCTGAGGCAACTGATTCCTGATATTAACCTGGCTTACCTTGCCGGATACAAGAAGATTGACGAGGATCAAACCATTGGATTTTCACTTCTCTACTTTTCACTGGGTAATATCACCTTTACCGATGTGGTCGGAAACACGATGCAGCAGTTTAATCCTAATGAATTTGCCGTAGATGTGGCTTACGCCAGAGCTTTCAGTGATAAATTTTCAGGCAGCCTGTCCTTTCGCCTGATCTACTCCAACCTTACGGGCGGCTTCAGCGTTGGAGGGGTTGAATCTCACCCGGGCATGGCTTACGCGTCCGATATATCCGTCTTTTACAAGAATGACGAGCTACGGGCCGGTGATTATGATGCAACCTTAGCGTTCGGAGCCAATTTGTCAAATATCGGTTCAAAAATATCCTATTCAAGTAACTCCGATAAAGATTTCATTCCGATCAATCTTCGACTTGGAGCTGCCTATACAGTTGATTTTGACGACTATAACAGTCTTACAGCGGCAATCGATATTAATAAGCTTATGGTTCCTACTCCGCCGGATTATTATGCAGATTCGGTTGATATTAATGGAGATCCGGTTATCGAAGCCGGTTTTGACCCGAATGTTGCAGTGCCGGTTGGTATGCTTCACTCCTTTTATGATGCTCCCGGCGGTTTCGCTGAAGAGTTGAATGAGCTTACCTACAGCATCGGAATGGAATACTGGTATGCCAAACAGTTTGCCATTCGCGGCGGGTATTTCATGGAGCATGCCACTAAAGGGAACCGGAAATTCTTCACCGTTGGCATCGGACTTCGGCTAAATGTTTTCGGACTTGATTTTGCCTACCTGGTTCCGATATATCAGAACAATCCACTGGCAAACACACTAAGATTCAGCCTTCTGTTTGATTTTGCCGGGCTGAGTAACAAGAGATAATGTTCCGGATTGGGTTTGGTTATGATGTTCATCAGCTTGCTGAAAACCGGAAGCTGATTCTCGGAGGCATTGAAATCCCCTACCATAAAGGCACCTTGGGCCATTCAGATGGTGATGCATTGATACACGCCATTTGCGATGCCCTTTTCGGTGCACTTGCCCTGCGGGATATCGGGTACCACTTCCCCGATACAGCAGATGAATTCGAGGATATTGACAGTAAAATCCTGCTTTCCAAAACCATAGGAATTATCCGCCAGAAAGGTTGGGAAATCGGCAATATCGATACCACCATCTGTCTCGAGCAGCCTAAACTAAAAGATTACATCCCCCTGATGCAAACAACCCTGGCGGAAGTTCTGGCCATCGAGCCCAATCAGGTCTCCGTTAAGGCAACCACAACCGAAAAAATGGGATTCGTCGGAACCGGCAAGGGCGTAGCCGTCTACGCAGTAGTCCTGCTGTCGAAAACTTAGCCAAACCCTCCCCGTCTTAAAGTCTTAAAGTCTTACAGTCTTACAGTCTTACAGTCTTACAGTCTTACAGTCTTACAGTCTTACAGTCTCCCGACTCCCGACTCCCGACTATTACCGCGCATACTCCGCCGTCACATGATCCACCACGCCGCCACCGTCATCTGCAGTATAGTAGAGCTGAATAATATTAAAGGTCTCATTGACCTCGCCGGTGCCTTCAAAAACAAAACCATCGACACTTTGCTTGGGAAGGTCAATTAAATAGCCGCTTTTTATAACGGCAACCCTGACACCATTGCCCAGTTTGTAAAAATTATCAATGTAATATTTATCAAAATTAGCGGCATCACGCTTTAGTGTGACCGTGTAAACACTGGTACCCTTGGTGCTTTTAACAAAAATCTCACTGGTTTCCGTGCAGGTCCAGGAACCGGCAAGATCCGGGTTTCCCTCTTCAAGCGTACAGCCTGCCAGGATCAGTCCCAAACAAGCCATGACAGTTAATTTACTGATGGATTTCATTGTATTGATTATTAATGAGTTATTCCAAGATTCGATAATAGTTCCTCATCGACCAGAGTTGGAAGTGTAACCTGCAGGCGGGGATTCATTTTCATGGCTTCCCTGATAGCGGACATTGCCCCGGGATTTCGGGCCCAGCCGCGGCGTGCAATCCCATTGTTAACATCCCAAAACAGCATATTGTCAATCCTTCTATCAGCCTCCGCAGATCCATCTATAACCATGCCAAAACCTCCATTGATGACTTCTCCCCACCCCACTCCGCCGCCGTTGTGGATGGAGACCCATGTGGCTCCCCGGAACGAGTCACCGATAACATTTTGGATGGCCATATCTGCGGTAAAGGAGGATCCGTCATATATATTTGAGGTTTCACGGTATGGTGAATCAGTTCCTGAGACATCATGGTGGTCGCGGCCCAGCACAATCGGTGCGCTGATTCTGCCCTCACGGATAGCCTTGTTGAATGCCTGGGCAATCCGTATCCGGCCCTGGGCATCCGCGTAAAGTATCCGGGCCTGGGATCCGACTACAAGATTATTGCGGCCAGCTTCCCGGATCCAGTGCAGGTTGTCAGCTATCTGTGATTTGATTCCTGGTTCGGCCTCAAGCACCATTTCTGCCAGTACTTCAGCAGCAATCTTGTCGGTTACAGCCAAATCCGTTGGAGCATCCGAAGTACAAACCCACCTGAACGGACCAAAACCATAATCAAAGAAAAGCGGTCCCATGATATCCTGCACATAGGAAGGATAGGTGTAGGCCCCGTCCTTTTTGAAAACGTCTGCACCGGCCCGGCCGGATTCCAGGAGAAAGGCGTTGCCATAATCCCAGAAATACATGCCGCGCCGGGATAGAATATTAATTGCCAGTACCTGCCGGCGAAGCGATTCCTGGACCAAAGCCCTGAATTGTTCCGGTTTCTCACGCATTAACCGGTTGGATTCTTCAAAACTGACACCTACCGGATAATAGCCACCAGCCCAAGGATTATGCAGGGAGGTTTGGTCAGAACCCAAATCAATCTGAATACCGTCAAGAGCAAACTTTTCCCACAAATCAACCACGTTGCCCTGATAGGCAAGGGATACCGCTTCTCCTGCCTTCCTGGCTCCTTCCATTCGGACTAGAAGCTTGTCTAAATCCGTAAATAACTCATCAACCCATCCTTGTTCATGCCTGATTCGTGCTGCTTTGGGATTGATCTCGGCAATCACACAGATTCCCCCGGCAATCACGGTTGCTTTAGGCTGGGCTCCCGACATGCCGCCAAGACCCGAGGTTACAAATATCTTGCCTTTGAGGTCAGGGGCCGGGTTTAATGCTTTCATCCTCCCGGCATTCAGGACGGTTATCGTGGTACCATGAACAATGCCCTGAGGGCCAATGTACATAAAGGAACCCGCAGTCATTTGTCCGTACTGGGAAACACCCAGGGCATTCATCCGCTCCCAGTCATCCGGCGAGGAATAATTGGGTATAACCATTCCGTTGGTAACCACCACCCGGGGAGCTTCCTTTTGCGAAGGGAAAAGCCCAAGTGGATGTCCTGAATACATAACCAAGGTCTGCTCATCAGTCATCCGCGCCAGATATTGCATGGTTAACCTGTACTGCGCCCAGTTCTGGAATACGGCACCATTCCCGCCATAGGTAATCAGTTCATGCGGGTGCTGGGCAACTCTTTGGTCCAGATTATTGCTGATCATCAGCATTATAGCCGCCGCCTGAGTTGACTTGCTTGGGAATTCACCGATAGGCCTGGCCCGCATTTCATAGCGCGGACGAAAACGGTACATGTAGATCCGGCCATAGGTCAGTAGTTCCCCTAAAAATTCAGGCGCAAGTTCAGCATGAAATTTTTCGGGAAAATATCGTAGGGCATTCCGCACCGCCAGAACCTTTTCCCCGGCAGTCAGAATATCCTTTCTTCTCGGGGCATGATTTACTTCCGGATCAAACGGGGCAACCTCAGGCAATACCTCCGGAATCCCTTCAAGGATCGCATTTTTGAAATTATCGGAAAGCATAAAATCCGTTTGCTTATTGTTTTACAAACTTACAAACGGATCTCTTATTGGAAGTCCTGAGTTCAATAAAATAAATCCCAGGCAGTAAGTCACTAACATTCAATTCTATGCGATCACTATATTCTTGCATCCCGATATTCTGCCCGGATAAAATCCGTCCTGTCAGGTCCCTGAGCAAAACCCGTCCCTGCCCTCCTCCGTCATAGGAAATACTTAATCGGTCAGAAACCGGGTTCGGGTAAACGGATAAACTGCCAGCCGCAGAATAATTTTCCATGGTTTCATAGCCGGAAAGTATTGCAGGTTTAGCGAGCTTTTTATCGGTATATAACCGGTACTCACCGGGATTCAGGGTAACAGGCCCCGTGGTAACCATAACCTCCAGGGAGTCGCCGGTCCAGTATTCATACCACCAGCCTGCATGTTGGAAATTGGCGCTTCGGGTGCTGGTCCTCACTCCAAAGTTCCCGATAATGGTAGCATTCATATCGGCGTGATTCAAATGAATTCTTTTTATGGAGTCTTGCAGACTTACTTGAAAATCAGAGGTCTGAAAAACAGGATAGCTGGTTTTGAGTCCGTTTAGTGCTGAATAGATCTGATAGAGTCTTTTTCGAAGCGGATCGGAATAATAATTCCATCGAATCGGTTTTCTACCGACCCTCCCCCCTTCATTGATGGAAACATCATAACCAAGCTCGCCAAACATCCAGATCATCTTGGGTCCCGGAACAGGAATAAAGAAATTGGCAGCCAACTCCATTCTCTTCAGGGCGATGCCGGCATCTTTCATGTTATACGCAGGATTCTGTGTATTTCCGTACCTCACACATTCATACATCAGCCGCTCTTCATCGTGGCTCTCCATGTACCCCACCAGTCCGGGCTGGCTCCATCCCCGACTTTTCCATGAAATGCCTGAAAAGTCCCAGCCTGCATTTGAATACCAGCCTGATGAGGCCTGCCGGTAACTGTAATTTGAGTTTCCCCAAACCATCATGCCGGCATCCGTGAGTTCCTTTTCCTCCGCATTGGCTGAAAAATGCTCCAGGATCACGTAGGCAGACGGGTTCGCCTCCCAAATCTTGCCCGCCATCCTTTTTAAAATAGCGATCCGGGAAGCATCATAGCCGCCTCCATCCCCTGGAGTATTGGTAAACCCCTTGGTGAAATCGAAGCGGAAGCCATCCACTTTATATTCATGGAGCCAATAGGTGTTAACACTGTCTACAAACCGCTGTGTTTCAATACTTTGATGGTTAAAATCATATCCCCAAAAATAAGCAAGGTTGGGTGAGGTGACATTGTACCAGGGATTATTGGCGGCCGGGCGGCTGTTGGCAGGATCCCAATAGAGCCGTACCAGCGGACTTTGCCCGTAAGAGTGGTTGAGAACCATATCCATGATGACTGCCATGCCCATCTGATGAGCGGAATCAACCAGGGCCTTGAATGTATTTTTAGGGCCATAGTATTTGTCTACCGCAAAATAAAATGATGGATTGTAGCCCCAGCTGTCGTTTCCTTCAAATTCTGATACCGGCATCAGCTCAATCGCATTGATTCCCAGTTCTTTGAGATAATGCAGTGTATCAATTAATGCATTAAATGAGTGCGCCTGCAGAAAATCCCGGATCAGCACTTCATAAATGACCAGGTTCTTCTTGTCGGGAGCCTTGAAGGAATTGGTTTTCCAGCTGTAAGGAGTCTGCCCGGTTTGCAGGACTGCGGCTGCCTGGGAAGTCTTTCCGGATGGATATGGAATCAGTCCCGGATACGTTGATGCATCAATGTATTGATCATTCCAGGGATCGGATATTTTATCGGCATAGGGATCGGCAATCCTGATTTCGCCGTCGACCAGATATTGGAAAATATACTCCTTCAATTTTTCCAGTCCGGTTAATGTGATCCAATAACGGTTCCCGTCAGGTGTCCTGTTCATCTGATAGTCCGGATCGATTTTCCAGTCGTTGAAATCACCGATCGCAAAAACGAACTCTTTTCCGGGAGCGTATAATACCAGGGTTGCCAGATGATCCCCCTGGTAGTTGATTCCGTCCTTCACACCGGCCGGAAGTTCTGCAATCAGGCTGCCTCCGCGGACCAGATAATTAAAGGAGTCCTTCACGGAATTCCCCTGGCCGTAGCCGACAACCTCAACCGTATGAAAACCTGAGGCAGCCCCCGTCAGCGAATAATTCAGCGACAGGCCATTCACACTATACAATCGATTCAAATCCTGAAAAACAGTTATGGAATCGGAAGAAGTAGCCTGGGCGGAAATGGCAATAGATACCCCGGGATCAATGAAAAGGAATTCCCGGTCTGGAGAGGTAAGGGTTAAGTTTAACCCTGCCTCATAGATGGTGACAAAAATGTCCCCGTTTTCACTGGTTTTTCCTTCCCGTGATCCGGTGGAATTCCGGAAGACAAAGGCCAGCTTCAAAATCTTCTCCCCAGCCGGAACCCCGTAAAAGGCACGGATAGAGGGCCGTATCTTGAATTCCCAGAGGTTATTTCCAATGGACCTGAGTTTAGCTTTATCCGTGTTTTGTCCCCAGTCGGCTATCACATACTTCCAGTCGCCTCCTGAGGTGCTCCTCTCGGTAATTACACCCGTATGCGCCCAAATATCCCCCGTGTAATTCGCCAATCCCCCGCTGCCCTGGGTTGCATCAAAAATGATGGTGACGGAATCCCCCTCTGCCGGAAATGCAGGTTCCGTTCTTACTACCTGGCCCCAGACTGTCGCTGTTGCCAATAATAAACTTATAATGAGAATCTTAATCTTTAACATACGGTAGATTTATCTAACCTCCAAGATAAGGGGAGTTTTGGCGGGAACCTGAATTTTATCACCGGAAAACTCAGATCCGGATAAAACGTTACGAAAAATCGCACCGGGTGTGAGCATTTCTTTGTAGTTCCTGGTATCCAGCATGATCATGTTGTCACTTTTATTCAGGACAACCATAACCTTCTGATTCTTTGAATACCTGAAGTAAACGTAAGCTCCGTCAGCGGGGGAATAGTGCATCAGGTGGCCCGAATGAATCACTGTGGCATTTTTCCTCCAGTTGAGCAACTGTTTCATGAAGGCCTGAGCATCTGACTGTTCAGAACTCAACCCTGTGCCCGTAAATCCATTGACCGGATCTCCGGTCCACCCTCCGGGAAAATCAGACCGGATATTACCATGATCTCCCCGCAGTGAGTTTTTCATCAGAATCTCCGTCCCGTAATAGATCTGCGGTATTCCACGGGTTGTAAGGAAAAAGGCGATTCCCAGCTTAAAAAGTTGCGGATCCTCATTTACCTGGGTGAAAAATCGGTCCATGTCATGATTGTCAGGGAAAATGACCAGATTATTCGGATCAGGATAAAGAAAATCGTTGGCGAGCATTTCATACAGCCTGATAAATCCATCGGACCAGGTTTCTTTTTCGATAAGCGCTTTTGTAACCGACATCTGCAGCGGGAAATCCATCAGGCTCGGCAGGCACGACCCGAGATCAACGCCACCCTGATATCCCCGCTGCCATTTGGAGACAATCGCCGGATTTTCGCTCCACTCCTCCCCCACAATATTGAATTCCGGATACTCGTCCATAAGGGCACAGGTCCAATCAGCCATAAAATCAGCACCTGCATAGGGGTGAGTATCATGACGGATTCCACCGAGGTCGGCGTATTCCACCCACCAGATGCTGTTCTGAATTAAATACCGGGCAAAGTGCGGATTATCCTGGTTCATGTCAGGCATGGTTGGAACAAACCACCCTTTCTCAAATACATCCCGGTCCGTTTGTGCAGCATAAGGATCATTGTAAGTTGTGCGGCGGTGGTTGGTTGGACCGCCTGTTTGAGTGGTCCGGAGCCAGTCGGGATAAGGCATATCATCAATCCACCAGTGGCCGGAACCGCAATGGTTCATCACCTGATCCATGACCAGCTTGATTCCTCTCTTTGATGCTTCGCGGCTTAACCGGAGATATTCTTCATGAGTCCCGAACCGTGGGTCTGTTTTATAAAAATCGGTTATAGAATACCCGTGGTAGGAAACTTTTTGTTGATTGTTTTCAAGTACCGGGTTCACCCAAAGAGCAGTAAAACCCATGTCTGCAATATAATCGAGGTGCTGGATTACGCCTTTGATGTCGCCTCCATGCCTTCCGCTGAGGTTTGTCCGATCCGGCCTTTCCAGAGTAGTGGGTAAATAGTCATTATCAGGATCTCCATTTGCAAACCGGTCGGGAGTAACCAGATATATTACATCAGCCGCAGAGAATCCCTGGCGCTGTGCAGAGCCCTTGGCCCGCTCAAGAAATTTGTATGGGTACCTGGCTCTGATTTTATCCCCTTTGAGGAGTTTGATTTCAAACGAACCCGGCCGTGCTTCCGGCTTCAATGTCAGATAGAGGAACATAAAATTCGGATTCGCAGCAATAACCACACTGTCAATCGAGATTCCGGGGTAACTGAATTCAGGGACGAGTTGCCCGATTCCAGGTCCATGAAGCATGATCTGAAGTGACGGGTTCTTCATACCGATCCACCAAAAAGGTGGCTCAACATGCTGTATACCTGTATTTTGAGCAGAGCCTAACTGACCAAGCCCCATCAGGCTGATCAAAAGCAGAAATCTCCAGTCTCTTGTTTTCATAGCGATAATAAAAAAAGCCCACTCAACCAGCATTCCAGTTAAGTGGGCTTCGTTTCAGACGACCTTAGTTCTTCTTAATCTTTACCCTGTAAACCGGCCCTTTCAGGTCGAGCGTAATGGTATAATTACCTGCGGCGGCAACCGGAATATTTGCCCCTTCGTACTCACAGGACCCGTTATTGCCATTATCGCCCAGGTTGATGGCCCATGCATCGTTGGCTCGGAATTTAATGTCGCCGGCAACCAGGTTAACAGTTAGGGTTAACAGACGGGTTTCGGCATCATATTCCATGTTGGTGTCATTGTCCCATCCACCGGGAGTGGCCGATCCGATCAGGCCCCAGTCGGTTTTTGTGAAGGAATGTGTAAGATTGTTCAGGTTGACATTCAGCTTATACATTCCGGCATCACCCGATTTTAAGTTGGCCCCGTTTTTTTCAAGGGTACCATCAGCACCGTCATCCCCATAATTTTCGCCCCAATCGGGTCCTACAGTGTACTTAAACTCGTTGCTGGCATCCTTAAAATAGATGTAGCCTTCGTATTTTTTGTCGCTCAGCTTAGAGAAGATCACGGTGTTATTATCCTGTGGCGACCATCCCTGGTATGCACCGGGAACTTGTAGCTGGGGATAAACAACAACAACTTCATATGGATTTACTCCGATGCTAAGCACGGGCGAAAAAACATCTGCAATAGCCTCACTGATTGTGGCTTTCACCCTTAATTCAATTCCGGTAACTTCACCAAACGCAAACTCAGCGCCCAGGAAGGCAGTATTCAGGTCGCCAGCCGGAACACTGGCAGTTAATGCTGATGAAGAAACGATTGTTACAGGTGCTTTGAAATCATTGCCGGCCTTATCATACTGAACTGTATAAGTAACAGCAGCAGCAAATCCAAAGTCAGCTGCGGTCCAGGAAAAGGTCACATTGTCGTTGGCAGTTGCTTCGGTAAATACCAGATTGGTACCCGAAGCAGGAGCTGTAAGGGTCGGAGCGGTTGGATTTTCCGAAATTACCGGTCCGAGTTCAGCTTTTGTACAGGAAGCCAGGATAAGGATCCCTGCAAATGCGATATATGCTAATCTCCTCATTGTAATTATTTTAATTGTTTTCATCAATAACCGGTATTCTGTTTAAGATTCGGGTTTGCTCCGATATCGGTGGCAGGAATGGGGAACAGGTCGAACCGGCTGTCAGTAGCAGCACCGGCAGCAGCATTGCCTTTCCATTCCCACAAGTATGCTCCGCCGCTGAACTTCCCAAACCGGATCAGGTCGGTTCTGCGGGTTCCCTCCCAGTACATTTCCCGGGCGCGCTCATCCAGGATGAATTCCAGGGACAGATCGGACTGTTCAATGTTACCGGCTTCATCCATATAGGCGCGGGTCCTGAGTTCATTAACCAAACCCAGTGCTTTTGTAATACTGCCTGCGCCCCCGCGTAGAACAGCCTCAGCGTACATCAGATTGATGTCAGCCAGTCGGAACAATGCAAAATCAGTATCCACGAAGGTCATATCCGATCCGTTTGTTCCTGTTGAGGTTATGTTCTTAAACTTGGTAACGGCAAATCCATCATTAAATGCAAACAGGTTGCTGATATCCAGGTTCTGATCCTGTGTGAAGAAAAGAGCACGCCTGTCATAGCTGGCCCTCACAACGGTATAGGTATAGTCAGGCACTCCAAGCTTCAGGGTAATGGTATAAGACCCATCGTTTGCGATCGGAATGTTGGCACCATTTTGTTCGAGAGTGCCATTGGCACCGTCATCGCCATAATTCACATCCCAACCATCATTTGCGCGGAATTTGATCTCACCGGCCTTAAGGTCCAGAACTGCAGTCCAGATACCCGTTGCCGGATCAAAAGTCATATTCTGATCTGCATCCCAGCCATTGGCGGTTGCAGAACCGATAATGCCCCAGTCCGTTTTTAGGTAAGTATAAGTCAGAGCCGGTAGGTCAACATTGATTTTGTAATAACCTGCATCTGCAGCAACAATGTTGGCACCGTTGCGATCCAATGTACCATTGGCACCATCGTCGCCATAGTTGACATCCCAGCTTGGTCCGTCGGCAAATTTGAACTGGGTGCTTGCATTGGCAAAATAGAGATAGCCTTCATATTTCCCATCGGCTTTTGCTG
Source organism: uncultured Porphyromonadaceae bacterium (assembly GCA_964512915.1). Taxonomy (GTDB): domain Bacteria; phylum Bacteroidota; class Bacteroidia; order Bacteroidales; family UBA12481; genus UBA12481. The sequence continues at coordinate 31,645 of CAZEKJ010000050.1, forward strand.
AGGCAATAACGGTTGAGGTTTTTGCAGGATCCCAACCCTGGTAGGAACCGGGGACATAGAGGACCGGATATCCCGATTTCTTTGGGATATAAACGGGAGAAACCTGCAACGGACCTGTCAGATCCGGATAGAATTTATGTACAAAGGATTTGGTTACACGGGTTCCGCCCCATCCACCGTCAATACCAAAATCCGCCGGTTTCATTAGCGATCCCCCAACGGCGGCATGGATAACGAACGTCATCCCGCCCCATGTCTTGGTATGGATACCGTCGAAGGTTATCGGAAAAATCACTTCGGGCGATGTATTATTGTCGGCCAGGAAGTTATGCTGGTAATTAGGTGCAAGAGTATAACCAGCTTCAAGGACTTTGTCGCAATAGGTTACACACTCGGTGTTTTTTTCCGACCCGATATACACTTTTGCGTTAAGGTAGAGCTTGGCCAGCAGTGACCAGCAGGCGGCCTGATCGGCCCTGCCGTATTCATTGGTTTTAGGTGCCGGGAGCATCAATTCTATGTCCTTAAGTTCGCCTTCTATATAAGCGAAAAGGTCGGCGCGCTGGATCTGTTGTGGGAAGAAAGCTCCCACTGCGTCCTCTTCGGTAACAAAAGGAACATTACCAAACAGATCAATTGCGTGGTAATAACTGAGGGCCCTCATGAAGCGTGCCTCAGCGCGGTAACCCTGAATGTTGGTCTTGTCCGCTCCCTCAATTCCCCGTCCATCGAGCTTGGCATCCGAAGACTCCCGGATGAACTCATTGCAGAGGGAGATCTGATAATAAATCCTGTTGTACATGGCCGTAATGAATTCCCCGGAAGGAGTCCAGTCCATATCATGATAATCTCTCAGGGTTCCGTCATTCCAGGCAATAACTGCCTCATCGGTAGGAAGTTCCTGTGCACACCAGTATTGGCGAAGGTAGGTTGAGAATCCTTCGTCGATACCGCTGATATCAGCCATACCGGCCGGACCCTGTTGGCCGCTAACGGCCAGACCTGCGTAAACCTTTGCGAGAACCTGGTAATAAGATGCCGGATTATCGTAAACGGTTGCAGAAGTTATTTCATCCTTATCCAGGGGCACGGTATCCAGATCTTTCACGCACGAAGCAAATCCGAGTACCAAGGCTGCCACCAGGAGCGAATATTTTGAAAATCTTTTCATAATCTGATTCATGTTTTCTGTTAGTAATCAAGTTTCAGTCCCAGCATGAATATTCTCGGACGCGGATAAATGTTTCCATCGATTCCATTATATACTTCCGGGTCCAGTCCTGTGTATTTGGTAACAACAAAGGCATTCTGGACGGACAGGGACAGATACAGGTCCAGCTTCTTGCTGGCCAGGTTCTTGAACTGATAACCGAGGCTTACGTTATCGAGCCTGAGGAAAGAGGCATCCTGAACATAATAATCGGACCAGTATTTCGGATTTACCCAACCGGTGTACAGAGCATCCTGAACCACGTTGGTGGCATAACCGGCGGCATTGTACATATAGGCGTTTACACCGTTGCCGGAGTTCACGTTGTTATATACATAATTACCCAGGTTAACCCTGCCTGCCAGGGAGAAATCCCAGTTTTTGTAGTTCAAACGGGTGTTGAATCCCATAAAGGCTGCCGGAGCAGGATTGTGGTAGAGGTACTTATCATCGGCTGAGATTTTACCGTCACCGTTCCGGTCAACATACAACCCTTCAATCGGCTTGCCGTCTTTATCATATACCTGCTCATACACATAGAACGAATAAGCCGGGGACCCAACCGAATGAATCTGGATCGTGTTGCCCACACCACCGCCGATGCCGCCTACAAAAACTCCCTTATAGTTCGGATCATCAGTAGCGGTCAGTTTGGTGATCTCATTCTTATTGAATGTTATGTTATAGCCAACTTCCCAGAACAGGTCTTCGGTGGAGAAAATCCGGCCCAGGATTGAGAATTCAACCCCTTTGTTAACCAGGTTCCCAACGTTGGTCAGAATCTGGTTTGTCAGATTTGTTCCTGCCGGAACCGGTATGGTATTGATCAGGTCTTTTGTTTCGCGGTAATAATATTCAACCGACCCGAGAATCCTGTTTTTCAGGAACCCATAATCCAATCCGATATTATACGTGGCGGTCTCTTCCCATTTCAGGTTGGCATCATAACCTTCCGGACGGAGGGTGGTAACGAAACGGTTGCCAAACTGATACTGAGCCGTGATTTCAGAGAAAGTATACCTTGCCAGGTAAGGATAGTCACCCGAGGTAATATTCTGCTGCCCGGTAACGCCATAACCTAAACGAAGTTTCAGGTCGGAAACGGCATCCACGTCTTTCAGGAAGCTCTCTTCCTTGATTTTCCATGCAAAGGCAGCCGACGGGAAAAGGCCCCAGCGGTTATCGGGCGAGAAGCGCGAGGATCCATCATTCCTGAGGGTGAAGGTCAAGAGGTATTTATCCATCAGGGAATAGTTAACACGGCCGAAGAAGGAAACCAGGTAGCTTTCCGATTCATAGTCCGTGTTGCTGTTCGTGATTGTCCTGGCGGCATTGGACTCAAAATAATTGCCTTTCCTGTAGAAATGCTGCCATGAATATCCGCCCATTACATCCAGTCGGCTCTTTCCAAACTCTTTCACATAATTCAGGTAGAAATCGACCAGCTCGTTTTTCTTTTGCTGCTTATATTCACCATCAATACCACCAATGGGTTTCCCGTTGCCGTCAATGTCATAATTCTGACGGGCTGAATCCGGAACCGAAATGAAGCCCTGACTGTTCGACAGGTCGGTTGCCACGTTGAGGTTTGCCCTGAGTTCGGGAAGGAAATGGAATTTATAATCCATCTGTACATTACCCAGTAGTCGGTTAACAGCAGCACCGTCATTACGCATCATCAGTTGTGCGAGAGGATTCTGAGTAGCAATAGTGATCGGGTCACCGTTTGGCTGAAGCCATTCGAAGTATCCGCCATATTTGCCGCCTTCAGCGTAAACGGGCTGGGTTGGATCAAACCCGATCGCGCTTCCGATAGCACCGCGGCTGGCAAACCGGTTATTCTCACGCATTCCCTTTGCATTAATACTGACTTTCAGATGATTGTCGAGAAACACAGGATCCAGTGACAAAGCGCCGGTCCAGCGTTCCATCGATGAGGTCTTCAGGATACCATTCATATCGGAATATCCAAGGGAAGCTCGGTAAGGCATGGTGCCTGCCGAACCCGTCAGTGCCAGGTTGTGATCATGACCGAATGAATTACTGAGTATTTCCTTCTGCCATTCAGTATCTGAAGTTCCAAGGACCTTGAGAGCGGTTTCATTACCGGCATATAGTTCCTGATAGAATGCCTTATATTCTTCGGCATTCAGGACATCAATTGTCTTTCCTACCATTGCTGCAGTCATTGTTGCTCTTCCCATACACACTG
>CAZEKJ010000051.1:0-30821 GCA_964512915.1 uncultured Porphyromonadaceae bacterium
ATGGGAAGACTGTGAGACTATAAGACTGAGAGACTGGGAGACCAAGAGACTGAGAGACCGAGAGACTTAGAGACCAAGAGACTGGGAGACGTGACGCATGACCACGATGGTAGTTGCCGGGTTGAAAGAGTTGTTAAAGGCAAACAAATAATTCCGTTACACTTCAGCACACGGCAACATCAGGCCTAACCAGCAACCAGCAACCAGTAACCAGCAACCGGATCATTTCCACGATTCCATTAATTCCCAGCGGGCGACGGCCTCGTTGAAGGTATCGGAAATGAATTTCGCCTTTTTTACTGTGTATTCTTTGGCCTTTTTCTGGTCAAAATCAAGGTATCCGGCGCCGGCTTCGGGCAGGCGGGTGGTTGCCCAGGCGGGCATCATGATTACCCCTTTATCGGTTCCTGCATGACCAAGATTATCTTTCCCAAGCTTTTCATACATCTCACGGTCAATCAGTTCAGGGTATTTCGACAGAACCAGGGCGGCCTCCTCAAGATCGCCATGGCCCGATTGGATCGGTTTCATTCCGTATACCTCCTCCGCCAGGTTCCAGGCCGCTTCCCACCAGCTGATGATCATGAAATGCGCTCCGGTTTCGATGTGCAGCTTTGAGATAGCCTTTTGCATCGGCTCCGTGTTTCCGCCATGGCCGTTTATGATCAGGATATTCTTAAAGCCAGTCCTGACCAGGTCCTTCAGGATGTCATAAATATATTCCTGAAAAACCTCCGGACGAATCATGATGGATCCCGGAAACTGTGAAATGGAAGCGCCTGTAACCCCATGGTTCACGATCGGCGCAACCAGGGCATTGACATCTTTCCACACATGATCGGCCAGGTTTTCAGGAATGAAATTGTCGGTTCCGATCGGACAGGCCCCGTGCGATTCCACCGTACCTACCGGCAGGATGATCCTGTCGGTCACTTCGGGAACGATCTGGGCAAGGCGCATCCAGGAATAATTCTGCATCTGGTGATAGGGCAGGTCAGCCACCCTCTGATTGCTCTGAGCGGCTAATAAGGCTGGAAATACAATGATCAGTATTACATAGTAAAGCGATATTTTTCTCATGGCATTCAGGTTTACACCGGATGAAATTAGTTAAATCTTGTTAAAACCCACCCCCGGGTCCTCAACAGCGGGTCAATGATTCCCTGATTGGATTAATTTGGTTGTTGAAACCGGACGGCTGGCGGGGGACCCATAACGGGAGGACCGCGGGTCCTCCTCTACACGAAAACCTATGAAAAAAAACAATTCCTTTCTATTGCTGATGGTGCTGGCATTGGCCGGGACCAGCCTGAATGCGCAGGAACTGTCAAAGGACATCCTGGGCAAGATCCACTATCGCTCGATCGGTTCCACCCGGCACAGCGGCCGGTTTGTCGATCTGGCCGTGTATGAAAAGAATCCAGCCACCTTTTACGCAGCCCTGGCATCGGGCGGTGTATGGAAATCGGTAAACAACGGAATAACCTTTACCCCGATATTCGACGAAACCGGCGCCATCAGTGTCGGAGATATTGAGATCGATCAGAATAATCCCGATGTGATCTGGGTAGGCACCGGTGAGGCCAATAACAGCCGCACAGCTTACTACGGAGACGGTGTATATAAATCCACTGATGGCGGGAAAACCTGGATCAATACCGGCCTGACCAAATCGCAGCATATCGGCCGGATCATTCTGCATCCGAAGAATCCGGATATCGTGTGGGTGGCCGCAGAGGGACCACTCTATTCGAATAACGAGGAGAGCGGAGTCTATAAGACGACCAATGGGGGGAAGACGTGGGTGAAGACGTTAAGCGTGATGCGTGATGCGAAACATATCGGGATAGTGGACCTTGCGATTGATCCGAAAAATCCGGATGTATTGTACGCAGCTGCGTATGATAAAGAGCGGAAGCCCTGGACTTTTAATGCAGGCGGTCCGGCAAGCGCGATCTACAAATCAACCAACGGCGGCGGAAACTGGACCAAGCTGGCCGGGGGACTGCCCACGGGAATAATTGGCAAGATTGGTGTCGGAGTTTCGGCGAGCAATCCGAATGTGGTGTATGCCAACATCGAGAATTGCAATGTCGACAGCATGTCCTTCGAGGTGCGCTGGGACCTGATGCAGAAAGGCATAAGCCTGCCGCGCGGCAAGCGTGAAATGGGCGATGAGGTATGGCGTTCCGACAATGCCGGAAAAACCTGGAGAAAAGTGAGTCCCGACGGGCAGGATATTGGCGGCGGCCCGGCTTATTATTATCAGCAGGTTCGGGTTGACCCTACCAATCCGGAACATGTCTATATTGTTGGTATCCGTGTTTGGGAAACTTCCAACGGCGGCAAGGATTGGAAGACTGCCTTCAACTTTGGAGGCGATAACCACGGCATGTGGATTAACCCAAAGAATCCGAAACACCTCCTTCTCGGGTATGACCATGGTATGGGAATCACCTATGATTCGGGGCTTAACTGGTATCATCCCGATTTTCAGCCTGTTGGTCAGTTTGTTGCCGTCGGGTATGATTTTGAGTATCCTTATAATGTATATGGAGGATTGCAGGACAATGGCTCTGTTAAAGGCCCGTCGACCAAACGCAATGGCTCGGCGATCCGTCTGGAAGACTGGAAGACCACCGGTGGTGGCGACGGAATGTATAACGTGGTTGACTGGAGCGACAGCCGCTGGCTCTACAATGAATCCCAGTTTGGTCCGATTTCGCGTATTGACCAGGTAACCGGTGAAAGCAGCAGCATCCAGTATGACAAGATGGACCGTTTTGCCTGGAATGCCCCGATCGTGGTTTCCCCGCATAATGCAAGCACCATCTATCATGCCGGCAATAAGGTAGTTAAATCAACAAACCGAGGCGAAACATGGGTGGAAATCAGTCCGGACCTGACTACGGCTGACAGTTCTAAAATTGCCGGTACCGGCAATGTAACGCATTGCAATATTGTGACCATGGAGGAATCCTACCTTGAGGCGGGTGTGATCTGGGTTGGTACGGATGACGGCAAGGTTTGGGTGACCAAAGACGGAGGAAAGAAATGGAACGACCTGACGGCCAACATCAAGGATCATCCGGGTCATTGGGTGAGCCGGGTGGAACCTTCGCATTTCCAGAGTGGAACCGCCTATGTGACCATGACCGGCTTGCGGGCCGATGATTTTCGGCCTTTCGTCTGGAAAACCACCGACTTTGGCGAAACCTGGAAGTCAATTGCTGCAGGTCTTCCCAATGATCCGCTCTGCGTAATCCGTGAGCACTTCCGGAACCCCAATCTACTGTTTGCCGGATCTACAAAACAGGTGCTGGTTTCGGTTAACGGCGGCGCCAGCTGGACCCCGATGCGGAGCAACATGCCCTTCGTGGCGGTTGAGGATCTGAAAATTCATCCCAGGGAAAACGACCTGATTGTCGCCACCCACGGCAGAAGCCTATATATTGCCGACATTTCCTGGCTCGAAGGGCTGACCCCTGAGGCACTGAAATCCAATGCTTTTCTGTTCAAGCCCGAGACCCGTGTTCAGTGGGCCCGGGTGAGCGAAAACCACAGTTCATCCCTGAATTATGCCGGCGAGAGCGAGCCCAATGGCGTTCCGGTAACCTTTTTCCTGAAGGACTCGGTAAAGGATGCCACGATACAGATTTTTGAAGGCGCAAGGCTCATATATGAAGTCAAAAGTGCGGGCGGCCCCGGGATCAACCAGGTGATCTGGAATTACCAGGAGCGGGTTCGCGAGCGTACGGCTGAGGAGAAAGAGCAGGCCCGTCAACAGATGCAGCGGTTTGCCGGCGGCGGGGCACGCAGCAGCGGAGGTGCAGCAGGAGGCCGTGGGGGACGCGGCGGCGGCGCCGACAACAACTGGCTCATGTCGCAGGCCGGACCCGGGGAATATACCGTGAAGCTCATTGTCAACGGAAAAGCCCAGGAGGCCGGATTTACCGTGCTCAGGGACAGCTGGAGGTAGGGGCGCATTGCGTGCGCCCGGGTTGCACATGTACGAATCGTGACCAGTGACCAGTGACCAGTGACCAGTGACCAGCGAAGGACGATCCCACCGATCGTCCTTCGTTTTTTTTGGTAGGAGATTAATTGTATTTTTAATGACTTTCCTGAATCCGCTATGAAAAAAAAGGTCCTGTTTTTTATTGGTCTGATTGCCTGTCTGATTATTTTTCCTGATATCGCCAGCGGGCAGATCAGGAATTCAAAAACGGAATACAAGCTGATCGCCTATATGATGGGAGCCCGTGCTAAGGAATACCCGGATTCCCTGATCCGGATGCTTACACATATCAACTATGCCTTTGCAAAAGTGGTTGATGGCGAGATTACTTTCCCCGCGCGGAATCCCGAGCAAGAGCAAAGAACGAAATCATCCGTGGATCGGATTATCGGGCTAAAAAAAATAAATTCAGACCTAAAGGTTATCCTGTCGGTTGGTGGCTGGGGCGCTGAAGGATTTTCCGATGCGGCTCTCACAGAAGCATCCAGGTTAAAGTTTGCAGTCAGTGGCTGCCGGATGGTGAAGGAATACGGTTTCGACGGCATCGACATTGACTGGGAATATCCCGGACAAACCGGGGGCGGGAATGTTTTCAGGGCGGAAGACAAACAAAACTTTACCCTGATGCTGAAAGCCCTGCGGGAGCAGCTCGACCAGCTCAGCCGGGAGATGAAAAGGAATACATCAGACTATCTTTTACTCACTGTTGCCACCGGCGCCGATCAGGCTTTCATGGACCACACTGAAATGGGAGAAGCACAGAAGTACCTGGATTTCATCAACATCATGACATACGATTTTCACAGCGGCCTGCATCCCGTATCAGGCCATCACTCCAACTTGTACAAATCAAAAAAACCAGCTGCCTCGGATATCAGCACGGAAATAGCGGTTGAAAGGCACATACAGGCCGGAGTGCCAGTGGAAAAACTCGTTATTGGCGTTCCCTTCTACGGAAGGTTCTGGACCGGGGTGCCTGACACATCAGCCGGCTTGTACCAGCAAACAAAATCCGTTGGCAATTCCATCAATTACAACCAGATAGTCAGTAAGATTCTCCCTGATAAGTCATTCCGGCACTATTGGGATCCTGATGCCCAGGCACCTTTTCTTTACTCGAAGGATTCGGCCATGATGATTTCCTATGACAATCCCCTGTCGCTTAAGCTCAAGACAGAGTATCTCAAAAAGAAACAACTTGCCGGGGTGATGTTTTGGGAATTCAGCGGCGACTTTGAGGGGGAGCTGCTCGGGGCACTTTACCACAGTTTATATTTGAAGGAGTAAGTTGAAATTGAGAGATTCGAACGCAGAGTGTTGAATGTTGAAAATCAGATTCAGGTAGAGACGCATTATCATGCGTCTCCACAAACCGGCAACCGGCAACAAATAATTAACAACCGGCAACGGGCAACCGGCAACCGGAAACTAATACCAGCCATATGAAACGTACCGTCCTCCGCATGCTTCGTGAAAGTGCCGAACAATATCCGGCAGTTGCGTATACCAACCAAAAGGGTGATTCCGGTTGGGTGGGTATGACCTACCCGACCGTATTGAATGAATCAAGATTTCTCGCAGCCGGGATTCAACAGCTCGGGATTGGCAAAGGTGATAAGATCTCAATCCTGGCTGAGGGTCGTAACCGTTGGATTACCAGTGAATATGGAATTCTTTTCGCTGGCTGCACCACGGTACCCCTGTCGATAAAACTGATGCCCGATGAAGTTCTGTTCCGGCTAAACCATTCGGATTCAAAGGCTATTGTGGTGTCCAGGAACACCTTTGAAAAGGTAGCTTCGATCTGGAGTGCGATGGAGCATACCCACAAGATCATTTATCTGGAGGATGATCTCAGCAGTATTGAGTCAGACTGTAAACAGTTTGGCATCAATCCGGAAAAGGATATTGTAAGGTATTCGCAATTGGTGCAATCGGGCAAATTTCAGTGGGAAGAAACAGAAGGGGTTCTTGAAAAAATTGAAGAGGAAACCGAAGAGGATGACATTGTAACAATCTCCTACACCTCAGGAACCACAGGCGATCCAAAGGGAATCATGCTTTCCCATCTGAATTATTACTCCAATTGCCATGATGCCATGGAGATGTTCAACGTAACGGAAAACGACCGGCTGTATATCATACTTCCGCTCGACCACTCCTTTGCACATACCGTAGGGATTTATGCTGCCCTGCTGCGGGGGCTGAGTCTGTTTTTCGTTGATGCCAGAGGCGGCGGGGTTCAGACGGTTAAAAATATCCCGATCAACCTGGTTGAGGCCAATCCGCATTTTATCCTGACCGTTCCTGCCCTCACGGCCAACTTCATGTCGAAGATCAAGGATGGGGTTGCAGCCAAAGGAACATTTGTGAACGGCATTTTCAATGCCGGACTAAACGCTAAGATCCGCATGGAAGGCGATGGATTTAAAAAGGCCGGCGTTTTAATCCGGATAATTAATTTCCTTCCTTACATTCTGGCAGAGACGCTGGTTTTCAAAAAAGTCAGGAAAATTTTCGGAAACAGCATCCGCTACTGCGTGGGCGGTGGTGCACTGCTGGATATCCGGCAGCAGGTGTTCTTCAACGCGATCGGAGTTCCGGTCTATCAGGGATACGGGCTGAGTGAAGCCACCCCTATCATTTCCGGGAACACCATGGAAGTGCACAAAATGGGAACTTCAGGAAAGGTAATCCCGAACCTGACCTGCAAGATCATCAAATCAGACGGAACCGAGGCCATACGGGGTGAGAAGGGCGAGATAGTTATCAAGGGCGATAATGTAATGAAAGGCTACTATAAGAATCCGGAATCCACGGCCAAAACAATTAAGGATGGTTGGTTGTTTACCGGTGACCTGGGTTACTACGACAAGGACAGTTTTCTGGTTGTCATTGGACGGGCAAAAGCACTGCTCATCTCATCCGATGGTGAAAAGTATTCGCCCGAAGGAATTGAGGAAGCCATTCAGAATTCGTCAGAGCTGGTAAATCAGGTTATGGTTTACAATGATATGAGAAAATACACCACTGCCGTGGTTACCCTTGATGCCGGCAAAGTGAAAAAGTATATCGAGAAAAACAAGATCTCTGACGCTGAGGTTCTGATCAAGGCTGTCAAGCTCGATTTTTATAAGTTTAAGGATACGGCAGAATATCGGAACCAATTCCCGGAAAAATGGGTTCCTACAACTTTTCAGATTATCAATGAGCCATTTACCGAACAAAACCTGATGATCAACTCGACAATGAAAATGGTTCGGCATAAAATTCAGGAGGTTTATCATGACCGCATTGAGGCGATGTATACCCCTGAATTCAGCAACGTGGTGAACGAGCTCAATAAGGATGCAGTAAAAAAATTTCTACCATTTAACTGATTATGAAGCGCATATCTTTAATCTTTCTTCTTTTTTCTTTACTCTTAACCAGCTGTAAGCCAAAACCTGATGGCGGAACGGACCAGCCGGTTGTGACCGTCAGCATTCTGCCATTTAAGTACTTCGTTGAGCAGCTGGCTGGGGACAAGTTTCGGGTTAACGTTCTTGTGCCCCCCGGAGCCGACCACCATTCCTATGAACCTGCTCCACGGCAACTGCAGGAAATGGAAGAGTCCTCTGTTCTCTTTATTAACGGTCATTTAGGGTTCGAAGAAGCCTGGATGCCCGGCATCAGGTCAAATAATCCGGACCTGAAAATCGTTGATCTATCAGAAAATCTAAACCTGATAATGATTGAAGATGCTGAGGCAGGGCATGAAGATCATGAAGTGGGAGAATCAGACCACAGCCATTCACATGAGGGGCCCGATCCCCATTACTGGCTGTCGGTAAAGGAGGCTAAACTGCTCGCTGAAAAAATGGCAAGAGGACTTCTGACGGCTGACCCCTCCTGTGAAGATTTGGTTATCGAAAACCTCAGAAAGCTGGGACAGCGCCTTGATAGTCTCGACGCTCAGTTTAAGATTACCCTGGAACCCCTTCAGCACCGTAGTTTTATCATTTTCCATCCGGCATTAAATTACATTGCCCGCGATTACAACCTGGTACAGTATGCTATGGAAGAAGGCGGCAAGGAGCCGGCGGCTTCGCATTTCAAAGAATTGGTTGATCTTTCTTTTACTGAACGGATCAATACAATTTTCATACAGAAGGAATATGATCAGGAGAATGCCGAAACCCTGGCCAGGGAGATTAAGGCGCGTGTTGTCGTCATCGATCCGATGTCGGATGACTGGATGAACGAATTGCAGCGGATCATCAGAGAGCTGGCCGCAATGGATATTGAAAAGTAACTGATGGAGAAGTTAATTGAACTGAGAGACATTACTTTTGGTTATGGAGCCGAGCCCGTAATAGAGTTGGCTAATCTCGACATTTTCCGAAAGGATTTTATCGGCATGATCGGACCGAACGGCGGGGGCAAATCAACCCTTATCCGCATCATTCTGGGTCTGCTCAAACCCTGGAAGGGCAATGTTTCGGTTCCGGCCCGCGTTAACATCGGATATCTACCTCAATATCAAAACTTTGACAATCGTTTTCCAATATCTGTTGAAGAAGTTGTTCTTTCGGGACTGCTAAAAAAGGGTAGATTAACCTCGCAGGTTACAAGAGGTGATAAACTCAAGGCCCGTGAGGTGCTGGAGAAGGTGGGTATGAAGACCTTTTCGCGGAGGAGCATCGGTGAACTGTCGGGGGGACAGATGCAGCGCGTATTTATTGGGCGGGCGCTGATTTCCGACCCCGATCTTCTTATCCTGGATGAGCCGGTAACCTATGTTGACAACCGGTTTGAGCATGAGCTATATGAACTTCTTGAGGTTATCAACCGGGAGACCGCCATCCTGCTGGTCAGTCATGATGTGGGTCAGATCCTTTCATCGGTAAAAACCATTGCCTGCGTTAATCATTACCTGCATTACCATCCCGACAACCAGCTCACGGAACAGATACTTGAATCCTATAACTGCCCGATAGACCTGATTACGCATGGTCATGTCCCTCACCGCGTACTGCATACACACCCATCATGATAGCCCAGTTCCTTTCATACACCTTCATACAGAATGCATTACTGGCTTCCCTGATTGGCGCCATAACAGCAGGTATAATAGGAACCTACGTTGTTTCCAGGCGGATGGTTTTCATTACGGGAGGCATTACCCATGCCTCTTTCGGAGGCCTGGGACTGGGATTTTTCCTGGGGATCAATCCGCTTGCAGGTGCGGCGGTATTCGGGCTGATTTCCGGCCTCGGAGTTGAATATTTATCGAAATATCAAAAAATAAGGGAAGATTCCGTGATTGCCATGATCTGGTCACTTGGGATGGCAGTGGGAATCATTTTCATTTCACTGGCACCCGGATATGCTCCCAACCTGATGAGTTACCTGTTTGGGAATATCCTGAGTGTTTCCAGAGCTGACCTGCTGGTTATGTTGGGCCTTATGGTGCTTGTCCTGGCTATTTTCATCCCATTCTTCAGGCTGATCCAGTACATTACATTCGATGAGGACTTCGCCCGCACCAGCCGTGCCCCGGTAAGTTTGTTCAAGTACATCCTGGCCGGCCTGGTTGCTTTAACCGCAGTTGTTTACATCCGCGTGGCAGGAATCATTCTGGTTTTATCGCTTCTGACCATCCCTCAGAATACGGCACTAATCTTTTCAAATAACCTCAAACGGATTATTCTCCTCTCAATTGCCATAGGTTTTACAGGGTCCCTAACTGGTTTAATCCTCTCCTATACACTCAATATTCCCTCCGGCGCTGCGATCATTTTTTCATTGGTACTTATTTATCTTCTCGCATCGGGCGTCAAGTCGGTAATCAGAATGAGAGAACGAAAAACCCGCCCGGGTTAAGGTCATTCTGTCATCCGGTTAAACCTTGCACGGTTTTTGAAGTCTTAAAAAATGTGAAAATGAGACGTAGTTGTCGGCATAAAACTTGTTTATGCCGGCTAGTGTCGTATTTTTACGCGGCTTTTTGGTCCCCCCAACTGAAAAGGCCGGATGTGTTACCGTGTTGGTATTCTTAATGTTTGAAGTTGACAGCGTGAAAAAAACCATTCTAACAGGTATTCAGGCACTCTTTTTTATTGCCGCAATACAATCGTGCAGCACGGAGTTTGATATAAACTCCGATAACCTGGATACTCCTATTGTTTATTGTATTCTTAACACCGCCGATTCGTTCCAGTACCTGCGGTTACAGAAAACATACCTTATTGACCAGGCTGCGCTGGAGTTTCCACCCCACCCCGACAGTATGGTTTTCCCGGGTGAAGTGGTTGTAAACCTTGAGCGTTGGCAGAATGGCGAGGTTAAGGAAACCATCAGGTTTAAGCCCTCCACGGAAATTCAGAAGGATACCGGATTCTTCCCTACAGATAAACATTTACTGTATAAAGCGTCCGCGCGGATTCTTCCCCAGCAGCTATACCGGCTCTATATTTATCTCGGCAGCAAGGAGAAGGTTTTATATGCCGAGACAACCACGCTGGGTTCTCTCACCGTTGTTGACCCTATGCCTTTACCAATCAGGAAAATAAGCCTTTATGAAGGGGCCAATTACACATGCCGTTGGCAGCCTGTTGCAAAAGCCGGTGTTTACCAGGTAGTAGTTCGCTTCAAGTACCTCGAAACGCTGGAGGGATTAACATCAGAAAAGACCCTGATATGGCCACAGGGATTCTCCAACCCCGGGTCTAACATCGAATACCTTAGCAAGGATATTTCCGGAGCCCGGTTTATGCATATCCTTGAAGAAAACCTGGCTCCACAGGCTGGCATGGAGCGTCGGGCGGTTGGTCTCGATTTTCAGATCCTGAGCGGCGGTGTCGAGCTCAAATATTATGTAGAATCGACTGCCCCTTCTGAGGGAGCTCTTATGGAAAAGCCGGTTTATTCGAATGTTACTAACGGAATCGGGCTTTTCAGTTCAATGGCCGAAGTAAATGTTTCCGACCTTTTCCTATCCAGCGTTACGATTGACAGCATAGCTTACGGACGGTTTACCAAAGGACTGGGCTTTTTGGACCATACCGGGGATCGTGACAGCACCAACGAATTAAAAAATTAAATTATGAAACGGTCAATACTCTTTTCTTTGTTAGCCGGACTCTTCCTCCTGACCTCCTGCGATGATCCGGTTGATCCCAATAACAACAACAATGGGAATCCCGACACCCCGAAAATTGTGGGCACGCTTGAGATTGAATTTCGGGTACCCGGATCCTACCTGCCTCCCAACCGTGTTTTGCGGGCAGACCTGAGCATTGCAAAAACAGCTGAAGACCTGTATAAAGGGCACTTTCTGGATGTAGCCAATGTGTACAACAGCAAATTGGTTTATCAGTTCGAACTGGCACCGGGAACCTACTATTACCAGGCCGGGATTGTTTGTGTTGCCAAAGGTGATTCCTGCTCCGCCGCCGGATTTCCCGGTGAGGTGGGCGGCACAAAATGGGCCATTGGAAATGCCATAATAAAAGAGAAAGAGACCACCCGTATTATTCCTCAATTCCGCTAAGCATGAAGAGAATCAACCTTTTATACTTAATTGCTCTTGTTGTCGTTTCCGCATTGTTCATCCGGTGCGATAAGGAGGACGTCATTAAAACTCCGCCGGTAGGAAAATTCACTGTATCTCCTGCTAACGGCCTGACCACCACGGTTTTCAATTTCGATGCAACCGGGAGTGTGGCTACCAATGAGGAGGACACCATGCTGTTTATCCGCTGGGACTGGGACAATGACAGCATTTGGGATACCGGATTCTCCCGTGCAAAGAAATTTTCCTACCGGTATTTCAAACCGGGAACCTATAGTCCGCGAATGGAGATCCGGAATGATGTCGGTTTAAGTGACACCATCCAGCTGACCATGCAGGTGGCACGTGGGAACAGTGCACCCCGTCCGCTTTTCTCGGTCACACCCGGATCGGGTAATCTGCGGACAGAGTTTTTCTTCGATGCATCAAAAACAAGCGATGACGAAGACAGCCTGAACACCCTGCGTTTCCGCTGGGACTGGAATGGTGACGGGATTTATGAAACGCCCTATTCTCAGGATATTCAGTCGACCAGAATGTTCGACACTCCGGGTATTCATTACATAGGATTGGAGGTTACCGATCCGCAGAATGTTGCCGCAACACAGCGGAAATCTGTGATCATTTCACTCGCCAATCCCAATCTGGTACCTGATTTTACCTGGCTTCCTGAAAAGCCATCAACCGCCGATACCGTTCAGTTTGATGCCTCTACCAGTCATGATCCGGCCGATCCGGCGAATACCTTTCAGTACAGGTGGAACTTTAATAAGGATGATGAGTTTGATACGGAATACATGGATAGCCCGATTGTTCTTTATCAGTTTCCTGCCGAAGGCCAGAACTTCGTAACTCTTGAGATTCGCGACCAGTGGGGTCTCATTGACCAGAAAAAGGATACGATCTGGATCGCCCACTCCAACGGAAAACCAACCGCCGCTTTCTTTATCGGGTATGAATATGGCAACCTGACCACCAGCTTTTATTTCGATGCAGATAAGGTTACAGATGGTGAAGACTATATTGACCTGCTAAAAGTACGCTGGGATTTTGACAACGACGGAACCTGGGACACCAATTACGTTAAGGAAAAGACCGCTACTCATAAATATCCGGCTGCCGGCGAATACCGCGTAAAGATGCAGGTTTTGGATACCGGCGGACTGACCGACACCACCAGCCTGATGGTAACTGTAAGCGGTGGAACCAATGAAACAGGCCTGATCGCCGATAAAAAGAATAATATGTTCTATGGCACCGTTAAGATCGGCAGCCAGTGGTGGATGTCGGAAAACCTGAATGAAACCTCAGCCTCCAAGTTTTGTTACAGCAACAAGGTGGTCAATTGCGCAAAATATGGCGGCCTGTACAACTGGAAAGATGCCATGGGCAACGCCATAACAGAAAAGGCTAAAGGCATTTGCCCGACAGGCTGGCACATACCGTCGGTTGCTGAATTTCAGCAGTTGTTTGATTTCCTGGGTGCGGGTTCACCCCGGCAGCGTCTGGAAGTTGGCGGCGACACCGATTACCGGATGTTTTACGCCGGACAGCGCTCAATCAATAACCGCTATGAATTTGTTGAGGCAGTAACCAGTTTCTGGACCTCAACCAAGGCCTCGGGTGACAATGCATGGGTTTTCTCCCTTCAGAAGGATAAGAACGAATATTACAGGATCAACCTGGGCAATACCTACGGATTCAGCGTGAGGTGTATTAAGGATTGAAATATTGTTCGACAGACATCAGTAACCCCGGGCTTCAGCCCGGGGTTTTTTGTCCCAACCTATACGTCCCTACGATTTTTTCTTGGGTTGAAACCGGAGATCATTGAAATACGCGATATAGACGAGAGCCACCAGTGCAATCAAGCCCACATAAACCCCTACCGGCATGGAAGGCACGTCGCCACCGGCGTAGGAATGCATGCCGCCAAGGAAGTAGTTCACCCCGAAATAGGTCATCAGCACGGCGCCAAAACCCATCAGTGCGCCGAAATTGAAGGAAAAGTCATTATCAAAGCCTTTGATATGATGCATGTGCGTTACAAATGAATAGATCAGTATGGTGATCAGACACCAGGTCTCCTTCGGATCCCAGCCCCAGTAGCGGCCCCATGACTGGTTAGCCCAGATGGCACCAAGAAAACAGCCGATTGTGATCAGGTAGAGCCCTGCGATCATTACGATCTGGTTTAATCGGGTGAGATGGCGGATATGCCCGCTGACCGATGCCTGGTTTTTTTTGGTTTTTGTGATGAAAAGGATCATGGCAATCAGGCCGATCAAAGCACCCAGGCCGAGGAAGGAATAGCTGGTCATGATAATGGCTACGTGAATGGTCAGCCATACGGATTTCAGCACCGGTACAAGCGGCGTTATCTGTGGATTCATCCAGCTCATGTGGGCGACCAGCAGCGCCAGGGCAGCCAGGACGCCTGTCAGCGCCAGGGGCAGCATAGACCTCCTGGCCACCAGGAACCCTGCAAGGAGCGTACCCCACGCCACGAAGATCATGGATTCATAGCCGTTGCTCATTGGAGCATGGCCTGAAATATACCAGCGGAGTCCAAGGCCGAATGTATGCAGAAGCCAGCCGCCAAAAAGCAGGAAACCGAATATTTTGCTGGCCTGACCGTGCCATTTCACCGCCTTGAAAAGAGACCATAGCTGAACAATCAGAAACAGCAGTCCGATCAATGCATAGAAAATGGTTAGTCTCTCAAAAATCAGCGTCTTGTTATACAGAACCTCAAGCTTTGCCTTGCCTGGCGCCGGGATGATAGAGGATCCGTATTTACTTTGGAAATTCTGGATGCCCGTGCGAAACATTAGTGCCTGAGCAAGGTCACCGGTCCTGACTGCATCCAGGTACGTGGCAAAAGAAGCATGAATCATCAGGGAGTCTTGCTGCGACAAACCAGCAGGAGCATCGGCCGGAACATGCCATTTTGCTTTCGGATCAATAGGATCAGGAAAAATCTGAAGAAGCTGGCCGGTTAATCCCATATACACGATATTGAGGGCCTCGTCGATCTTAATAACACTCTTATCCAAACCATTACGCTGATTGGGCTTCTTCACGTAAGCCTCATTCACCATATCAGACATCAGATAGCGGCCTTCTCTGAAAAAATCGTTATACGAGGCCTTCTTCCCGTTCAGCCCGAGGGTATTGGCGAGGGTAGAATTCTTAACATCAATCATCTGGATATTAGCCCACTTGTCAGGCTCTATAAGCATACTCAGGCTGATTTGCTCGGCCGACATGCCGGCAGCGCTGTTTTCACCGAATACTTTCCTCACCATTTCCTGAGACAGCGAGCTGACCGGTTTTATGCGGCCTTCGACTCCCAGGACCCAAATCCTTCCGAACTCCCTGGCTTCTCTTGCATTAGGAGCCTTTGGGTAGTTCTGGGCAGACACCGAGAGGCCCGACACCAGCAGCAGCAGGATTGCGGCGGCTGAAGCCACGGCTCCCTTGCGGCTCTCCTTCAATAACCTCTTAAACCGGCTCCCAGGAGCAAAGAATGCGAGAATGATGAATACAATCATAAAGGAATATCCGATGTAAGTAACCGAAGTTCCTAAACCATCCTTATTTACAGAAAGCACCGTACCCTGCTCATCCATGTCATAGGATGACTGGTAAAAGCGGTATCCCCGATGTGTTAAAATGTTATTCATAAAAATCCTGTAAGGTTTTGTAACCTGATTTTTAGCGTCCACCAGGGTTACTTCGCTTGCAAATGATGAAGGGCTTTTTGAACCCGGATAGCGGTCGAGCTGAAAATCATTCAATGTGAGTTTAAAAGGCAATTCCATCGGTCGTGATCCAAACGCAAGTGTAAGCTTGACTCCGTCGATCACAAATTCATTCTGTAAAAACCCCGACCGCTGTATTCCTCTCCCCATTACCTCCTCTGAGCTTTTGTTTACCGAAACCCGTACCATGGTAACATCAGGATGTGAACCTCCCATGGATTCCATCTGACCGCCCTTTTGCAACTGTCCACCCTCAACATAATTCACGCTGCGGATCCGGATCTGGTTCTCTCCCAAACGGAGCTTCATCCTGACCTCCCTGCTGCTGGCCGGCGACAGGTATACCTTCTGATATTCCTCCACGGAAGCTGAGCCGCTTTCCGCTTTCACATAAAAAAAGGTTTCGGCACTCAGGTATGCTCCGGTACTCTCTCCTTCACGAATGTGCATGATGCCCTCTTTTCCTACATACCTGGTGAGTGCTGCACCCAGGATAATGGCCAGAAAAGCAAAATGAAAAAGAAAAACGGGCAGTTTCTTAAGCTTGTAAAGCTTCATTCTGATGATACTGGCCAGGATATTGACAAATGCAAGCATAATCCCCAACTCAAACCACCAGGCCTGATAAACCAATGCCTGCGCAGCAGTGGTTCCATTGCGGTTTTCCACAAAGGTAGCAACGGCCATGCTGAGTGCCAGCAGAATAACGATAATGCCCATAAAGGACATTGAAAACAGAAACCGGACTATTTTGTTGATTGTCTTCATGTATCTTCAGTTTACCAGTTATAGGTGATTACTTGTTTAATATCGGGGTGAAGGCTTAGAGCAACCGGACAAGTTCTATGAACAGCTTCCAAAACCTTTTTGTCGGATAATGTATAGTTACCGGAGGGAAAGGTAAATGCGACGTGTATCTCTCCGATCCGGCGGGGTGAATCTGCCATTACCTTGGTGATCTCATAGTTAGTCCCGTCAATGTTGATTCCCCTTGCCCGGGCGGCAATTCCCATGACTGTCATGATACAATCGCCCAATGCTGTTGCAGCCAGATCAGTGGGAGAGAAGGTCCTGCCAAGCCCCTGGTTGTCAAGCGGCGCATCCGTTATCAGGATCTCACCGGATTGGAGATGAACATTCTCTGTCCTGAGCTCGCCCAGGTATCTGCTTTTTACAGTTGCCATGGCCAGATTTTTGGGGCAATATACAATTTATTACGGGTTCAGATCTTCAAGGGCACGGTAGATATAATCATTGAACACCTTCATTCTTCTGTACGTGTCAACCACTTTGTCCAGCAGATCGGAAGAGGCCATTTGTTTATCGGAAACCGGCATCCAGGGAGCCAGGTGCTTGTATTTCAGATACTCAATCAGCTCGAAATCTGCAGGAAAGCCGGTTGGCGGGCGTTTCAATTTATCCTCTTCAAACAGGCTGAGATTTTTCCGGAAAAAGGGGTCCTCAATCAATTGCCTGAAGTCCTCGGGGAAATTATAAATCTCCTTCCGTATGGCTTTCAGCTTATCAGGGGACGGCATATAAATGCCTGCGGAAATAAAGCTTTCCCCGGGCTGGATATGAAAATAATAACCGGGATTGCCGCTGTTCTTGCCGCCTGTTGACAGGTGTGCCCCAAAGTTATTCTTATAGGGGGTTTTATTGTTGGAGAACCGCGTATCGCGGTGAATTCTGAAAATTGAGCCTGATGCCGTAATCCCCAATATTCCGGGATCAAACTGACCGATAGACAGGATCAGCTTTCCGGTGAATTGTTCAAATTCTTTCTTGAGCAATTGGTAGTCTGCCTTTTTTGCAGTGAACCATTCGCGGTTGTTGTTCTGTTCCAGTTCTGACAGAAAGTGAAGAATTTTTTCCATAGCCAAAATCAGATTTTACCCTTGAATTCATACCCAAGCTCCTTTACCCGCACCTCGATTTGCTCCAAATCAATATGCTGGCCTCCAACCTTGACGTTTCCAGAATTCAGGTCGACTGTGACCTCGTCCACACCTTCAATGGCGGAGATGTTTTTCTCGACCGTGGCCTTGCAGTGGTTGCAGGTCATTCCGCCAATAGACAGGGTTGTAAAATAAGGGTTTTCTTGTGTGCTCATAGTGGGTGATTTAGATAATAGCAGGGGGTGAATCCATTTATTCCAGATAGCCAGGAGCATGAGTCCTGACAGAAGAATTGCCGATGCAACGGTTATCCAGGAGGAACCCGCATGGTTGTGTTCATGCAGGTGGCTCACCTGGAACCATTCTGCCGGCAGAAAGGTATTAACAAAGAAACCTGAGAGAAGGGCACCGCTCACAATGGCGCCGAGATAGATAAAGAAAGCCTTCCTTCCCATTGAATTACTGATTACCATCATCGTGGCAACATTGGTAGCAGGTCCGGCCATCAGGAAAACCAGGGCTGCTCCGGGGGAGATCCCTTTCAGCAAGAGAACGGCTGCCATCGGAATGGATCCGGTGGCACAGATATAAAGTGGGACCGAAGCCGAAAGGACGATCAGCATTTCAATCCACTGATTTCCAATATAATTGGTAAAAAACGAATCCGGAATAACAAGTGACAGCACCGATGCAAATGCGAGTCCGATCAGCAGCCATTTTACAATGTCCTCCACCAGTTCTCCAAAACCGTAGGTAAAAATCAGCTTGATTTTCCGGATAAAAGATAGTTTCTCAGCCGGGGAATCTTTTATATCGCTGGTTCTTCCATTCTGTTCGCGATCCAGCAGATGACTGGCTGTGCCCCCAAGGAGGCCGGTGAAGAATGCCACGATAACCCGTACAATTGCGAAGGGCAACCCCAGCATGGCATAGGTTGCAAGAACGGAATCCACCCCGGTTTGGGGGGTTGAGATCAGGAAGGAAGTGGTGGCTCCCTTAGAGGCGCCATTCCGGTAAAAAGAGATGGCTGTCGGAATTACTCCGCATGAACAGAGTGGCATAGGAACACCGAGAAGAGCGGCATTCAGTGCCGACCTGAAATTCCGGCGGCCCATGAAGCGTGCAATGCTGTCGGTCGGAAAAAGCGCCTTGAGCATACCTGCAAAAAGAAAACCCAGCAGGAGAAAGGGCGCCATCTCACTCATCAGCCTGTAGAACTCCCCGAAAAAAGAGTTAATCCATACCATGAATACTAGTTTATGAATAACACAATTCGGGGGCACTAATGTTTAACCTCTTCAAAATCCACATACTCACCTTCATCCTTTGAGATAAGCTTATTAGCCTGTTTTACAGGAGATTCCGGCTCCGGCTCCGCTTGCTGTGAACGGGCATAGGAACGGGCAGCGGACCGGATAAAAAGATAACCTCTGATGAACTTATACAGTAACCAGATAAGAAAAAGAACCAATAAAAACCGGATCATGGTGGATTATTTTATTGCGTAATTGTACAAATAGGGTTCCTGACTTCCTACCAGCAGGTTAGTAAACTCAGTCCGGGAATTTAAGGAACCAATCTCAAAAGGCGTTGAACCCCTGAGTGGAAAACCCGACTGAATGGTACCGTCGCCCTGAAGCATCAGGATATTATTTTTGCCTGAGAAAACCAGGCCTATTCTCTTTACCTTATTATCGGTGGTAAAGAGCTCCGGCATGGCGGAAACATGGCCCTCATATCGCCGGGAAACCAGCTTCTCACCAGTTTGTTTATAGATTTCCAACCGGTTCCGGTCGACAAAGATGTACTCTTTAATTCCGTCCTGATTGATGTCGTCCAGATTGAAATAGTGATCAGAGCTGAAGTTTTCGAATTTAGCCGACTCCACGGTCCCGTCCAGGAGAAAGGAGAAAACGGTGCCGTCCACATCGGTGATCACAAACCTGGACCCTTTCCCGGAAGCCAGATCATCAAAGATTACGGCATTTTTTTCAGAAAGAGGCAGGGATTTATCGTAGTTAACCTTAGCAACACCCTTCCGATCAAGAACATACAATTTCATCTCATCCGAAAAAACCAGGTAGTCCTTGCTCTGGATCTTGTAGTGGGCAACCGGATGCTTAACAGTCCCTTCCGTTGTTTTGAACTCCCACCCTTTAACCGGGCTCCCATTTTTGTCAAGACAGTATACCTGGCGGTCAGCTCCGGCAATGATCAGCCGGAAATCACGGGTTCCGTCAAAGTCAATGACAGACAGGCCGTTGGTTGCCTCTGACTTAAGAGCCAACGGGAATTTAGGGAGATAGTTACCGTTTCTGTCGAGGGCATGGATTGCAGAGGGGGTTGAAAACAGGAACTGGAGCCTTCCGTTCTTCATCAGATCAACCTGGAATATCCTTGAGTTGATCTGCTCACCGATGGGTTTCTTCCAGAGAATCCGGCCTGATGTGTTCAAAAGATAAAGGGTTCCTATCTGATCCTGGACCACTATTTCCGTGGCGTTGGTGGTATGGTTCCTCACCAGTGCAGGCTTTCCGGAAACCGGAGCGTCGAGCCGCGACTCCCAGATGGTCTGTGGCTTGTCGAGTTCCAGGCCGGTGAACCGTGCAAAAAGGCTATGCAGAAACAGGCCGTCACGGTTATGGAACTGAAGGCAAACGGCACCGGTATTACCAAGAAAGTCCTCATCAGACACAAGGGAGGCAGTAGCCTTCGGACTTAAAACACTGATTAACAAAGGTCTTATCTTATGAGGCACTGCATAAAAGGTTGCATTGGCGCGGGTGGAAATCAGGTCTGATACAGAAAGGAAAAACGGATCCGCAGCCAACGTCCGGCCTATGGTATGAAAATGCAGCACTTCCTCAATGGTTTTAATATCATCTGCCAATACCAGTGTATTTCCGATAAAAGAAAAATACTCGCCTTTCACGTTTGCAAAAAAGCCGCCACCGAGGATTTCCGGAAGATTCTCGCAGGCCATAGGATAGATGGCATATTCATGTTCAGCATCCACCCGGTAAATTCTTCGTTGCGATCGCTGTTTCTGACTTTTCGTTCCGGCTGACTGGTCGAGCCAGTTGAGCAGCTTATCCAGGGTCTGGTTGCGGTTCCGGGTAGTTACCATGACAACCGGATACACCGAATCATCAGCAGAACCGGTCAGGTAAGCAATCGTGAGCTCGGTCATGCCCAGATCGGTCCAGGTGCTGATGACGTCTTCACGAACCGTTCTCGCAGCCTGGTCGATGCCGGATTGTCGCCGCCTCCCCTCTTCTCCTCCTGCCAGGTAATCGGAAAGATCCTTAAAATACTTATCAGGCTTTTCCACTCCGATTGTATAGAAAGCCGCGGTATTCGAAGGCAGGATTTGCTCTGCGGCCAGTTTAAGCGGCAGCTGGTTCCTGAAAATATTCAGATAGGAGTTCAGGGTATCACCTTCCAGGGCAAATCCCGTGAGCCACAGAGCATCACTTCTCAGGTTCAAATCCATAACTGCCCAGTCGCCATACCGGGTAAAATTATCGAGCTTCCGCTTGACCCCCGGATTCATCATCGATCCCAGCCATTGAGGCAGGCTTTTGAGGTTAATATACACGTTTGCCAGGGCCTCTTCGCTCCGGGTAACCGACAGCTGGCGGTATTGCCGGGTATCAGAGAACCCTGTTCCCCCGGATTTTTGACGCACTGCATTTTCAAGCAGCACCGGCGACGGGCTCACAATCAGAAATCCATCGGTTTCAGCCAGGGATGCGCCCTGGATCAGTGCATCTGCTCCAAAACTGATCCGATGTATGGACTGCCCGTTGTAAACCCTTTCCGACCATTGGCCTGGCCGGCCGCAAACTTCGGAAAACAGGTCCCCCAGGGCTTTCACACCTGAGGATTCTTTTGTCTCCATGACCAGCAGAAACTGGAAATTGTTTCTGCCAAGCTGATGAAGGGATACCACAACGGGACTGTCATTCCAGGCTGATTTAAAACGGCTGCTGCGCGACAGAAGGCTGTCCATGTTGCGTAAGGCCTCAAGATAGGGCCTGGCATTGCTGAACAGTTTCAACGATGGGAACAAGGGGTCTGACTGAGAGAAGGCCCTGAACAGGTCGGGAACCGACCGGGCTTCGACCATCCAGTATGCATCCATCGGGATCAGGTCGATTGCATTGGATTGATATAGCTTGATTTCCTTATCCTTTGACAACAGAATGACCAATCCGATCGGTACAACGATCAGAATAATAATGAATAAAGGCAACAGACGTTTAACCATGAGCCGGGCTTAATGATCCGACAAATTTAAGTTTTTTATGTATCTTTGTGCCCCGGATTTCCAGCTCTACAAGGCTGATTCAGAAAACGAAGTAAAAAACTGACTGAAATGAGAGTAATGAAGTTCGGGGGAACCTCAGTAGGTAACCCTCAGAGAATCCGGGAAGTAGGTCTTCTAATATCGGACCCGGAACCCAAAATTGTAGTCCTTTCTGCGATGACCGGAACCACCAATGATCTGGTGCGGTATTCTGAATATTTATACAAAAAGGACTCGGTTAATGCAAAATTATTCATCGATATACTTCGATCCAACTACTATCGGGTTGTGGATGAACTCTTTATCTCAGAAGAGTATAAAGAAGTTGGTAATAGGCTGATTGACAGCCACTTTAATCATCTGAACGATTTCAACCAGGACCTTTTTACCCAGTTTGAAGAAAAAGCGGTTCTGGCGCAGGGTGAGCTGATCTCAACCGCCCTGATGTATTACCACCTGAAAGAAACGGGCCGTGAATGCGTACTTCTGCCTGCATTAAATTTCATGCGCATCGACAAGGACCAGGAGCCCGATAATTATTACATCCGGGAAAATATTAACAGGGAGCTGTCGCTTTACCCGGATTGCAATCTTTTTATTACGCAGGGGTTTATTTGCCGGAATGCGTATGGTGAGATTGACAATCTGAAAAGAGGCGGATCGGATTATTCCGCATCGATTATCGGAGCGGCGGTTGAGTCTGATGAAATTCAGATCTGGACTGATATTGACGGTTTCCACAACAATGATCCGAGATTTGTCAAACGCACCCGGCGGATCGACCACCTTTCGTTTGGAGAGGCAGCGGAACTTGCCTATTTCGGGGCCAAGATTTTACATCCAACCAGCGTTCGGCCGGCTCAGGATAAGAACATCCCTGTACGGCTGAAGAACACCATGGATCCTGATTCTCCGGGAACCCTGATCACTGCTCAGGCTTCGGGATCCGGGCTTAAGGCTGTTGCAGCGAAAGACGGCATCACGTCTATCAGGGTGCAGTCGGACCGCATGCTGCTGGCCTTTGGATTTCTCCGGAAAGTTTTTGAAATCTTTGAGAGTCACCGGACCTCGATCGACATGATTGCCACCTCTGAGGTATCTGTGTCCATGACCATTGATCAGACCGATAAACTACAGGATATCCGCACCGATCTGGAGTCCTATGGCTCTGTGGAAGTCATTCAGAATCAGACGATCATATGTGTGGTTGGGGATATGATCGCTGAAAGCAGGGGAATGGCGGTACAGGTTTTGGAAGCTTTGAAAGAAATACCGGTCAGGATGATATCTTATGGATCCAGCAACAACAACATATCGGTTCTGATCAGCTCGGAGCATAAGGTAGAAGCTCTGAATTCACTCAGTGATCACCTGTTCAGGGAACTATGAGAACAAACTTCCCCCTGAACAGCTTCCGGAATCTTCAAACTCCGTTCTATTTCTATGATCTCGACCGGTTGAAGAGAATTCTGGGTACGGTTTCCGGAATTTCCGGCATCTACGGCTATCCTGTTCATTACGCATTGAAGGCCAATGCGAACGACAGGATACTGGAACTCATGAGAATGCATGGCTTTGGCGCAGATTGTGTCAGCGGCTATGAGATCCGCAAGGCGCTTTCCTGTGGCTTTTCACCCACCAGGATATTTTTTGCTGGTGTTGGCAAGGCGGATTGGGAGATCCGGCTGGGGCTGGAGAGTGGTATCGGCTGCTTTAATTGCGAATCGATTCAGGAACTGCAGGTAATCAATGAGATGGCTGCTGGCATGAATACCATCGCCCCCATCTCCATCCGCATCAATCCCAACGTCGATGCAAAAACACATCGTTATATCACCACCGGGATCGAGGAGAACAAATTCGGCATCAACGCCTGGGAATGGGAAGAGGTTGCGAGTTTGATTCACTCCTCGGAAAACCTGAAATTCAAGGGTCTCCATTTCCATATCGGTTCACAGATAACCAGTATGGATGTATTCAAAGGACTTTGCAACCGCGTGAATGAGATCAGTGAATGGTTTATTAATCAGAAATTGTTTCCGGAGATCCTGGATATGGGCGGCGGACTCGGGATCGACTATTCCAGTGGCAGCAGCGCCGATCCGGATTTTGAAACCTATTTTAGTCTGTTTCATAAGCATTTGCGGCTTCAGCCCGGCCAGCAGGTTCATTTTGAGCCCGGAAGGGCCCTGGTTGCACAGTCGGGAAGCCTTATTTCAAGAGTCCTGTTTGTTAAAAAAGGTATAAAAACAAATTTCGCCATTCTGGATGCCGGAATGACTGAACTGATCCGGCCTGCTCTTTATCAGGCCGTTCATCCGGTTGAAAACCTCACATCAGATGGAAAGCCGGTACTTTACGATGTGGTGGGTCCCATTTGCGAGTCATCGGATTGTTTCGGGAAAGCAGTAACTTTAGCCGAAACCCGCCGGGGCGACCTGATGGCCATCAGGCACGCTGGCGCCTACGGGGAGACCATGAGTTCATCCTATAACCTGAGAGAAAAAGTACAAACATACTATTCCGACGAAATACCTGAAAATGACTGAAAATCACATACTTCATCCGGAAAGCAGGCCGGTAAAACTGGTATTGGAAGATGGAACCGAGTTTCCCGGCTGGTCATTCGGGGCCGAAAAACCCGTTGCAGGGGAGGTGGTGTTTAATACTGCCATGGCCGGTTACCCCGAAAGCATAACCGATCCCTCCTACCGCGGCCAGATCCTGGTACTCACCTATCCGCTGATCGGCAATTACGGCGTACCCGGAAAGCAGCGGGAGCAAGGCATGCTGAAATTCTTTGAGTCGGAAGTAATCCATATCAGCGGACTGGTGATCTCCGATTATTCTTTCAATTTCAGTCACTGGAATGCCGACCAGAGCCTGGCCGGCTGGCTTACCGAATCGGGGATACCAGGCGTTTTCGGGATCGATACGCGCACCCTAACCAAGCACCTTCGCGAAAAAGGCGCCATGCTGGGCAAGATCCTTTTTGAAGAGAGCAGCATTCCATTTTATGATCCCAACAAGGTCAACCTCGTTGATGAGGTTAGTACCAAGCAGGTGATCCGATATGGCCATGGCAAGTATAAAATCCTCCTGATTGACTGCGGGGTTAAGAACAACATCATCCGCTGCCTGTTGCGGCGGGATACCGAGGTGATCCGTGTTCCCTGGGATTTTGATCCGGAGTCGGTTGAGTATGACGGGTTGTTCATTTCGAACGGTCCCGGGGATCCCAAGCAGTGTCAGGTAACGATCGGAAATATCAGGAAAGCGCTGCAGAAAGAGGTGCCGGTGTTCGGAATCTGCCTGGGTAACCAGCTGCTGGGGCTGGCCGCAGGCGGTGATACCTACAAGCTGAAATACGGACACCGGAGCCATAACCAGCCGGTTTTACAGAATGGAACCAATAAGGCTTACATCACTTCTCAGAATCACGGATTCGCGCTCGATGACCATTCCCTGCCTGAAGAGTGGGAGCCCCTGTTTACGAACCTGAACGACCAGACCAACGAGGGAATCCGCCATAAGGGCAAGCCTTTCTTTTCTTCGCAGTTCCATCCCGAGGCCAGCAGCGGTCCCACCGATACAGAATTTCTTTTCGATGATTTTCTTTCCAGAATTGAAGAGTACAGAAGATAGGATTTATGCCAAAAACAAATAAAAAGATCAGCAAGATCCTCGTATTGGGATCCGGTGCATTAAAGATCGGGGAAGCCGGCGAGTTTGACTATTCAGGTTCCCAGGCACTGAAAGCCCTTCGCGAAGAAGGGATCGAAACGGTTCTGGTGAATCCCAACATTGCCACCGTTCAAACATCAGAAGGGATTGCCGACCAGATCTATTTCCTCCCGGTTACCCCCTACTTTGTTGAAAAGGTTATCCGCAAGGAGAGGCCTGAGGGGATACTGCTCGCTTTTGGCGGTCAGACTGCGCTAAACTGCGGGGTCGCCCTGTACAAAAGCGGCATCCTTGAACAATATGGTGTTGAAGTTCTGGGGACTCAGGTTAAAGCTATTATTGACACGGAAGACCGGGATCTATTTGTACAGCGGCTCAACGAGATCGACGTAAAAACCATCCAGAGCAAGGCAGTGAGCACCATTGACCAGGCGCGCGATGCTGCCGCCATGCTCGGCTATCCGGTGATCATCCGGTCGGCCTACAGCCTGGGCGGACTTGGCAGCGGATTCTGCGACAATGCGGACGAGCTCGAAAGGCTTGCAACCAAATCCCTGACCATGGCTCCTCAGATCCTGGTGGAAAAATCGCTGAAAGGATGGAAAGAGGTTGAGTATGAGGTGGTTCGCGACCGTTATGACAACTGCATCACGGTTTGTAACATGGAGAATTTCGATCCGCTCGGCATCCATACCGGGGAAAGTATTGTAGTAGCTCCATCGCAGACCCTTACCAATGCCGAATACCATAAACTCAGGGCTCTTTCGATCCGGATCATAAGGCATATTAAGATTGTAGGAGAATGTAACGTCCAGTATGCGCTGGATCCTGATTCTGAAGATTACCGGGTGATCGAGGTGAATGCCCGGCTCAGCCGCTCCTCGGCCCTGGCCTCCAAAGCAACCGGTTACCCGCTGGCTTTTGTGGCAGCGAAGCTCGGGTTGGGATATGGCCTGCACGAACTGAAAAATAGCGTAACACGCACCACTACTGCCTGTTTTGAACCGGCTCTTGATTATATCGTAGTGAAGATCCCGCGTTGGGACCTCGACAAATTCGAGGGGGTATCCCATGAGATCGGATCGAGCATGAAGAGCGTCGGAGAGGTAATGGCCATAGGCCGCACCTTCGAAGAGGCCATACAGAAGGGCCTCCGGATGATCGGCCAGGGTATGCACGGATTTGTCGGGAACCGGGGACTCAGCTTTCCTGATATCAGGAAGGAGCTGAATACGCCTACCGACCTCAGGGTCTTTGTGATAGCCCAGGCACTGGAGCAGGGAATGACCGTTGAGGAGATTCATTCGCTCACGGGCATCGACCTCTGGTTCCTTGTTAAGCTGAGCAATATCGTCGACCTGCGCAACATGCTTCAGAAGTATGAAACGCTGGAGTCACTGCCCCGCCAGCTCCTGCTGGAGGCCAAAATGAAAGGGTTTTCCGATTTTCAGCTCAGCCGGTTTGTGCTTAAAAGTCCGGTGGAGCGGATCGAATCCGATATGTTCCGTGTAAGAGAGTTCCGCAAAAAAGCCGGAATTGTGCCCTATGTACGTCAGATTGATACCCTGGCAGCCGAGTATCCGGCACAGACCAACTACCTGTATCTCACCTACTCTTCCTCCGCACATGACGTGACATTTGAGGAGAGCCTCAACACTGTGGTGATGCTGGGTTCGGGGGCATACCGGATCGGAAGTTCGGTTGAATTCGACTGGTGCAGCGTAAACGGGCTCCAGACCATCCGCAAGGAGGGTTTCAGGGGCATCATGATCAACTACAATCCTGAGACCGTATCAACGGATTACGATATCAGTGACCGCCTTTATTTCGATGAACTTTCGTTCGAAAGGGTAATGGATATTCTGGACCTGGAAAACCCCATGGGGGTTGTGGTTTCTATGGGCGGTCAGATTCCGAACAATCTTGCCCTCCGGCTCCATGAGCATAAGGTTCCGATTCTGGGAACCTCGCCGGTTTCCATCGATAGGGCAGAAGACAGGCACAAGTTCTCCATGATGCTGGACGCCCTGGATATTGATCAGCCTGAATGGCAGGAGCTCGTTAGCATTGAAGATATTCATGATTTTACCGACAGGATCGGTTTTCCGGTGCTGATCAGGCCTTCCTATGTACTATCGGGCGCGGCAATGAACGTGGTTTCCAACAAGGAGGAGCTCGACAACTACCTGCATATGGCAGTAAAAGTGTCGAAGCAGCACCCGGTTGTGGTGACCGATTTTATTGAGCAGGCCAAGGAGATCGAGATCGATGCGGTTGCAAACCACGGTGAGCTATTTGCGTACGCAATCAGTGAGCACGTGGAGTTTGCCGGAGTACACTCCGGTGATGCAACCATGATATTTCCGCCCCAAAAGCTCTATTTTGAGACGATAAGGCGTATTAAGAAAATCAGCAGGCAGATCGCCAAAGAGCTGAATATAACGGGTCCTTTTAACATTCAGTTCCTTGCAAAGGACAATGATATTAAGGTGATCGAGTGTAACCTCCGTGCCTCCCGGTCATTACCATTTGTTTCGAAAGTTCTGAAAACCAACCTTATTGAGATAGCCACCCAGGTTATGCTCGGGGTACCGGTTGAAAAACCACCTAAGTCCATTTTTGACCTGGACTATATCGGGGTAAAGGCTTCACAGTTCTCTTTTTCGAGGCTCCAGAAAGCGGATCCTGTTCTTGGCGTGGATATGTCGTCGACCGGCGAAGTGGGCTGCATCGGGGAAGATTATTATGATGCCATCCTAAAATCGATGTTGTCTGTTGGCTATCGGATCCCGAAAAAGAATATTCTGCTCTCCACGGGTCCGATCAAGGACAAGGTCTACCTGCTCGAAGCGTGCCATTTGCTGGCCGAGAAGAATTACGAGATTTTCGCCACCCGGGGCACGGGAGATTTCCTGCGCGGCAATGGCATCAAGGCCACCATTCTCCATTGGCCCGATGAAGCGGCGCATCCCAACGTAACCGAATACATCCGAAATGGCCTGATTGATCTTGTCATCAATATACCCAAAAACCTGTCGCAGGGCGAACTGAAGAATGACTATACCGTCCGGCGCAATGCCATCGACTTCAATGTTCCCCTGATCACCAATGCCCGGCTGGCCTCCGCCTTTATAATGGCGTTCTGCAAGCTGGAGCTGGAGGATATATCAATTAAGGCATGGAAGGAGTATTAGGGGATTGATGATTTACGATTTACGATTTACGATTTACGATTGATGATTTACGATTTGAACCTAAGGATGATTGTACCTACTGAAAATTAACCCAATGCTGAAATCGTCAATCGTAAATCATCAATCGTCAATCCTAATTATTGGAGCCGGTCCCGCCGGCATGTCCACTGCCCTTTTTCTCGCTAAGAAGGGAATTGCATCGATATTGATCGAGAAGGAGGTGTTTCCGCGGAACAAAATCTGTGGCGACGGGCTGAGCGGCTGGGTGGTTTCCATGCTGCGGAGGATTGATCCCGGACTGCTGAAAAAACTACAGGATCTGCCTGAGCAGCTGCCTTCATCGGGTGTCCGGTTCTTTGCCCCGAACATGAAGAACCTTGCCCTTCCCTATTTTTCCGCAAAATACCCGGATGATCCTCCTGGACATGTGATCCGGCGAATTGATTTCGACCGGCTGCTGGCGGAGGAGGTGAAAGGGAATGAGTTGATTGAGTTGATTGAGGGAGTTGAGGTTTCTTCGGTGGATATTTTCGAGGACAGAGTTGTTTTGGTTGACAGTACCGGGAATCAGGAGTTTGAGGCTGAGATGGTTGTCGGGGCCTGCGGCGCAGCCTCGCGGTTGTTCAGGGAACTGGCTCCGCGGAAAAAGGATAACCGGAACCATGCTACCGGCATCCGGCAGTATTTTGAGGGCGTGACCGGCGTACATCCCGGAAATTTTGTGGATTTCTATTTTCTTGAAAAGTTTCTTCCCGGATACCTTTGGGTCTTTCCCTTACCCAATGGCCAGGCTAATGTGGGTGCCGGCATCCGGACCGATATCCTGAAGAAAAAGAGGATCAGCCTGAAACAGGTGATGGAGGAAGCTATTGCGGAGAATCCACATCTGGCTGAACGATTCGCCAACGCCAGGCCTGTTTCGGGCGTCTCAGCCTGGGACCTTCCCCTGGGATCAAAAAAAGTCGCCCTCAGTGGCAACAGGTTTCTGCTCGCCGGTGATGCCGCTGCCCTCGTGGATCCCTTTACCGGCGAGGGAGTAGGAAACGCAATGTGGTCGGGCTTTGCTGCCGCTGAGCACATTGAGAAAGCATTGGCAACCGGGCAGTTTGACCAGAATTTCAACCGCCTGTATGACCGGTTCGTTTATAAAAAGCTCTGGAGTGAAATGAAGCTCTCCACCACGATTCAGAACCTGATCAACAAGCCCTGGCTGTTCAGGCTGGTGATGAACCACGCTGCGGGGAACGAATTTCTCAAACAGTCCGTTACCCGGATGATCGATGACCTGGAGGAACGTAAGAAACTGAGGCGGCCTTGGTGGTATGTGAGGGTGATGATGGGAAGATGACCGCAGACCGCGGACGGCAGAAAAAAAGAGACCGCGGTTGGGCGGTCTCTTTTTTTTATTGTAAGAAGTTATTTATCAGGGGTCAACGATCGTGAAGATGGTCTGAACCGTTGATCCGGCTACGCATACTACGGCTGCCCAGCCACCGGGAAGCGGAACATATCCGTCGCCGTTTGCTGTAGCTGCCGCGTACATTTTGCTGGCCATGCTGTTGGGATTTCCGAACGCAACTGCTGGTACACCGCCATTTTCGGCGCCGCTCCAGGTAGGTTCATCCAGTTTCCAAAGAACCTGCTGGAATTCAAACCAGGTATATCCGGCAAACTGATCCAGGTGGTTGGCAAGCCAGTTCACCATATCCCATGCCTTATTCTTAATATTTACAGGAAGAGCGGTCGATGGCAGCAGAGAGCTATATACATTTACCGGATAGTTCTGACCAGTAGTAATGAATACATTACGGTCGTTACAGAAAGCATCCAGGGTTGTCTGAGGAGTTGTGTTCTGAATATCATAACCAGCGCCGATGTTTGACAGAGCCATTTTGAAATAGCTCATGCGGTTAACATCGTTGTTAAGGGTAACTACCATATTGGCGGTACCCGGCAGGTTCATGTAAGGAGCGAAGGCAAAGTCAGCCAGCACGGCGTTGCAGTTGCCAAGGACGAAGTCATAAACGCCGTCGAGACCCGGACCGGTTCCAATGTTGGTAACCAGCTGCTCGTTGTCTTTGAAGAGCCAGCTGTTCATGTACTTGTATTCAAAACCAGTTCCAACTTTAACCAGGATGTAGAGTTTGAATTCAAAGTTCTCAACCGTAGCGCTCTTATCGGAATACTTTACAATCAAAGGATCTCCTTCACCCAGCCATGGGGTGTTGTCATAGGTGCCTTTTATTACACCGTTTTCCCAAACCTCAATCTTAAAGATTGCAGGCATATCCACTTTCAATCCGTTTTCCTGATCTTCATAGGCACTGCCGTCATAATCCAGGAAGAATTTCGTGCAGAAGTCACCGAAGAAAACCATCTCGCGAACGGTCGACTCGATC
>CAZEKJ010000052.1:0-30187 GCA_964512915.1 uncultured Porphyromonadaceae bacterium
ATGCCCTTATGCCCTTATGCCCCTATGCCCTTGTGCCCCTGTGCCCTTGTGCCCCTGTGCCCTTATGCCCCTGTGCCCTTATGCCCAAACGGGCGAGCGCGGCTCGCCCCTACGGGGACTGTTCATATCCGTGTTGACAACTCTTCCGCACCCCTCCGCACCTCGTTTTGTATCTTTGTCCGTTATGGCAAACGAACCGATAGAATCCTATTCCGAAGAGTCGATCAAGACGCTTGAGCCCAAGGAACATATCAGGCTGAGGCCCGGAATGTACATTGGAAAACTCGGCGACGGGTCGGCGCATGACGACGGGATTTATGTACTCCTAAAAGAGGTTATCGACAATTCCATCGATGAATTTATGATGGGAAATGGCAAGAGCCTCGAGATTTCAATTGATGACAAGAGTGTGCGGATCCGCGACCACGGTCGTGGAATCCCCCTGGGCAAGCTCATTGATGCGGTGGCCAGGATGAATACCGGTGCCAAGTATGACTCCAAGGTATTCAAGAAATCTGTTGGGTTGAACGGGGTCGGACTGAAAGCAGTAAATGCACTCTCGAGCGACTTCCGGATCCGATCCTACAGGGAAGGTCAATACAAGGAAGCTTACTTTCAGAAGGGAAACCTGATAGAGGATCACGACCTGCACCCAACCGAAGAGGACAACGGCGTTGAGGTGGTGTTCAAGCCCGATCGGGAAATCTTCGGACATTATCGCTACCTCACCGAATATGTTTCAACCATGATGAAGAACTACGCATTCCTCAACGCAGGACTCGTGGTTCATTTCAACGGGGAGAAATATGTTTCAAAAAACGGACTGCTCGATCTCCTGCAGTCGAAAATGAGCGAGGAAGGGCTCTACCCGATCATACACCTGCGCGAAGAAGATATCGAAGTAGCCATCACCCACGGCGATCAATACGGAGAGGAATATTACGCCTTTGTCAACGGCCAGCATACCATCCAGGGAGGAACACACCTTGTTGCATTCAGGGAGGCCGTGGTTAAAACAGTCCGCGATTTCTACAAGAAAGAGTTTGAACCCTCTGATATACGTTCCTCGATTATAGCTGCCATCAGCATCAAAATTGAAGAACCCGTTTTTGAATCCCAGACCAAGACAAAGCTCGGCTCCAGGGACATGGGGCCGGGGGGGCAGTCAATCCGCAATTTTATCCATGATTTTCTCGGAAAGCACCTCGACAACTTCCTCCACAAAAATCCGGAGACTGCCGATATCCTTCTGAAAAAAATCCTGGAATCTGAAAAGGAGAGAAAGGCGATCTCAGGAATCCAGAAACTGGCACGCGATCGGGCTAAGAAAGCTTCCCTCCACAACCGGAAGCTCCGGGATTGCCGGGCTCACTATAACTCACAGCACGACAGGCGGCTGGAAACCAGCCTGTTCATTACCGAGGGGGATTCCGCCAGCGGTTCGATTACCAAGTCGAGGGACGTAAACACGCAGGCCGTATTCAGCCTGAAAGGAAAGCCGAAAAACACCTACGGGGAGTCGAAAAAACTGGTTTATGAAAACGAGGAGTTCAACCTCCTTCAGGCTGCCCTGAATATTGAGGAAGGGATAGACGACCTTCGCTATAACAACGTCATCATCGCCACGGATGCTGACGTCGACGGGATGCACATCCGCCTCCTGCTGATCACCTTTTTCCTGGAATTCTTCCCCGACCTGATCAAGCAGGGGCACGTTTATATCCTGCAAACCCCTCTTTTCAGGGTCAGGAACAATAAAATAACCTTTTATTGTTACTCCGATGAAGAGCGCCTCAAGGCGATCAAAAAAGTAGGCAGCAAGCCTGAAATTACCCGGTTCAAAGGGCTCGGTGAAATTTCACCCGATGAGTTCAAGCACTTTATTGGCAAGGATATGCGTCTGGAACCGGTGTTGCTGCGGAAGGAAGACAACGTGGAAGCGATGCTTGAATTCTATATGGGAAAGAACACGCCTGAGAGACAGGATTTTATAATTGAGAGACTTCGAGTTGAGGAGGATGAGGTCATTGAATAGACCCGTAACGCATGAGTGAGGAGATACTGAACGATACCGAACTGAACGGACAGCAGGAACAGCCTGAGAACGGCAACGGCCGCAAGCATGAGATCCTGCACCTGCCTGGCATGTACGAGAACTGGTTTCTCGATTATGCTTCTTACGTCATTATGGAGAGGGCCGTTCCATACCTGTATGACGGCCTTAAACCCGTCCAGCGCAGAATCCTTCATTCCATGAGGCGGCTGGAGGACGGCCGCTATAATAAGGTCGCCAATATCATCGGGCATACCATGCAGTTTCATCCCCATGGCGATGCATCCATCGGTGATGCCCTGGTCCAGCTCGGTCAAAAAGACCTGCTTATCGACTGCCAGGGTAACTGGGGCAATATCTATACCGGTGATGATGCTGCTGCACCCCGTTATATCGAAGCCCGGCTCTCAAAGTTTGCACTTGAGGTAGTCTTTAATCCGAAAACCACCAAGTGGAAATCCTCCTATGACGGCCGTAACAAGGAGCCGATCTATCTGCCGGTAAAATTCCCGCTTCTTCTGGCTCTCGGAGCGGAAGGAATCGCCGTGGGACTTGCGGCCAAAGTACTGCCTCATAACTTCAACGAGGTCATTGATGCATCCATCGCCTGCCTGAAAAACGAGGAGTTTACACTGCTGCCCGACTTTCCCACCGCAGGAATGGCGGATTTTAGCAGGTACAATGACGGCCAGCGCGGTGGAAAAGTCCGTATCAGAGCCAAAATCAATAAGATAGACAAGAAAACCCTGTCTATCACGGAGATCCCCTTTGGTAAAACAACCGGAAGCCTGATAGACTCCATACTGCTGGCCAACGAAAAGGGGAAAATAAAAATCCGGAAGATCGATGACAACACTGCCGAGTTTGTTGAAATTCTGGTTCATCTGGTTCCCGGTGTTTCCCCGGACAAAACGATCGACGCCCTTTACGCCTTCACCGACTGCGAAGTTCCCATATCACCCAACACCTGCGTCATCAACGAAAATAAGCCGGCCTTCCTGGGTGTTTCAGAAATTCTCCGCATATCCACGGTCAATACCGTTGAAATTCTCAGGCAGGAACTGCTGATCCGTCAGGAAGAACTGGAAAGCGAATGGCACACCTGTTCACTTGAAAAGATCTTCATCGAGAATCGCATATACATTACCATCGAGGATTGCGAAACCTGGGAAGAGGTACTACTAACCATCGACAGGGGACTGGAGCCCTTTAAGCACCTGCTCCTCCGCCCAGTGGTTCACGATGACCTCGTGATGCTGACAGATCTCAAAATCAAGCGCATATCGAAATATGATGCAAAACGGGCAGAGGAACAGATCCTGGCCATTGAAAAAGAGCTTAAAACTGTTCTCCATAGCCTGGAATTCCTGATTGACCACGCAATATCCTATTTCACCGAGCTCAAAAAGAAATACGGAAAAGGCCGGGAGCGTAAGACTGAAATACGCAGCTTCGATACCATCGAAGCCAGTAAGGTGGTGGTAGCTAATGAGAAACTTTATGTGAATTATGATGAGGGATTCGTCGGCACCTCACTCAAAAAGGACACATTCCTGTTCGACTGCTCTGATATCGACGACATCATTGTTTTCCGCAAAGATGGATCCTACGTCGTAACCCGGGTTTCAACCAAGGCCTTTCTGGGGAAAAACATCATCCATATCGGGCTGTTCAACAAAAAGAATGACCGCACCATCTTCAATGTCATTTATCGCGATGGCAAATCAAGCCTCAGCTATGCCAAACGGTTTGCCGTTACAGGCATCACCCGGGATAAAGAGTATAACCTCACCCAGGGAAAAGAGGGCAGTAAGATTCTCTATTTCACCGAAAACCCAAATGGTGAGGCAGAGGTTATCCGCGTAATGCTCAAGCCAAAACCAAAGCTCAAAAAACCGAATTACGATTTCGACTTTGGCGAACTGGCCATTAAGAACCGCAATGCGATGGGAAATATCCTGTCGAAACATTCCATCCTGAAAATATCCCTGAAAGAGAAGGGCGCATCCACGCTGGGAGGATTAAAAATCTGGTTTGACAATAGCGTTAACCGGTTAAATACTGACGGAAGAGGACAGTATATCGGAGAATTCCTTGGTGAAGACCAAATCCTGATTCTTTTAAGCGACGGACAGTTCCGACTCACCTCCTTCGATATCACCAACCATTTTGAAGAGAATATTCTTCGCATCGAACAGTTCGATCCGTCGAAAGTATGGACAGTCGTATTCTTCGACGCAGAGCAGAACTTCAATTACCTGAAAAGGTTCCAGATTGAGGAAGATACCCCGCAAAACAAACCACAACGCCTGATTGGCGAACATAATGATTCACGGCTCGTGCACGTCAGCGATAACCTCCTGCCACGTTTTGAGGTGACTTTCGGAGGCAAGCACACTGTCAGGCCTTCCGAACTGATTGATGCTGCTGCATTTATCGGGCTGAAATCCTTCAAGGCCAAAGGAAAACGAATTTCCACTTTTGAGGTGGCTTCCATTGTCGAATCAGAACCTGCTGAGCCCACCGACGAAGCCCTGGCTGCTGCTTATGGGCCGGAATATAAGGAGATGCTCGGGATGGGTGAGGAGGATGAAGAGGTTGAAGAGGTTGAAATGGTTGAAATGGTTGAAATGGTTGAAGGGGTTGAAATGGTTGAGGAGGTTGAGAAGGTTGAGAAGGTTGAGAAGGTTGAGAAGGTGGAGGAGGTTGAGTTTGTGACGGTGGTTGACGGGGTTGAAGTTCCGGTTGAGAAAGTTAAACGATCGGTGAAAAAGAAAAAAGAGGTAACCCCCGACCCAGAACCCGAAAACCGGCAACCGGAAACCGGCAACCGGGAACCTTCTTCCAACCGGCAACCGGAAACCGGCAACCGGGAACCCTCTTCTGACCCGCCAACGCTCGATGAAACCGGCCAGTTTACCCTGGGATGGTAACACATCTGGCCAAACCGTTAGTCCTTCTGGGATTCATGGGCAGCGGCAAGAGCACCATAGGCCAGCAGCTTGCACATCAAATCAAGGTGAAATTCATCGATCTGGACCGTAGGATTGAAGTCAATGCCGGTCTTTCGATCCCGGAAATCTTTGCTCATCTGGGCGAAAAAAAATTCCGCGAGATCGAAAGCCAGGTATTAAGGGAAGTCCTTGAAGAAGAGTCGGGAATTATCGCGATCGGCGGCGGTGCACCTTGCAATGAAATCAATATCAGCGCAATAAAACAAAAAGCCGTTTCGGTCTACCTTAAAATTTCCGTACCTGAACTCATCAGGCGGCTTGCATCCTCTCCCACTCCACGACCCCTGCTTCAAGGAAAGACCCCGGAAGAAACATCGAAGTTTATCGAAGATATGCTAACCCAGCGGGAATTCTACTACAACCAAGCCGACCTGATTCTTGAATCCGACACGATAACCCCAGCTCTTCTTCTCACCGCACTGCAAAATCTCCTCTCCTAACTCCCGACTCCCGACTGTCTTACAGTCTCTCAGTCTCTCAGTCTCTCAGTCTCTCAGTCTCTCAGTCTCTCAGTCTCTCAGTCGGACGCATTTATGCGTCCCTACAGGCCCACGGCGTCTGTAAATGCCTGACGCAAATTCCCCTGCACGTCACCGAACTTTTTCCTGTAGTCATCGATGCTCCTGCGAATGACACTGTGAGCCTCTTCCCTGCCGTACACATGTGTTATTTCGCACCGCTGCTTGCTCTGGCCGGGCATATCCTTGTAGGTCAGAAAATAATGCTTAAGCCTGGATATCAGCGTTTCCGGTACCAGCTGAATATCTCTCCAGTGCTGGTATACCTCGTCATTTTTAAGGATCGCAATAATCTTGTCATCAGCCTCACCCTTGTCGAGCATCCGGAAACCCCCAATCGGGATAGCTTTGACCAATAAGTTTCCGTGCGAGATATTTCTCTCGGTTAAGATACAGATGTCGAGCGGGTCACCATCGCCAACAATATCCGGTCTTCCGGTCTTGACACGAACCAGCTCGGCAACATTTTCCCAGCAATATGTCTGCGGAATAAAACCGTACAATGCAGGCAGGTAATTGGAATACTTCTGCGGCCGGTCAACCTTCATATAACCGGTCTCCTTATCTATCTCATATTTAACGGTATCGGTTGGAACAACCTCTACAAAAACCGTAACCTCATCGGGTACATCCTCTCCGTAAGAAATGCCATGCCAGGGATGGGATTTAAAATGTAAATCCATCATTTTCCACAGTTTGCTCAAATGCTCTTCGTTCATTCTGTTTTTTCAGTTGTATTTCACAAAGATAGCGGATCAGAACTGAAAATAGATGAAAGGCTGCAGTTCGGTGACCTGAACCTGGCGGATAAGGAGCAGGCAGATCAGAATCACTGATAGTTTCAGCCAGTATGGACTCAGGATAAACCATCCACGCACTCTCTCCTTGAAAGCATTGGAGAGGCCTGAAAGGATAAATCCTCCCAGCAGTAGTGCAAGAATCAGATAATATTCACCCAGCCACTGATTGAAAACACCGCCCTGAAAGGCAGTAAAAATCTGGCTGATCATTAAACGGACACCTTCCGGCTCATGATTCCGGAAAAGAAGCCAGCCGATCAGCACCAGGTGGAAGGTAAAAGCCATCTTTACCAGGCCGGGAACATGCTGCACCATTGTCTTGAAACCAGGAATCAGATTCAACAACCTGTTTATTACGATCAGAACACCATGGTAAGCCCCCCACCATGCAAAATTCCAGCCTGCACCGTGCCAGAGACCGCCCAGAATCATGGTCACCATCACGGCGAAAATTGCGACCCACTCACCCCTGCGGTTGCCGCCCAGTGGTTTGTAGAGATAATCCCGAAGCCAGGATGAAAGGCTTATGTGCCAGCGTTTCCAGAAGTCACGGATCGATTCGGCCTTATAGGGTGAATTGAAATTCACCGGCAACTTGAAGCCCAGAAGCAGGGCAACTCCAATGGCAATATCAGTATAACCCGAAAAATCGAAGTAGATCTGCAGTGCATAACCGTAAACAGCCAGCGCATTCTCAAAACCCGGATAACCGCCCGGATTATCAAAAACCGGATCTACCAGAGCTACCGCAAGAGTATCTGAAAAAACCATTTTCTTCACCAATCCGGCAAGTATGAGAAAGGCGGCATGCCAAACTTCCCGCTTGGTCAGCCGGAATTCCTGATATAATTGAGGAATGAATGCGGCAGCCCTGACGATAGGTCCGGCAACCAGCT
The DNA here is from genome assembly GCA_964512915.1 of uncultured Porphyromonadaceae bacterium. Lineage (GTDB taxonomy): Bacteria > Bacteroidota > Bacteroidia > Bacteroidales > UBA12481 > UBA12481. The sequence goes on from CAZEKJ010000052.1 coordinate 7,282, forward strand.
GAGGGAAAAAAGAGACATAAAAACCAAAATCCAGGGGATTCCTTACTGGTTCAACATCCCTGCGATACACATCGATCGTATAGGAAAGTATCTGGAAAGTAAAAAAGGAAACCCCAACCGGCAGGACTATGTTTCCCGGATTTAGAGAAGCTCCTGTAATGGAAGAAATAAACTGGGCAAAAAAGTGAGTATACTTGAAATAGATAAGGACGCCAAGGCATGTTGCCACAGACATCAGAAGAAAAAGTTTCCTATTCTTTCGGTTAGTGCTATTCCCTATGGCGATCCCGATGAGGTAATTGATAACCACCGAGATGACCATGACCAGGAAAAACAGCCCTGCCGATTTATAGTAAAAATAGAAGCTTACCAATAGAAGATAGGCATTCCGTACTCGTGGTTTCCTGAATACCAGGGAGTACCCGGCAAGGACAAATGCAAGAAAAACCCAAAAGAAAAACCGGGTGAAGAAAAGAGGCTGATCCGGGTTATAAACCAGGGATTCAGCGATTTGATTGAACCACTGCCCGGGATTGCCCATATCGGATGACTTCTGATTTGATAACCTGATAAATTCCTTCGCCTACCTTTTGCCCGCCAGCCTCGGAGAAATGGCAAAGATCGGGTCGTAACAGCGGCTCATCCTGCGAAAACCAAACCTTTCCGGATCCCGGGCCACCCATAAAGTCGAGGAGATCCCAGAATGCGGATCCGGTTTCCGCTGCTGCTCGATGCTGCGCGTCACGAATGTAAGGAACGGTGGCATAGGGAATAATCTCATCAGCCTTTCTGACTGACATGTCGGAGACCCCTATGATTAAAACGGATAGGCCGGGATATGTTGTCCGAAGTATTCTAACCTGATTCACCAGCAGCTTTTGGTAAAACCTAAAATCGTTGGTTCCGGCCCGTACGACGTTAAGTCCGTATTGGAGAATGGCGAGATCAGGGTGAATTCGGTTCCTGCTGGCCCATTGCAAAACCGTGTCAGAGTCTTCGAACTGTGGACTTTGCGCACCTCGCCTGGAGAAATTAAAAACCTTGACTTTTGTATATCCTTCATTATTAAAAGATTGTCTCAAGTGACGTGTTATGCGGTCGCCCTCCAGCTGAGAGTCACCGAAATGAAAAATGGTCACAGGATCACTGCTTTGGATGAGTTTATTTAGAAAACCGCTCATTGCCAGTGAATCACCAGCCGGATACTCCGGGCCCTTTATACTCTGATCCACGCTCCGCACAGGCACTTTCCCTACGGGCGGTAAGGAGGTCGAACGCATTCTGCCTGGGGAAAACCGGATGGTGCTGTCATGGACTTCCCTTCCGATAAAACGTTCCGGTGCAGGTGCGAATTTTTTAAAGATGCTGATCAGGGCGATCAGTATCAGAAGTGTCAGAAGAATCCGGTAAGGCGGATAGCGGTCCACTTGCTCATCCTTCTTTTCTCTTTATCTTAAGGACTTGTCCGGTTTGAAGCCTGGAGCTTGCCATCTGATTCAGCTTCATAATATCCTCATGAGATACCCCGGGATACTTTTGGGCAATTGTCCAGAGATTATCGCCCGACCGGACGGTATAATAAACAAAATTCGTATCCGATTTTGATGCGGCAACCACCGGTTCCTCTGCTTGTCCGGTCCCATTCTCCTTCCCTACCCTCGACTGCTTCTCAGCAAAGGTAAGGTCGTTCATTTCGTTAAGATCTTCTGCGCGGCCCTTGGGAACATAGATGGTAAGCTTTTGCCCGGAACGCAGGGAATTCCCCGACATACCGTTCCAGTCGCGGATTGAAGAAATACCAACGCCAAACCAGGATGCGATGTAACCCAGATTATCTCCGGATTTAACCGTGTATGATACAGCCACATCATCCCCCGATGGTTTTACGGGTTTGGCCGTTGTCCGCACTGCTGGCTCCTTGTCGAGATTATTCTTGGCCAGATAAACATTCTGCTTGTATCGCTGGATGCTGTCCTGCAACGTAATAAAGATGCTCACCTTGTCGGCAGGAAGGCTAAGGTCATACGGTCCGCCGGCAGCCGGGATTATTCTCTTTTTGTATTTCGGATTCAGGTACTCCAGGGTGCCCATGGGGACACCAAGAACCTCAGAGATCTGGGCCAGATGCATTTCCTGTGAAACCAGGATGGTGTCGGCAATAATCGGAATACTGGGTTGAACTGCGTAGAAGCCATGGTTCTGCGAGTAGTTCATGATGTAGGTAGCTGCAATGAAGGCCGGAACAAATCCCCTGGTTTCACGGGGGAGGTAATAATAGACATCCCAATAGTTGGTTTTACCTCCGGATCGCTGAATGGCCTTTTTCATATTACCCGGACCGCAATTGTAAGCGGCAATAACCATGTGCCAGTCACCAAAAATGTTGTAAAGCTCTTTCAGGTATGCACAGGCAACTTCGGTGGAACGTACCGGATCCAAACGCTCATCGATAAAAGAATTCACCTTCAGCTTATATAGTTTGGCCGTTCCGAGCATGAATTGCCACATCCCCAGCGCACCAACTTTCGAGCGGGCTCTGGGATCCAGCGCGGATTCAATTATGGGCAGGTATTTCAGCTCAAGGGGAAGGTCATAGGCATCCAGCTTGCTCTCGATCATCGGAAAATAATAATCGGACAGTCCCAGCATAATGCTAACCTGCTTCTTTCGGGTCTTGGTATAGAGGTCGAGATAGCTCCTCACCTGTTTGTTGTAGGTCAGCTCAATAGCTGAAGGAATCGCCGCAAGCCGCTGGACAAATATGGAGTCCGGCAGGTCTACAATGTTGGTATCCCTCTTGAATGCGATGGCTGTATCCTGATATTGAGCCAGTGGCAGCCTGTGGTTGATCCATGCTGCATACAGACTGTCGAGCCGCTTAAGATACTGCTGGTAGACAGGGTCATTCGCCGGGTTCATCGAATCCGGGACGACCGTACTTACAGCTTGTTGAGCAGTCAGTGGCGCTGCCAGGAAAGCCAGTAGGAAAACAAAGGCTATAACCGTTATCTTTTTTAACCTCATAGTCATTTCAGATTAAATACAATACTCATCCCCAACCCGGGGCTCCTGGCCCCTGCCCATAATGCATGAGGCCTGAGCTTCATGCTCAGGTCCTCGCTGATGTCCCAATTGAAAAAATGTGCATCAACATTGGCGTCAATAATAGTTAATCCATGCCAGGCCAGCAAGGCCAGCACAGAAATATCCCGCATCCTCCGGTAGCTGTCAACCTCCGCCAACAGCACCTGGGCAGTCTTACCGCTGTTATTCACAGTGGAATCGATCTTATCAGTTTCGTAGATATAATCACGCTTGGAGTTCTTGTAGCCAGTCTGATTCGTCACGAAGAACCAGACACCACCGGCATATCCGGCGTAAACAATCGGTATTTTCCAGTATTTCCTGTTGTACGCCTGGCCACTTCCCGGTAGCGTGGCAGCGAGGATCAGTGCTTTTTTTGGAGAATGAGCTGATTCTTTGGACTTTGGATTAAGGGGTAGTGAATCCGGCTGGTTCTGACAGGAGGCGAAGTTTCCCAGACCGGTTATCAGTAAGATGGTTACTGAGAGGGCCGGCCAATTGATAATTTTTTGATATCCGGGCAAATTCCTTCGTTCTTATTTGATTTGATCCAGTTTAGCCAGTATTTTCTCCAGATCTTCGTCGGAGTTAAACTCAAGGACAATCTTCCCTTTTCCCTTTTCGCTGCGCATGAACTGAACGTTTACCTGAAAGTAACGCTTCAATTGCTCTTGTAATTGCCCATGCTCCAGGGATGTTTCCTTCTTTTTTCTCTTTTCCTTAGGGCCTGCCTGTATTTCCCTGACCATCTCTTCAATCTTTCTCACGGAAAGGCTGTTTTCTATGATTTTTAGGTAAACAGCAAGCTGCACCTCGGGATCCTCAATGGTTATAATGGACCGTGCATGCCCCATGGAAAGCTGGGAAGTTCGCAGTCCCAGTTGTATTTCAGCAGGAAGTTTCAGGAGCCTGAGATAATTGGAAACCGTGGACCTTTTTTTACCTACCCGGTCACTTAGGGACTCCTGGGTCAGATTGCACTCCTCAATAAGCCGCTGGTAAGAGATTGACACCTCAATCGGATCCAGATCTTCACGTTGGATGTTTTCAACAAGCGCCAGTTCCAGCATAGCCTGATCATCGGCCGTGCGGATGTAGGCAGGAATTTTTCTCATGCCGGCAAGCACACAAGCCCTGAGCCTCCGTTCGCCCGCAATAAGCTGATAGCGGTTGACGCTAAGCCTTCGTACCGTAATCGGCTGAATAATACCGATTTGCCTGATAGATGCAGCCAGTTCCTCGATAGATTCCGCATCGAAATGTGAGCGGGGCTGGAATGGATTGGTTTCAATCAGTTCAATGTCGATCTCATTGATCGAGGCCTCCGGCTTCATGGTTGTGTCGCCCAGAATGGATCCCAAACCCCGGCCCATGGCACTTTTCTTTTCGGTCATCGGAAATAGTCAGCTTTAATCAATTACTTTTTCAGATTCGTGCATCTGGGTAAGCCCGTTCTTCTGCAGCAGCTCCCTTGCAAGGTTCAGGTGGTTGAGCGAGCCTTTGGAATTGGCATCATAGAGAACAACCGGCTTGCCGTAACTGGGGGCTTCGCCCAGCTTAATGTTTCGCCGGATGATAGTATCAAAAACCATGGACTGAAAATGCTTGGTAACCTCCTCCAATACCTGGTTCGACAGGCGAAGACGGTTATCGTACATGGTAAGAAGAAAACCCTCGATCTCAAGTTCAGGATTCAATCGATTCTGGATTATCTTGATAGTATTCAGCAGTTTACCCAACCCCTCAAGCGCAAAATATTCACACTGTACAGGTATGATTACGGAATCGGATGCTGTTAGGGCATTGACGGTAAGCAAACCGAGTGAAGGGGAACAGTCGATCAGAACGAAATGATAATCTTCTTTAACCTGATCTATAACCTTGGCCATCAGTTTTTCCCTGTTGGGAAGGTTAAGTATCTCGATTTCAGCCCCAACCAGATCAATATTTGAGGGTAACAGGTCGAAACCGGGAACTTCGGAATGAAGGATGATATTGCGTGGACTTACATCATCAACCAGACACTCGTACAGGCTGGTCTTGATCGTTCTGACATCAAATCCTGCACCTGATGTGGCGTTGGCCTGCGGATCGGCATCGACCAGCAAGACCCTGTATTCCAGTACAGCAAGACTGGCAGCCAGGTTGATTGCTGTGGTGGTTTTTCCGACCCCGCCCTTTTGATTTGCTATTGCAATGACTTTCCCCATTCCCGATATTTTTTTGGCGGCGTAAAATTAGCGATTATCCTGATACTTATCGACCGGCCCGGGCAATTCTATGCCTGAATCCGGATGTCCTTAACCATCAATTGCATACTGGTGGCTCCGCGGAAAGTATTCTCCTCTACGGTAAAGGCAATGTCGAAATGCTTGCCCTCATGGATCTCTCCGAACAGATGCCCCATACCGAAAGCGATCCCTTCAAAATCGGGATGATCACCCCTGACGGATGTGATATTCAGTTTCAGATGTTCCCAGGTTCGCCCAACCTGTCGGCTCTTACCGTTATCCCGGAGATTCCGGCAGACAAAAACCGGAGATTGGTTATCAGGACCAAAAGGCTCGAATTGCCTCAGTACCCTGAAGAATTTAGGGGTTATCTCCGACAGTTCAATCTCGCAGTCAATCAGGATCTGCGGAATCAGTTGCTCATCGGTAATCGTGCTAGCCACAATCTCCTCGAATCTGCGGGTAAAGACCTCAACATTCTCGATCGGCATGCTCAGCCCGGCAGCGTATTTATGCCCGCCAAAACTTTCAAGCAGGTCGCTGCAGGCATTAATTGCGTAATACAGATCATAGGTATCAACCGATCGGGCCGATCCGGTTGCCATGCCATTGGATTTGGTCAGCACCACTGTCGGCCGGTAATAATAATCTATCAACCTTGAGGCCACAATGCCTACCACGCCTTTGTGCCACTCCGGGTGAAACAAAACCGTAGTTTTGAGGCTTCTCATGGCCTCATTGTTTTCAACCATTTTCCGGGCAGTCTCCGTGATCTCTACATCGATGTTTTTCCGGTAATCATTGTAAGAGTCAATCTTGCCGGCCAATTCTATCGCCTCGGCCTCACTTTTGGCAACAAGCAGCTCAACAGCACTCTCCCCGGAGGATATCCTGCCTGCAGCATTGATTCGCGGCCCAATCTTAAAAACAATATCAGACGCGGTTAACTGCCTGTCGTCACAATTGCTGATGCTGATCAACGCCTTAAGGCCCGGTATCGGGTTCTCGTTAAGCTTTTTCAACCCGTGATAAGCCAGTATCCGGTTCTCACCGGTCATAGGTACCAGGTCGGCCGCGATGCTGACGCAAACCATATCCAGGTATTTGGCTATGTGTGAGAATGGTATGCCATTCCTGAGGCAATATCCCTGAAGCAACTTAAAGCCAACCCCGCATCCTGACAACTCCTTGTAGGGATACTCGCAGTCTGGCCGCTTGGGATCCAGAATGGCAACTGCAACAGGCAACTCATCATCGGGCAGATGATGATCGCAGATAATGAACTCGATACCCTTCCGTCGCGCATAGTCCATCTTGTCGGTTGACTTTATCCCGCAATCCAGCGCTATAACCAATGAATATCCATTCTGCACGGCATATTCAATCCCCTGAAAGGAAATCCCGTATCCCTCTGAATACCGGTCGGGAATGTAATAGCCAATGTCCTTGATCCGCTTTCGGAGAAATGAGAATATTAGCGCAACAGAAGTGGTTCCGTCGACATCATAGTCGCCGTAAACTAAAACCTTCTCCTGATTCGCAATGGCCAGGCCGATCCGTTCAACCGCCTTGTCCATGTCCTTCATCAGAAAAGGATTGTGCAATCCCTCAACCTGGGGTCTGAAAAAATGCCTGGCCTCCTCAAAATCGCGTATCCCCCTCTGGACCAGTAAAGAGGCCAGCACCCTGCCGATACCCAATTCATTGGCCAGGCTTTCAACAAAAACCGGTTCGGGGGGGGATGCTATTTTCCAGAGTCTATTCATGGGATTTCAGGATAGGAAAAGACTAAAAATAAGCAAATTTCAGTCTTTTTGATATAACTGCTGTGAAAAGTATCTTTGCGGAAAATTAATCCGCCGGTTATGATGGAACTAAGCGAACAAGAACAGATAAGAAGACAATCACTGGCCGAGATCCGCCAGATGGGGATAAATCCCTATCCTGCCGCCCGTTTCCCGGTAACGGCAAATGCCGCAGAAATCCTCGCCGGCTTCGAGAGTGAGCCGGAAAAATTTCAGGATATCTCATGTGCCGGAAGGCTGATGACGCGAAGGATTATGGGAAAAGCATCCTTTGCCGAGCTGATGGACCATACCGGCCGGATCCAGATCTACGTCAACCGCGACGAACTCTGCCCGGAGGAGAACAAGGAATTCTACAACACCTTCTTTAAGCGCCTGCTTGACCTCGGTGACATTATCGGAGTAAAAGGAGAAGTATTCCGCACCCAGGTAGGTGAACTGACTATTAAAGTCAAAGAACTCACTCTGCTGTCAAAGTCCGTCAGGCCTCTGCCTGTCGTCAAGGAAAAGGATGGCGTTGTTTATGATGCCTTCACGGATCCCGATCAGCGCTACCGGCAGCGCTATCTCGACCTGATCGTAAACCCGCAGGTTAGGGACGTTTTTGTCAAGCGTGCCAAAATCGTCAGCACCATGCGCGAATACCTGGATGCCAAAGGTTACCTGGAGGTGGAGACTCCGGTTTTGCAGCCGATACATGGCGGTGCGGCAGCCCGTCCGTTCAAGACACATCACAATACCCTGGATACCGAACTGTTCCTCCGGATCGCAAATGAGCTCTACCTGAAACGTCTCATTGTAGGAGGTTTCGAAGGAGTATACGAGTTCTCAAAAGACTTCCGCAATGAGGGAATGGACCGCTTTCATAATCCCGAGTTTACGCAGGTTGAGCTCTATGTTCCCTACATGGACTATTTCTGGATGATGGACCTGGTTGAGGAGATGGTGGAGAAGGTCACCCTCGCCCTCCATGGAACGACCCGGGTTCAGGTAGGAGAAAACGTCATTGATTTCAAGCGGCCCTGGAAAAGATACACCATGTTCGAGGCCATTCAGGAATTCACAGGTATCGATGTGAGCCAGATGGATGAAAACCAGCTCCTTGAAACCTGCAGAAAACTGCATATCGACACCGATAAATCCATGGGTAAAGGCAAGCTCATCGATGAAATATTCGGTGCGACCTGCGAATCCAAACTGATACAGCCGACCTTTATCATGGATTACCCGGTTGAGATGTCCCCGCTTGCCAAAAAACACCGCAGCGTTCCCGGACTGGTCGAGCGCTTTGAGGGAATCTGCAATGGCAAGGAGATATGCAATGCCTATTCCGAGTTGAACGACCCGATCGATCAGCGGGAACGGTTTGAAGAGCAGCTACTTCTGGCCCAGCGGGGCGACGAAGAGGCAATGGCCCTCGATGAGGATTTCCTCCGCGCCATCGAATACGGGATGCCCCCCACTTCAGGCCTGGGTATCGGAATTGATCGCTTAGCCATGATCATGACCAACTCCCATTCCATTCAGGATGTTATTTTCTTTCCGCAAATGCGACCCGAAAAAACCAAATAATCAAAATGAGCATCTCGATAGAACTTAAATACCTCCGCGATTTCGTCCAGGAGCGCGCCATTGAACAGTGGACAGCCCGTGTAAATGATGCGCACCTGACCCTGATGAACCGCACCGGCCAGGGGAATGATTTCCTCGGCTGGCTGGATCTGCCCGAGAAATCACTGCATAGTATAAATGTGCTCAACCATGTGACCGGAGAGTTTGCTGCCGGTCTTGATTCCGTTGTCGTTATCGGAATTGGTGGTTCCTACCTGGGAACTCGCGCCGTAACCGAGGCCCTCACCAATCCTTTCGGAGAAAATCGCCCCGGGCCGGAAATCCTTTTTGCCGGGCACCAGCTGGTTGACACCTATTATCACCAGCTCACCGCCTATTTGAAAAACCGGAACTGGGGAATCATCGTGGTGTCCAAATCCGGAACCACAACCGAACCGGCCCTTGCATTCAGGATTTTGAAACAGGCGCTGGAGCATCAGGTCGGACCCGCAAAAGCCGCATCCAGGGTAATCGCCATAACCGACCAATCCCGCGGAGCTCTGAGAAAACTCGCCGATCAACTCGGATATGCGACCTTCGTGATACCCGACGATGTCGGCGGCCGCTTTTCCGTTCTCTCACCGGTCGGGCTCGTTCCCCTTTCAGTAGCCGGTTTCTCGGCAGAGCAGCTGCTGCAGGGTGCCCTTACCATGAAACAAAATTCTGGAACAGAAATCGGGATTAAGAATAATCCTGTCACCCTCTATGCCGCGCTGCGCAACATTCTGCTAAGCCAGGGCAAAACAACAGAAGTTTTCTGCAGCTTTCAGCCGCAGCTTCACTATGTGGCCGAATGGTGGAAACAACTCTACGGTGAAAGCGAAGGGAAAGACGGAAAAGGAATTTTTCCGGCAGCAGTCGAGTATACAACCGACCTGCATTCGATGGGGCAATATATGCAGGATGGCCCGCGCAACCTGTTCGAGACCATGCTTGAACCGGAAAACCCGCATGAATCCTTTCCCATACCTTCAGATCCGCAGGACCTCGATGGCCTCAATTTCCTGGCCGGTTCCAGTATGAGCCTGGCTAATCAGGCGGCCCTCACCGGAACCGCAGAAGCGCATGTTTCCGGCGGAGTTCCGGTAATCGGGATTAAAACCGGCCCGATTAACGAATATACATTGGGTGAGCTTTTCTTTTTCTTTGAAAAAGCCTGTGCAATAAGCGGTTACCTACTCAAAGTAAATCCGTTCGATCAGCCCGGAGTTGAACTCTATAAGAAAAACATGTTCAGGCTGCTCGGCAAGCCCGGCTATTGATTCTGATTGTTTAGCAACCACAGGGCATCCCGGAGGATCTGCTCATCAATGGTTATGCCGTTGATCCCTGCCTTTTCACGTATCTGGTTCATCCAGGTGGTGTCTTTCATGATATTGACCCGATAAAAATCAATATCATGAGGGATCTTCCCGGCCTGATCGGCCTCCCATAACAGGTAATCTGCATTGGCCAGAAGTTTGGTTTCCATCGGGATGGAAGAATAGTCCGACTGACGCTGGATATCATCAAACCAAGTGTAGTTCCTTACTATGTTCCGCATGAAATCATACCGGTATTCCTTCGGCGCATCCGGAAAGTAAAAACGGTACAGAACATCCGTAAAATCCCAGTCAAACCGGTGATAAAAGCGCTCAGTCACCATAATCAGGATGAGATCCATGCTTTCCACTGTCTCCCTGATATTTAATGCCCCTGTATCCTTAGGCGCCGACCAGGTTTCGGGATAAACAGTCTGGTTATAATACCAGAATGCCTCATTGGCAAAAGCATCAGCCGGAATCCTGGCATTCAGGAAATTGAAAAAGAAACTGTCGGAAATGGCTAATACCCTCGGCTTTTTTAAGGAATCAGGTGCTTCAAAATGCCATGACGGATAGGCCATCCGGGGATGATCGGGCTTACAGGCCAGGTTCATGATCTCTACCAGGTCATTGTCCGTTCCCTTGAGACTGTCTGTTTGTTCAATCCGGTCAATCACCAGGTCAGGAACCGGAATGCCAAGGTTTCCATCGATAAACGCCAGTAAAGTGTCTGCAGCAAGGGCCATTCCGCCTGCCGACCAGTGTATGCCCCCTTTGGGAAACAAAGGAAATGGAGCCGTTGCTCTGCTTGAGGCAAAAAAAGCATTGAGATCAAGCAGTGGGATATTCCTGCCCGCCACCTTTTCTTTGATCGCGGAATAGTTGGTTAACTCTCCGTGGTCCCGGGTAAACCGCCTTGGAATGTATTCAGGGCAATAGGTAGCCTTACCCGGTTCCAAAACAACAGCCAGCCGGACACCGAGTTTCAGCAATGTGTCATTAACTCTGGCCAGCCTGCTGAATTTTTGCTCCCAGTAATAATCCCCGAGGTAATCACGGCCGGTGTACGACCTGATATAATCCGATTCAAACAGATAATTCCGGCGCCCGACAATTACCCCGGATGCGTTTGCCTTTCTGAATAGCATGTAATCAGCCTGGTTCTTCATCCGGATCAATGCCTGACGAAAACCAATATTCTGCTCGGTGGCTGCAGTATACTCTTCCTGAAATTCAGACGAAAACCAGGACTTAAGACTGAAAGCCGGATAGGCTGGAGGGTCCCCCTGTCCTCTCAGTTCCCTGATCCTGAATAAACCTGTGTTTCGTTGAATCATCGGGGCAAGCAGTATCCCGAGGAAAACAAGGAAGATGGCTATTTTGGATTTGAACTGCATAATCAGAAACGGAAATAGATAAAGGGGTTAAAACCGGCGGAGGTGACTGAGGCCAGGGAAAACAGGAGCAATACCAATGCTATTCCTCCCCCGATCCAAAGCTTACGCCCATTGTAGGGTTGGTCAATAACTTGCATCTGCCATTTTTCAATGGTGCCGAACATACCGTAAAATCCAAAGAAAGCGCCCACCAGCAGCATGGCCCAGAATTGCGTATCCAGCATCCAGCCTGGATAGCCACCACTGAAGCTGAACATCCGCCCAAGGTAAATCCAGGCATCACTCAGGCTCTCCGACCTGAACAGGACCCATCCCACCAAAGTGATCAGGTAGGTCAACATAACGGATGGGATTTTGCCCATCCGCTCCGACCACCTCAGCAGAAACAGCCGGTCGAGAACCAGAAAAAGACCATGAAAGCCGCCCCAAACCACAAAATTCCATGCTGCGCCATGCCAGAGGCCGGAAAAAAGGAACACGATCCACAGGTTGAAGAAGAGGCGCGATTGCGACTTCACCCTGCTGCCCCCGAGGGGTATGTACAGATAGTTCTTCATCCAGCGCCCAAGGGTGATATGCCATCTTCGCCAAAACTCGGTGATCGATCTGGATATATAGGGATTGTTAAAATTCTCCATGAAGGTGAATCCCATCATCTTGCCCAGGCCAATTGCCATATCAGAATATCCGGAGAAATCATAATAAATCTGGAAGGAATAGGCAATGATCCCGATCCAGGCCATGGAGGATGAGATATTCTCGGGTCCCAAGGCAAAAATCTGATCAACCTGCTCACCTAAAACATTGGCTATCAATACCTTCTTGGCCAACCCATGGATAAAACGGTAGAGCCCGATGATCCGGTTATCTGCGGTCTCCGATGCAGAACGGTCAACAATCTGGTCGGCGATCTCATGGTAGCGGATGATAGGCCCTGCGATCAGCTTGGGAAAGAGAATAATGTACAGCTGATAGTCCCAGAAATTCTTCAACGGGGCGTGGACCCTGCGGTAGACATCAACCACATAGGTAATGGTTTCAAAGGTATAGAACGATATCCCGATCGGCATGATCAGACGGGTCCAATGAACACCGTTCAGCCCGAAAACCGTAAGGAAACCGTTCAGGTTATCGATAAAGAAACCCGAATACTTGAAATAGATAAGAAGGCCGAGGTTTATTGAAACCGATAAAAACAGCATGAGCCGCCGGTACAGTCGGGTTTTGGTAGCCGACATCCACCTCACCAGGTGGAAGTCAATAAAAGTGGTGCCGAGAATTACAAAGATGAATTTCGGAGCTCCCCAGCTGTAAAACAGAATACTGCCAACAAGTGCAACCCAGTTTCGGAATTTCCGCGGAACCAGGTAATAACTAATAAGAAAAACCGGTAAGAAATAGATCAGAAACAAGCTGCTGCTGAATACCATTGCCTTACCGGTTTACTTTCCTGACCAACTATTTTATGTGCTTCGCAACGAAGTCCGATAGAATACCCTTAAGATCGGGATCTCCGATTTCCTGCAAATCATAATATACCCGGGTATTGGGCTTCTTAATCCTGATGATACGGTTCAGGTCGATCGGCGTTCCAATGATCACTGAATCGCAATCCGTCCTGTTAATAGTGGTTTCCAAGTCTTTAAGCTGTTGCTCACCATATCCCATAGCCGGAAGAAGTTTCCCGATATTGGGATAGATCTCAAAAGTCTCGGTGAGTTTTCCAACGGTGAAAGGCCTGGGATCAACCTCTTCGGCGGCACCATATTTCCGGGCGGCGACCACGCCAGCACCAATTTTCATCTCCCCGTGAGTCAGAGTCGGACCATCTTCAACAACCAGAACACGCTTGCCACGAATCAGTGAAGGGTTATCAACGCGGATGGGTGAAGCCCCGTCAACTACAATCGCATTCGGGTTGACGCGAGCTACATTTTCCCTGATCGTTTGAATATCCTCAGGATGGGCGGTATCAATTTTGTTAATAACCACTACATCGGCAAGCCTCAGGTTAACCTCGCCGGGATAGTACCGCAGCTCATGGCCTGCGCGGTGCGGGTCCACCACGATGATCGTCAGATCGGGCTTGTAAAACGAGAAATCATTGTTTCCGCCATCCCACAGAATCACATCACAACCCTTCGGATCTTTCTCTGCTTCCCTCAGGATCGCCTCATAATCAACACCGGCATAAATGACATTTCCGCGCACCACATGAGGTTCGTACTCTTCCATCTCCTCAACCGTACACTTATGTTTTTCGAGATCGCTGATCTCGGCAAACCGCTGAACCTTTTGAGCAACCAGGTCGCCATATGGCATAGGATGACGCACGGCAACAACTTTCAGGCCCTGCTCCATCAATACTTCGATAACTTTCCGGGAGGTCTGGCTTTTTCCACAGCCCGTGCGTGCAGCCACAACAGCAATCACCGGTTTGGTACTTTTCACCATGGTTCCCTTGGGTCCCAACAGGGCAAAATTCGCACCACATGAATTGACCAGCGCACTCACTTCCATTACCCTCTGATAGGGAACATCACTATATGAAAAGACACAACTGTCAACATCATATTTGCGGATCAGCTCAGGAAGCTCATCCTGTGCAAAAATCGGAATTCCGTCGGGATAAAGGTTGCCGGCAAGCTCAGCCGGATACTTCCGCCCGTCGATGTCGGGAATCTGGGCTGCTGTAAAGGCTACCACCTCATATTCCGACTGATTGCGGTAATACGTGTTGAAATTGTGAAAATCCCTACCGGCTGCGCCGATGATAATAATTTTTTTTCTGGACATAAAGCCTCCTTGATCGTATAAAAAAAGTTTACATAATGCGTCAAATATAACGCAATCATTTCAACCCGGACATGATTAAAGTCTGTCTTTAAGAAACCACTTCATAGCGGTCCGTATCGAGTCTCAACAATATGAACAGCAATACAGTGAATCCCCAGAGTGAAGAACCGCCGGAACTGAAAAAGGGCAATGGGATCCCGATAACCGGTACTATTCCAATAGTCATTCCGATATTGATGGCAAAGTGAAAAAACAGAATCGACACCACACCGTATCCATAGACCCGTGAGAAAACTGAACGTTGCCGCTCCGCCAGAATAATGAGACGGATGATCAGACCGGAGAATAATCCTACAATTATTAAGCTGCCGATAAAGCCCCACTCTTCCCCAATAGTGCAAAAGATAAAATCAGTGCTCTGCTCGGGCACGAAGTTATAACGGGTCTGGGTTCCCTGCATGAAACCCTTCCCGAAAAAGCCGCCGGATCCGATAGCAATCTTTGACTGATTCAGGTTATACCCTTTACCGAGGAGATCACTCTCCAAACCAAGAATCTGGTTGATACGCGACTGTTGGTGATCCCCCAGAATCTCATGAAAAACAAAGTCAACACTGAAAATAAAGATGAGCGCTCCGATCCACGTAAAAAGAATGAGAAGAAGAGGTTGATGCTTTTTACGCAGGATAATGAATAAGGAGATCAAAAAAGCAATGACCGAGGCAATGAAAAACAGGTAGGTTAGTGAAAACTCCTTCCCGATATATCTCCCGATCAGCCATGCCAGAGCAAAAAGCCCTCCCAATATGCCCCCTCCGGTGAAGAAGAACTTAAGGTTCTGTTGGTACAGCCATGTTATCAACAATGCAATTACACTAATTACGGGTAAAAGCACCGGCAATGGAACCAGCAGGGTCAGAACAAAAAGCAGAACCGCAAGCCCTCCGATAGCCAGAACCTCCCACCATAGCCCTTCCCGGAATAACACCAGGATGAATGCAACAAATACCAGTGCGGTACCTGTATCATTCTGCAGCAGGATAAGGACCATCGGTAAACCGATAATAATTCCGATAATTGCCAGGGTCCTGAACTTCAGAATCTGGAAATTGAATCTTGAAACGAATTTCGCGAGTGCAAGGGCTGCTGCAAACTTCACAAATTCAGCCGGCTGAAGGCTGAAAGAACCGATAAAAATCCATGCTCGGGCCCCATTGACTTCCCGTCCGATCAGGAGAGTCAGCGGGATTACCAGCAGCATCAGGACGTAAATCGGGTAGGAAAAGAAGCCCCAGAATTTACTATCAATGGTCAGAACAACAATAGCCAGAAACAATGCCGTCAGTATGTAGTAGAATTGCTTGCTATAGCGTTGGGTGAAATCAAAAAGGGATCCTGCGTTTTCCGGATCGTAGGTGGACGCAAAAATGTTCATCCAGCCAAAAACCACCATCACCAGGAATAGGATGATGGTGAGCCAGTCCAGTCGGGCAATAAAATTTGTTCGTCGATCAGGCATCAGTATTGCTGATATTCAAGAATCGTTTTTTCCTTATCAAGCTGCGTCACAGATCCGTTCAGGTATTTCTCAATCATCAGGCTGGCGATGATTGCAGCCCATGTTCCGCCGGCACCTGAGTTCTCAATATAGGCAACGATTGCAATCCTGGGCCGCTCCTTCGGTGCAAAAGCGAAAAACCCGGAATGATCCTCGCCCTGAGAATTCTGAACAGTACCTGTCTTACCGCAAACCACAACACCCGGAACCCTGGCCCTTGAGCCGGTTCCACCCTGCTCATACACAACCTCAGCCATTCCGTCGGCAATGATATCAAAATATCGGGAGTCTATTCCGGTACCTATTTGCCGGGTATATTTTTGGGGAAGGGTATCTATGCCTTCAATGGCCTTAACAAAATGCGGCACAAAATAGTGCCCCCGGTTTGCAATAATTGCAGCCAGGTTGGCAATCTGGATCGGAACGGTTTCAACCTCTCCCTGCCCGATTGAATTGGAATAGATGGTACTGAAGGCCCAGCGTCCCTTCCCATAGATTTTGTCATAAAAAGTTCCATCCGGTATCAGGCCGGGCTTAACACCCGGTATATCCACCGGAAGCACCTGTCCCAGTCCAAAGTTTTTGGCCATCGGTGTCCATGTCCCCATCCCCATTTCACTATCTCGAAAATTACTTGTACTCTTACCCTGCAGAATGATCCGGCGGAAAACATTATAGAAATAGGGATTGCAGGAATACCGGATTCCCTCCCTTAAACCGTGTGCATTCGGATGGTCATGGCACCCTATGATACCCTTATTGCAATCCACACTGTAAAATTCATCGATAACTCCTAACTGAAGAGCGATCAAAGCCTGAATAATCTTGAATATTGAACCGGGTGAATACCTCGACATGGTGGCCCGGTTAAAAAGCGGGTTCAGGCTGTCATTCATCAGCCGTTCAAAGTTTTGCCCGCGCACACGCCCCACCAGCTCGTTGGGATCATAACCTGGGCTCGAAATCATTGCCAGAATCTCACCCGTAGCAGGTTCAATGGCTACAATACTCCCACGTTTATGCGCCAGCAACTGCTCCCCATACTGCTGAAGTCCGGCATCTATGGTAGTGGTCAGTTTCTTTCCCGGTTCAGGGATGGTGTCATAACGGCCATTGTCAAAATTTCCCTGAACCCGGTTATGCACATCAACAAGCATAAAATTAATCCCTTTCCGTCCCCGCAGAATCTCCTCATATTCCGATTCAAGTCCAGATTTACCAATGTAGTCTCCCATCTGATAATAAGGATTATCGGCCATATCACTGGCATTAACCTCACCCACATACCCCAGAACATGCGGCGCGATTGGCTCCGGGTATTTGCGCTGGGTTCGGGTCTGAATGGAAAAGCCAGGAAATTTGTAAAGCTTCTCCTGCAGGGCTGCAATCTGCTCCGGTGAAACATTCCTTACAACCGGCGACTGGCGGTACCTGGAGTATTCCCGGGCTTTTTTAAGGCTTTCACGTAACTCTGCGGGATCAACCTTCAGCATCCCGCATAAGTCAAGCGTGTCAAAACTTTTAACCTGCTGCGGCAGCACCAGCAGGTCGAACACTGCTTCATTAAAGACGAGAACCTTTCCATATCGGTCAAAAATCATGCCCCGTGCGGCAAATTCAACCTGCCTCAGCCTCGAGTTGTTGTTCGATGAGAGTTTATAGGACTGGTCGATTACCTGAATATAAAATAACCGGAAGACGTAAATTACTGACACCAGGAGGACCATTCCTCCAATCACATATTTCCGGCTCTGATTTTGATTTCTCATGGGAATTATCTGGAAACTCTGAACCGGATACCTTCCCACATGAGGATCAGCAGCAACGAAAAAACTCCGCTGAGGATGACCCTCAAAAAGGTCCTCAAAATATCCCGGAGTGAAAGATCCTCAAGAAAGAACAGGACAAAATGATGTATTCCGATCATGATCAGGGCATAAGAAACAAACCAGATGATACCGTAATTCCTGGAATCAGGATAGGTACCCTTTTCATATTCATCACGTGGATTGATCCAGCGAAGAACAGTCGGCCGAAGGTAGGCGATCAGCACTGCCGAAGCTGCATGGGTCCCTAGTGAAGAACCATTTCCGGCAAGCCCCTGGGGGAAAACATCGATACCCATCCCTAGCAAAAAGGCCGAACCAAGCAGTATCCAGCCAGGCGTATCAAAGGGCAGCACCAGAATGTACCAGATATAAAAATAGGGATTGATA
The DNA here is from genome assembly GCA_964512915.1 of uncultured Porphyromonadaceae bacterium. Taxonomy (GTDB): domain Bacteria; phylum Bacteroidota; class Bacteroidia; order Bacteroidales; family UBA12481; genus UBA12481. The sequence continues at coordinate 25,284 of CAZEKJ010000052.1, forward strand.
TAACCGCTGAATTGGACATTATTCAAAACCATCACCTGGAAAAATATGACCAGGAGAAATCGGAAAACATACCGGTTCAGCCAATCAATCATAGGTTTGTTCCTCCAGCCGGAGCATTTCGGCTTTTGAAAAATTCCGGATTACGTAAACCCGGGTGAGCTTTTTAAAATCCTGGCTGAGTCTTACCTTCAGCTCAAAGAAACTCCCGGCAGGGGTGCGGTCAACTTTAGTGACAAATCCGGCGATTTCTCCTTCGGGAAAGATGGAGGAGAGTCCACTTGTAATTAGCGTATCTCCCTCATAAACTATAACATGACTAGGTATTTCCGATACAATCGCTTCGCGGTAATTATGTCCCGGCCATGATAGTGTACCAAAATAGCCCTGGACAGCAAGCTTGACACTTCCCCTGAACTTGGAATTGAGAACCGGGATAACGGTGGAGTAATTTGAGGATACACTCCTCACCATTCCCACGATGCCCTGAGGCCCCACTACTCCCATATCAGGGCGAACACCCTGCATGGTTCCCACATCAAGAGTGATATAATTATTTTGCTTGTTAACGGTATTGTTGATTACTCGCGCGGGTATAAAATCATAGTTATACGCAGGATTAGTGAGGGTTTTAAAGGAATCCCGGTCGGCCAGCGGCGCCATCCGCGCCAGTTCATGCCTCAGCCTTGCATTTTCGGTCACGAGCGCGGCATTCTCAGTAGTCAGGTTAAAGAATTTTGTAAGCTGGCTGGTCTGGTTGTAAAAAAAACTGTTCAGCCCTTGTGTCGTTTGGTACAGCCGGGCGTTTGGCAATGGATTATTCCGAAAAAGGAGTACGAGAGCAAAAACCTCCAGGATTACGAAGATAATCTGGAAACTAAACCGGATTATGAATCGGATGAGGTTTTGCATCGTTCATCAGCTATCGCATCAGGAACGGGAAACGTCCGATATTCTTTAAGGCAATTCCAGTTCCACGGGCAACTGCATGAAGCGGATCATCTGAAACCTTAAAGGAAATATTGATCTTGTCGGTCAGTCTCTTGTCAAGTCCTTTCAGCAAAGCACCTCCGCCGGTCAGGTAGATGCCGTTATTCACAATGTCGGCATAAAGTTCCGGAGGAGTGCGCTCGAGTACGCTGAGTATGGCCGTCTCAACCTTGGAGAGGGATTTGTCGAGTGAATGGGCGACTTCGCTGTAAGAAACCGGAAGCTCAATCGGAAGCGCTGTCATCTGGTTAGGTCCCCTGACAATATAATCCTGCGGCGGATTGGCCAGAAGCGGTAGTGCGGCTCCTACATTAATCTTTATATCCTCTGCGGTCTTTTCACCCACCTTAATATTATGCTGATGACGCATATAGGCCTGAATATCAAGCGTAAACTCATCGCCGGCAATACGCATCGACTCGTTGCAGACAATCCCCCCCAGCGCGATAACCGCAATCTCCGTGGTACCACCGCCGATATCCACAACCATGTTACCATCAGGAGCAAGAACATCGAGACCAATCCCTAAAGCGGCGGCCATCGGTTCATAAATCATATAAACCTCGCGGGCACCGGCATGCTCTGAAGAGTCACGAACCGCCCTGATTTCAACCTCTGTACTCCCGGATGGGATGCCAATTACCACCCGTAAGGACTGGCTGACAAACTTCTGTTTCTCAGAGATCATTTTAATCATGCCGCGAATCATCAGCTCGGCAGCATTAAAATCAGCAATTACACCGTCGCGCAAAGGACGAATAACCTTGATATTATCATGGGTCTTCCCATGCATTTGCCTTGCTTTCTCGCCGAGGGCAAAGAGTTTTCCGGTGGCTACATCGATGGCCACAATCGAGGGCTCGTCAACCACAATCTTATCGTTGTGGATGATAATCGTGTTCGCCGTACCAAGATCAATGGCAATCTCCTGAGTCAGAAATGAAAATAGCCCCATGTTTTATCTCCTGCGTATTAGTGTTTAAAATGGCGGATTCCGGTAAAAACCATACCGATACCATTGGCATTGCAATAATCAATTGTATCCTGATCCCGCACGGAGCCTCCGGGCTGGATCACCGACCTGACACCGGCCTGAAAGGCGATCTCTACACTGTCGGCAAAGGGGAAAAAAGCATCGGAGGCCATGACGGCCCCTTTAAGATCGAAACCAAAACTCTGCGCCTTGGCAATAGCATGCCTGAGGGCATCCACGCGGGAAGTCTGGCCGGTACCGCTGGCATAGAGCTGCTTGTTCTTCGCCAGCACTATGGCGTTGGATTTGGTATGTTTTACAAGAATGTTGGCAAAAAGAAGGTCATCAATCACATCTTCAGCTGGTGCAATTGTGGTCACAACCCGCATGTCGGCTGATGTTTCCCGCTTTAAATCGCGGTCCTGCAACAGAACCCCGTTCAGAAGGCTCCTGAACTGAACGGCCGGAAGTTTGAAATCAGGTTTGCGGATCAGGATGATCCGGTTCTTCTTTTGCTTAAGTATCTCAAGGGCCTGCGGTTCATACGCCTGAGCCAGAATGATCTCAAAGAACAGCTGATTGATCTCTTCTGCCGTAGTCTTATCAATGCTTGCATTGGTAATCAGGATTCCCCCAAATGCCGAGGCCGGATCTGCTGCAAGTGCCAGCTGCCAGGCTTCAAGTAGGGAAGAACGTGATGCGATTCCGCAGGCATTGTTGTGCTTCAGAATGGCGAAGGTTGTCTCACTGAATTCATCCATCAGGGCAATGGCGGCTTCAACATCCAGCAAATTGTTATAGGAAATCTCCTTACCATGCAATTGTTGAAACATTCTGTCAAAATCCCCGTAAAATATTCCCTTCTGATGGGGATTTTCGCCATAGCGAAGTGAGCGTGACGGTCCGGCACTTTTCCGGAACCGGGCCGGATCAGGGCCGGCCAAATGATTGTAAATGGCTGAATCGTAATGACTGCTGACGGCAAAAGCCGCAACTGCGTATTCATACCGGTCTGCATCAGTAGTCAACCCCTGCTTCTCCTCAAGCAGATTCAGCAGCGGAGAATAATATTCAACTGAGGGAACGATCAGTACATCCTCATAATTCTTGGCGGCGGCGCGGATCAGTGAGATGCCACCAATATCAATCTTTTCAATGATCTCAGGCAGTGCAGCGCCTGAGGCAACCGTCTGTTCAAAGGGATAAAGGTCGACAATGACAAGATCTATCTCCGGAATTTCATAGGTTTTCAGACTCTCGAGATCGCCGGATTGCGAACGCCTGGCCAGTATCCCCCCAAAAACTTTTGGATGCAGGGTTTTAACCCTGCCGCCTAAAATGCTCGGATATCCGGTAAGGGATTCCACCCTGTCAACAGGCAAACCCAGTGATTCGATAAAATCAGCCGTTCCTCCGGTACTGATCAATCTCACACCCAACTGATTAAGTTTTACAACTATCTCATCGAGCCGGTCCTTATGATAGACAGAAATTAGCGCTGTCCTGATATGCCTTTCGATAATCAACCTCCCTGGTTTTAAGATTTGCAAATTTATTAAAAATAGGCAGATATATCAATTTACTGCCCAATGGCACCCAAATAAATGACTAATTTTGCGGTCAATGACAAACCGCTTCCGGTCAACGATCATTTGGGTTCGCATCTTTCGCGACAGCATTGGGTTCGCCATCCACTCGCTGATCGCCAACAAGCTCCGCACCATCCTCTCGCTATTGGGCATTACCATCGGGATATTTGCCATCGTCTCAGTTTTTACCGTCGTCGACTCTCTCGGGCGCACCATCCGGAAAAACATTGCCGAGCTTGGCGACAATGTCGTATATATCCAGAAATGGCCTATGGCCTTTGGTCCCGGGTTTCAATGGTGGAAATACATCCAGCGGCCTGAGCCGGAATTGCGTGAGATGAATGAGATCATAAACCGGTCGCGGACTGTTGAAGCAGCCGCCTTCTCGATCCAGGGACAAAGAAATCTGAGTTACAAGACCAATTCGGTCAATGACATCATGGTCCTGTCAGTTTCAGAGGACTACGAAAAGGTTCGCACCTTCGAGGTGGAAGAGGGCCGGTTTCTGAGCCAGGCTGAATTCCGGTCGGGTACCAATGTGGCCGTAATCGGACGAAAGATTGCCGACGATCTTTTCCCGGGCGAAACACCAATTGGCAAAACCATTGAAATTTCCAACGCAAAAGTAGAAGTGGTGGGCATCTTTAAAAAGGAGGGGGAAGGCATCAATATGGGCAGCAATGACCAGCTGGTACTGGTACCCCTGAACTACGCAAGGACTCTCATCAACATCCGTGGCTCCGGTGTTCAGCCCACCCTGATGGTGAAATCAAAAGCCGGTATTCCGATCGATGAAATGGTGGATGAACTGACCGGCATCATGAGATCCATCAGAAAATTAAAACCGATCCAGGAGGACAACTTCTCTCTGAATACCCTTTCAATGATTTCAAATGCATTCGACCAGCTATTCGTAACCCTGAACATTGCCGGTTTCATCATAGGCGGATTTGCCATCCTGGTGGGGGGATTCGGGATCGCTAACATCATGTTCGTGTCGGTCCGCGAACGAACCAGGATTATTGGAATTCAAAAAGCTATCGGGGCAAGGAGTTCATTCGTTCTGTTCGAATTTCTCTTTGAAGCTGTTGCCCTTGCCGTAATGGGTGGCATCGTAGGGCTTCTCCTGATCTTTGTAGGCTCCGTCATCGCAAACACCATGATGGAATTCAAAATAGTTCTTGGCCTCAACAATATTGTCCTCGGTCTCTCAATCTCCGCAGTCATAGGCATCATCGCCGGCTTCGCCCCCGCCTACCGCGCCTCAAAACTCAATCCCGTGGTGGCGATACAAACAGTGTAGGGGCATAAGGGCACAAGGGCACAAGGGCACGAGGGCACGAGGGCACAAGGGC
>CAZEKJ010000053.1:0-30026 GCA_964512915.1 uncultured Porphyromonadaceae bacterium
TCCAGGGCCAGCTGGAATTTCTGGCTTCTGACTGGACCGAAGGCCGTGAATCGGGCACCAAGGGGGAGTATATGGCTTCTGATTATATAGCAAGCATGTTTAAACTATACGGACTGCAGCCAGGAGGAGACTTTGAAAGCGCCCAATTTGGCGCCCGCCGGGCTCGTCCGGCAGCAGGGGCAGCACCACAAGCCCGTCCGGAACCGAAAAGAACTTACTTTCAGAGCTTTAACCTGGTTGAATCTTCTCCCGGACCCGTGCAGGAAATGAGTGTTGTCACCAAAACCGCAACAGGATTCCGGTCGGTAAATTTCGATTATCAGACTGACTTTTCTGTTACACCGGGTCAGGTAGGACTTGAGGCTGAAGTACCGGTTGTTTTTGTCGGTTATGGATTAGTTGACGAAAAAAACGGCTATGATGACCTTAAAGGACTTGACCTCAAAGGTAAGTTCGTCATCAAGCTTTCAGGATTTCCGGGTTCCAAGGATCCCACATCAAAAACCTACGAAAAATTCAAGCCGGCTGTACCGGTCCAGGGCGATCCGGCCGCACAGATGGCCAGATTCCGTCAGGGTGGCGGGCAGTTTCCATGGGCTACAGAACGGGGTGCACTCGGAGTAATTGAAATCCGGGCAAACAACGATCCCACAGCACAATGGGCTGCGAATGTACCGTTCCGATACAATACCGACAAATATGAAGGAGATGTTCCCCAAACGCGCGTCCGGAAATCGATGCGGCTGATGGGTGACAAAGTGGACGGCGGATTGATTGCCCTCCAGGTTACCGACAGGGTGATCAATGAAATCATCAGCGGTCTTAATCTGGATTTTGCTGCCGTTGAAAAACAGATTGCTGAAACCGGTAAGCCCGCATCGCGGGACCTGGCAGGGAAAGCAATCCGGATTAAAACTACCGTGGATTCAAGGATTGTGAAAGTAAGAAATGTAATCGGTGTCCTTGAAGGGAAAAACACCGAGGAAATCATCGTCATTGGCGGCCATTATGACCATATGGGCAAGCAGGACGGCTTTATTTTCAATGGTGCTGACGACAATGCCTCAGGTACGGTTGGAGTTATGACGATTGCAAAGGCCATGATGGCCACCGGGATCAAGCCTGAGAAAACCATTGTTTTTGCTGCATGGACAGCTGAAGAAAAAGGCCTCATCGGATCGGGCTATTTTGTATCGCATCCTTACAAGGAAAAAATCCTGTGCAACCTCAACTATGACATGATCTCAAGGAACAGTCCCGGTGAAAATCAGGATAATAAGATCAGTGTTACCTTCTCCAATAAGTTCCCGAAATCAAAGGAATTGGTAGAGAAATTCAATACGGATCTAAAAATGGGTCTGGAAATCAGTTTCCGTGGTTCTGATCAGCCCCGTGGCGGTAGCGATCATGCTCCGTTTGCCGAGAAAGGGATTCCGATTTATTATTTCATGGCCGGAATGCCAGCTGAATACCACCAGTATAACGATCATATCGAGCTGGTTAACTGGGATAAGATGTTAAAAATCATTCAACTTGGCTATCTGAGTATTTTTGAACTGGCTCAGATGACCTGGAATTAGTGGGTTAGTCTTCATGCAGCCGGCTGGAGTTCCAGCCGGCTTTTTTTTATTTCCCCTGAACAAAACTTATCCTTAACTTGTACTACCATAAACTTAAAAAACTTTTCTAATGAAATTAGTTTCCATAGTATACCTGACAGGCTTAATCGGCATTACCTTAACGGGCTGCTCTGTCCAAAAAGGGATCAGCGCCCGGGATACCCTGACTGATACCCTACAATTACCCGGCGGCAGTTCAGATCTTGCCCTGGAAGTGGTATTCAGCAAAGGTGGTGCCCACAACCATCCTACTTTTGCGATCTGGATTGAAGACATGAATGAAAACTACATCCAGACCCTGTTTGTGACCAAATCCATTGGTACCGGAATATTTGGTCACGGTGCTCTCACCAGTGAAACCTGGGATACCAAGCCGGGACCGCAGAAACGTCCCGCCACCCTGCCCTACTGGCTGCACAAAAGGTCGGACTTCTTTAAAGTACCCTTGCTGCCAGATTCCTCCAACCCCGTGGTCGACGGATATACGGGGGCAACCCCTATTGGTGATTTTGTAATGAAATCAGGAGTAAAGAAGTCTCTCCCTTCAAAGTTCCGGCTGCTTATGGAAATCAACCAGCCCTGGGATTGGAATGAATACTGGACCAATGCCTTGTATACCGATCCGGATTACAAGACATCCTGTCAGCCATCGCTGGTTTATGCGGTGACCATCGACATGAACAATCCTGGTACCGGGCAGCATCTGAATCCTATAGGTCATGGGCATTATGCCGGCAAGGATGGTAAACTTTATACTGATTTATCAACCATGACCACTGCCCTGGCCATCATCAGCAAAGCAACCGTAAAACTGACCAAATAGCCTAAAGATCATGAAAAAGAGAAATAACATATATATCCCGATCCTGCTTGCAATTTTGACCCTCTTGCTGCCTGTAACCCTGCATGGCCAGAACAGCGGCCGGATTGAAGGAAAGGTGACCGATGCGATAAGCAATGAACCTCTTCCATTTGTAAATATCGTTGTAAAAGGATCCATGGTTGGCACCACGAGCGATCTCGACGGCAAATTCACTTTTACCGGCCTTGCTCCGGGTTTTATCACCCTGCAAGCATCTTTTGTCGGGTATGAGATGGGATTGTCTTCTGAAATCCAGGTGACAAATGCCAATACTTCTTATCTCGATATCAAGCTAAACCCTAAGGATACACAGATTAAGGAGGTTGTTGTTAGAGCATCCCCTTTCCGTAAAACACAAGAAAGCCCTGTTTCCCTTCAGAGGATTGGAGTTAGTGAGATTGAAACGAGCCCGGGCAGCAACAGGGACCTGGCCAAGGTTATCCGCTCCTTTCCGGGGGTAGGATCGGGAGCATCCTTCCGCAGTGACATCATTATCCGCGGCGGGGGTCCAAGTGAGAGCCGGTTTTATCTCGACGGAATGGAAATCCCGAATATCAACCATTTTGCTACTCAGGGTGCATCCGGAGGTCCGGTGGGAATTATCAACGCTGATTTTATCAATGGCGTCAACTTTTATTCCGGTGCTTTTCCGGCCAATCGTGGAAATGCGCTCAGCGGGGTATTTGAATTTTCCCAGATGGATGGAAACCCTGACAAGCTAAAATTCCGGGGAACATTTGGCGCTTCGGAGATCAGCCTGACGGTGGATGGACCGGTCACGAATAACTCAACACTCATCTTTTCGGCCCGCCGGAGTTATCTAAGTTTCCTTTTCAGCCTCATTGAGTTACCGTTCCTCCCGACCTTTACCGATTATCAGATGAAATATAAAATCAAGCTGACCCCAAAGGACGAACTTTCGATCATCTCGATTGGTGCACTGGATGAATTCAAACTCAATATGAACATTAAGGACCCGACTCCAGCCCAGGAGTTTATCCTGACAAACATCCCGGTAAATGAGCAATGGAGCTATGCTATCGGAGGCGTTTACAAGCATTACAAGGAAAAGTCTTTTCAAACGATTGTCCTCAGTCGCAACATGTTGAACAATGTTACCTTTAAGTATCCTGATAATGACGAAAGCCGGCCGAAGGTACTGGATTATAACTCACAGGAGATTGAAAACCGCTTCCGGTATGAGAATAACACCCGCCTGGGCGATTTTAAGTTAATCTATGGCCTTTCGGGTGAATTTGCCAAGTACAACAACAACACCAATTCCCAAATTTATGCCGATGGCAGGTTGATCGACATTCAATATTCCACCGATTTTAATCTTTTCAAATGGGGAGCCTTCGGCCAGGTAAGCAAAACCTTTCTGGATGCGCGTCTGGTTGGTTCCGTCGGCGTAAGAATGGATGCCAACAATTATTCGGCCAGCATGTCGAATATGCTAAAGCAGACTTCACCCCGTCTTTCGCTGTCCTACTCTCTCACCGATGCTTTCAGTCTTAACATGAATGCCGGACGCTACTTTCAGCTGCCAGCCTACACCACACTGGGATACAAAAACAGTGAAGGTGTTTTGATAAACAAGGAGAATGACCTAAAATACATACAGGCCGACCACTTAATCCTCGGCCTGCAGTATCAGCCTAAAGACAATATTTTGACCTCACTTGAAGGCTTCTACAAGTACTATACCAACTATCCTTTCTCCGTTAGGGATTCCCTAAGCCTGGCTTCAAAAGGGGCAGATTTTGGCGTCATTGGAGATGAGGAGGTTACATCAACCGGTGAAGGAAGGGCTTTTGGATTCGAGGTACTGAACCGAACCAAGCTCGAAGAGACTCTTAAGCTCAACCTGATTTTCTCGTATACATTTGTGGTGAGCCAGTATCAGAATATTTTCGGTGATTTCCTGCCCACCAGCTGGGACAGCAAGCACATCATCAACATAACAGCATTCAAGGGATTTAAAAATAATTGGAGTGCAGGACTTAAATGGCGGTTTGTAGGCGGAACACCTTACACACCCTATGACTTTGAGGCCTCTTCGCTGAAGGCAGGGTGGGATGTAACAGGAGGTCCGGTTTTCGACTTTAGCCAAACCAATGCATTGCGTTTCAGGGATTTTCATCAGCTTGACATTCGTGTCGACAAACGGTTATATTTTAAAAACTGGTCGCTGATGATGTATGTGGACATTCAGAACGCCTACAATTTTCAGGGTGAGCAACAGGATTATATCATCCGCGAAAAAGACGAAGCAGGGAGTTTCATCCTGTTAGAGAATGGCACACGTTATCAGTTGAAACGCATTCCTTCACTGTCGGGAACGGTGTTGCCAACGATAGGGATTATGGTACAATGGTAGAGACGCATATGTGCGTCTGTACGGAGAATTGGCGAATGACGTGTAGAGACGCATACATGCGTCTCTACACGCATCTGGCAAATAACCGTTTAATTCGATTCAAACCACCAGTACCGGTTTGATTTTTCGCCAATGCTTTTCAGCCAGTCAACAATTGCATCCGTGTCCTTATGGTTGTTGACCCTGTTGAAATCCCCGTTTGACCTGAGAAAAACATTCTCATAGGCTTTGTGCTTGTCATTCCACACCCAGCCGGACAGCACCCCGGTTCCTGCATCGGCCATGTAGATACCCAAATCTCTGGTGTCAGAACCATCGAATGAATGAAGTTTCATATAATAGTGCCAGGCATCATCGGTTTCAATCTGACCACAAATTGTATCGCAGTATTCAAGGTTGAATTCAAGATCTGCCTTTGACAAGAGACCTGTGCTGTCGGGGAATTTCCAGTCTTTTGGCCGGTCAAATCCTAAAACCTTGCCATCAGTATCAATCAGAAAGCCTCTGTGGCGGTAACCCCAGGCATGGTTAACATACTCATACTGAAAGAGTATAGGAGCTTCTTCCACGTAATCATAATAATCTTTGTGACAAGAACTGAGGCCGGCAATCATCAGGCTGGCTCCAATCAGAATAGTTAATTTGGTCATGGTTTGGTGTTTTAAAAACATCCTTCATTAAGCAAAAATAGTGCCGCAGATCAATTTTGCTTGTTGATTCTTCCGGGCTCCCGGGTATTTTTCCCGACGACGCCGGTGAGGTCATCCCCCATGTCGGCCCTGGCCTCATCGGCAAGACGTTGGATTTCCGTGACGATTTGAGGGTAAAGAGCCTGAACATCATACCATTCACCGGGATCCCTGCGCAGATCATAAAGAGCCAGGCTGCACTGCTCAGTTGCATAAGCTCCCGGACGTCCGTCATCCCTGGGAAGGACATTCCGATAGGAGCGCGACGGATGAGGCAGCTGCAGTTTCCATTGCCCCATTCTGACGGCTTCGAGGCTGTTCCGGTTATAATAATAATAGAAGACTTTCCTGGGTTCACAATTCAAATCACCCTTTAGAATAGCGGATACGTCCACGCCATCGATTTTATGCACCGGCAAGGCTGTTTCTGTAATAGCTGCCAAAGTCGGAAAGATGTCTATGCCGCATACGAGCTGGCCGCTAACCTCCCCGGCGGGAACGGTGCCTGGCCAGGACATAATGCACGGGACCCTTTGCCCCCCTTCAAACGTAGTACCCTTACCTTCCCTAAGGCCGCCGGTGGTACCGGCATGTGTGCCAAAATTGAGCCAGGGGCCATTATCGCTGGTAAAGATTATCAGGGTATTCTTTGTCAGATGATTCTGCTGTACAGCCTTAACAAGCTCACCAACCGACCAGTCCACTTCCATCATGACATCTCCAAACCGGCCCTGCTTACTTTTTCCCTTAAATTTGTCCGAAACTGCCAGCGGCGTATGAACCATTGCATGTGCCACATACAGGAAGAATGGTTTGCGTTTATTCCGATTTATGAACCTCACTGCCCTTTCTGTGTAGAGGGTTGTCAGTTGATCCTGCTTTTCAAGGGAGGTCATGAATTCAATCGTATCATTCCCATCTATCAGCGGAAGCGGGGGAGTTTGATTCGGCCGTGGATTCATGGTATCCGCTACATATCCATACCCTTCATACCTGACCGGCCACATATCATTTGAATAAGGAAGCCCGAGGTATTCATCGAATCCATTTTGAAGCGGAAGAAACGGCCTGAGGTGCCCCAGATGCCATTTTCCCACCATACCTGTAGCATAGTTTTTCTGACGCAGTAATTCAGCAATTGTCAGTTCATCAGGATGAATTCCATGCCTGGCATTGTGATTGGGTGCCCCCGGAAGTCCGATACGATTCGGGTAGCAGCCTGTCAGCAGGCCAGCCCGGGAAGCTCCTGAAACAGCCTGTGCAGAATAAAAATTGGTGAAGCGGAGGCCGCTCATTGCAAGGCGGTCTATGTTCGGCGTGCGATAACCTATGGCTCCGTTGCAGGAGATATCACCATACCCCAAATCATCTATATTGATCAGGATAACATTAGGTAAGCTCTGGCGATCCTTATGGGTGCAACCTGCCAGCGTGGTCACAGCTGCAAGCCCTGCTAATCCAAAAGGCATGGAAACTTTGAATTTCATATGTATAGTTTTATAGCCGGAAGGTAGCAAAAAGACAGGTGTAAATTGAACGGGGCTATCGAAAGCAATGCTTTTGAACGTAAGCTTTTTAATCTTTTTTAACGAACTATTATCTAATATTTCATGAGCCAATCACTACTTTTACCACAATTTCCCTAATTACTATAATTATTTCGACATGATAGCTGGAACTATTAAAACCGGACTGATTGGAATTTTCATTGGGTTGACCCTGATTGTTACAGGATGCGGAAAGAAAAAGGAGGCTGCCCCCGCCCCCGGCGGAAGGCGAGGCGGACCCGTTGCCGTTGAGGTAATGGTGATAAAGCCTGACACGATGCTCAACATGATATACACAACCGGCACCCTTTTACCGAATGAAAAGGTTGAACTCCGGAATGAGGTTTCGGGCAGGATAACAGGAATTTATTTTTCTGAAGGAACGGAAGTCAAGGAGGGGACACTGCTACTCAAGATTAACGACCAGGATCTTCAGGCACAGTTAAACAAGAATTCGGTTCAGGAGGATCTTGTCCGCGATGAAGAATATCGGAAAAAACAATTACTGGAAATAAAAGCCATCAGCCAGGAAGAATATGATGTGGTGGACAATACCCTTAAGTCGATCCGGGCTGAGAGGCAAATACTCCAGGCTCAGCTGGCTAAAACACAGATTTTCGCTCCATTATCAGGCAAAATCGGTCTGAGAAACGTAAGCCTCGGCAGCTATATTCCTTCCAATACCCTGATTGCTACTCTTCAACAGGTCGATCCGATCAAAATTGAGTTCTCCGTACCGGAGAAGTACACAACACTGGTAAGAACAGGGATGATTATCGGATTCAGCATGGACTACACGCCGGATCCCTTTACCGGGAGGGTTTACGCAGTGGAATCAGGTGTTGACGTTGCTACCCGTACGGTTCAGGTAAGGGCAATCTGCCCGAATCCAAAAAGGATATTGGTTCCCGGCACTTTTACCCGTGTAAGCGTTGAGCTTGAGATAATGCCGGATGCCATTAAGGTTCCGTCGGAAGCCCTGGTCGGGGATATTGCCGGAAGCAAGGTTTTTCTGAAAAAGGATGGGAAAGCCGTATCAGTGCCGGTTTTTACCGGGATTCGCACGGAAAAGGATGTTCAGGTAACTGAAGGATTACAGCCTGGCGACAGCCTGATCCTGACCGGGCTCCTGCAGATCAATGACGGAGTTCCTGTAGCAGTCAGAGGCAAGAAGTCTTCCAATGAAAATAAACCAAACAATTAACCGGCGCAATCATGAATTTTTCCGGAATTTTCATCAAGCGGCCGGTCCTGGCACTGGTCGTGTCGATCCTGATCATCCTGTTTGGGATTATCGGTTTTACTTTTCTTGGAGTCAGGGAGTATCCCAGCGTGGATCCGCCGACCGTAACCGTCAGCACCTCCTATCCGGGTGCCAATGCTGAGGTAATCGAGAGTCAGATTACGGAGCCTCTCGAAGCGAGCATCAATGGGATCGCAGGAATCCGCACACTAACCTCTTCGTCACGCGATGGTGGCAGCAGCATATCCGTTGAATTTCAGGTAGGTACCGACATGGAAGCTGCGGCAAACGATGTACGCGACCGGGTTTCCAGGGCTATGCGTTCCTTGCCTCCCGATGTTGATCCGCCGCAGGTGGTTAAATCCGATGCGGATTCCAACCCGATATTCGGACTGAGCATCCAGAGTGATAAAAGAAACCTGCTGCAATTATCCGAGATTGCCAATAATCTATTCAAAGAGCGGCTGCAGACTACGCCCGGTGTGAGCGAAATACGAATCTGGGGCGAAAAGAGATATTCCATAAAACTCTTCATTGATCCGATCAAGCTTGCCGGTTACGGCCTAACCCCCTCAGATATCCGTGATGCCGTTAACCGGGAAAATATCGAATTACCATCGGGACGGGTTGAGGGATATGGTACAGAGCTTTCCGTCAGGACCATCGGCCGGCTTAGCACCACAGAGCAGTTCGACAATCTGATTATCAGGGAATCAGAAGGAACCCTGATCAAGTTCAAGGATATTGGCCGGGCACAGCTCATGCCTGAGAACGAGAAAACCGTGATGCGCGGTAATGGAAAGATTCCGCAAGTCGGGCTCGCCGTAATTCCCCAACCGGGATCTAACCAGATCGCCATCGTCGATGAGATTAAGAAAAGGCTGGAGCAGATTAAAAAGGAAATGCCGGAAGACATTTATGTGGGCATCTCGAGTGACACTACCCTTTCGATCCGAAAAGCCATTACGGAAGTTGAAGAGACCATTCTGATTGCTTTTTCTCTGGTCGTACTGATTATCTTCTTATTCTTCAGGGAATGGAGGACTACCATAATTCCGGTAATCGCCATACCGATCTCCCTGATCGGCTCCTTTTTTATCATGTACCTGGCCGGATACACAATCAACATTCTCACCCTTCTCAGCATCGTTCTGGCGACCGGACTGGTGGTCGACGATGCCATCGTGGTCCTGGAAAACATCTATTCAAAGATTGAAAAGGGGATGTCGCCGATGGAGGCAGGTTTAAAAGGGTCAAAGGAGATCTTCTTTGCAATCCTCTCAACCACAATCACCCTGGCAGCAGTATTTCTGCCGATTATTTTCCTGCAGGGACTTACCGGTAAGCTGTTCAGGGAATTCGGAGTGGTTATGGCAGGTGCCGTCATTATATCAGCTTTCGTCTCGCTGACTTTAACTCCGATGCTTGCTTCGCACTGGCTTAAGCACGCCGAGCACCATAACCGTTTTTATACCGCCACGGAGCCTTTCTTTGTCGCACTGATTGATACATATAACCGGTCGCTCTCAGCCTTCCTTCGCCATCGGTGGATTGCATTTATTATCATGGCCTTTTCGATTGGTCTGGTGGTCTTTCTCTGGCCAAGAATACCGGGCGAGCTTGCGCCGATGGAGGACAAGAGCAGACTGATCATCAGTGCTACCGGGCCTGAAGGAACCGCCTATGAAAAGATGGATGCCTACATGGCTAAAATTATCGACATGGTTGACACCCTTCCCGAAAAAGAGTCTTATATGGGACTCACAGGAATGGGGGGCTCTGGTTCAAATGGAGGGTTTGTCCGTATCACCCTTGTTCCCCCGGATCAACGGGAAAAAACCCAGCAGGAAGTGGCCGATTATTTAACCAGTCAACTCAGGCCCCTGACATTTGCCAGGAGTTTTGTCACTCAGGAACAGACGATTGGCGGCGGCCGAAACTCCGGACTCCCCGTTCAGTTTGTTATCCAGGCCACCAGTCTGGAGAAATTAAGGGAAGCCATCCCTGGCTTCATGGAAAAAGCACAGGCTAACCCGGCATTCCAGGTAGTCGACCTCAACCTGAAATTCAACAAGCCTGAGATGACCTTGAGGATCGACCGTGACCGCGCACGGACACTGGGGCTCACCCTCCGGGATATTGCCGAAACGCTCCAGTTGTTTTTCGGGGGACAGCGTCTTGGATATTTCATTCTCAACAGCAAGCAGTACCAGATTATCTGCCAGGCCGACCGTCAATACCGGGATCAGCCGATTGATCTCAGCACTGTTTACGTTAGGAACAGGCAAGGTGCCATGATTCAGCTGGATAATGTGGTTAAAATCGAATATAAGGTAAACCTTCCGACCCTGTACCGGTTCAACCGCTATATTTCTGCAACCGTATCTGCCTCGCCTGCTAAGGGTTACACACTTAGCCAGGGCATTGAGGAGATGCAGAAAATTGCAAAGGAAGAACTGGATGAATCATTTAACACATCGCTTACCGGTGTTTCGCGGGATTATGCAGAGAGTTCAAATACCCTGCTATTTGCCTTTATCCTGGCATTAATCCTGATATACCTGATTCTGTCGGCTCAATTTGAAAGCTTCAGGGATCCTCTGGTCATCATGCTGACCGTTCCCCTGGCCATTGCCGGTGCCCTGATTTCACTTATCCTTTTTAGTCAGACGATGAATATCTTCAGCCAGATCGGGATGATCATGCTGATCGGCATCGTGACCAAAAACGGGATCCTGATCGTTGAATTCGCAAATCAGAAAAAATATTCAGGAATGAATATGTATCAGGCGGCAATTGAGGCGGCAACACAGCGTTTCAGGCCAATCCTGATGACAAGCTTCGCTACGGTTCTGGGAGCCCTGCCTATCGCCATGGCCCTGGGGGCAGGAGCCAGGAGCCGGATATCGATGGGAATCGTGATTATCGGAGGATTGCTGTTTGCCCTCATCCTGACGCTTTATGTAATCCCTGCCCTCTACACCTACATTTCCGGCAAGAAAAAGAAATTTGTAAATCCTGAGTCATGAAACATCTTCTGCTGCTGATTCTGGCTTTCAGCCTTATTATCCCAACAAAGGCTCTGCCGCAAGATACCTTAAGCCTCCAGGAGGCATTGGTAATTGCACTCGAAAACAATTTTGATATCACATTGGCTGCCAATGACAGCCGGATTGCCGGGATCGACAACTCTATCGGCAACGCCGGAATGCTGCCGCAGCTCGGACTGACCGGGTCGCGAAGCTTTTCGGTAACCAATACCTATCAGAAGTATTTTGACGGTCGGGAGAGGGCCAGCGAAAGCAACAGGAACAACAATATCAACGGTGGGATCGCTTTAACCTGGACACTTTTTGACGGCTTTAACATGTTCATTCAGAAGAAAAAGCTTACGGAACTCGAAGCGCTTACAGACATTCAGCTTCAAACCACTGTTGAAAATACGCTCGCTGATGTGATCACTGCCTATTATGCCATTATCACCCAGAAAAAAATGGTGGATGTATACCGTGAGGCCATGGCAATCACTTCCGAGCGAAAACGGATTGCCGCAGCCGGGCTGCGGCTCGGTTCGAGTTCGGAGCTTTCACTTCTGCAGGCCAGCGTTGATTATAATGCCGACAGTTCAGCCTTTATCCAGCAGGCCAAAATGCTCCAGAACACGAAGGTGGAACTTAACCGGGTATTATGCCGCGACATTTACCTTCAGTTTGAAGTATATGAAGATATTCCGATCCGGAAAGATTTACTTTTTGAAAAGATATGGGAGTCTGTATCTGTGATGAACCCTGAGATACGAATGAGCCGCACGGCCATGAGCATTGCCATGCTCGACCGAAAAAGCGCCAATTCAACCCTCTATCCCCGGCTTAATTTCACATCGGGATATAACTACAATAAATCGGAATCGGAGGTGGGTATTATGTCATTAAACCGTAACCGTGGTTATAATGTTGGGGTTAATGCTTCCTATACCTTGTTTGACGGCTTCTCCCAGAAAGAGAACCGCAGCAAGGCACAGGTCCGGCTTGAATCTGCCCGGATCGAAGCCGAGCAGACAGAATTAAATATCCGTGCTCATCTGCAACGCATATATAATGATTACCTCACAAACCTGCAATTATCAGATTTTGAGCAGGCAAACGTTGCACTTGCGCAGAAAAACCTGGATATCGCCACCGAGAAATACCGCATCGGGTCGGCCAATGACATTGAACTGAGGGAAACCCAGAAGAAACTGATGGATGCTGAAAACCGCTATCTGACCGCACTTTATCGCTGCAAATCCAGCGAAACCGAGCTGCTGAGAATGAGCGGGGGGTTAAATAAATAAAAAACCCATGTTACTGAAATCAGCAACATGGGTTTCGTTGGTGCGGTCGCGACGGGACTCGAACCCGCGACCTCCGGCGTGACAGGCCGGCATTCTAACCAAACTGAACTACACGACCAACGCAAATTGTGGGCACAAAATTAGCCGATTTTTCCGGATTTGCAAGTGCCCTGTTATTTTTTTCCGGCTTCCTTTTCCTTTCGCCAGGCTTCAACCTCTTTGCTGTCGCGGAGCATGTCCCGAACATTATCAATCTCAGGCGATTCGGTTACGGCTCTCCAGTCAAATTTTTCATCATAAGGATCCAGTGCTTTCTGAGGGTCAAAGATCCGTGGGTTCACCGGGATGGCTTGATAAGGGGTAAAATCCGGCTGATCGGTAAACATATCACTCAGATCGGTGGCGGATGCATCATACTGGTTCAGGTAGGGAACGCCAAGAATATTCCAGAAAGTCTTGAAAATACTCCCAAAACTAGTGTGCGTATGGGAAACATAGTTCTTTTTGGCATAAGGAGATACAACCATTAAAACACTGCGGTGCGCATCCACATGGTCCACGCCGCCCTGCGCGTCATCCTCGGTGATCACGATTGCCATGTTCTTCCAATAGGGCGTATGACTCAGGAATTCCACCAGGCGGCCGATTGCCAGGTCGTTGTCGCATTGGTAGCTCTCCCGGAAAGGGTATCCGGCTTCGGGTCGTTCCCCGGCACCATGGTCGTTCGGGACAATGATGGTGAGCATTGAAGGGAATTTTTCTTTTCCCGATTCCCACTTCTCTTTATACTCTTCCATAAACATATCGATCCGGAACTGATCCGGGATTGCCATGTTATAGGTAGGGTACTTACGCGATGAGTTGTCAAAAAGGGCTGCCGGCAGGGGGAAATTGGCCAGGTGCCGTACCCCGGCAATCTTGTACTCAGGCTGATAGGCAGCCGGCTCAAACATCAGGCTGAATCCGAAATTGAAAAAAGGGATCTTGTTTCGTTCAAGATGGTCCCACATGGAACCGGCCTCGTTATAATCCTCGGGATAAATCGCGCCCGCAGCGCCTGTGAAGGCAAGCATTCCCGGAGATTTTGACTTCTCCTTATAATTGCGATTCCCTCCGTAATTGGCTGGCACCGTTGCTTCCACCCATTCATTCGGATAGGTATTAACCAGCCACCGGTGCCCGTCGGCAGAGACATCCGAGTCTACATAAAAATTGTCTGACATGGAAAAACGGTTAACCAGCGCCAAATGGTTTATCATAATATCTGCGTTCTCAATCGCCTGGTCTTTGGCACGGTTGGTAAAGCTGACCCCGGCACCATAACGTGCCAGTGAAGGTTCGCCATCGCCTGCTTTAACCTGGCCAAATATCTCGTCATAGGTACGATTCTCCTTGGATACAAAAACAATATACCGGATCGGGCTTTCCGCATAACCGGGGTACAAAGGCACCGGATTTTTTTTCCTGATATTGAAATCAGGGTCATCCGATTTTTTCATATCGAAATTCATGGCAATTACCTCCCTGGTAAGTTTTTTCAGTTCTCCGGCTGAGGGGATATCCAGAACGGTTACTGAGCCTTTCATCAGGCTGCCGATATAGGTTCCTTCGGGTCCCTGCACATAATCGGGACCCCCATTCGGCCCGCTGCCAAATCCCTTGGCATTTGAAACAATAAGCTTCCCGCCATCGGGTGATACCTCGATTCTGGCGGGAAACCAGCCAACGGGGATGTGACCTTTTACTTTCAGTGTGGTAACATCAATCATGGCAACCGCATTGATTCCCGCTTCAGCTACAAAGAGGGTTTTAAAATCGGGCGAAACGGCTACCCCAAAAGGGATGATCCCTCGGAAATGCCGCATCCGGTCGTCCGGAATCAGGGGTATTTCGGTAATCACCGTATCTGCATGAATGTCAATGACCGAGATATTATCATTATTCCCGTTGCTGACAAAAACATAATCCGGAGTTGCCACCACGGAATTCGGGCTCGACCCGCCGACAGCAGGAAAATCCTCCACCATTTCCCCGATCAGGTTGCCGGTTTTGATTCTGGCAGTCACCCTGGGTAAATCAGGATTGCTGACATCAACGGTCCAGACAGAAAAGGATTCAGGCACATTGGGTTTTCCCAGTCCCTTAACTTTTACCTCCCCAACCTGGGTTCCTTCTTCCGACTCCCTGGATCCGTAGGCAAAAGCCGGGTAAGCCAGGGAAGTCTGATCCAGACTGTCGGGATCAGTACTGGCGAACCGGGTGTACTCATACATGCCGACATTAGCCACATAGACCTTTTTTTCATCGGGTGAAAGGCAGACCCCAAATGGATAGCGCCCGGTATTGACCCGATGAAGAACCTGGCCGTTAACCGGATCAATAATCAGCAGAAGAAAATTGATCTGGTCCACAGCATAAAGCCGGGTACCCTCGCGGTTCAGCACCATGTCACCAATGTATCCATCGGTAAAATCCCTGTCGCCCTGAAGACCTGCGCAGGGGATTGTTCCCTTTACATCCCCTGTTTGAACATCAAAAAGATAAATTTTATTCTCCTGTCCTCCTGATACATAGACGATTGTATTATCCGGTGAAATAGCAAGCCCCATAAACACACTGGCCAGAACACCCTTGTCGGTTCCCGGACCGGGTGGCACTTGCTGTATATAGGGATAAGGGCTCTGTATGTTTCTAAGAATAGTGATGGATAGCGGACTTGTTCCCGAGTTCGCCGTAACCGCAATCTTGCCGTCGGGGCTCAGGCAGAGACCGTAAGGATGGGGTGCGGTGCGAAATGTGCTGCCATACGGCTTTATCAGGCGACCGTTGGGAATCACCGTAACACCAGTGGTATCAATAGTTGTGTAACGTTCACCTGCCGGGGCCTGTGCGATCCATACGGTATTCCGGTTCTGACAGGCAGACAAGCCAAGAAGAGTGAAAAGTAAAAGGGTTAAGCGGGACATGGGAGTGAAGATTTACGATTTACGATTTACGATTTACGATTTACGATTTACGATTTGCGATTTACGATTTGCGATTTAAGATTTACGATTTACGATTGCGATTTTCAGCCGAAATTAATATTCTATCTTTGTTTTAACCAATACAAACCAAAACGGAAAGCTATGGCACAGGTGTTTTTTCACGAGAAACAATCGATTCCTTCAGGCTGGCGGATTGTGATTTTTGGTGCAGTTACCCTGATGATGGGATTTGTATTCCTGATGATTTACCTGACGGAGTGGGATACAATGCCCGATCAGGAAAAACCCTACCTGTTTACGTTACTCATAGGGCCGCTTAGCGTTCTTCTTATGTTTATCATCCAGATGGATATGCGGATTACTCAATCATCGATTGAATTTAAAATTGAGCCCTTCCGGAAAAAATATAAGACCATACCATTCAGTGAAGTTGCGGAAGTAGAGCTTTCCAGGGTTCAGGGATTAAAATCGATGAAAAAATTCGGAGTGAACAAGCAAATCAACCGGATGGAGTATAATTTTGGCGGCCACCATATCCTGACCATCAAGTTAAAAAGTGGCAAAATCGTGGCATTCAGCACCTTTAAGCCGCAGGAGCTGGATTATTTTTTACGAAACCTTCCTGAGGGAATCACCACAGTAAAGCACTCTTTGTAACGTTCAGACCAGACAATCGGATTACAACGCCCAACCCTTTCGATATTCCCGTTGAATAAAGTTATTGGCAGCCTCGTCGTTGGTGACCTTCATATTGTCACCATCCCAGAGGAGCCTTTTACCCGGGACCTTAATCGCCAGATTTCCCATCAGAACCATTTCGGTGAGAGGACCTGAATAATCGAAATTCGAGCAGGGGGCTTCCCCACCCTTGCAACCGTTCAGCCAGTTCATTTCATGTGTTACTTCTATTCGTTTGAGGGTCTTTGGCAGATCTTTGTATTCAAGGAAGCGCTCTTCGGGGAACATTTGAACTCCGCCGCCATAGGTTTCGCAGACAATAATTCCTTTATCGCCGATAAACATCGAGCCTCCTTCTGCAGGAATCTTTTTCGGATCTACCTCAGCGGGCCACACCGGCATCATTCCGCCGTCGTACCAGGTGAGACGTACCGGAGGCATATTTTCCCTTGCGGGGAATTGGTAGGTGATCATTGAGGCGCTGGGGAAGGTTTCCTGGTTATCAACCCTTTTCCACATCTCCCTCACCTCATAGGAATGTGATCCCTGCACCCAGATCGGGTATTTAAGTTTAAGGGCATGAAATACCGGGTCCAGCACATGGCATCCCATGTCGCCGAGGGCACCGGCACCGAAATCATACCAGGCCCTCCAGTTGAAGGGAAGGTAAGAGTTGTTATAGGGACGTTCCGGGGCTGTTCCCAGCCATAAATCCCAGTCAAGAGTCGACGGAACTGCATCAACTCCGGCAGGACGTCCAACACCCTGCGGCCAAACGGGGCGGTTGGTCCAGCTATGTACCTCCCGGATTTCGCCGATTGCTCCGGCCCAGATCCATTCTGCAAGCCGGCGGGTTCCTTCGCCGGAGCGGCCCTGGTTCCCCATCTGGCTCACCACCTTGTATTCCCTGACAGCTTCAGTAAGCCTGCGGGCTTCAAAAACATCATGTGTCAGCGGTTTTTGAACATACACATGTTTGCCAAGCTTAATGGCAGCCATTGCGGCAACCGCATGGGTATGGTCGGGGGTGGCCACGATAACGGCATCGATGCTCTTCTCCTTCTCAAGCATGATGCGAAAATCCTTATACTGCTGGGCTTTGGGATACTTCTTGAAGGTTCCGGCAGCCTGATTGAAATCCACGTCGCACAACGCAATGATATTCTCCGATTCACACCGTGCAATGTTGCCCGAGCCCATCCCGCCCGATCCGATTGCGGCTATATTGAGTTTATCGCTGGGTGCGGTGAATCCTTTTCCGCCCATTACATGGCGGGGAATAACAACCATGCCTGCACCGGCAATTGCTGAATTCGTAAGAAATGACCTGCGGTTGATGGACTTTTTCATTGCGTCGGGTTTTTAGTTTACATATTGGAAAAGTAAATTTACTGATCTTTGCGCAAATCCTTTTCCAATGAGACACAGCTTATCAACATTATTCCTCATATTTCTTCCGTTGTTTAGCCAGATTCAGGCACAAATCCCTCAGCTGAGCGCTGCCTCAAGGATCGACCTGGTTACCTGCGGCCCCGGAAAAGAGATCTTTACCTTTTTCGGGCATTCAGCCCTCAGGGTATATGATCCTGTAAACCGGATCGACAAGGTTTACAATTACGGCACCTTTGACTTTAATGTGCCCAATTTTTACTGGCAGTTCGTTAAAGGAAAGCTGTATTATATGCTATCAGTGTCCCGGTTTGACAGTTTTGTTAATGAGTACATCCGTGATAACCGGTTTGTACGACTTGTCCCCCTGGCCCTTACTGATGCGGACCGGCAGGAGTTGTTCAACCTGCTCGAAACCAATAATCTGCCTGAGAACAGGCATTATTGGTATGATTTCTTTCTGGATAACTGCTCCACACGGGTCCGCGATATTGTTCTGAAAGCTACACGGAATGATTATCCCATTCCTGGTACTGAGGCTAAAACCCTTACATTCCGTCAGTTAATCAACCCACACCTCACGCCAAATCCATGGCCGCGGACAGGAATAATGCTATTGCTGGCGGGAGGTGCCGACCGGACAGCAACGGTGAGTGACTACATGTTCCTGCCCGAGCAGATGGAGAGGCTGTTCCTTCAGATGAAATCCGCCACAGGCCAGAATCTCACCGGTCAGGCTAAAATGATTTTCGAGCCTGCCCCCAAGAAGAAGAAATCACCAGTCACTCATCCTTACGCCGTTTTCTCCCTGCTGACCCTCCTGTCCCTCTTCCTGGCTTTCTATCCGAAGGCGGCGGGCTTTGCCAAAGCCTGGTTCAGCATACTCTTCTTCCTTTCCGGAGTTATGGGTATTCTGCTCACGTTTATGTGGGTCGGCTCCGACCACTGGGTCTGCAAGGGAAACCTGAACCTCGCCTGGGCATTCCCGCTGACTCTGTTCCTCGCGGTTACCATATGGATACCCAGGCTGCGTCAGATTAATCAAGTATACAGCCGCATCATGATGATCCCGGTACTGTTGTTTCTGATCACCTTCCCATTCTGGAAGCAATCGATCCCGCTTGAGGGTATTTTACTTGCAGTTAGTGTGGGGGCCGGTTTCTGCCGGTTTTCTGCTTTTCCCGGCCTGGCTAAGAGCCAGCCACAGAATCAGGCTAATTAGTAACGGCTCCATATTCTACAACTTTCTGATTCACAATTAATTCCGATATTTCCTCCACCAAATCCGTCACTTCCTCGGTTATCAGGTACAGGGCTTCGGAATTGTCGCGGCCCTGCATGATATCCTGGAAAGCCCGGTTATTTACGGCCCTGAAGTTTAGCCTGACCTCGGGGGTTTTCCAAGCCAGCCATCCGGGCGAATCAAGCTGCCAGTCACGGCCTGAATCGGACAACCGGTTACAAAGGTCCCTGTACAGGTCAAATGCACCGGATTCAACCGTATTGTCTTCCGGCTCCTCCATCTGGATACCGATAACAAGCTCCTTTTGGTTTTCAAGGATCATGGAAACCTTCATGCCGCCGACCTCACCCATCGGAATGCGCAACCCGTAAAATCCGGGGTGCCGTGGATCCTGGTGAAATTTAAGTACCAGATCATGAATTTTCCTTTGGCTGCAAGCATATCCCAGGTACTCCCAGCCAGCTTCTTTTCCTGAATCCTGCGCGACCCTGGCAATGGATTGCCAAAGTCTCTTTTCTGCGTTTTTTCTCTCGTCATTCATTTCTGTTATTTTATTTTGATTCAAAGGAACTTTCCCACAACGTAACCTATTTACGTTGTGGCTTTTTTTATATTTAGATGCAGGAAATCATCCAAAATGGAGAAATGGCGCTAAATAAATACGCAGCAATACGATACAGGATCATCGACCAATGCATCCGGAGCCGGTCGAAGCCTTATCCATCGAAAGAAAACCTAAGGCAGGCCTGCGAAGAGGCTTTGTACGGATCCTCATCAGGCGGCAATATTTCCTTATCGACCATTGAGAAGGACATCTGGGCCCTAAAGAATGAGTCGGCTCTCGGATATGCCCCCATTCTGTTCAACCGGCTCGAAGGGGGTTATTATTATTCGGATCCTGAGTTCAGCATCAACCTTCCCCTGACCCAGGAGGATGTTGAACTCATCCGGCTGGCACTGCACACCCTGAGCCATTTCAGAAACAGTCAGATATTCAAGGACCTGGAGAATGCCATCAACAAGATACAGGATCGCATCACCCTGGCCGACCAGCTCACGGAACCCAACCTGGGACAGGCCATTCAATTTGAGAGCAGTACGGTTAGTTCCGGACAGGAACACCTTCCATGCCTGCTTGATGCTATAAGGCAGTTTCATACGGTCGAGTTTGATTACACCCCTTATACCGATGGACGGCCCAGGCATTATATCTATCACCCATACCTGCTGAAAGAGAATAAGAACCTCTGGTATGTGGTTGGAAAAGATACCGCCCTGGATAAAATCCGGACCCTGGGACTCGACCGGATCTCAGGATTGAAAGTAGCTGATGAGTTCTTTATGATGGACCCCGAATTTGATCCTGAGCGATTCTTCAAGCACAGCTTTGGGATTGGCACCTATTCCGGGGTACCTGAAATAATTGAAATACTGGCCGATCCGGTGCAAGCCGGATACATACTTGCCAATCCTCTTCATTCCTCCCAGCAGGCCGAAAAGGAACCCAATGGATCCTATAGAATCAGGATCGAGGTGATAACCTCAGATGAACTGAAGATGCAGATCCTGGGATACGGACACCGTGTTGAAGTTGTTAAACCGGCATGGCTTCGGGATGTAATCCGCGAATCATTGGGAAAAGCCTGGGAAGTTTATCTGAAATAGTTACCTGACAACCAAGAGGCGGGCTTTGGTATCGGTTAATCCACCGGAATCCCTTACCTGTACTATGATAATATACGTACCAGGGGTGCTGAAAGTCCTTCTGATCACCTTTTCAGTTACGAAGTCTGTATCGTAAGTATTATCGTTGTCCCAATCCCATCTTACTTCGAGTTGCTCCAGGTGATCTTCGTTATCGGTACAACCGGATGCATCAAACTCAAAAAGTGTTTCAGTGGTTCCTTCAGCAGGATTAACCGCAAAATCAGCAGTTGGCGCGGTATTCGGATTTGTGATCTGTATGGTTTTATCAAAGGTGCTGGCAAATCCTTCGGTATCCGTAACCTCAAGTACAACCGTATAGGTTCCGGCTTCGGCGAACCGGCGTTGAATGGTTTTAATTGTGCGGTATTCCGTATCCCAGTATCCGTCGTTATTCCAGTCCCAGCGGACCCGTAACAAATCTGAGGCGTCTTCGGGATCGGTCGATCCGCTGGCATCGAAAGTAAACAGCGTTTCCGTAGTGCCTTTTTGAGGATCAACCTTAAAGACTGCGGTTGGTTTGATGTTAACATTTTCAACCTTAATAAGTTTACTGGTGGAACCGGTCAGTCCCTCGGTGTCGAGAACTTCGAGTTTGGTAATATAATTACCCGGATTTCTGAAGAAGTACCCTTGTGACTTAAAGGTGGAAAACGGAGTATCCCATTCACCGTCGCCATTAAAATCCCATCTGACCTGTAATAATGCTACCGGATCCTGGACATCCAGGCATCCTGATGCATCAAAAAGGAATAAGGTGCTTATTCTGCCGTTTGGCGGAGATACTTCAAAATGTGCAATCGGTGCAGAAGAAGAAATATAAACTTCAACAATGGCGGAATAGCGATCTGTGAGGCCTTCCGGATCCCTGACCTCAAGGGTAACCTGATACGACCCGGGTACCGAAAAAATGTGGTAAGAGACTTTATTGACAGAATAGTCCGTATCAAAAGTACCATCCGATTCATAATCCCAGCGCACGCTTAATTGTTCAGGTGATGATTCGTGGTCTGAAGAACCGGCCGCATTAAATTCAAAGCTGGTAACTGTAAAACCGGTCTTGGGACTGATAGTAAACCGGGCACGGGGTTTCTGATTCGGCAGAGTACCTGCCCCGGAGCTAAGGTAGCTGCTCCGTCGCTGCACAGGAACAGCCAGGGTCGAAAAGTCGCCGAGTGCCAGTCCGGCCTGACTTATGCGGCTGGTGAAATCCGATTGTATTTTCTGAGACCACTCGGGGAGATCAACCTCCCGGAGAATGGATTCTGAAATCCTGTTGGTTTGCTGCAAACCGGGCTCACCACAAAAAATCGGTATAATTTGCTGGCTGACAAATACTTCCGCATAGAACCCGGTAAAGGTCGGAGTTTTACCAGGGGTGATCATTGCATTGCTCACATCGGAACGCTCAGATGCATTCCAGCCCGACCAAAAATTATTTGTAAAACCCGAAAAGCCTGCCTGGTAATCGTGAAAACTGAATTCCAGGGTTGTATCGGACTTGAATATAACGGAGTAGCCGAGCCAGGTTTTTATGGAGTAATAAACCGGCAGGTCACCAGTTTTACAGGGGCCATACACTGATTCTTCCAACAGGAGACTGTCGCTGGCATTAAGGGCACCGGTCGACTCAACATGCAAATTTCCTTTCAGATACATTTTATAGCCGGTGCTGATTTCAAAGCGCCTCAGCCAGGGATTGTCTCCGGCCGCACCAACCTGCTGAAAAGTTAAAGCAGAAGATGATACGCTTACATTAGGTAATAAAACCTTCAGGTGGCTCCCTTGCCATTCGTCATCAAACAGTACGAGGTCTTCCAGGGACAGGGTATCTGAAATCCATGAGTCAGCAAACATCCGTTTCCTTGAGACCAGCAGGCTGCCGACAACGGTGTCCTCAAGTATAACCTCTGGCCAGAATGCTGACAAGGGTACGCGGCTTATTCCCATCGTCAATCTTGAATCAGATTGAAATGACTGACTTACAACCCCATAAATACCATTACCTGCAGGATAGAAGATCTTATCGCCCTTTCTGATTTCTGACAGGTTTCCGATAATATCGAATCGAACCTGTCCATTTACTCTCACCGGATTAGTCAGAGAAGACGTGTCAAGCACCAGAACCGAAGGATCTCGCAGGGTTCCTGTGGTTCCTGTTTCACCTGTAACCGGAACGACCTCTTCTCTCTGGCAAGCCGTTGAGGCAAGCAACACTGCTATAAGAAAACAGACCAGGGGATGATATTTTGAAAGGTGCTTCAAAGGTGTTCTAGCGAATATGAATGGTAACCTCAGTTTTGTAATTTATTCTCAAGGGGGCAGCAAGGCTGATTTCATCCAATGAATTATCGGCCCCGGAATTTCTGACGTATATGAAATAGACCTTTTCCTCCAGGTCAGTAAAAAGTATTTTTCCTCCGGAATCGGATCGTCTCCAAACCTGGACGGGGTTTTCACGGGCGAGCCAATCTTCGTGGGTTTCGAAAAGGGCAGAATAAGCTCCGGCCACTGGCTGCTCGTTTCTATCCAGGATGCGAATTTCCAACTGCGGCAAATTATCGGGCTTTTCACAGGCAGCCAGCAGCACTGTCAGGAAACTGATGCAAAGGAAAAACCGAATACCGTGTTGCAGTTTTTTCATCTTTCGGATTCGTTTTTCAAAGTAAAAGTCATCCTGATGTTCAATGCCGCAGACCTTACAAGTGTTGGCATATCAGAGCCCCACAAGGGATTAAACTGCCCCAGGTACCTGGCATTATCATAGTTATACTGGACGCCATGGTCAAGGGAAGTAAGCCCCTGATTAATTCCTATACCCGCGCCCAGCCGGACAGTTGGGTTGATTTGCAGAAGCAGACCTGCATCAAAGCAAAAACTTACCCAAAGGCGGTTCATCTCCGAAACCCAGGCAGGATCGCTGATGATGTTGTCAAGTGCTTTACCGCGGCTCTCACTGTACCCCGAAACCTGCTGGGTCTCAAATAGCCTGAGGGAAATCATTGGCCCTGCATCTGCGTAGGCGCTCCAACGTTTGTTGAACCTATGCTGCCAGGATAGAAGCATCGGAACAGACAAAGTCCAAAGACGATTTGAAAAAACCACATCAGAAAATCCGGGGTTGAATCCACCATATGGATCGATTGAATCCAGGGTAAGAACGCTACCGATTTGTGCATACCGTATGCCGGCTGAGACCCCCCAATGAGAGTCAAAATAATGGCTGTAATGAAAAGTGAACTGGTAACCCGGGCGATACATCAGGCCAAACCTGGCATCTCCGGCAATATCGCTATTCGACAGGACGGACAGAGCTGGGCCTGCGTCAATTCCAAGAACATTCTGCTGAACAGGGGCTTCGTCAATTCCATAAATCTCAAAGTCGGTCGTTCTATCTCCGGTCCATGTGAAGGCTATCCTGAATATGACGGTGCTGGTTGATGTGATCACCTTTCCAAAGGAAATCCCAGTTTTGGATTGGTTAATCCTGGCTTTGAGGATATAGCGGTCATTTCGGTCGAAGTGTGGTTTACCCACGATGAGGCTTGAAAAAAGAAGCTTTACAGTGACTCCTTTCGGAAAGTTTTCTATAATCGAAGCTGAATAATCCTGGATGCTTATTCTTCTGATGGCAGAATCACCTGCATAATCGGATAAGACAAGAATCTTGGGGTTGGCAAACAGCCTGATGAATGCTATCTCCTGATCCGAATCTGAATTGCTGGTGAGACTATTATGGTAGAACTCGTATTTTTTTAGCAGGTCGGTAACTGAGGATTTTATTGAATCCGGCACCCAGCTGTCATTTTCCTGCGCGACAGCCTGATGCCTGTTTAATCCAAAGGCTAGAAGCGACAAAGCAAAAATACAGGAAAGGCGAAAGCTCATCGTGGTCAAACTTGAAAAACAAAAGGCTCCGAAGCACAAAAATAAACCAATCCAAGTTTAAAGCAACTGGCGAAGGTTGAATTCCTCTGTTTCGATAACGCTATTGTTCATTTCAAGATTTGATTTGCGTCCAAAAACCCTGAGTTCGCCCTCGGGAGGTTTGCTGAGACATGCAATCTGATAGGGTTCCCGGAAGCTTTGTGTATGGAAGCTGATGGCTGCCGGCAGGTAGGTAAATATTTCAGATTTCCCCTGGCTCCACCAGCCCAGTAAGGTTAAACCGGGTATTTCCCGGGGGTTAGACTCGTTGGACAGTTCAATAAACCTTTCTACAAAGAGGTCATACTGGATGGATTTAGTTTCGTTTAAACCTGTTGAGTGGCAGCTTCCATAAAGGTATCCAACCACCTGGTAGGATTCAAGCGGAACAGATACCAGTCCGGATGCCTGTTTAATTTCGCGGGTAACTTCTTTGTGAAAACTGACTGATCGGACCATGGTATCCGACCAGGTTGGGTTAAACTCGAGTTTGGAATAGTCCGTCAAATCACGGCTTGCGGCTGGCTGGTTTTCACGAGCAAATGCCGGAGGGTTAACAGCATGCTGGTACAGTTCCTCAATCCTGATAAAGGAGGATGGATCGGGGAATGGATCGAAGTATCCTGAGCGCCTGCGCAGAAAGACAGCACTAACGAGTTCACTGGAGCCGGGGTTGGTATTGATGCCGATCTGCCATTTTTCCTTGAAGAAAGTGCGGTGGATCTTCATTAAACCCTCTTTCATTTCAAGTGTGTTGTCGGCGCTTGAGGTAAACCATCCCAGCAGCAGATATTTCTTGTTCTGGCGCACGAGTTCATCGAGTTCATCAACCAGGTCGGCACGGGCACCCATGTCGTTCTCAATGTCTGATCGCAAACATTTGGATGAGCAGGCCTTTTCAATTAATATTTCAAAACGGGAATTCCCATTTGCACCCATTTTATACTGGCTGCCAAAAAGATAACCGCCAAAGTCACCAGGCCTTTTTTCAATGAATGCTCCATGGACAAGCTGGTAGATCGACTTAATGGCACCGTTGCTGTAGTGAATTCGCCCGACGATGGAATCAGGCATGCTTTCTGCCAGATCAACGGAATAATATCCATCCGGCACACCCTCCGAGAAAATATTGGAGTCGCCTGTTTTAGCCGGCTGAATTGCAACCGTCCCGTTTTCAAGGATTCTTACTTCACCGTTCTTTAACTTCCTGCTGACATATGAATTGCGCAAAGCAAGCACACTGATTAATATCAGGATCAGGCCAAAGCCGGTCCAGATCGCCCAATTGGGTGAGATAACCTGGGTTTTGCTTAGAATTTCCCGGTTGTCAGCAATCAGTTTTTCCAATGATTTATAAGAATCATTCAGGGTTAGGTCAAAAGCGGTAAATTCTCCCCGGAGTTTTTCAATATCCGGAATGAGATCCATACCGGCAATATCGCTTCGGTAGAAAGTCCAATGCTGGCTATGTTCCTCGCGCAAGCGGGATAGTTCAATGCCAAGGCGTTCATGCTGCTGAATCAGTGAATCGGTTTCGTCAGAGCGGATCTGCCTCTTTCTGCCACTTTGCAAAACTGCAGCCAGGGGGATGGCAACTTCCCTGAATGCTGCCTCAAGCAGGTACAGGGAATCGCGCTGTCTCGTAAGTACCGGGCTGTATTTATTGCGGATGACGGTCAGCAGGCTGTCGCGGTTTGCGTCGATAGGATTGGATATTCCTTCAGCCTCAGGATTTCTGGGAGTAAGATTAACCCTGAAGTACATGCTCTTCAGTTCAACTGCCTCATCCCGCAAGAATGCGTAGCCTTTTAGATAGGCAGCCACAGTGTCTAAAGGAACACCTTCCTGGTTCATGTATCCTCTGGCCTGGTCAATGTCCGCCAGGCAGATATCAATATCAGTAATATAAGCGGAAATATCAGATGCAAGAGCCGAGATGGCCTTTGGGGTACCGGGCCTGTTCATATTCGAATTGAGCAGCCTTGCGCGTTCTTCCACGTTTTCGCTGGTTTTCCGCAATTTCAAGCCGTCGATTCGCGACCTGAGGGTTTTATACTGCTCTGAAATCCGGGAGAGCAGGGCTGGATTTAAAACTGCCGGTTTTCCCTGGCTAGCTGCCTGACTGGCCAGATCTGTCTGTTTTTCCCGTTCCTGCACCGAAACCAGCACTTCGATTTCGTTACCACGGTCGGTCAGAATCTTCTCCAGATCGGCTTTCAGATAATCATCCTTGGTTAGGGCATATTGAAACCTGAGCTTGATCCTTGCGTTACCGGCAAAATGATCCTGAACAAGGAAAATCAGTGTACCGGAAGTCTGGAAGGCGATTTCGAATCTCCGGTTTTTCTCCGAGGAAATGCATTTAAGACTGTTGGAGGGAAGGACTTCCAGATCGACCCAGGAAAGATATAGCCATGGCATGATGACGGGATCGGTAACCGGATTGCCATTTTTATCGTACCATGCAACTGCCAGATCCATCAGAAAGGTCTGGCCATCGGGCTGGGCGGTTATCCTCACGGAAACATCACCAGCCTGTTTAGTTGAGTTGCTTGAATTCCAATAAAATGGAAAACGATTCTCCTGGGCTCCTGCAGAAACGAAGCATTCAGGGACCAGCAGAATTAAGATCAGGTATCTGATAACCTTCCACCGCATACCCTCACAGGATCAACAACCAATGCTCTTCAGCTTATCGTATGCTTGAGTAACGCCAAGAATCAGGTCCCTTTTCAGGTTCAGAAAATAGGATCTGGATCCGCCGGGAGTTCCAGGGGTAAACTTGTTTATGCGTTCGATAAGGTCCTCTTTCAGAAATATTGCTTCATTAATGATCTGCTCGTACTGGGAGAAATCCTTTTCTGAATGTTCCTCCATACAACCATAACATTCAATTATCAAATCCATGATGAGATAATCGATATCCTTCTTCAGGTTTCTCCTGCTGGCCATAATATAATCAATGTTTAACTTACCTAATATAGGAAAATTTCGGGAAATCCAAATGGTTCCGGCCAAAAGTAAAATAATTTACCGTATAATGAATCCGAAAGTGCCGGTGGGGGGCATAAAGGAATAAGAAATATCCACTACATGGGAACGCTCGGGACCCGTTGAGCAGAGTGAAATCAAGTGCATGACACGTTCTTTGCCGCCTTCTGCTTCAAGGTATACCGATCCGTCGGGACAATTTCTAACATAACCTGATAAATCCAGGCTGCGGGCCTGATGCAGTACCCACATCCGGAATCCCACTCCCTGAACCCGGCCTGTAACAGTGATAGCAGTCCTGGTTCGGGAATTCATGGAAACCTAGTAAAAGTATACCGGTCGGAGTCCTTCAGGAACCTGTTCGAATTCGCCCTTAACGAATGCGCCAACGATGATATTGTTAAACATATCGGCATCGACTTCATATTCATAGCGGTCAGTGCCCTGCCTGTCGAATGATTGGTCAAACCTTACGCTGATGAAGTACTTTTTACGACCAAATAATCCGTACTTGTTTCTTTTTCCGATTACGCGTCCTGTTCTGTGTGTCATGGCTTCTAGTGTTATTTCACCAGAAGGACCAAAAAACAATCCAGAACCGATTATTATCATTAAATCATTAAACCACAACGCTTTAGAAAAACCTGTAAACCTCAGTTATTTCCAAATTTTGGAATTTAGATTGAAATCCGGATAAAAACCCGACAAGTTTTTATTTATCATCTCCTGATTTACCCCAAGAGGAATCGGGCACTACCGTTGGAGGGATAATGGTATAGGTTGGCGGTACCCTATCCTTGTCATCCATCAGTAAAACCTTAATAAAATAGACTCCGTCAAGCGAAGCGGTAATCCTGCACCACAGGGATGCCTGGTTATAAGGAAGGAGCAGAAGCAGCTCCCTCGGCCTGCTTTTTATAACGGTCCCGCCGGCATTCTGGCAGGCACGGTAATAGCTCTCCATGATTTCAACCGTTGACATGGATTTATCAACATCGTTCTCCTTGTTTCTGACTTCGATCTTCAGATCCCAGTATGGGCCCATTAACTTTTGTTTATAGAGGGTATCACCCGAATTCCATGAGAACTCCTGGTGGTGGAATTTACTGAATTGGGTCCTGGTGATGTAGGATGAAGCCAGATAGTTAATCCGGGGAGGCAGGTCAACCGAGTCTACATACCTTTCATAACGGACATCCGGTTTAACATCGAATTTGAGCGAGTTTACAAAAGGACCTTCCTGGATAAGCCGAAGCCGGTATACTTTATCATTGCTGAGAACCAGGCGTCCCCATATATTCTTTCCATTTTCCGGAACCACAAAATGAATCTGCGTAGTATCCTGGAAGAACAGTGCTCCATTTCGTTCAATGATCTGATTAACAACAAAATCTTTGAATTTCCTCTTCTGCCTGAAAGTCGAATCATAGGCATAGGCTATCTCCCAGTAATGGCCCATTCTCTGTTTGGATTTTTCGCCGGAATCATCGCGGATATCGAGATAATTAAATGAGTTGTACTTGACCACCCTGCCCGGTTTGTCCTTATAGGATCTGAACTCCGGAGGCTTAGGCCAGGATTGGTCCTGGCCAAGGGTCTGATTCGCTGCCTGAAAAACGAACAGGCCAGCCAACAGGACATAAGAGTATTTCATGAGTATTTAAGCTTTACGTAGCAATTTTGCCTGATTTTCACCACCGTTCAAAACGAAAAGAAGAGGAAGGGGCCGGTCGGTTTTCTCGACGAAAGCCGGACGTTCATGCCATGGGGTAACGGACATGACATTAGCCATATCCATCCAAAACTGGAGACGTGGCACCGGGAGGTTCCAGGTCATGTGGAGGTGGTTGGCCGGTGCGTAGTGCTTATACTCCTGCATGGTGGCATATGCCGGGGTAAGGAATGTATGCGGCCAGGTGCTGTTCGTTTTATTGCTCACGGCATCAGCCAGTTTTACGGGCAATTCAACCGATTCGGCTTCATCCCATATCATCGAGAACATTCCAGACAGTGCCGAAAATGCCATACGCCCGGCTATCCCGTGAATTCCGCCAGGGGTTAGGAAGGTAACAGAATTACCCATTCCCGGGAAGTAGGCTTCATCGGCCAGCGGGAAAGTAATCCTCGGGGTTACCGATTCCGGTTCCGGGCGTCCAGTGCGGACTGCAGCAGGAGGGCGGCCGCCAGGCTGTCGCGGACCTCTTTACGCTTCTCCCTGCGCACGCCGGCCTCGATGAGGTAACGTTCCGCCTGGGCAGTGGTCAGCCGCTCGTCCCACGGGACGACCGGCACGCCGAGGCGGCCCCGTACCTTCTCCCCGAACGCTCTTGCCCTGGCCGCCTGGGTACCCTCCGTGCCGTCCGAATGCAAGGGAAGGCCGATCACCACGGTGTCCACGTGGTATTCCACCGCCAGGGAGGCGATCGCCTCGATG
>CAZEKJ010000054.1:0-27602 GCA_964512915.1 uncultured Porphyromonadaceae bacterium
TGTGAGGAATTGTGAGGTATTGTGAGGGGTTGTGAGGGGTTGTGAGGGATGGTGAGGGATGGTGAGGGGTGGTGAGGGGCATAGCCGTCAACATAAGCGATCTCCATCTAGCTAAACAAGGGCAAGAGGGCAAAAAGGCAGCCGAAATATCCCGTAGGTTGACGGTTATGTGGTGAGGAATTTCCTCACAACACCTCACAACACCTCACAACCCCTCACAACCCCTCACCTCTCTCCCCCTCTTTTTGCTGTAAATGCGGGAATATTACCCTGAATATGGACCCGACATTGGGCGTTGACTGCACTTCAATGCGTCCTCCGAGCATTTCGGTGAGGCCTTTGGAAATGGCCAGGCCCAGTCCGGTTCCCGATACCTTGCGGGTCATGTTATTGTCAGCTTTCAGAAACCTTTCGAAAATCTTGTCGAGGCTCTCCCTGGCGATACCGGGTCCGGTATCTTCAACGAAAAAAACGATTTCATCCCCGAGTTTACTCTTCTGAGTGCGGCAGCCCAGCATCACATGGCCAAATTGGGTAAACTTTGTGGCATTGCCGAAAAGATTGACCAGAATCTGGCGAAGGCGCCCGGCATCGGTGTAAATCATGATCTTGGTCTGACTGGCATCGCAATCCATGATATATTGAACATCCGGCTTCCGCAGGCCGGGTGACAAAAACAGTTCGCTCACCTCCTCCATGATGCGGGCTACCGGGATCCATTCACGGACGAGGGCGATCTGGCCGGATTCGATCATGGAAATATCCAGGATATTGTTAATGATCGACATCAGCTGCTCCCCATTCCTGTTGATGATCCGGATATAATTATCGCGATCGGCAAGATCAAGATCGGGCTCCTTTAACAGTTCTGAAAACCCAAGAATGCCATTGAGCGGGGTTCTGATTTCGTGCGACATATTGGATATAAAGGCCGATTTCAGACGGTCGCTTTCTTCGGCTCTGAGCCTGGCTTTTTCGAGTTCCATCAGGTTATTCGAGTTGAAAGACGCCAGCGAGATCAGCTCCGCATAGGCCTCAGCAATCGACACATCCTCGGTATTGAACCCATCCGGTTTATTGGCAAGGCCCAGCAAACCGACGATCTGGTCGTTGTAAAGAAGCGGGGCAATCATCAGGTTATCAAGGCCGATATGACCTTCCGGGAGATGCCCCATCCCGGGGGAACTCCTGAAATCATTCTCCAGAACGGTCTGCTGCGTCCTGATCACCTCCTCCCGAAAGCCTGATAGGACCATGGGTACTTCAGTGCTCACCAGGCAATCCTGTTTGCCGCAATCCACCACCATAATCGAATTAATCTTCTTCCTCTTGTCAACTGTCACAATAAATCCGCAATCGGACCCTGTGAGCGATTTGCATTTCGCAAACAATCTTTCCCCGGATTCCTTGAAATCCGGATAGGCCAGAATGATTTTAGCCCCCTGAAGCAGTGAAGCCATCACCTCCTGCTGTTTCACCCCGAGATGGTAAAGCTGCCTGATCTGATCGGCCGCTGAAACGGCCTGGGAACGGCTTTCAATCAGCTGCTTTTCACGGTCGAGGTTTTCAAGAATCATCCCGATCTGTATCCCTGCAAACTCAAGAATATTCAAATCATCAATATCATAAGCATCGGGATCTTCATAATTCTGAACGCAGATGGCACCAAAGCTCTCCTGGTCCGTGTTCTTCAGCGGAGCGCCCATCCATACTGCGGCAGGCTGGCCTACAGGGATGTCATTCTGCGTTAAGCGCTTGCGATTTTTACGGGTTATCCGATGGCCCTTGTCGCTTCGTCGTACAAAATCGGTAAGGCTGGAGGAGGGCAGTTCGATCCACTGATCCGGCCTGAGGTCATCGTACTTATCTACATGATAGGGGAATGAATATTTATGCGCTTTCTTGTCATAGAGCGCCAGATAGAACCATTGTGCATCCATCACACGGTTCAGTTCACGGTGAACAACGGGAAGAAAATCAGAAAGTTTTCCATGTCGGCGTGCCTCGCGGGCGAGGGTCATGACAACATGTTCGGCTTGCTGGTACTTCTTCCTCGAATCGGATTCGTTATGTTCGGGTGTCTCTGACTGATTCAAGGCTTCCGGCGTAATTCAACCAAAAGTAAAAAAGACCTGATTCATTAACGGGGTTACCTTTAACTATTTGACGAATGTTTAAACCTGACAGGTTTGCGAAACCTGTCAGGTTTAAAACGCATACAACGCCGAAAACGTCCTGATGTAAACTTCCCCGTCTGCCAGGGCCGGGGTAGCCATGATCCGTTCCTTGAAATCATTGGCCGACAGGATCTTCAGTTCCGGGCCGTCTTCAAATACAGTGACCATCCCTCGTGCAGAGGCTGCATAGAGCTTGCCGTTTCCATAAACCGGCGAGGAATAATAGGCTCCGCCGGCATTAAGTTTTGAGTAATATTTTAGTTCCCCGGTTGGTGCATCCAGGCAGGTAACCAGCCCTCCATCGGCAACCATCCACACCACTCCGTTAGACCAGACCGGCGAGGGGCACTCCGGAACCCCTTTGCTGCATCGCCAGGCAACCTCGGGATCCTTGCCTGCCATTACTGAGGGCCGCAGCGCGATGAGTGCATTTTCCTGAGCAAAGCCATCAACCCAGGTTACAATTTTCTTCCACTCCAGGCGTGTAATCTTTCCGTTCCGGTCCACATCGAGCCATCGGAAAAATCCGGGCAGCGGATGGTCTCCTTCGCCGTCATCGTCATATCGGGATAAAATACTCTTGTTCGACTTGATCTCCTCAAAAACCAGCAGGCTGTCGCGGTCCGTGTCATACATCTGCAGCAACGAATCCCAGGTTGGCAGGCCCAGTACCTCGGGGTTGGTTTTCATGTTGTAGGAGGTGAGAAAAAGCAGCCCATCGCCATAAACCGGTGTAATAATCGGCTCATCGGTCAATCCGGGAAATGACCAGATCTCCTCACCGTCATTCAGGTCATAGGCCCTTAGCCACCAGATCCCATAAACGATCAGCTGATCGATCCCGCCAACCGTTATGCACATGGGTGTCGACCAGTTGGCCCGGAAATCCTGCCTTTCGGACCGCCAGATTGTTTTACCCGTTTCCGGTTCCATTACCTCGATGTAGGAGTTCTTGTCGGCATCCCGGCTGAAAATCAGCTTATCCTTAAAAATGACCGGGGAAACAGCCGTTCCATACATGTTTCCTTCATGCGGAATACTCTTTTCCCAGAGCAGATTTCCCTTAAAATCGTAGCAAATCAGGCCATAGGAGCCAAAATAAGAAATCACGTGCTTCCCATCTGTTGCCGGGGTAGGAGCAGCGGGCTGGCTGGTCTGGTACACTCTCTCAAACTTTTCCGGAACCACCGGCCGGCGCCATAGAAGCTTTCCGTTCTTCCGGTCGATGCAAACGGTCTCCAGGCTGTCGCCCGTCCGGCCTGTGAGAAAAATCCGGTCGCCCCACACACAGGGCGACGACACCCCGAGGCTCACCTCACATTTCCATTTCGCATCCTTCGCCGGATCCAGCCTCGATGGCAATGGTTTTTTATCCCGATATAAACCGTCTCCGTTGGCGCCCCGGAACTGAGGCCAGCCAGGCTGGGCAAAAACCCCGGCTCCTGCCATAACCAGCATAACGATCAGAAAAGATATTCGCCTCATATTCATGAGTTTTCGACCAAGAAACACATCCTCACTCAATCAACTCAATCAACTTATCGGTTTCCCGATCCTTCCAACTACCTTACTCTCAAGTGCCTCAAGCGGGTAGAGCCCGGTTTCTTTCAGCATGTAGAGGAAGGCCACCATCGCAGCATTGCGACTACCGGCGTACTCGCGGAAATTATAGGTAACAACTTTTGCTTCCGTTGCAGGAGCCGGCAAGGATGAATCGATATATACCGTCCCCTCCTTCATGTTGGCGAGGGCCCCTTTGGCATACGCCAGGCCATCATCCGAAGTGATGATCAGAATGTCCGGAACGGGAGATCCTGTGTAGAGAATCTTATCGGGGGAAATGATCACATCCGAAGCGGAAAACCCGATCCCGACGGTAACCGGGTAGCTGCCTTTTTTTGTGGCATTCAGTCCGGAGGCTATAGCTGCGACCGCGAAATATTCCGCCGCGCTCTGGACACCCTCGCCGGCCGAGCCGGCCACCTGGATACTGACCGTATGTTTTAATGTGCCCGAATGTGTAACGGGGATATCTATTTTATCTGTAAAAAGGGACTTGAACTTTGATTCCGACAGCAGCTCGGGTCCGGGTATGTTGCGGTCGGCATAGACCCTGATCTCCAGTCCGGCCTCCTGAACCACCTTCGAAAGCTTCATGCCCGGGTTCGATTTAACCCCGTAACTCGGGCAGATCTCCATCACCTCAACCAATGAAAATCCCGGCTTTGCAAAGGCTTCGGCCAGATGATCCGATATGTCGCCGATGCCGATCACCCGGCTAACATAGGAGGCCCCGGCCGCTGAAATGATCGCGCAGATATCCGAAGCTTTTTCACCCGCCCCATCCGGAAGGGTGGGCGTTTTGAATCCCATCGGGGTAAACTCGCTAGGTTGCCCGCCGGTCATTCCGTAGAGCATATTGTTGTGTATCACCACGGTCATGTTGAAATTCCTGTGCGCTGCATTGATCAGGTGCTGGATCCCGATGGTGACGCCCCCGTCGCCGATAAAAACGATCACCTTTTTATCGGGATTGCTCAGCCCTGCCGAGATCCCGGTTGCCAGCGCCACGGAGCGCCCATGCAGGCCGTGGACTGTATGTGTTTTGAACGATTTGTCGATGATCCCGTGGCATCCGATATCGGTTACCAGGATCACATCCAGAAGCGGAATCCCGAGTTTTTGCAGTGCCTTGTCGGTGTTCTCCGATATGGTGGTATGGCCGCAACCCTTGCAGAACGGGAGGCCCTCTTCCTTAAGATATTTTCTTTCCATGGTCAAGAACTTCTGATTTGATTTGTGCCGGTGTGATCATTTTACCGAATGCATTGACTCCTGTAACTCCGGCCGGGGCATTCACCCCGAACAGAAGGTGGCGGTACTGGCCGGTGAGGTTCTCCTCAGCGATCACGACACGGGGATAGCGCGACATGATATCGAAATACAGTCTGGGTATGGGGTATAGGGTTTGGGGTATGAGGAGTGCAACTGACTCGCCTTCGTTCCGGAGTTGTGCAACGGCTTCGCGGGCGGCCTGTGCGGTAATCCCGTAGGAAACAACCAGGGTTTTTGCGCCTTCCTGCTCATCGTAGGAGAAGCAGGTATAGGAATCCAGGTTTTCCGTTATTTTTTCATGCAGCCGGATGGAGTTTCCCAGGGCTTCGGCTCCGGAGTTCTGAATGATCCCCCCTGTATCGTGGGTGCTGGCTGTAAACCTGACCTGGTGCCGGCTGGTATCGACCCCGAGGAACGGCGGCACCTTGTTGTCCCCGGCCTTGTAGGGGAAAAACGGTTCATCCGATTCATACACCATTTGTTCAACC
Source organism: uncultured Porphyromonadaceae bacterium (assembly GCA_964512915.1). Taxonomy (GTDB): domain Bacteria; phylum Bacteroidota; class Bacteroidia; order Bacteroidales; family UBA12481; genus UBA12481. The sequence continues at coordinate 5,501 of CAZEKJ010000054.1, forward strand.
TTCTGAATCGGGGCCAGCTCATCAGGATTGAGGGAGAACTGAGTCATCACCTCCTCCTTGGAGGTAAGAAGGACCACCGGGGTCCTCAGTTTGATGGCCACCTCAACGGCTTTTGCCGTCAGCTCCCAGGCATCAATTGGATCACTGACACTCATAACCGGAAGGGCCATTCCGCCGGAGATCGTGCCGGTAACCACATTCAGGTCGCCCTGCGCCCCCATGGTGGCCGTTCCTGTGGCCGGTCCCAGGCGCTGAACGAGGATGATGACCATCGGCAGCTCCATCATGTAGGCCATGTTGATGCTCTCAATCATCAGGGCATAGCCGGGAAAGGAGGTTGCGGTTACCGGGACCTTACCCGTTGCGGCGTATCCGCTCATGAGCTGGAGGGTGGTGATCTCATCCGGCGCCGCCATAAACACCGGGAAACGCTGGGAGGAGTAGTAATAGAGCAGGTTGGCGGGGGTAATCGGGTATCCGATGAAAACATCGGCACCGGCCTGAACGGCAGCCTCCACCATGAGCCTCGAACTATCGGTAAAAATGATGCGCTGTGTCATTAAGTGCTGATTTTTGCTGATGACAGGTTTCGAACAAATCTTCCAAAAGTATGGAAAATCAATCCGGTAAAAAAAGAGTTATTTCATTAACAGAGTGATCCCAATATGCTAAATTTACCCCATTCAAAAAATCAGGATCAACCAATATTCAAAAGTTATGTCTGCTACCATACAATTTACCGCCCCCGACCATTTTCTCGTGGATGATCTCTTTTCCGAAGAACAGTTAATGATACGCGGAGCATTCCGCGATTGGGTTAACCGTTTCGTAAAGCCCGATATCGAAGATCACTTCGAAAAGTGCACGTTTCCGATCCATCTGGTTAAGGAGCTGGGAGCGATGGGCGGCTTCGGTCCGTTCATTCCGGAAAAGTATGGTGGCTCCGGCCTCGATTACATGACCTACGGGATCATCATGACTGAACTTGAGCGGGGCGACACTGGAATTCGGTCGCTGGCATCGGTTCAGACCTCCCTCGTTATGTACCCGATCTATACTTATGGCAGCGAGGAGCAGAAGATGAAATACCTGCCCAGGCTCGCATCCGGCGACATCATCGGGTGCTTCGGTCTTACCGAGCCCAATCACGGCTCAGATCCGGGCGGTATGATCACCCGCATTACCGATAAAGGGGATCACTACCTCCTCAACGGGGCCAAATTATGGATCACCAACTCCACCATCGCCGACGTGGCCGTTGTTTGGGCCAAGGATGACAACAACGTGGTCCGCGGCATGATCGTTGAAAAAGGGATGGCCGGATTCACTGCGCCGGAGACCCATGGAAAATGGTCCTTGCGGGCTTCTGTAACCGGCGAACTGGTTTTTGACAATGTAATGGTTCCCAAAGAAAATATCCTCCCCGGCGTTCAAGGTTTGAAAGGACCACTAAGCTGCCTCAGTTCAGCCCGTTACGGGATCGCCTGGGGTGTGATCGGCGCAGCCATGGACTGCTATGATGCCGCCGTCCGCTATTCACTCGAGCGCCACCAGTTCGGCAAGCCGATTGCTTCCTTCCAGCTTCAGCAGAAAAAGCTCGCCGAAGCGCTCACCGAGATCACCAAGGCCCAGCTTCTGGCCTGGAGGCTTGGTCAGCTCCGCGACCAGGGCAAGGTAACCCCGGCACAGATTTCGATGGCCAAGCGCAACAACGTTGAAATGGCCCTTACCATCGCCCGCGACCTTCGCCAGGTCCTCGGCGCCATGGGCATCACCCGCGACTATCCGATGATGCGTCACATGATGAACCTCGAATCGGTGATTACCTACGAAGGCACGCACGATGTGCACCTGCTGATAACGGGGCAGGAGATTACGGGGATACCGGCTTATAAGTGACGGGATGCGTGAAAAGGTGCTGGTTAAGAACGGTTGCCGGTTGCCAGTTGCCGGTTGCCGGTTAAGGCCGGCATAAAAGCCGGCCCGTACAGCCAGAACTGTCATTCCGGCGTATGCCGGAATCTCCTGAAAAATGCTCCGAGGGTTGGGATCCTGACTTTCGTCAGGATGACAGTTCTGGCGAAATAACCGGCAACCGGTAACCGGCAACCGGCAACCAACCAATTCTGTAATATTTACCCTCGGGAAACGTCCAATTCCCCATAATCCAACCTAAAACCCGTATGAAAAACCTCTTCCTCTCTGCCTCCCTCCTTTTTGCAGGCATGAATCTTTTTAGCCAGACCCCTGCCACAAGCGACACCCTGCGCAAGGATGCGCTGAATGTATACATGGAAGCCACCGACTATTTCCGCAAGGAGATTCCCTATATTAACTATGTGCGGGATATCCGGGATGCGGACGTTTATATCATATCAAGCTCCCAGCATACGGGATCGGGAGGAAAGGAATTCAGCTATTTTATCCTGGGGCAGAAAAAGTTTCAGGGAATGAAGGATACCGTGAAGTTCGTGAGTTCAGCCGACGATACCGAGGAACAGATCCGGGAGGGACAGGTGAGAATCCTGAAGCAGGGCCTGATGCGGTATGTCCTGCTCACCCCGCTCTCAAAAAATATCGATATACGGTATACGGAACCCCTATCAGAAACGGTCACCACCGACAAATGGAACTCCTGGGTTTTCAGCTCCAGTTTGAGCGGCATGCTCAACGGTCAGAAAAGCTATAACACCAACCAGATCTTCGGAAGCCTGTCGGCCCGCCGAATCACATCGGATTGGAAAATTGATCTGGAAGTGGATTACAACCTCAATCTGGATAAGTTCATTATTGAAGATGAGGAAATTACCAGCATGAACAACGGTCGCTCCTTTGAGGCCCTGGTGGTCAGAAGCCTCGGCGAGCACTGGTCCTATGGAGGAGAAATCGAGATCGAATCCTCTACGTACAGCAATTACAAGCTCAAGACAACCGTGATGCCCGGAATCGAATACGATATTTTTCCTTATTCGGAATCCACGCGGCGCCAGCTTCGCCTGTTGTACAAGGCAGGATACCAGTATCAGAGTTATATGGATACCACTATTTACGACAAGCTGCAGGAGCACCTTTGGGGGCACCAGTTCAGCGCAGCTTATGAAGTGGTTCAGAAGTGGGGTTCCATTGACGTTTCAGCCTATTGGTTCAACTATCTTCACGATTTCTCCAAGAATAACCTGTCCCTTAACGGCTCATTCAATGTAAGGATTGCCAAGGGATTAAGCCTCCAGATGGGCGGCGGTGCGAGCATCATCCACGACCAGCTGTCGCTCGTTAAGGGCGGCGCAACCACTGAGGAGATTCTCCTCCAGCGTAAAGAACTGGCCACCCAATACCGTTATTTCACCTTCTTCGGCCTCTCCTATACCTTTGGCTCGATATACAACAATGTGGTCAATCCGCGCTTTGGCGGCAGCAGCGGGGGGATGACGATTATGATAAACTAGTTACCAGTTGCCGGTTAAGAAAGGTTGCCAGTTGCCGGTTACCAGTTGCCGGTTAGGCCAGAACTGTCATTCCGGCGTATGCCGGAATCTCCTGAAAAATGCTCCGAGGCAGAGGATCCTGACTTTCGTCAGGATGACAGTTCTGGCGAAATAACCGGCAACTGGTAACTGGTAACTGGTAACTGGTAACCGGTAACTGTCTTCCACCGGCAACATTTCAAAAAAACCACTACTTTTAGCTAACCAATTTTCTTTAACCATGAAAACTCCCCTTTCCCTCCTCGTCGGTCTCCTGCTTTTCAGCGGCGTAATGGCCCAAACCACTCCTCCCTCGGCACAATCGGTTCTTGATGAAGCCATGGCTGTGGCAAAAGCTGAAAACAAAAATGTTTGCATCATGTTCCACGCCTCCTGGTGCGGTTGGTGCCACCGGATGGATTCAATCATGAACACTCCGGCTAACAAGCCGTTTTTTGAAGCCAACTGGGTAACCCGGCACCTTGTCGTAATGGAATTCAAGGAAGATCTGAAGAAGAATGAGAATCCCGGCGGAAAGGAGATGATGGAGAATTATAATGGAAAAAATACCGGAATTCCTTATTGGCTGATATTCAACCCTAAAGGTGAACTTCTGGCAGATTCAAGAATGCCCGCCAAGGACAAAACAGGCATGGACATCCGCACCAATACCGGCTGCCCGGCTGCTGCCGACGAGGTGGAGTATTTCGAATATGTGATGAAGCATACCACGAAGCTCACCGCGGAGGAGATTTCGAAGATCGGGGATACTTTTCTGCTGAAGAAGTAGGAAGCACGGCTTGTGCCCGTTTTCGTGAAGCGTGAAACGTGAAGCGTGAAACGAAAGAGTGACCAGTGACCAGTTGTTACACACTATGCCAACCAATTGGCACATTGGCACATTGGCACATTAGCACATTGGCACATTAGCACATTAGCACATTGGTTTCAGTTCTCAACCTTATAGATTGCCGTCTTCGTCCTCAAATACATTGCCCCCTCAACAATCGCGGGCGAGGCCATGAACCCGTCGGGCAGGCGGTTTTCGGCTACTTTAACGAAGGAATCGCCAGGCCGGAAGACGGTGGTGAGGCCGGATTCGTCAAACGTATAAATCAGGCCACCTACGTAAACCGGCGAGGCGGAGGTTTCCAGTCCCACACGTTCACTCCAGATCTCGGCACCGGTATCGGGATTGAGGCATTTAGCCTGACCGGCTGTATTGACCATGTAGAACCTGCTATTAATAAACAGGCCTGAAGAGCGTGCGGCAAGATTCCGCTTGTTCATCCATTTGAGCCCGTCGGCCGTGCGATCGCCGTTGCCTCCGGGTTTTACGGCCACCACACTCGAATGGCTGAATCCGGTATTAAAGAATACCAGTCCGTTGCCGGTTACCGGCATGGAAGATCCTGAGAATCCCTCATATCTTACCCGCCAAATCTCCCGGCCAGTCAAAGGTTCATAGGCCATCACCGCATGCGGACCGGGGCTGATGAGCTGGTCCTTGCCATCCACCTGGATGATGATCGGGGTACTAAAGGCCTTCCGAGCATCCGGAGTGAACCCGCTCAAATCCAGTCCCCGCGGGGTGTTCCAGACCGTTTTCCCGGTCTTCTTGTCCAGCGCGGTCACATATTGCAGATCCTGCCCGTCAAAGGACAGGATCAGGAGATCCTTGTAAATGAAAGGAGAGGATCCGGGACCTACCCCATGGTCACACTGCAGGTCCTTTCTTTTCCATATGATCTTGCCCGACCGGGTATCCAGGCAGGCGGTCCCGTAGGCTCCGAAATGAACATAAATCCGCCCGGGTTCAAGCACCGGCGAAGGAGAGGCATAGCTGTTAAGTCCGTGCTGCTCCTGCGGAAACTCAATGTCAAAGACCTCAATATTATGGACGATTTTCCCATCTTTCTCCTTAATCCCGATAACCTGCACCTTTTTCCCTTCCGGCGCCGAGGTGGTCAGCCATATCATTCCATCCATCACCACGGGCGACGACCATCCGCGTCCCGGAACCACGGTCTTCCATGCGATATTCATGGTTTCACTCCACTCCACCGGAATATTCGCAGCCGTGCTTGTGCCGTTCCCGAACGGGCCACGGTATCCCGGCCAGCTGTTTGCCGGGTATTGCGCCATTGTTGCTGCAGTGAACAAAAGAAGCGCGGAAATTGTTACTATTTTTATCGGGTGCATCGGGTAAAAATAGATATTCTGTAATTATCCCCGCACCCCTACGTCTAAAAGTATACACCAAACTAAATCCTCATGAAACTTAAGCCCTTATTTACTTTTGTCCTTTCCTTCCTGCCCTTCTGCCTTCTTGCCCTTCTGCCCTATCAGGGCTCCGCGCAGATCCCGGCAAAGCTCATGAAATACATGGATGTCTCCGATACCCAGATCACTTTCGTGTACGGCGGTGATATCTGGGTAATGCCAAAATCAGGCGGAACCGCCTCCCAGATCACCCGTTCGCCCGGAGAAGAATCCTGGCCGCGCTATTCTCCCGACGGAAAATCCATCGCTTATACGGCCTCCTACAACGGGAATGCGGATGTTTTTGTAATCCCGGCTGCAGGCGGACTGCCTGTCAGGGTAACCTACCAGTCGTTCGGGGATCAGCTGGTGGACTGGCATCCCGACGGAAAGCGGCTTCTCTTTTCTTCGACGCGTGAAAGCGGACGGGGCGCCATGGCGAATCTCTACCTCGTGGATGCTGCCGGAGGATTTCCCGAGAAGCTTAAGATTCCCTATGCAGTTCTGGCCAGTTTCTCTCCCGATGGAAGTCAGCTGGCATATATCACCCGGATCACCGAGAATTATCCCTTTAAAAGATATCGCGGAGGCATGGCTTCCGATATTATCGTGTTTGACCTGGCAAAAAACAGCGCGGTCAACATTACCAATAACAATGCCATTGACGGGAAACCGGCCTGGGTGGGTGACAAGATCTATTTCCTCTCTGATAAGGATGAAAACATGCGCCTGAATATCTGGGTTTATGACACCAAAACCCGGCAGACCAGTCAGATAACCAGAATCAAGGATTTCGATATTACTCACATGTCGGCCGGAAAAACCGATATCGTTTTTGAAGCGGGCGGTACGCTGTACCTGATGGACCTGGCTTCTCAGAAATACAAACCGGTGGATGTAGGAGTGGTTTCCGATCTGGCGGTTGAAATGCCGAGATCCTTAAATGTGGGTCAGCAGATTAACGGCGCTACTGTAGCCCCCGGGGCAAAAAGAGTAGTTTTCCAGGCCCGCGGTGAACTGTTCAGCGTACCGGCAACGGAGGGATATGTGGTTAACATGACCCGTTCCAGCGGGGCTTTCGACCGCGATCCGGCCTGGTCGCCCGACGGAAAAACCATTGCATACTGGAGCGACCGCGACGGAGAATGGGAAATCTGGCTGCAACCCACAACAGACAATACACAACCAAAAAAACTGACCAAACGTGGCAAAGGCTACGGATATACCCTGAACTGGTCGCCCGACAGCAAGAGTATTGCCTTTATCGACGAAACCAGCAACATATCCGTGATCGATGCGGAAACCGGAAAAACCCGGGCCGTCAGTCATACCCTATATGCTATCGGCCACGGATCTTCCCAGGGCTACACCCTTGCCTGGTCGCCCGATTCCAAATGGCTTGGATTTACCAAAAGCGTGGAAAACACGAACACTGCGGTTTTTCTTTACAACATGGAAACCAATGACTGCAAACAGGTTACCAGCGGCTTTTATAATGACGGAGACCCCGTATTCAGCACCGACGGGAAATACCTGTTTTACCTGACCGGCCGCAGTTTTTCTGCTCTCTATTCCGATATGGGTGACGGCACCTGGGTGTATCCGAACTCGACCCAGATCGCGGCCATCAGCCTTGTAAAGGACGCACCTTCGCTCCTTTCGCCGAAAAACGACGAGCAGGAGGAGAAAAAGGCTGCGAAGGACACAGCCAAACTGGTAGTAAAAGTTGATTTTGAAAATATTGAATCCCGATTGGTGATCCTTCCTCCCAAAGCCGGAAACATCAGGGGAGTGATGGCCTTTGAAGGCAAGATCGTCTATTTCCGTTCGCCCAACTCCGGTTCCGGCGAGCGCTCCTCTTCCCTGGTAGTGTATGATTTCGCCACACGCGAAGAGAAACCGGTGATGGCCGATGTAAACATGGCCATTCTGTCAGCAGATGGAAAATCCCTCCTGGTGAGCAGTCAGGGGAAATATGGTATCATCCAGCCGGCAGCCGGCCAGAAGATTGACAAGGCGGTGCCAACCGGCGACCTCGTTATGCAACTGGTACCTAAGGAGGAGTGGCGCCAGGTTTTCACCGACACCTGGCGGAGGCACCGTGATTTCTTTTATGATCCCAACATGCAGGGGGTCGACTGGAACGAGATGCGCACCCGGTACGGAGCCCTGGTTGAGTACGCACGTACACGGTCGGATATCAACACCATCCAGGGGCAGCTGGTTGCAGAGCTGGCGGCTGGCCATACCTATAGTTCCGGAGGCGACATCGAAAGCGTCAGGCCGGTCCAGACCGGGTTCCTGGGGATCGACTGGGAACTGGCAAATGGATTGTACCGCATAAAAAGAATTGTGACTCCTGCAGCCTGGGATACAGATACCCGCTCTCCATTCGACCTGCCGGCCGCCAAGGCCGGAGTCGGGGACTACATCCTGGCTGTAAATGATATCCGTCTGGACCCGAAAATGGATCCCTATGCTCCATTTGAGGGATTGGGCGGAAAAACAGTTTCACTCACCATCAGCAAGTCCGGCAAAACAGACGACAGCGAAAAGATTGTCATCAAGTGCCTCACCCCGGGTGAAGAATCCAACCTCCGGTACCTGGAGTGGATTGAGAATAACCGCAAAATGGTCGATAAGCTTTCCGGCGGAAAACTCGGATACATCTATATGTCAAACACCTCGGCTCAGGGTCAGCTTGAGCTGGTGAAGATGTATTACGGCCAGCTCGATAAGGACGGATTCATTATTGACGAGCGGTTCAACGGCGGCGGCGCCCTGGCCGACCGGTTTTTGGAGCTTCTCACCCGGCCGGTGGTTTACAATATTCACTGGAGAACGGGCAAGGCCACAACCCTGCCGATTAAAGCCAATAACGGCCCCAAAGGCATGCTGATCAACGGCTGGGCCGGATCAGGCGGCGACGGGCTGCCGTGGGCATTCCAGGAGCTGAAAGCCGGACCGATCGTGGGTGAGCGCACCCTCGGTATTCTGGTTGGGCCAGCCACTGGGCACTCCCTGATCGACGGTGGAAATATCACAGTTCCCGACGGCCGGCTCTATGACAATGACGGCCACTGGTTCTGGGAAGGGGTAGGTGTTACTCCCGATTTCCCGGTGTGGGACGATCCGAATATTCTGGTTCAGGGCAGGGATCCCCAGATTGAAAAAGTGGTGGAGGAAGTGATGAAGCTGGTCAAGACCGCCCCTGCAAAGATGACACCGTCACCGAAACTGGAGGACCGCACGGCTAAGGGATTAATAAAGAATAATTAATATTTTCTCGCATAGCCTCCATTTTTAGGAATTCTTCCGGTATTTAACATTTACTAATAGTCTTGATTTTTTTCAACTACTTGATTTTATTGCACTTATCATTTCTGGCACACCAATTGCTTCTAGCTTCGAAATTGATAATAATAAAAATCATACATATGAAAAACTCAATTCTGATTTTAGTCGCCGCAACGCTGGGTTTTGCCAGCTGCACCCAGGAGGAATTGCCAGAAACGACCCTTAGCAATAAGGATAGGATGAACCGTCTGGAAATCAAGGATCCTTTAGTTTGGAATTCCCTGGTGAAGCAATCCATTGAACTTGACACTACCGACCTTGGTCTGAAAGCGGGTAATGGAAATCAGGCAAGAAAAGAGTATCCTGGTGACGGCAAGTATTATTATACTTTGTTTGAAGACTTATACCCTTCACAAGGGGACTATGATTTCAACGATCTCATGCTTGAGTCCCGGCTTTTTCTGGAACCCAGAAAAGATGAAATATCAGGGTCCATAAATACCACCCTGATAAACCGTGGTGGCAGCCTTAATACCCGGTTAGGTCTTGCGTTCTATTCAAATGATGGTAAAAAGGGTTACGTTCAGATTCCTAACGAGCAGATCATGATCAATGGTGAGAACCTTAAGGGTGAAGAACCTTTTTCGATGGATCTGCCCAAACAAGGGACTAATTTTGAGCTTGAATTTCTTGTAACCAAAGGAGAAGTATCAGTAAAATATCTCTGGGTTTCATGGTTCATTATTGTCGAATCGGGTGGTGGGAAACATGAGATCCATACTTCCGGTTTCCCGGTTTCCAAAATGAATAAATTCGAAATTCCACAAAGAGACTTCCTTACAGCAAACAATCTTCCCTGGGGTTTGGAATTAGAAGCGGAAAGATTTTACATACCCATTGAAAAATCGTTGTTTATCGATGCATTTCCTGAGTTCCAGGGATGGGCAGAATCAGATGGTGCAAAGAATAGTAACTGGTTTAAAAATCCAGATTTCAAATTCATTAAGTAACCAGGGAAACACACCAGATATCAAACAGTTAAAACCAGGGCAATCGTCCTGGTTTTTTTTGCCCGATTGCCTCCGCGGAATAGGAATAAAAATCATAAGTCAAATCACCGGAGGTTCACCTTGGAGACTCCCGATATTGGAATTTTTCCATATTTTGGAATTTTTATGTTGTTTCTATCCTTTGTAATTAGCTGAATATTATTATCTTGCAATGTTTTCAAAATAAAAGGTCCGATAATTGTCAGGTGGTACTCAAATAATAAAAGAAACAAATGAAAAAAGCTGGAATTTTGATCGCACTGGGAGGCATACTGGTCTTATCAGCCTGCAATCTGAATGAATATGCGGATCCCACTGCAACAACGACGAAGGACCTGAAGGTTCCGTCAAACTTTGATTATCAGATGTCTCGTGATATCGAATTGGCGGTTGTTGTACAAAACTCTTCAGGGGTTCTGAGCAAGGTCCCGGTTTCGGTTTACCTTGATAATCCGGGAACCAGTGAGGAGCCCAACACCAGCGCCAGACTGGCTGGGACCTATCTTTCCGGATCGGATGGCCGGATTGATGTCACCCTTCACATTGCCAGTTACATCGACACGCTGTATTTGCAAACCAATTATATCGGAATCGAATCGCTGGTTGGAATAAACGTTGTAAGCGGCGCTGCTTCCTACCTGTATGGATCGGGATCCGGCATTCTGCCGGCAACTGCTCCCCTGACAGGGCAGGGTGTTCTTAAGAATGCCGTAACCTATTCATATCTGGGTACTTTTAATAAAACTGGTGTACCGGATTATCTCTTAACTCCCCGCGATGTGATAACCCAGGATTTTCTGGCCGACATCAATGCCTCGCTGCCCGAACAGAAAAGGCTGCCCGAGAGCCATCCGGATTATCTGGCCAGCGGAAATGAGGCTGATATCGTGCTGAAAGAGGAGGCTGACATCTGGGTTACCTTTGTACATGAGGGAGCCGGGTATTTAAATGCCCTCGGATTCTATGAGTACGATCAGTCCACTCCTCCGCAATCAAAAACTGACATTAAAAAGCATACGATAATTTTCCCCAATGCTTCATTCAGTGGCAGCGGCGGCGGTCTGTTTTCCGGTGACAAGGTATACCTCGGCCGTTTCAAGGGCGGCACTGCCCTTGGCTGGTTCCTGGTCTCATCAGGCTTCAGCAACGGAAAGGTTACCGGTCAGACGATCTACTATTCAGAACCCTCTTTCAATCCGGAAGCCATCGCAGATAAAAAGCAGCATACCGTTCTTCTGTACGACGCAAAACGGGGCGTTTTACTGCTTGGAATGGAAGATATGAGCCGCACCGGTGGTTCAGATGATGATTTCAACGTTGCGTTCTTTTATGTAAACGCTAATGCTGTTAAAGCCGTGGATGTCTCCAGGGTTCCGCCGATCGACACACCTTCGGACAAGGATAAGGATGGCGTTTCAGACACATTCGACCAATATCCTGATGATGCAAACTTTGCTTATGACAGCTACTATCCGGCTAAAGATCAAATGGGAAGCTTTATAGTTGAAGACCTATGGCCAGGATTTGGCGACTTCGACTTCAACGATCTGGTTATCGACTTCAATTTCCATCAGAAACTGGATCCCCAGAACCGGGTTAAAGAGATGATTATTAACCTTAAGCCACGGGCAATCGGCGCTTCCTACCGTAATGGATTCGGAATTCAGCTGCCGGTATCCGCCAGCGTGATTTCCAAGGTTACGGGCTACAATATTAAGGGTGAATACGTTAAGCTCTCAAACGGACTGGAGGCCAATCAATCCACCGCCGTGATCGCAGCATTTGAGGACGCCTATGATGTACTCCCCTACAACGGATCCGGTACCGGGGTGAATGTTGAACCGGGAAAAGGATATACCGAGCCGAAAACCATGGAAATAACCGTGACTTTCTCACCGGCCCAAACGATGAAACAGCTTGGTAATACCCCCTTTAACCCCTTCCTGATCATAGACGGAAACCGTGAAAAAGAGATCCACATGTCGGGGTATAAACCCACAGACCTGGCCAACACAAAACTGTTCGGCCAATCGCAGGATGCTTCGGATCCCTCAAAAGGATGGTACTACCGTTCGGAGAACAACTTCGTATGGATGCTGGAAATACCGGTCAGCTTCGACTATTTGATCGAGAAAAACGACCTGGTTAAAGGGTATCTTCATTACGCCAAATGGGCCGAATCCGGCGGAATTGAATATCCCGACTGGTATCTCGACAAAGAAGGCTACCGTGAATCCAGTGTGATCTACAAGAAATAAACCCGATTGACTCTGTCATTCCGGTGACTTTAATGCTGTCATTACGGCGAAAGCCGGAATCCCCTGGCTTTCGCCGGAATGACAGTATGTTGCCAGAAATCGTAAATCGTAAATCGTAAATCGTAAATCGTAAATCCCCTCATCCTCTCTTCCTGTAGCTCCACACGGCCCAGCCGTTGAAGAAAACCGCGAACCCACACAGTGCAACGAACTGTGGCACAAGCTCCTGAAAGGTGCTGCCCTTGAGGTAAACCAGCCGTAAAACCTGCATCATGTATTTGAGCGGGCTGATCCGGCTCACCGACTGGGCCCAGTCGGGCATCGAGGTAACCGGCGTATAGAGTCCGCTCAGGAAAATGAAGGTGATGATTACGAAAAACATCATGAACATGGCCTGCTGGATGGTGCTTGCATAGTTGGAGATCACGAGGCCGAAGCCCGAGAAAGCCAGCACGAACACCGAAGCAAAGAGATATATCGTAGAGAAATGACCCACCGGTGCCAGACCGTAAAAAAGCCAGGCTACGAAAAAGCAGATGGTGAGAACGATAAACCCGATGATCCAGAAGGGGATGAGCTTCGAGAGGATAAACTGGAATTTGCTCACCGGGGTCACATTCATCTGCTCCATGGTTCCCTTCTCCTTCTCACCCACGATATTCAGGGCCGGAAGAAAGCCGCAAACCATCGCCAGCATCATCACCATCAGAGCGGGAATCATATATATGGTATAGCCCATGTGAGGGTTATAACGAAAGGTGGGTATGATCTGTGCGGCAGCTATAACGGTGCCGCCCGTGGCCTGAATCCACTCACTCCGCACCTCCGCGCTGAAATCGGTCATGATGCTGGCCAGATAGGCACTGCCCAGGCCGCCCTTCATGCCGTTCACCGTATTGGCTGAGATCATCACCCCCGTTCTCCGGTCGTTAACCAGCTCCGGTTCACAACGGGGCGGGATCTCCAGCACAATATCGGCCTTGTCAAGTTCAACACTTTCAATTGCCTGCCGGTAATCCACAGCCACTGAGGTGATCCGGAAATACCCGGAGGAGGCGATCTTTTGGATCAGTCGCCCGGAATAGGGGCTGTGACTGTTATCCACCACGCTCAGGCTGATCTTTTTGATGGAAAAGTTCACCGCCAGCGGGAAAATAGCCAGGGCAACAAAGGGAAATACAATCACGAACTTCGGAAGGAACCGGCTCCGGAAAAATTGCTTAAACTCCTTTTCTAGCAGATATTTCAGCATGGCTATTCCAATCGGGTTTTAAATCTCTTCAGGCTCACGGCAATCAGTACCACCGCCATGGAACCCAGTACCAGCAACTCCCGGGTGATGGACGGGTAGCTCAACCCCTTGATCATGATCTTTTTAACGGCCATAATGAACCATTTGGCCGGAATGATTTCAGAGAGTGCGCGCAGCAGCCAGGGCATATTCTCCAGGGGGAACATCATCCCCGATAGCAGGATGACCGGCAGCATCAGTACCATCCCCGAAATCAGGAGGGCCACCAGCTGCTTGTCAACCACCGAGGAGATCAGGATGCCCAGGGAGAGTGAGACAAAAATGAAAATCAGGGAGAGGATTATCAGCCAGAACAGGCTTCCGGCGATCGGTACATCCAGTACAAAAACCGACAGCAGAAGGATGGTGGTCAGGTTGATGATCGACATAAAGAAATAGGGAACGGCTTTGGCGAGGATCACGTAGATCGGTTTCATGGGCGATACCAGCAGCACCTCCATGGTTCCCAGCTCTTTCTCCCTCGCAATGGAAACAGAGGTCATCATGGCGCAGATCAGCATCATAATCATCCCCATAACCCCCGGCACAAAGTTGTAGGCCCCTTTCATCTGCGGGTTATAGAGCAGTTTCACCTCAGGGGTGATCTGGTAGGGCACCGCGCCCCCCAACCGGCTGATCAGCTCCTGCTGGCTCGCCGCGATAATGGCCGTTGCATAATTTACCACCACACTGGCATTGTTCGGGTCCGATCCGTCGGCCAATAGCTGGATCTGTGCTTCCCCCGTATGGACAAGGTTTTCATAGAAGCGCTCACTGAAAACCACCAGCAGCCCGATGCGCCCCTGCCTGAACACACTCTCAATGTCGTCCGGACTGCTGAGTTCGCGTGTGATCTCAAAAAACTCGCTGGCCTCCATCCGGTTGAGGATAGCCATGGTTCCGGCATCTTTGGAAGGATCATATACGGCGATCCTGGTGTTTCGCACTTCGGTGGTGATCGCAAAGCCAAACAGGGTCAGCATCAGGATGGGTAACAGAAACAGGATCGCCATCGTGAGCGGATCGCGGAAAATATGATAAAACTCTTTTCTGATGAAAGCCTTGAACTGCTTCATGTTATGCTCCGTTGCGTCTGGCCTTGCGGGCCAGCTGGTGAAATACCTCATCCATATTTTTCGCCTCAAACTGCTCTTTCAGCTTTTTCGGGGTATCCAGTGCCTCAATTTTTCCGTCTACCATGATGGAAACCCGATTGCAGTATTCAGCCTCATCCATGTAATGCGTGGTGACAAAAACCGTTATCCCGCGGTCAGCCGCATCATAAATAAGCTCCCAGAACTGCCGCCGCGTCACCGGGTCTACCCCGCTCGTAGGTTCATCCAGGAACACGATCCGCGGATCGTGAACAACAGCCACCGAAAAGGAGAGCTTCTGCTTCCATCCCAGCGGAAGTTCGCTGACCAGGGTATTTCTCTCGCTGGTGAAACCAAGCCGGTGAAGGATTTCATCGGTTTTTGGTCCGATCTCCTTCGCGGGCACATTATAAATTCCGGCATATAGCCTGATATTCTCCCAAACCTTCAAGTCCTCATATAGGGCAAATTTCTGGCTGAGATAACCGATGTTTGCCTTGATTTGCTCGGGCTGTTTCCAGATATCAAAACCAGCTACCCATCCTTTCCCGGAAGTAGGCTTGCTCAGTCCGCAAAACATCCGGATGGCCGTGGTTTTTCCAGCCCCGTTGGCGCCAAGAAAACCAAAGATCTCCCCCTGTGGAACCTCAAACGTGATCCTGTCAACCGCCTTGAAGCTGCCAAAAGACTTGCAAAGATTTTCAGCTACGATGACATTCATGATTTATCCTCGTTTGCAGTCAGGTTCATAAAGCAATCCTCAACCGTTGCGGTGATCGGCTCTACCCCGATATCCGAGTGGCCCATCCCCGCCAGGAATACCTTCAGCTCATCGGGTTTAAGAGAACCGGGTTTCAGTGTTACATGGTGAGCATCACCGAAGGCATAACAGGTCTCAACCAGCGGATGCCTGCGCAGATCAGTCAGGAGTTTTGACATGGCGTGGCTGCGTACCGCCCACAAATCATCCGCAAACTGTTTCGCCAGTCCTGCAGGGGCTTCAACCTTGAGTAGCCGGCCATGCTGCATCAGGGCGATGCGGTCGCACAAACCCGCCTCATCCATGTAAGGGGTGGATACCAGGATCGTGATCCGCTCCTGCTTGAGTTTCACCAGCATATCCCACAGATCACGCCGCGAGATCGGATCCACACCTGTGGTGGGTTCATCCAGGAAGAGCACCGTTGGCTTGTGGATGAGTGCGCAGCAGAGCGCCAGCTTCTGTTTCATACCCCCCGAGAGGGCGCCTGCCCGGCGCTTTTTAAAGGGCTCGATCTGCTCGTAAATATCCCGGATCAGCTCATAATTCTCTTCGATGGTGGTATTGAAAACCGTGGCAAAAATCTTGAGATTCTCCTCCACCGTGAGATCCTGATACAGGGAAAACCGGCCAGGCATATACCCGACACGTTGACGTATCTGCCTGAAATCCTTTACGATATCGAACCCATCCACCTCGCCCACGCCGGAGTCGGCGAGCAGGAGGGTGGTCAGGATCCGGAACAAGGTAGTCTTCCCCGCCCCATCCGGACCGATGATCCCGAACAGTTCCCCCTTGTCCACTTCGAAACTGACGTTCCGAAGGGCTTCCACCTTGCCATATTTTCTGCTGATATTTTGAGCGACAATACCTTTCATCAGTCGGCAATTTTAAAACCGCCATACATTCCGATCTTCAGGTACCCGTCGTTCTGAATCCTCACTTTCACGGCATAAACCAGGTTTGCCCGCTCATCCTGCGTCTGGATAGTTTTCGGTGTAAACTCCGATTTGCCGGATATCCATTCAATGGTGCCGGCATACTCCCGTTTGGCATCTGTGCCAAAATCAGCAAAAACCTTCACCCCCTGCCCGATTTTCAGCTGGCTGAGTTGTGCGGATGTGACGTAGGCACGGAGCAGCATCCGGTCGAGGTCGGCCAGCTTGAACAGGGCCTTTCCCGGGACCGCAACCTCCCCTGCTTCCGCATACTTGACCAGTACCGTTCCCTTGATCGGAGAGCTAATCTGGCACTTGGTGAGCTGGTCGGTGAGCTGGTCAACCTGGAAACCAAGGGCCTCCTTATCGCTCCCAATGCCGCGGTCGGTGATTGACAGGGTGGATTTCTGCGCAGCGAGCTGCTTTTCAAGCAAGGCAATCTGGGCATTCAGGTCGTCGAGCTGCTTCTGATTGGCGGCATTGGCTTTCAGAAGCTTTTCCACCCGGATCTTTTCCGATTTTGCCGTGGCGATCTGCTGCTCCAGGGCGGCTAGCTGCTTGCGGCTGTCGGGACGCCGCGTCTCAATGGCCTTCATGCTGGCCAGCGTTTGCATTTTCCTGAGATAAAGCTGAACGCTGTCGATGTACCCCACCTGTTGTCCCGATTCCAGAACCTGCCCTTCCTGCACCGCAAACTCCATCAGTTTACCGGTGGCTTCAGATGAAACAATGATTTCCGTAGCCTCAAAAGTCCCGTTGGCATCGAGGCTCTCCCTGGTTTTCCCGCAAGAGACCAGCCCCAGGATTCCGGCTGCCACAAAGGCATAGCATATCATTTTCATGGTATTCTGTTTAATTGTTTTTCAGATTTTTAAGATTGTATACCGATATCAGGAGTTGCATTTCATGAACCACCCGCTCCTGCCGCGCCATATCCTCCGCCTGGATGTCACGGATCAGTTCCGTAACTGAGAGGGTTCCGTTTTCCACCTTTACCTCAGATGACTGCCGGATCCTTTGCCGCAGCATGATAATCTCATCGTCGCGGCCGATCAGCTCGCGGATCCTGGTGATCTCGGCATTCTGCTGGATTCCGGCCAGGTTGCTGTTATAGAGAAATATATTCTCCTGCAGATCAACTAATTGACTACTGACTCCCAACTTCTCCAGACTATTCTTCTGCTGGTAATAGTTGCTGAGGTTCCAGGTGAGCCGGGCTCCGCCGATGTAAAAGGGCGAAAACTCATTATTCAGGATATTGAGCCCTGGCTTCCCGTACCCACCCTGCAGAAAAAGGCCGAATCTGGGCATGTTGCCGGCCCGGATTGCATCCTGCTGACGGTCGAGCAAGCTTCTCTGGGATTGAAAAAGTTTCAGTTCCGGACGGTTATTCCCGGCCGCTTCGCCGGTGAAACCCTTCATATCAGGCTTGCTAAAAACGATCTCCTCTCCTATCGGCTCCGCAATCATGGCCGAGAGCATCTGCCGGTAGCTTTTCTCCGCCGACCGCAACTCGGTTGTCCGCTGGGCCGTTCGCAGCTGCTCAACCTTCAGCGCATCCAGGTCGGACTGGCTGGCGATGCCGCTGCTGATACCTGCCGCCACCCTGTCGATGTTATTCTGCCACCCGGCCTGCAGGATCTCGTTCTGCCGGAGCTGCTCACGGATCACCAGTATCCCGAAGAAAAGCTGGTTGATCCGCTCGTTCAGGGCGTACAGGGCAACCTCCAGGCCCTGGCGGTCGACCTCGGCCGACTGCTCAATGATCTGCTTCTGCACCCGGATCGCGCCACCGTCCCAAAGAACCTGTGTTACCTCGGCCACAGCCTGGTACTGGTCTTTGGAGACGGAAAACGCCGGAATACCCGGGATGTTGATGGGGATCTCCGTAACCTCCGACTGATAGCTCGCCTTGGCCATCAGGGAAACCTGCGGCAGGTATCCCCGGGAGGCATTGGACAGGTTATACTCAGCCGTCCGGTCGATCAACCCGTACTGCCGGATCAGCGGATAGTTGGCCCGGGCTTTCTCACGGCAGGCATCCAGCGTCAGCTGGCCGTAAGCTGCCGGAGATTGCATCAGGAATGAAGCAAAAACGGCAAAAAATAACACTCTCATATTCAGTCCTTTTTAATTTCTATTCCGATAAAATCCATTCAATCGGGCCGTAAACTTTTAAGAATAACCGTCACGTTCTCCTCTTTTCGCCGCTCAACCATCTGCTCAAATTCCTCATCGGAAATCCCCGTAAGGGTTTTGAAAATCGGGCTCGCCAGAAACAGGAACACGTTCAGCGACAGCATCGTCATCAGAAGATCAATCATGCTAACCTGCCGGATGTTTCCCAGGGCGATCTCAGCCTTGAGCTCCGCCTCCATGGGCTTGACAATGCCGAGAGGGAAATCCTTGATGATTTCGCGCAGAGCCAGCAGCCGGGGAGGATTGGTTATCATCTCATTGAAAAAGAGAAAGGGAAGGCGGGGATTCTCCTTCAGCATATTGTAATGTGCCTCGATCTTATGCCGTAGTTTTTCCTCAAACGACAAATCCGGGCGGTCGGCCTGCAGCAGGTTGGCCACCATCATCCGGGCCTTCTTTTCAAATACCGAAGTGAACAGTTTCTCCTTGGTCCGGTAATAATAATGAACCATCGCCTGATTGCAACCCGCCACCCGTGCAATCTCCGTGGTGGTAGTCAGCGCAAAGCCCTTCTCCAGGAACAGACGCTCGGCCGCCTCCAGAATCGCCTGTTCGGTAGTAATATCTGCGTGGCTCTCCATCATAACTAAGTTATTTAACAATTCTATTTAATAGGTCTATTAATTGCAAATATAAATCAGGTTAAACGAAACGACCAAATAATTTATTAACTTTTACAGATCGCATCGGGACTAATTGTCAAACCGACAGGAAGAACAGGCTATGAAAACAACAGGAAGACTTATTTTGCCAGCTGCCATCCTATTATCAATCGGGGGACTCATCTTTTTAACTGCACCGAGCGCGGCTCCAGGAGGAATGAGCGCCGCTCCTGAGAAAGCTGCCGTGAATTACCAGAAATTCTGCGCCGGTTGTCATGGGGAGAAACTTGAAAAGTTTGCAGCCAAGGTCTGGATGGAGGAGCAGGGTACCGCTTCAGCAGTGAAAAGCATCAAGTACGGCATTGAATCCATGGGTATGCCGGCCTTTCAGAAAACCTTTACCGATAAGGAGATCGAGGAACTTGCGATCTATGTGAAAAAAGGTATTCCGGAGGACCGGACCCTACTTAAGCCCGCGACCGGTCCTGGTGCGGTTATTGAATCCGAGGTTCAGCGCTTTGTGGTGGACACGGTGATTTCGGGCTTAAGCGTACCCTGGGGGATGGCTTTTTTGCCCAACGGGGACCTGTTGATCTCTGAGCGGGCGGGAACCCTGCACCGTTTTTCGGGCGGAAAACTTTCGGAACCGATACAAGGCCTGCCTGTCCTGATGGCCTCCGGACAGGGAGGGTTGCTGGATATTGTGCTTCATCCTGATTACGAAAAGAACGGATGGATCTATTTTTCCTATTCTGCCCTGAGCACTGCCTCTGCCCAACGGATCGGCAACACGGCCATCATGAGGGCGCGGCTCAGGGGCAACACCCTGACCGACCTGCAGATCCTCTTCAAGGCCATGCCCGACACCGACCGGAGCCACCATTTCGGCTGCAAGATGGCTTTTGACCGGCAGGGCCATCTGTTTTTCGGTGTCGGTGACCGGGGTCAGCACTTCGAGTTTCCACAATCGCTTGATAATCATAACGGCAAGATTCACCGGATCAACGACGACGGCACGGTTCCTACCGACAATCCCTTCGTTAACACGCCCGGCGCAATGCCGTCCATCTGGAGTTATGGCCACCGAAATCCTCAGGGAACCTGCATTCATCCGGTCACCGGAGAGTTGTGGGTTTCAGAGCATGGCCCACGCGGGGGCGATGAGCTGAATCTGGTGAAACCGGGTTTGAATTACGGTTGGCCGGTCATCTGCTACGGGATCAATTACGATGGCACCATGCTCACCGAACTCACTGAAAAAGAGGGGATGGAACAGCCGGTAACCTATTGGATCCCGTCGATAGCACCGTGTGGCATGACTTTCGTCACCGGCAGCCGCTATGCCAGGTGGGGCCATAGTCTCCTGATCGGGTCCCTGCGGTTTCAATACCTTGAGCGGGTAGTGATCCGTGATCATGCCGTCCAGCACCGGGAGAAACTGCTTGAAGGGATCGGCCGCGTCAGGAATGTGGTCATGAGCCCCGATGGACTGGTGTATGTAGCCATCGAAAACCCGGGCAAAATCGTCCGGCTGATTCCGGTCGGATAAGCCAACTGACAGGGAAATAATTTAAATTGCCCTTGCAATTGTAATAAGCGACCCATGAAACTCAAATTCACCCTTTCTGTTTCTTTTCTTATCCTGATATTCGCTCTTGCAGGCTTCCGAAATCAGGAGCCCAAGCGATTCCTCAAAGGAAACCTGCATACGCATTCCTACTGGAGCGATGGAAACACCTACCCGGAAGAAGTAGCGCGCTGGTACCGTGATCATGGATATCAGTTCCTGGCGGTAACCGATCACAATATTCTCCAGGAAGGCCGGAAAACAAAGGTTGTCGGCAAGGATACAGTAGTGCTGAAGCAGCTGGCCGAATACCGGGCTGAGTTCGAGAAGCCAGGAGCGTTTCTTATTCTGAACTCCGAGGAGATTTCCGATGCTTCGGAAAAGCGGCCGGTGCACCTCAACGGGTTTAATCTCAGCAAGGTAGTAAAACCCACTGGCGGGGCAACCACGGGCGAATGCACGGCCGCAAATGTAAGGGCCATCCGGAAGGCGCTGGAGAACAGCCAAAATCCCGAATGGATCATGGTGAACCACCCGAACTTCGGCTGGGGACTTTCAACCGACGACCTGGCCCGCTGCGGTGCCCGGTTCTTTGAGGTATTCAACGGTCACCCCTCGGTCAGGAATTACGGGGATTCGGCCCATCCATCCACTGAAGTGATGTGGGACCGGGCGAATAAATGGAGGATCGACAACGGGCTGCCGCTTTTACTCGGCACTGCCACCGACGATGCACATCAGTATGACCAGTATGGAGCAGGCAAAGCCAATCCGGGCCGCGGATGGGTGATGGTAAGGGCAATGGAGCTGACCCCTGTGGCACTTTATCAGGCTATGTATACCGGGGATTTCTATTCTTCCACGGGCATTGAGCTGCTCGACTTCAGCAGCAACCGCAAGCGACTGAATATCATAATAAAAGATGAAGCGGGAGTTACCTTTAAAACCGAGTTTATCGGATGGGTCAAGGGCAAGGATCAGCCCGAAATCCTGAAAACCGTAGTCGGAACCAAAGCTTCCTATAAAAGAACCGGCGCTGAGTTATTCGTACGGGCCCGGGTAACTTCCAGCAAACCCAAGGCGAATCCATTTGCGGAAGGGGATGTGGAGATGGCGTGGACTCAGCCGGTTAAGTAAGCCTGCAACATGGCGCGGGGGTGGGACAAAAAGGCAAAGGGCAGAGGGCAGAAGGCAGAAGGCAGAAATTAGCATTAAGGGATAAGAAAAAAGAATAAAGTTGATACTGTAGTTAATTTATAATCAAGCGGGAGTGCTCACTAAACTGTGTCACTTTCATTAATCCTGTTTTCAAAGTAAATAA
>CAZEKJ010000055.1:0-15153 GCA_964512915.1 uncultured Porphyromonadaceae bacterium
CGGATACCCGTAGTTCTGTGTCATGAACTGTTTGACGTAAGGCTTGCAAGCAATGGTAATAGTTTTTCCGGATGGCATTTGTTTCAATTTTAAGTTCCTGGATTAACTGCGGTTTCCTTACTTCTTTTATCCCAGGCTACTATGTTCGAGTCTTTGGGATTACCAATGATAACCGATGAGCGGCCGCTGAGAGCTTTCCTGGCTTCCTTTAGAAGGTAGTCTGGCAGCGCCCGGTATCCAAGTTTGACTAGGGCCTCATGCTCCTTTTTGGTTCCTGTAAAGACTGTTAGTTGATATTTTTTCATGGTACCTGATTAATTTAAGTTTGAGAATATGGGCTCACCTGAGACATCAGTCTTCCGGGTGGCTGGTACCCGTAAAGGGTAAGTAACCGGGTGACCGTAGTAGTCAGACATGACAAGGGTTTTCGAGGGGGGATCACAGAGGTATGAATACAGAAAGAGCGAGAACTGAAGGAGTTCATCGAATACCCCTTCACCCAGGCGACGGGTTCTTGCTTCTCCCTGGTATCCGCGGGTAAGAACAGCCAGGATGATCAGATCATCGGTATCAATACGCATGACCAGTATGGTGACCGGCTCTTTCAGGAATTCACGCATGGAAAAGAGTTTCCCCGTAAATTCTGAGGTGATAAGTGGATTGTAATAGTCTCGCCCAAGGAAGTGATCCAGCAGTTTCTTTAGTGTACTAATCTCGTTTTCAAGCAGTAATAGGTTCATCGTAGAATTTGTATAGCGTGTAGAAATTGCGTTAGCGTGCGGCGGTTATCCTTTCTGGGGCACCTGGAAAGATAATAGCCTCTCTTGCTAGCGACCCGTAGGGGAACGCCCAATAGAATAACCTTAAGGGAAGTATTAGTATGAAGAGGTGCCAATTTGTACTTATAGAGTCTTTCATGAAATGATAATTGACGCGGGGGGTTTTCCACTAGAATACCAATCCGGTTTTGCCCTGATAACCGGGGGATTTTCCGGCCCAACCGCCGGTGGTTTTTCCTTAATAAAGAGTGTCGTGTAGCTAGAATCCCAATGAACATTGATGATCCAGCCTCCATCTATCAAATATTTCACCGCGGCAATAAATTTTTCCGGGTCTTTTAGACTGGACATAAGGTAGTTACCAGGCTCCCTGTCTTTCAGGTCAACATATACACGGTCGATATAGTCCATGGCTTTACTTAAATAATTGTATTCCAATTACCCTTGACCCAGAAAGTCTACGGAACAGACGGAACAAAATTGAACGAAACATAACTCTCTCATATACATATTTTTAACTTTTTAAAATACTATACTATACTCTCCATAGGGTTCTATTTTGTTCCGTAAGGATTCTCGCCGGGGTAATTACGTTCCATTTTGTTCCGATTCGTAACGGGGACGCTCATGAACTCTACCCCTTGAAGGCCCAATAAACGCGGGCCAAAGAATTTCGTTCTATTTTGTGAAATATGTTCCACCCTAAAAGAAAGTCTAGAATTCATCGCTTAGTTTATTTTGGGTATAATCATGCGGGATGGCAAATTTCGTCGGCCTGCCGGGTCCACGTGGTTTGGGCGGATTACCCAAATTTTCATCCTCAGTCTCGGTCGAGGTTGACAGGTCAATCCCGAGATCTTTATAGAGAAGCACGTACGCCCATTCCGGCTTGCTTGACCATACTCCTTCCACCGATGTCAGCTGATCCAGGAACAGGAACCTCGTACGCTTGGTTCCAAGGTACCGGGGGTCATTACGGATATAGTACCGGATGGAGTCAATCGGGAGGATCTTCTCTCCGGATGATTTACCGTGCTTACGGTATAGTTGAAGGATGCGGGATAGTTGAATATAGATAACCGGTGTACCGGTGGTGAACCTCCGGGGTTCATCCATTTCTTCCGTTGTGATTTCATTGACCATTTCAATGCGGTAATCGATCCCGTCATGAATGAGGTTATCGGATGCCAGGTAGGACACAATTCCCCAGAAGGAGGAAATCTCACTACTCCGCTTCGTCTCAATATTTTGTATTATGATCTGGGACGCTGACCAGTGAATGAGATCCGTATAGTTAAAACCAACCTCTATATGCGCCTGGATTGAATGATAGGCTGCCAAGACGACTACCCAGTTCTTGAAGATGCGGTCCTCTATAACGGTTCCGCCTAGTGCCACAGTAAAATCATGGCTCACCTGGTCGTAACTATCGTCATAAGACGATACAAAGATTTTTCGAAGGGAAAGAATCTCGTTGGTGAGGTGGGTATTCCCAAGTTCTTCGATTTCTTTTAGTTCATTAAAATCCGCTTTCTCACTGTCGGTAAAGGATACTTTTGAAAACGTTAGATAGATCAGCCGGCTGAAAAGGGCGATATCGGCCGTTGGCATTTCCTGACCGGAGAGGATAACGCCACAATCAACCGAAGTAGTTTCCTTCTTTTTATCCTTATCCATATTCATGCGGGTTCTCCCGGTGCCGTCCCAGCACCCTTTTAGAAACTCTATCTTCTCGAGCTCGATCGTATTCCGGTATTCATCAATATGGGCGCATGCATTACAGAGCTGGGCAACATGATCCGCGAGTGCCGGTTTTGAGGTGTTATTGATATTTGGCCCCTTGCCTGATTTACCAAAGAAAGACATGATGCTTACGGCCAATTCTGTTTTCCCGGCGCCCTTGGGACCGAACAGATCCAGGATCGGAAAGAAGTTCAGTTTCTTATGAATGATATCCCTAAAGAGGGTTGCCATGAGAAAGCATAGGGCCACCGAGGCGTTATCGCCAAAGACCTTGATTAGTTTCGAGCTGTAACTCTGAAGGGTGATCTCATTGCGGGTGCGGTGAAGAAAATGCCGCTCACTCTGGTATAACTGTAACTCTTTCTGATAGATTGTGGAGAATGCCGGCAGGTAGTAATTCACATTATCATGCGAAGCGATACCCAGCTCATCTACCGGGGTGAATGATCCGTTGAAGATCCCGTTCCCCCAGGAGTAGAATCCTGATTTCTGCCAGCCAAGCTGGGTGATGGGGATACAGGATTTTGTTTCCTGATAGAGATACCGCTTTAGTTTATTGAGCTCCGTTTCTGTCATCTCCCAGAGAAAGTTGCCCAGGCTCTCGATGGCTTCCTTGAACCTTCCGATACTGATCAGGGCATTGATTGGCAGTTCAATAACCCTTGTAATCCCGTATTCATTGGTTATCCTAAAGATCCTTTTTGAGTCGCTGATGGATTCAATGTGGAACAGCGGCACCAGGGTGAAGTTGCAGCCCCTTTCAATCCCCTTTTGCGTTCGGAAATAGTAGCAGTTCTTATCCTCATAGAAGCCATATTTCTGCCAGTCGACAAGGGAGATATGTTCCGGAATGGCGTTTTGCTTGTCGGCGGTTACAACCTCAGGGGTGCTGGACCTATTGAGATCCGCGATCCTGTCGGTCCAGACCTTTTTCGGCTTTATAAGGTTACTGACCTGCTCGATGTAGAATCCCTGGGTTATAGGTTCCATTCGTGCGATCATAAGGGAGATCTCATTGACGGCACGGAGCCGGTTGGCCGCCGTCTTAGGTAAGACGCTGTATTTGTAGGCCTTAGATACAATATAGTCTTTTACATGGCTATTGGAATACTTGGTGAACTGCTCGTTAGAGGTAAAGAAGCTGTCTGCATCGTTCTTCTCATTCTCTTTGTGGGGAAGTTCCAGGACGTTGCAGTTCATCCCGGCCTCCAGTATCATTTTGGCGGAACTATCAATGGATAAGGTTCCCGCTTCATCGGTATCGGGAATAATGGTAATGGTTGAACAGATCTTTTTAAGGGAAGCCAACTGCTCCAGGGTAAAGCTGGTGGAGCATATGCCCACTGAGTTTGGCACCTCGATCTCGGACATCCTGATGACATCTGCATTGCCTTCCACCAGGTAGGCCATATCGTGGTACCGGACGGCTTCCCTGGCCAGGTTCATTCCAAAGAGTTGGTTACCCTTAATATATATAGGTGTTGTTTTGGTGTTGATGTACTTCTTTTCATCTCCATCCAGGGTTCGTCCGGTAAAGCCCATGATGTGGTTCCTTCGGTCAGGAAGGGGGATGATCAGTCGGTTCCTAAATACATCGTAGTATTGGCCCGGGTTCTTTTTACTTTCCGAAACGAGGCCGGCCGCCAGGAGTGTTTCCGCTTTATAGCCCTTGCTGATGGCAAAATTCAGGAAGCTGTCCCAGGATTTACTGGCAAATCCAAGGTTAAACTTCTCCAGGGTTTCTTTATGCCAGCGGCCCAGGGCATAATCCATGGCCGACAGGTTACTCGGATCCCTGAGGTTACTGGAAAAGTACTCGGCCGCAAAGCTATTTGCCAGATAAAGGGATTCATTCAGCCGGTTGGCCTCTCGCTGGTCATCCGATATTTCAAAGGTTGGAACATCAACGCCGAAGGCTGAGCCAAGTTTGTGGCAAGCCTCTACAAAATCAAGTTTCTCATATTCCTGTACAAATTTGATCGGGCCGCCCCCCACCCCGCAGCCAAAGCATTTGTAAATATTTTTGGCCGGCGAAACCGTGAAGCTCGATGACTTCTCGGTATGGAAGGGGCAGTTTGCCACATGATTGGCTCCACTTTTCTTTAGGGTAATATAGGACTGAATCACCTCAACTATTGATAGTTGGTCGAGCTGAGAGATTATTTCTTGTGGTATCATTGTAGGATTCTGAACAGTGTAAGGCAGAATATTTACCACTGCCCGAGGCAGAGGGTGAAACATGTTTTGCGGGGATACCCTAGTTAAATGCGTGTAATGACTCCTGACGAGGCCTTTGGGGGCTGCCCATAAGAAGGGATTCTGCCTTACAGGAGAGTAGCTGAAACAGGAGTATGGCTTTACGGTGGTACCCAGAGCGACTGCCGGGTATAAGCGCATAGATATCCGAGGAATGTTTGGTCCAGAAAAGGGCCATTTTCAGGTCGGTGTCCCACGAGTAGGCTCCCATGTATTTTTCCAGGGTATCCAGGGATCCGGCGGTTAACCCCGGATTGGATTTTGACAATCCGGCTTTCTGAAGGTACCGGCGCTGCTTAACCAGGGATCTTATATAACCCGCTGCCACGTGGTGAAAGGTTGGGTTAAGCATCTTTTCTGATTTTGAGGAATGCTTCGATATCCGAGCAAAGTTGCACAGTTGAATCATACTCAACCTCAAAAGACTCATCCTCAATCTCTTTTCTTACAGTGAGACTTCTGGCTTGGCCCAGAGTTTGGATATGGGACAGCAGGGCGCGGTGGATTAATCGTATGGACCTGACCGAGGAATGGCGGTTAATAACCGCTGCAGTCGGGTCTATCAGGGATGTTAGGGGCGAGGCTTTCATAAGGCTAAGGGCCTTAAAGTGATCCTCTTAGGACAGTCCGAATCGGGTTGGCCTTTAGCGAAATCCACCAGGCTAATTTTAACCCGGGTAACTCCTTTGACGGGGAAACAGGTAAAGAACTTCTGCGGGAAGAAGCTTGGATTACTCTTGGAATCAGGATACTGGAAGGTGGGATAGCCGGCCGCCAGTGGGCCTTGTGACAATCTGGCTATAATAAGGGTTTCGTTCACGATGCATGGGATAGAAGTATGAGGTTAAGGGTTGGGCCTCTTGTCTGCATTAATTTCTTATAACTGTAAGAGAGGTCCATTTGAATGAGGAAACGTCTCATTTCGTCTGTAACCGGGCATGCCCGGAAGGCGGTTTCAAGGAGGGTTATACGGAGGATAAGTGAATTAGCCTCCAGTATCTCTGTTGTCGGCAAGGAGCTCATTACTGATTTTGATCTTCATTAAAAAGTTCATTGAACCTTTCGTCAACTGATTTCTTATCAGCCTCAAGGTTGCCGATTATATCGAATGCGATATGGAATACATCCTTGTTAAAGCGGGATCCTGCCAGAACCTTGTCAATGTAGCCAAGGGTTAATCCGGTTGCTTCTTTAATTTCTGACCTGGAACCTTTGGGAAGTTTTGCTTTGATAGCCTTGATTTGATCATTCGTCATAATATAGTCGATTTAGCATTAATGTGTCGTACATTGTATGACATTGTCGTCTAAATAGACTATCTTGTCATTGGAAGTTGTTAATAATGAACGCGTAATTCACCAAATGTAATTTAAAGTTTGGGTCTTCGGGTATAAAATTTAAGTAATTGTTGAAATATTGAACTACATGTCTGATAATCTGAGATTAAACAGCTGGATGGAAGAAAACAATATTACAACTTCCGAGCTGGCTGAAAAATTGGAAGTTTCCCATACTGCTATCAGCATGATGAGAAGCGGCAAAAACAACATGAGTGTTAGAAACATGTCGAAATTCCTGTCAATCTATCCGGACTTTTGTCCGAGGTGGCTCTTTACCGGAGAAGGTACCTCTAAATGCGAAAGGAAAGCGGTCGGGAATGTCAGCATCGATTTTGCAAAGTACCTGCACTCGATGGAAGAAGTAATAGCTGCCAAGGATGAAATTATCGGCATGCTCAAGGTGCAAATCGAAACAATGACCACCTGGCGGATTGCCCCAACCAAGGCTGAATCCGGAGATAAAGTACTCGATAATACTCCTAACCATATTGTCGGTTAGGGAATTAGCGGGTTAACGCTACTGAACCACCTAAAAATGAGTATCCGGCAAGATTACGGCACAGGCTCTTAACTTATTGAACAACTTGATGTTAGATAAATATTGTGGGTATCACAGAGATCATATTTTTCAAGTACTTTCTTCCAGCAACGCCACTATGTCGCCACGGGAATTTTATTAACCCTCTGTAACCCTCGTAAACGTTAGGATATCGCGATCCAGATTGAATCCCAGCTGGATCACAACCCACGCCCGGATATTCTCCGGGCTTTTTTTTTGCGATTTCTTAAGAATTGTTAAACCTCTCCCTTCATAATCCGGGAGCACTGGTTTAAAGCCTATCTTCGCCCTCAATTCCAGAACAACCCACAAATGAAAAACTCATTTATTTCCATTGCACTGTTTTCCACTATGGTGCTTTTCGCCTCCTGCAGCAAGGGTCCTAAACCGGTCGCAGCTTTCACCGTGGAACCTGAAAATGCCCTGGCAAGTGATACGGTTCATTTTACCAACCAGACCACCGATGCCACCACTTTCACCTGGACTTTCGGAGATGATTCGGTTTCGACGGCCGAAAACCCCGTTCATATTTATAGCTCCGGCGGAACTTATACCGTAACACTCACAGCAACAGGCGATGGAGGGAAGAATACTGCAACCCGCGACATAACGATCCTGCCGTCTGTCACCGGAAGGTGGTCCAGCACATTTACCTCTTTTATCGCCACAAACGGCATTTTGACACTGGTTCAGAAGCCCGACGGAACCATTAAAGGAACCATGCAGCTGACCCAGAATTCTACAGCAACTGCTATTTTGGCCACGAGCACAATCACAGGAAGTGCGGTGGTGGTCGAATCTACTGCACAGGCAGGTGGACGAAACGGCAGTGGCAAATACAGCTTTAAGGGTAATATCAATGAAGCCTACGATTACATAACCGGCAGTGCATTTCTTGATGGTAACTTTTTAGGAAAATGGTATGCAATCCGGGTAAGGAACGGAGAATAACATCACCTGTACGGACCGGGAGAATCACCATTTAGTTTCTATTTCTTTTTAGGAACCTCCAGATACCGCTCCTTAAAAGTCGGTTTGTCGGCTGCCATTTTCATCATAACATCCAGCGGAACAACCTCAAAATCAGGTCCCAGTTTGTCCAGTATTGCCTTCACCCTGGAAATATCACTGTATTGACGGATATGAATCAAAAGATAATAGGGACGCTCAGTATTCAGCGCAGCCAATTCCCTCAGGTCAGCCACTGCCTCAGCTTCCAGCTTTTCGGGTGAGAGATAATAGTCATAACTGAGCAGAGGCACACCCTTCTTTTTTCCGAAGCTGAATGATGGAGAATACCCATTTACCAGGCCAATAATATCGGGCATCAGACTGATATACTGAGCAACTACCTCTTCGGTCAGCTCCGAATTCCCCTCAATCGTGCTTCCTTCCGAATAATCCATGATCTCAAAGATATTCAGGTCCAGCTGCTTCATCAGTCGGTAGGCTTCATTGATCAGCCATACCCGCTTTTCGGCAGGGACGGCTTTCGGATAAACATACCCCGGGCCTCCCAGGGAACCGATGAAGTAATCATTGGGAGTAGCCTGAGTATAGAAATATTCCAGCATGGCAGGTGCCAGCCACGACCAGTTCATGGTCACCTCCCAGGCATAGGGAATATCTCCCCTGCCCGGCCGGTTCCAGGCTCCAAGGCCCAGACAATCGGTCTGGATGCAGGAAATATAAACCTTCTTGCCCGCCACTGGTTTGGTTTTACCCGCAACATTATGGTGGTTCTTAAAGGCAAAATGAGGTGTCGCCGTGACCTTCGACATAAAGCTGAGGTTCGGAAGGGTATGGAGTCCCTCAACCCTTAATCCGTGTTTTGAACAGAGCGTAACATGCTGCCTCTCGAGGTCTTTAGCATAGGAATGCCATCCGAAAACCATTCCCATGTTATTCATTTCCGATAGAATCCTCTCGGCAAGGGCATATTCAACGGTATCCGTGGGCCGGGTAGACAAATCCGTGAAAAAAGCCTGCTGCTGGATTCCCCAGTCTGCAACACCGGGCTTCATGATTTTACCTGATTCTCCGCCCATCCAAACGATTTTATCCTTCGAACAAGCCTGCCAGTAATTATCATAAGCCCATTTGTAAATCTCAGCATCCTTCATCCCGACAAATTTGTTCCTCAGATCGTATCGTTTTCTCACCCCTAAAGTTTCCATGTAGGGTATCATGCTTTCGTCCACAACGATGGATTTTTCTATGCCGGCAATCGTAAATGCAACGATGAGAGAGGTTCTTACCCTGGTATCCCAAACTACATAACCGGAGATTTTATCTTTAAAGATTTTGAGAGCATCTTCAGGTTTTGTAATCTCTGTGAAAGAATAGTAGTGCGATTGAGCCAGATAGTTCTTTATGTCCGGTGTAAACCGGTAATCCCAGCCATCCGGATAATTAAAGTAAAGCAGCGGGATGTCCCTGTTAACCAGGCCCTGCAAGCTGATCAACGCTGCCTGCCAGTTTAAGGCCCCGCCAATTTCCCAATTGTTACCAAGGTTCATGAACCATGCCTGCCGTGCTCCCTTGCGCTTAAGCACAAACCGGATCGGATCACCGGCTGTCCGGCTCGACCTGCTGATCTCGTAATCAAGAATATCACGTGACGGATCATATTTAAGCAAATGAATGTTCTCCACCTCCGATTTACCCTGTGAAACTAAAACGGGAATTTTCTCACTCAGGGTTAAGGTATAATCTGCCTTGTCATATTTCGAGCTGAGTTTTTTTCGCTCCCCGGTTTGCGCGGATATCCCCATGAAAACGTTTGTCGGGAAAAGCCGGCTCTCAATTATGACAGATTCCCCGGATCCATTCATACGGACCGGCAGACTATCGGTATAAGACTGGGCCCCCCTGCCCCATCTTCGGGTCAGGCAGATTTCTTTCCCTGTCTGAAGAAGGTCAATCTCCAGTGTGGCAAACAGGTCGATAGTTGTGCTTTTTCCCTTAAGGAGTTCCCAGGTTCCTGTAAAAGGAATATCCTGAGAAAAAGCCCAACTGCAAGGTGAAAGCAGGATGAGAAGTAGTAGTCGTTTCATTTTGACATTGCTCTGTTATTGGCGGAAATTAGTATTTTCTGAATACTTTTGGCCATGTCTATGGATGATATTTACCGGACACTTAAAGAACCTTCAAAAGGCCTCTGTAAAGACCGGGGCAGCAAGTTCATCGCTCTGGCCTACCCGGTTGACACGCTCGATCAGGTTAAGGAAATCCTGGCCACTTTGCGAAAAGAATATCACGATGCCCGGCACCACTGCTATGCCTGGAGAATTGGTCCCGGTGAACAGAACTACAGGGTTAACGATGACGGCGAACCCACCAATTCGGCAGGTAAACCTATTCTCGGCCAGATACAGTCGATGCACCTGAACAATATCCTGATTGTTGTAGTCCGATATTTCGGCGGGACACTTCTTGGCGTAGGCGGACTGATTCAGGCCTATCGAACCGCTGCCCGCGAGGCTGTGGAAGCAGGTACAGTCATTGAAAAATACTACCTGTCGGGAATCAGGATAACCTTTCCCTACCCGCTCCTGAACGAAGTCCTCAAAATCGCCAGAGATCATAAATCGGAAATTGTCCAACAGGACTTTTCGGAGAGCTGCTCAGTTGTGTTACGGATACGCTCAGGACTGGCGGAGAGGGTAACTACCCAGCTCAACAGGATTGAATCCGTTGAAGCTAAACCGGTTGAGCTGTGAATAACTAGTAAATAATTATTATACGTTGATTGAGCGGAGTCACTTTCCTTGTTCTAATTTTAGAAGTTAAGATCGCGTAAAACCGGAACCTATGAAAAACAGAAGTTTAGTATCCATAACAGATTACAATAAGGATGAGATGCTTCAGATCCTTGATCTTGCAGGGGAATTCGAAAAAAATCCCCGACAGGACCTCCTTCATGGCAGTGTGGTAGCAACACTATTTTTCGAGCCATCAACACGTACCCGGCTAAGTTTCGAATCAGCAGTCAACAGGCTGGGCGGCAGTGTGATCGGTTTTTCTGATTCCTCTTCTTCCAGTGTTTCAAAGGGTGAAACACTTAAAGACACCATCCTGACTGTTTCCAATTACAGTGACCTGATTGTCATGCGTCACCCGTTGGAAGGAAGCGCCAAGTATGCCAGTGAGGTTTCACCGGTTCCGGTCATCAATGCAGGCGACGGGGCCCACCAGCACCCAACCCAGACACTTCTTGACATGTACTCTATCCGGAAGACCCAGGGGCGCCTCGACAACCTGAAGATCTGCATGGTTGGTGATCTGAAATACGGACGGACCGTGCATTCACTCCTGATTGCCATGATTCATTTTAATCCGGTATTTGTGTTTATCGCACCAGACGAGCTTAAGATGCCTGACGAATACAAGCTACTGCTGGACAAGAACGGGATAGAGTATCATGAATACAAGGATATCGCAGACAATATGGATGATGCCGATATCATCTATATGACCAGGGTTCAACGGGAAAGATTTTCAGATCCACTTGAATATGAGAAAGTTAAGAATGTGTACATTCTGAGAAATGCGATGCTTGGGAAGACAAAACCCAATGTTAAGGTGTTGCACCCACTGCCAAGGGTTAATGAAATCAATTACGATGTAGATGCCAATCCAAAAGCTTACTACTTTGAACAGGCACTGAATGGCGTTTTCACGCGCATGGCTATAATTTCCAAAATATTGGGTGTAAAGTAAAAAGAGAATGACCATGGAAGCAAAAAAAGAACTTAAAGTCAATGCGATAAAGAATGGTACCGTCATTGACCATATCCCATCTCAGAATTTATTCAGTGTTATTAACATACTTGGACTGAACAATATACAGCAGCAGGTAACCTTTGGGTTCAATCTTGAATCCAAAAAATTGGGTAAAAAGGCAATAATTAAGGTTGCTGACATCTATTTCAAGGATGCTGAACTGAACAAAATTTCCCTCGTTGCACCCGATGCCAAGCTGAATATCATCCGCGATTATGAGGTGGTAGAGAAAAAGGTCGTTTCGATTCCGGATGAAGTAACTGCCATAGTGAAGTGCATGAATCCGAAGTGCATCACCAACCATGAACAGATGATAACCTCTTTTGAGGTTGTCAGAAAGGGACCAGCTGCCTTGAAATGCAGGTATTGTGAGAAAATAACCGACCAAGACCATCTGGAAATCATCTGATTAACTTTTTTTAACTACCCGGGCATATCTCAGGCAATACGATTCGAGTATTTTCGTCGACAAATCCCTGAAATGAGACCTCTGAACCTATCCCGGTTAGTTACTTTTCTGATCCTCTTTTTTGCCTCCGCCTCTCTGATTGCCCAATCTGAAGATCCGAATCTCCGCAATCATGCGATCCGGGTATTTCTCGATTGCTCCCGTTGCGACGTGGATTACATTCGTCGGGAAATGCCGTTTGTAAACTATGTAAGGGATTGGAAAGAAGCACAGGTGCATATTCTGGTTACCCGCCAGTCTACAGGATCCGGAGGGATCGAGTATAAGATCAATCTGATCGGACAGGAAGAGTTTTTAGGAATCGACGATGAGGTTACCTATGTATCCACTCCGGATGCCACTTCGGATATGGTGCGAGTCGGTTACACCCGCATGATGGCAATCGGACTCATGAAATATGTAGCGAAAACGCCGCTGGCGGAATACATGAGTTTTAATTTCGACGGGGAGGGTGCCGGTGTTAAGGAGGACAAGCTGGTAACGGACAAGTGGGACAGCTGGGTTTTCGACATACGCTCCTCCGGGGAGCTCGAAGAACAGGAAAGTTATTCAAGCCTGGAGATGGAAAATGATGTCGAGGCGGAAAAAGTGACTCCTGAGTGGAAAATATATTTTGCCGGCAGCTACGATGGAAGTCTCAGAAAATACCGGTACGATGAGGAAGAGTATATATCCAGGCGAACCAGCTATTCATTCCGCCACCTTCTCGTAAACAGCCTTAACGACCACTGGTCACTGGGCGGCAGGGCGGGAATCTCTTCCAGTACATACGGAAATATCCGTTTTGCCACATCCCTGGCACCGGCTATTGAGTATAACATCTTCCCTTACGATCTTTCCAACCGCAAGCAGGTCAGGTTTCAATACCGGATCGGATACGGATATAACTTCTATCAGGACACCACTATTTACAATAAACTGGAAGAGGGGCTATTCAGCCATCAGCTGCTGGCTTCCGCGGACTTCCGGCAACCGTGGGGTAACATTAACGTATCGGCGCAATACTCCAATTATCTGCATGATTGGTCGAAAAACAGCATCCGACTATGGGCAGGCTTATACTTCAGGGTTTTCAAGGGTTTATCATTAAGTATATCCGGTGATGCCGCCTTTATTCATGACCAGCTTTCCCTTCAGAAGGAGGGAGCCACAGCTGAAGAGGTTCTATTACGCCAGAAGCAAATGGCCACTAATTACGACTATTCCCTTAAGGTTGGATTTTCCTATACGTTCGGATCGATCTACAACAATATCGTGAATCCAAGATTTAACGAGCGATATTACTAGCGCAGGCGGTCGACCATTTTTAGGAGCAGGATATCCCTCCGGATAGCCCTGAATGCCAGAAAACTAAAAACGAAGGAAACCATCGGGATGATCGACATAAAAAGCAGCCCCGGCCTGGCTTCCAGCAATCCGGATCCCTGGAAAACATAAAGTCCGATCAGTGCATAGGAGAATAGCTGGAGGATCATGGAGTAAAGAGTAACTCTGAGTTGGAGAACGCGCCTTTTATACAGG
This sequence comes from uncultured Porphyromonadaceae bacterium, assembly GCA_964512915.1. Classification (GTDB taxonomy): domain Bacteria; phylum Bacteroidota; class Bacteroidia; order Bacteroidales; family UBA12481; genus UBA12481. Next base: position 13,453 of record CAZEKJ010000055.1, read on the forward strand.
AATAAAGAAATCAAGACGAGTATTTGCACAACGCCAAGCAGCACCATCAGGGGAATTGTTTGCATAACTGTTTCCTTACCGGCTGCCGTTTTAATTGCCTCTCCGTATAGCATCCAGGCACCGCCGTCAGAGGTGGTAAACCCTATTATCGGACTAAAAAACAGAAGAGCCCATGCAGCCAGGCTCAGGAGTAACCATATTGTTTGAATTCTTTGAATCATGCCTTAATTGTATTTTGCCCCGCAAAAGTAGAAAAAACCGTTGGCCGGTAACACCAGTTGGCTTTCCAATAGCTATTTTTAATCTTATTTTTAAAGAGCATGAGTACATACGGCGCTTCTGAGCTGATCTTAAATCCTGACGGTTCGATCTTTCATTTACATCTTCATCCGGAACAGGTTCCCGACACCGTTCTGCTGGTTGGCGATCCCGGAAGAGTCGCCCTGGCGGGATCGATGCTTACGGAATGCAGGCAGCTCGCCGTCAACCGGGAGTTTACCTCTGTATCCGGGTTTTATCGGGGAAAAGAGATACTTGTTCTCAGCACAGGAATAGGTACGGACAATATGGACATTGTGGTCAATGAACTGGATGCCCTGGCCAACATTGATATGCAGGCCCGAAAGAACAAGGATGTTAAGCGCCGCCTTAAACTGATCAGGATAGGCACTTCCGGATCTCTGCAGCCCGATATACCCGTGGGTTCAAGGGTTGCATCAGCATGGTCAGTGGGTTTGGATGGTCTTATGAATTATTATAAAAGGCCATCCAACCAGCCCCGTGAGATATTTGAATTAGAAATAAACAGCTATTTATCTGTCGTTCATGGATTTCCACTTGTATATGCCGCTTCTGCTGCGGAGAGTTTTCGTCATCAGTTCAGTTCCGGATGCCTTTGGGGCATAACGGTTGCCGCTCATGGATTCTATGGCCCTCAGGGCAGGAAGCTTCGTGCCGGGCTGGCCTATCCGGAGTTAAATGATCGATTAACGCTTTATAAGAGTGCGACATACAGGATCACGAATTTCGAAATGGAGTCTTCTGCCCTGTACGGATTATCGGAAATCCTGGGGCATGATGCACTTACTATTTGCCTGATCATAGCAAACCGGGCACGGCAGGAGTATCTTGGTGATTACAGCCGGCATATGGAAGAACTGATCAGATATGTTTTAGATACACAAACCTAATCCGGGCTAAGATGGAGAGAGGTCCTGAAGATTCGTTGATCCGGCTGCTCGACGACCCTGACGAGCTGGTTTATCAGTCGGTGAGTAAAAAGATCCGTGAAATAGGCCCTTCCATGCTTCCTTACCTGGACGCTCTTTTAAAACATGCCGGAAATCGTATATCACTTGAGAGGATCGAGGAGCTGATCCGATCGATTCTTTTTATTGAACTTAAAAAGGAGTTTGCGAATTGGGTCAACGATCCGAAGCAGGATCTGTTGACCGGGACCTGGCTTCTGAACCGTTATCAGTTTCCGGATCTGACAATTGACGATATTCGTGCCGGGATCAAGCCCATCCGGGATGAAATTTGGCTTGAAATCAATGAAAAGCTCACTGCTCTGGAAAAAGTCAGGATTATCAACACCATTCTGTTTGAGAAATTAAGGATCAGGCAAAATGAAGAGCACCCGGAATCGCCCGGGAATAATTTTATAAAGCGCATTCTTGATACCGGGAAGGGGAACGAAAT
>CAZEKJ010000055.1:15163-26124 GCA_964512915.1 uncultured Porphyromonadaceae bacterium
GAAATCTCAATCACGCTTTTTTACGGGCTGATATGCCAGGAGTTAGACCTTCCGGTATTTGTGACTGAAATGCCGGATTATCCGATTCTCGCCTACCTGGGCCTTCACGACCAGCCGGTTGCCGGCCTGAATCCTGCTCTATACGATGCCCTGTTTTACATAAACCCTTCAAACCTTGGAACTGTACATTCGCAGAAAGACATAACGGATTATCTTATGAGGAAATCCATACCGATTGAGCCGGTTTTTTATATGCCTTTAAGAAATTCCGTTTTCATACGTATCTGTCTGGAGCGTTTAGCGGTAGACTATGAACTGGCAGGGAGTTCCCGCAGGTTTGATGAGATTCAGACATTATTGGGGATTTGGAAATAAAAAATAATGTTTTACATTTGCACACCCTTAGCCCAGGTGGCGGAAATGGTAGACGCGCATGGTTGAGGGCCATGTAACCGGTAGGTTGTGCAAGTTCGATTCTTGTCCTGGGCACACACGCACTCGTACGCTTACTCACACACACACTCACACCCAAACACACACCCACCTTGCCCAGATGGCGAAATTGGTAGACGCGCTAGTTTCAGGGACTAGTATTCGCAAGGATGTGCAGGTTCGATTCCTGTTCTGGGCACTCTCCTCCCTCTGAATTTACACCTGACAGGTTTTGAAAACCTGTCAGGTGTAAATTCAGAGGGAGGTTTTTTATATTTGCACCTTAGATTTTCAAAATGATACAAATAACTTTTCCCGACCAGCGAATCAAGGAATTTTCTGCCGGAACAACCGGACTGGAGATTGCTCAAAGCATCAGTCCGCAACTGGCTAAAGATGTGTTAGCCATCTCCGTAAATGGAGAAATATGGGATCTTACCCGGCCGATTACTTCCGATTCAGCCATCAGGCTGCACAAGTGGGATGACACGGAAGGCAAGCATGCTTTCTGGCACTCAAGCGCTCACCTCATGGCCGAGGCTTTGCAGAACCTGTATCCCGGAGTAAAATTCGGAATTGGACCGGCCATTGAGTCCGGTTTTTATTACGATGTGGATCTTGGGGAGAAATCTCTTTCAGAAAATGACCTGCTCGACATAGAGAAGAAAATGTATGAGCTGGCTGCAATGAAATCCCCGTATAACAGGGAGGATATATCCAAGTCAGGAGCCCTGGAACTTTTTCAAACGAAGGGTGATGAATACAAGACCGAATTGATCAGTGATCTTGCTGATGGAACGATTACCCTTTACAAGCACGGGGCATTTACAGATTTGTGCAGGGGGCCTCACCTTCCTGACACCTCACCGATTAAGGCAATAAAGGTTTTAAGCCTTGCCGGAGCATACTGGCGTGGTGATGAAAAGCGCAAGCAGCTGACCCGGATTTACGGGATCACCTTCCCTAAGAAGAGCCTCCTTGATGACTACCTGATACTATTGGAAGAAGCCAAGAAAAGAGACCACCGGAAACTTGGCAAGGAGCTTGAACTTTTTACATTCAGCCAGCGGGTTGGTCAGGGACTCCCCCTTTGGTTGCCAAGAGGAGCCATGCTGCGCGAACGCCTTGAGAATTTCCTGAAAAAGGTGCAGAAGGAATATGGGTATGATCCCGTAATCACCCCACATATCGGATCCAAGGAATTATATGTGACTTCCGGCCACTACGCCAAATACGGGAAGGATTCATTTCAGCCCATTCACACACCGGTTGAAGGCGAAGAGTTTCTTCTGAAACCCATGAATTGTCCGCATCATTGCGAGATTTACCGATCAAAACCAAGGTCCTATAAGGATCTTCCGGTCAGGCTTGCCGAATTTGGAACGGTTTATCGCTACGAGCAGAGTGGTGAATTACATGGACTGACCCGCGTTCGGGGATTTACCCAGGATGATGCGCACATTTTCTGCCGCCCGGATCAGATCAAGGAAGAGTTCGCCAAAGTGATTGATATTGTTTTGTACATATTCAAAACACTTGATTTTAAAGAGTTTATCACGCAGATATCCTTACGGGACCCTACTACTCCGGATAAATATATCGGGTCCGATGAAAACTGGGAAAAAGCTGAACAGGCCATTATCGAGATTACAAATGAAAAAGGACTGGAAGGCCAGATTGTTATTGGCGAAGCAGCCTTTTATGGCCCGAAGCTGGATTTTATGGTGAAGGATGCCATCGGCAGAAAATGGCAGTTGGGAACCATCCAGGTTGATTACAACCTTCCGGAGCGATTCGAGCTGGAATATATCGGGCAGGATAACCAGCGCCACCGGCCGGTGATGATTCATCGTGCCCCGTTTGGATCCATGGAGCGTTTTGTAGCTGTTTTAATCGAACACACCGCCGGTAAATTTCCACTCTGGCTGGCACCTGATCAGGCTATCGTTTTGCCAATCAGTGAAAAGTACCAGAATTACGCGGAAAGTGTTTTGAAATCACTAAATAATTCCGATATTCGCACCCTGATTGATGACCGGAACGAAAAGATCGGTAAAAAGATCAGGGATAATGAGTTAAGAAGGATTCCCTATCTGCTTATCGTTGGTGAAAAAGAGGAATTGGAAGGCACAATATCGGTCAGGAAGCAGGGACAAGGGGATATGGGCAGCATGAAGCCCGAAGATTTTGCTACAATGATCCGTAAAGAAACCGAAGAGGCTCTGAAACGGATCGAGGATTAAATACTAACTAATCAGGAGGATTGCTTTATTACACAGACCAATTCCAGGTACATTCCCCGAAAAAGGGATGATCTCCGGGAGAAATTCAGGATCAACCAAGAGATCCGCGCCCGCATGGTTCGTGTTGTCGGGGAAAATGTTGAGAATCCGGGCATCGTTTCCCTGCAGGAAGCCCTGAGGATCGCAGAACAACTTGAGCTCGACCTGGTCGAGATTTCACCCGCCGCTGACCCGCCGGTTTGTAAAGTAATCGATTACAGCAAGTTTCTTTACCAGCAAAAAAAGAAGCAAAAGGAGCTCAAGGCCAAGCAGACAAAGATTATTGTTAAAGAGATACGTTTCGGACCGCAAACGGACGATCACGACTTTAACTTTAAGGTAAAGCATGCTCAGAAATTTCTCAATGAAGGCGCAAAAGTAAAAGCATACGTCTTTTTCAAGGGACGATCGATACTATTCAAGGAGCAGGGTGAAGAACTGCTCAAGCGGTTTGCCGAGGAACTTGAGGAAGATGGCAAGCTTGACCAGCAGCCAACATTAGAAGGAAAGCGAATGACCATAATTCTTTCTTCGAAAAAGAAAAAGTAGTTATATAAGGAGAACAAAGATGCCTAAAATGAAGACGAAAGCCGGCGCGAAAAAACGTTTTACGCTAACCGGAACAGGGAAAATCAAACGTAAGCACGCTTACAAAAGCCACATTCTGACCAAGAAGTCGACCAAGCGCAAACGCAACCTCGGCTACTTTGGAATCGTGGACAGTACGGACACGAAGAATGTCAAGCAGATGCTTGCAATGAAGTAAAATTCCCAACAGGTTTAATTAAGTGTTTAACCAGAATGCAGAGCTATAAGAGTCTTTAACAGACCGCCTGCTTTCAAAAAAAGAAAATTATGCCAAGAAGTGTTAATGCAGTTGCGTCAAGAGCGCGCAGAAAAAAGGTCCTCTCACAAACCAGGGGCAATTTTGGCCCGGGTGGAAATGTTTGGACAGTAGCCAAGAACATCTATGAAAAAGGGCTTGGTTATGCCTACCGTGACAGAAGGGCAAAAAAACGTCATTTCCGGTCACTGTGGATAGTCAGGATCAACGCCGCATGCCGCGAAGAGGGTATGTCCTACTCCGAATTTATGGGTAAGATTCACAAGAGCGGAATTGATATCAACCGTAAAGTCCTTGCCGATCTGGCAATGAATGAACCAAAAGCATTTGCTGCAATCGCAAAAAAGGTTAAATCAGCGAAATAACTGATAATCAGAATCCCATATAAGGGGAAGTTCCGGTAAGAACTTCCCTTTTTTTATATCTTTAACGGCAGTAACTACAGTAATACAAGGAGCAAAGAACCCATGAGAATTGGATTGATCGGTTACGGGCAGATGGGTAAAGCAGTAGAATCCATAGCCGTTGACAGGGGTCACACAATCGTTTTCACCATCGATGAAGTGAACAAGCATGACTTGGTTCCCGAGGTCCTCCAAACGGCGGAGGTTATCATCGAGTTTACGGGTCCGGAATCGGCACTGAATACGATTCTGGCTGCACTCGGCTCTAATGTTCCCGTAGTCTCTGGATCAACAGGCTGGCTTGACCATTTAGAAGAAGCCTGCCACTATTGCCGGCAACGAAACGGAGCCTTTTTCTATGCCACCAATTTTAGCCTCGGAGCAAATATTTTCATGGAAATAAACAGAAAACTTGCCGGCCTCATGGCTGCTCACTCCGGGTACCTTCCCAGGCTTGAAGAGATTCACCATACACGTAAAAAGGATTCGCCGAGCGGAACTGCGCTGAGCATTGTTAGTGATATTTTCGCGATGAATCCGCATATCAGGGAATGGACCCCGAACCTGATACCGGAGCCCGGCCAGATACCTGTAACCAGTATTCGGGAAGGGGAGGTTCCAGGTACTCACGAAATCCGGTATGTTTCCAAAGAGGATATCATTTCCCTGAAGCATGAAGCCTTGAACCGAAAAGGATTAGCCTCCGGAGCCGTGCTTGCAGCTGAATTCCTTTCAGGCAGGTCAGGCATTTTTACTATGTCAGATCTATTAGGTCTTAAATAGGGAGATTGGCTATGCGCTGGTTTTGGTTTGTTTCACTCGTTATTTTAACCGGCCTGCTGGCACTGACCTTAAGTCAGCCATTAATTCTGGTGGCTATTTTCATCCTCTTCGATATGCTGATTTCCAGAAAGGTTAACTGGTTCTTCTGGATACCTGAAAGAATAAAAAAAATCCCCGGCTGGATAAATCTCCTTGTCTGGGTCCTTTTTACTGTCACGCTTCTGAGGTTTTTAGTTGTTGACAGCATTACCGTTTTATCGCCAGGGATGCGACCGGCCATGCAGACGGGTGATAACATCCTTATTTCCAAAATACATTTCGGCCCCAGACTTCCCATCACTCCCCTGAACTTCCCCCTTACCCACCATTACCTTCCCTTAAGCCGGTGCAAACCATCCTACATCAGGAGCGTAACCCTACCCTACCAGAGGCTGAGCGGCTTCACAGACCTCAAAAGAGGAGACCTGGTTGCTTATAATTTCCCGGAAGGAGACTCTTCCATCTGCGGGGCTGAACTCATCAGCTATTACGCACTTAGTAGGAAGAAAGAAAACGAGGGCGACTCGATTTCTAAAACTTTTCTCCGGTACCGCCCGCTCGACAGAAGGGAACCGGAAGTCAGCCGATGTATAGGACTTCCCGGCGATACCGTGTCCATACTACTGTCCAAAGTTAAAAACCAATCCTACCGGGATCCCTTAAAGGCCCGAATCAGTTTCGATTACCTGATAGAAGTCAACAACCGCCAACTTCCCGAGAAACTTTTGAAGCGGCTTGACCTGGCTCAGTCGGAAATTCAGATATTCCCCGGACTTGGTTACCTGATACCCCTAAGACCCGATCAACTCATTGAATTCCGCCAAAGACCTGAAGTTAAGGCTATGTCAACCTTTCAGATCGATCCGGATAAGGGAGATTTCAATATTTTCCCTCATTTATCCACTTTCCCCTGGAACAGGGATAATTTTGGTCCGGTAATTGTGCCCGGAAAAGGAGATATCATAAAATTATCTCTGGTTAACCTTTCCTTTTACAGAAGAATAATTGAAGTGTACGAGAAGAACAACCTGAAAGTTGAAGGTGATCAAATTTTGATTAATAACGAGGTGACTACATCTTACGTTTTCAAGCAAAACTATTATTTCGTGTTAGGCGACAACCGTCACCATTCAAGGGATTCCCGTCACTGGGGATTTCTTCCGGAAGATCATATCATTGGAAAACCTATCCTGATCTGGTTTTCAGCCATGAAAGCGCCCGACCAGTCCCTGAAGATTAAGTGGAACCGAATATTTACAATCCCAATATGAAAAAACCTGATTTTAAAAACATTTCAAAGAGACAGTATATCAAGTTCGGAATAGCTTCCCTGCTTTATCTTCTTTGGGTCATCTGGCTGGGCAACTTTGTTTGGCTGATCGGGTTAGTTGTTCTTTTTGATGTGTATATATCAAGATATGTAAACTGGACTTTTTGGAAGAAAAGAGGACAAAAGAACTCATCCTTAATTGAATGGATTGATGCCCTTATTTTTGCGCTGGTGGCCGTGACTTTTATCAATCTCTTTTTCTTTCAGAATTTTAATATTCCAACCTCTTCCATGGAGAAATCACTGCTCATTGGTGATTATCTTTTTGTGAGCAAGGTTAGTTATGGTCCCCGGGTGCCGCAGACTCCCCTATCCTTTCCTTTGGTGCAGCATACTCTGCCACTGACTAAAGACAAAAATTCTTTCCTCACATGGATACAGAATCCATACCGCAGGATGAAAGGAACCCGAACCGTGAAGCATAATGATCCGATCGTGTTTAATTATCCCGAAGGAGACACAGTCTGCACCAAATATCAAAGTAATGAAAGCTACTATTCCCTGGTGAAGCGGAACGGGCGCGAAGCAGTCTGGAACAACCCCGATGTTTTTGGTAAAGTGGTAGCCAGGCCGGCCGATAAAAGGGAAAATTTTATTAAAAGGTGTATCGGACTGCCGGGTGATTCCATTGAAGTGAGGCATAACTGGGTTTTTGTTAACGGGACTCCTCAAGACTCCGTAAAATACTTGCAATTCAGTTACCATATTGTCACAGACGGAACGCCGATCAATCACAAGAAACTCGAGATGCTGAATATAGCCCTTGCCGACATTCAGTTTTCAAACGGGGAGTACATCCTGCCGCTGCATTCAGGAAGTCTGGCCGAGATCAGAAAGCTACCCAATGTAAAACTTATTGAACGATTGGAGTATCCTGCCGGGCAATGGGACGGTATAACATTCCCCTTTACTGCGGATTTCAAATGGAACCGCGACAATTACGGTCCAATCTGGGTTCCTAAGAAGGGAGTGACCATACCTCTGACATTGGCGAATCTGCCCTTGTATGAGCGGGTAATTGATGTGTATGAAGGGAATGATCTGAAAGTTCAGAACGGCCAGATTCTGATTAATGGCAAGTCAGTTACCACCTATACCTTCAAGATGGATTACTACTGGATGATGGGAGACAACCGCCATAATTCGGCTGACTCAAGGTTCTGGGGCTTTGTACCTGAAGATCACATTGTTGGACAGCCCAAATTCGTTTACATCTCCTTTAATAAGGACAAGAAGTTTCCGGCCAACATTCGCTGGAACCGCATGTTTATGAAAATCAAATAGTTACTAATATCGGCTGATGAAAAAATACCGAAAACCAATCCGGTGGATCTTTGTAATCCTTGTTGTCCTCTTTTTGTGCCGTGTCCTGGTGTTTCAGATATACCGGGTGCCGGATTTCAGGATGGCCTCCACCCTGCTCCCCGGTGACCGGGTTTTGGTCAATAAAGTAAAAACCGGACTTCGGTTTCCGAATACGATAATAGGTTTTCCCGGTGCGGGTGCCCCCTATGCCGATGTTCTGAGGATTCCATACTTCAGGCTACCCGGGATGAGGAAGTTTCAACGGCAGGATATTATTTTCTACAACAATCCAGCGGGATCGGACATACCTGTGGACCGTAAACGACTGGGCGTCAGCAGGCTTGTCGGGTTACCAGGTGACACTGTACTTATTTGGGACAAGCAACTATATATTAACCGATTAAAGGTAGATCCACCCAAGGAAGGCAGGCAGGAATACAGAGTAGTAACGAAGGGAAAAGCGGTTGAAACTTCTTTTCTTAAGAAGCATACCCTTGAACAACCCCGGTTAGTAGCGGAAATCGGAATATATGATTTTGATTTATCCCAGGAAGCCCGTATTGAAATTGAAAAGCTTGCGGATGTAAGCAATGTTAGGTCAACCAAGCAATTTGTAGGGGATTCGAAACAGGACTTTTATCCCCCATCTTTCTTTTTTCTCTGGAACCGTGATCAGTACGGGCCGCTCGTGGTGCCAAAAAAGGGAGCCACCGTTGTTCTGGAACTAAAAACTGTTGACTTATACCGGGATATTATTGAGACCCATGAGGGTCATAGCCTGATTGTTGACTTCAAAGGAATTCAGATTGACGGGCAGCCGGCTGATGAATACACCTTTAAAAAGGACTATTGTTTTGTTTTGGATGATAGCCGTGATAATCCCGGGGATAGCCGGAAGATCGGGTTTATTCCTGTTGACCATATTATTGGTACGGGTAAACGAGTTCTCTGGTCGGGCCAGAGCAAGTATGACTACATCCGCCGCCTTCAGCCGGGCCGGATTCTGCATGGAGTGAAATAAACGGCCGGATGAATGAGGTATGGCTAACCACGGCTTATTTTGGCCCGATCAGCTACTATCGGGTTATTCCTGAAGCCGGGATTCTTCATCTGGAGACATGTGAAAACTATGAGAAGCAGTCATGGCGGAATCGGTGCCGGATTCTGGCAGCGAATGGGGTTATGGAACTTTCCATACCGGTATTGAAAGGACGGAGTCAGAATCAGCCAATCCGTGATATCAGGATTGATTATCATCAGGATTGGCAAAAGCTTCACTACAAATCCATTGAATCCGCCTACCGGCATTCTCCCTTTTATGAATTCATTATTGATGATTTATCCGGGTTCTGGACCCGTAAAGAAGAGTTCCTCTTTGACTACAACCTGAAGATAACCGAAACCCTTCTTGGCCTGCTAAAGAATCAAAGCACCGTTTGCCTGACAGACCGGTTCTTTGAGCCTGGCCATTATGGGGAGATGGATTTCAGATACCGGATACATCCGAAGAAAAAAGAAAGCACCGGAGAGACTCCGGTGCCCTATCACCAGGTATTTTCAGATCGGTTTGGATTCGTTCCAGATCTGAGTATCCTGGACTGGATATTCAATGCTTTCAGAACCTGAAGCCGATCGTGGTTGAAAATCGGGTCAGAAGGTTTTCAATATTTGCCGAGTTTTCCCCATAGAGGAAATATTCCTGCTGCCATCCGGAGCGCGAAAGACCGAAATCAATCGTCATGCTGTTGTCACGGTAGCCAACGCCACCAGAGATTACAGAGAGTCCTTTTCCGGCATTTGGTTCCCCATCTGCATAAGGATTGCCATACAGAGCGTAGCCGCCCCTCAGGTAATATTTGCCAAGATGAAATTCCCCTCCCAGCCGTATGTTGGAGGTTGATCTGAAACGTTCATTGATGGCTTCGTTTTCATCAAAGAAATCATAGTCAGTACCTGCAAGACGGGCGGCAGTGTAATCTACGAATTCATAATCAAAGGAAATCAGACCAAACTGCTTGTAGACAAAGGCAAGGCTACCGGTGGCCCGAAGGGGAGTGGTGACCTCATAATTGTAGTCCCCGCTGGCATCCCACTCATGAATAGGCTGGCCATCATTGAGATCAGTTGCCATGCTGGTACGAAAATCATCGCTGAATTTGAGCACGGTAGGAGTTTGTATGGATGCACCGACCCTGATGAATTCAACAGGTTTTGCAAGAATCCCAAGTTTAAAGTTCACGCCGGTACCACTGGTGGTAAGGGTGTTGGTATATTTAAATCCGTTAAAGAAATTTATCACGTCGGTGGGATCTGTTTCAGAATGCACCCAGGTTTCCATATAACTGGCTTTCTGGACCCCCATGGTAGCACCCAGGAAAAGCTTATCTGAGAGATTGGCCCCAAGGCTGAAATCGAATTCTCCCAGGGAACCCCGGCTTGCAACGGAGCGTTTTTGGGTCTGTCCGTAATTTGAACCGTCGAAATCGGAAAAATAGACTCCGGCAGCCGAGTCAAAATCGATCAGGTAGGTCTCCCAGGCCAGTCCGTCGGCAAAAGGATCCCATTCGCCGCCTTGATTTGCGGTATAAACGAACTCATCGACCAGTGAATTGGAAGTATTAACCCCTTTCATCGTGATGTTCTGTCCGTAGTCTTTCAGCTTGTTATATCCAACGGCAATGCTCACTCCCCGGATTCCTGAACTTTCATCGGGAAAAGTAAGGGGAATCACGAATCCAAAATGGCTGAACCCCATCTTATATCCGTTATCGCTCATTGTAGATCCCAGGTAGGAAGCCTGGCTTGAATAGGATGTAAAATCAGGTGTGAATGCAAATTCCCCTTTTCGGTAAATGCCCAGGCCTGCAGGGTTGATGGCCATTGAAGCGAAGTCACCACCGACTGCGCCAAAGGCTCCCCCCATGCTCATGGAGCGGGTTGTACCACCCGTCTGGAGGTATGAATACCTCAGGGCATCCTGTTCGTTTTGTGCCAGCAGTCCGCTAGCCGTACAAATCAAGATACTGATTATCAGAATATTTCTTTTCATGACTAATGACTTGAGTTTATTTTTCAGATATGGGTTGGGCGTATCCGGCCTTTTATCAAGGCCGGATGTCCCATAAAATTTTCTATCGTCTTCCTGAAGAGGATGATCCACCGCCTGACCGTGAGCCGCTGCTTGAAGAACCGCTTGACGATCCTGAGGAGTGGCTTGAAGATGAGGATGAGCCACTGTATCCAGATGAAGAGCCGGAGCTTCTGACAGCTGATGACCCACTGCTATAGCTGCTTGTAGATCTTCCTCCTGATGAGCTGTATCCGCTGTTTCCACCGCCGGACCTGCCGGATGAAGTTGATCCGCTGCTTCTTACCGTGTTGGATGAAGAGTTGCTTCTGACTGCGCCTGTTGACGAACCTCTGTAGGCATCCGAATTTGAAGAACGTACCGCCGATGACTGTGATGAAGTTCTTGGCCGGACGTAGGATGAACTGCTTGTACCGGATGCTCCCTGCTGTGAAGATCTAAGTGATGAGGAGGC
>CAZEKJ010000056.1:0-24073 GCA_964512915.1 uncultured Porphyromonadaceae bacterium
CCATTCGGGTACCACGAATCCGACCGCGGCTGGCTCGGAAAGGCACCATCAACCGGACGCTGGATTACCAATGAAACCCCTACCTCCCGGAGCCATTCCGTTCTCTCATTCAATGCTTTCCTGCGTCGGCTCATGGATGGGGTCCATTCCGGAACCGCACGGGCCGCATTCTCCAATGATAACGCCGATTATTACCCGGTTCCCCTTACCCGCGAAGCCCTCAGGCCGGGTGTTACCTTTGCGGATCCCTACGGTCATACCCTTGTCCTGGTTAAATGGGTGCCTCAATCCGGCAACAAACCGGGCATGCTTCTTTCGGTAGACGCCCAGCCGGATGGAACCATTGCCATCAAGCGCTTCTGGAAAGGGAACTTCCTCTTTGCCACCACCGACGTCATCGGCGAACCCGGCTTCAAAGCCTTCCGCCCCATAACTTTTGATGGTAAAGGCTTGCATTTATTACCAAACCACCTCATACCCCAAACCCCAAACCTCATACCCTTTTCAACCCAGCAGAAAGGCATGGACCCCGCCGATTTCTACCTCACCATGGACCGGGTCATAAATCCGAAGCCGCTGGACCCCGAGACCGCACTCCTCGACCTGATCCAGGCGCTGCACGAACAGTGCCTGACCCGTGTCAACTCGGTTGCCAACGGAGAGAAATACATGCAGGCTCATCCGGGCGAAGTGATCCCGATGCCGGGAAGGCCAGCCGGTGTGTTTCAGGCCCAGGGACAGTGGGAGGATTTTTCCACACCTAACCGTGATCTGCGCCTATTGATTGCCATGGATGCCATATTGGATTTTCCCGATAGGGTTCTTCGCACGCCGCAGGATTATAGGATGCCCAAACTGAGCAGCCCCGAACAGGTTAAGCAAAAGCTGGAATCTTTATCAGAAGAGAAAACCAACGAACTCTCGATAACCTATACCCGGTCCGACGGATCGGAACAAAAACTCACCCTCGCCGAATTGCTCCGGCGAAGGGATGCCTTTGAAATGGCTTATAATCCAAACGATGGAGCTGAAATTCGCTGGGGAGCCCCCGAAAACAGTGAGGAACGCTCAACCTGCAAACGGCATGTTTCGGGGTACCAGAAGGATTTGATGCTGAAAGTGAGGCCGTGGTTTCAGAAAAGATTGCACCCGCCGACGTGAACTATTTACGATTTACTATTGACAATTGACGATTGAGGTAACAATGGAACGTTAAATCGTAAATCGTAAATCGTAAATCGTAAATCCTCAATTCTTTCCAAAAGGTCTCGGTCCCATATCCAACCCAATCGTCCCCCCCTCAGCGATATCCTTATGGCTGAACCTATAGTTGGTTACCGGTTGCCCGTTAACCGTAACTCCATGCACATACTTGTTTTGTGCACTTGCGCCTTGCGCCTTGAGCCTTAATACTTTATTGTCTCCAAGCTCAATGGAGACCTCTTCAAATATCGGGCTTCCGATCACATATTCCGGTTTTCCGGGAGTCATCGGGTAAAAGCCCATAGCGGAGAAAACATACCAGGAGGAGAGTCCGCCGCCGTCTTCGTCGCCGCAGATGCCCATCACATCATTGCGGAACCAGGCGTCCATCAGCTGGCGAACCCGCTTTTGCGTTTTCCAGGGCTCACCGGCATAGGTATACAGGTAGGGCACATGGAATCCCGGCTCATTACCCATTACAAACTGGCCTACAATGCCGGAAGCATCCGGTTGGTTAGAAATAGTGGTCCATTTGGCGTATCCGTTGAGGGATTCTTCAAACAACTGATCGAGTTTGGCGGTGAATTTATCCTTACCGCCCATCAGGGTGATCAGACCGTCAATGTCTTGCGGTACAAACCAGGTGTAGTTCCAGGAGTTTATTTCTGCAAAATAATCGCGGCATCCGGTTCCTCCTGATGTTTTGGGATCGAAGGGCTCCACCCAGGAACCGTCGGCCTTGCGGGGCGACATGAATCCTGTGGCTGGGTTGAACACATTTTTGTAGTTGGCGGAGCGCGCAATAAAGAGCTTCTGGTCCTCCGTCTGTTTCAACTCCCCGGCAATCTGGGCCAGGCACCAGTCGTCATAGGCATGTTCAAGCGTAACGGCCACCGCCTGCCTCTTTTCAAAGGGGCCCACCTGCTTCACCGTCTCGGTTTCACCCGGGGCGAGGGCAGGGAACCACCCTTTTTCGCGGTAGAATTTGTCGAGTTCCGTGGCCGGACCCTCCTGCCAGGGAATCATGGTTCCTTCCATGGCGTTCTTTTTCAATAGCTTATATGCCCGCTGCAAGTCGTACCCCCGAATGCCTTTCATCCAGGCATCGGCAATGATCGCTGCCTGATGATGGCCGATCATGCATTTGGCATCCCCGGAAACCTGCGGGAACGTGGGCATCCAGCCGCTCTGCTCACCCATCAGAATATAGGATTTGATCATGTCGGATTCCCGGTCGGGACTGATCAGGAAGCGCAGCGGATGGAGCGTGCGGAAGGTATCCCAGCTCCAGTCATCGACATAAAAATTATGCGTGGTCTTGACGGTTTTCTTATTGTAGGCGCTGAAATAGCGGCCATATTCGTTGATGTTCACCATCCGCTCCATGCTGCGGTAGAGGGCGGTATAAAAGGTAATCCGCTGGTTTTCCGTTCCCCCTTTTACCTTGATTTTTCCCAGCTCAGCGTTCCAAGCCTCCCGGCCATCGTCAACCACCTTGTTGAAATCCCATCCGGGGATCTCGTTGAGGAGGTTCTTACCTGCCTGCGACTCATCGATCCAGCTCAGGCCGTAATTCATCTTCACCTGCTCGGCTCCGCTGAACACCAGGAAGTATTTGATTCCCTTGCCTTTACCTTTGGATTTGTTAACCATTTTTCCTGATGCATCGATATATCCCGATTCCTTAACCGGCCGGTTAAACCAGATATTGGCATACTGCCGGATGCCACTGAAAGCCTCGCTGGCCAGCAGGTTCTGTGCATTTTTAAGGTCGAAACTGCCCTCATCGGTGGTTTGGAAAACCAGGACAAGATCGGTTGTGGATTCCGGGGTAAACTGAAAAAAACCGCACCGTTCGGTGGGAGCATAATCAACCGTTATATTATTGTCTTCCAGCAAAACCGAATACTGGTAAGGCGTAACCTTTTCAAAATCATGGTCGATGGCAGAGCTCAGGTTGGGTTTCTGAACCGCTTCAATTCCGCATACCGGAATGACCGTTAATACCCCGCGTCCCCGGTGTTCCGGCCGGTTCAGCGGGAACCCGTAAATTCTGCCGCCCAGGTATGAATCTGAAATTCCCGGGCTCGTCACCGGAAAGAACCTGACCATCCCATAGGGCCTGTGCACCGTGGGAAAGGTAGGCATCAGCACGTGGCTGATTCCGCCGATGCGGGGGTTGACGAGGTCGACGGGGCTGGATGCCTCTTGACCGGTGACATTGAATGTCAACAGCAGTGCGATTGCAAGGAGAAGGGCACGGGGGCACGAGGTCACAAGGGCACTGGGGCATAAGGGGGCAAGGGTGCGTGTAGGGGAGGACCCGTGTGCCCTCCCGGCTTTATTGAATAGAAATTTCATCATCGTGGTATTTGGGGTGCAAAGATAGGGAACGCCGACGTCAATCATAAAAAGTCCATCGACCAAATTAACCAGCCGGATTAATTGAGGTCCGCAAAAACCAGTATCGGATTACTCGTTTGCGACTCCGGATCTATTTGCAAAGACAAAAGAGTTACAAATAGTAAGCGTATCGGGAGTTTTTGGTAGGATTTCGTCATGACAGAAGTATCTCAGACATAAATGTAAGTCAAATATTGAGGACCCTATCAGTTGCCCTGATCCCCCGAATAAATTAGGGGGCAACATAAGGAGTTCTACTTTATTAGTCTGCCGTCTATCTTCAATCTTCAATCGTAAATCGTAATTCGTAAATCCTGTACCTCCTCAGCATCTTCGCCCCGAGCTTCACCACCGCGTTGTTCATCGGCTGGTTGTCTTCGAGAATGTAGTTGATCTCTAAAAAGATATCGGAACTGAAAAGGGATTCATACAATGCTCTGTAAATGAGGCTGTCAATACCCTTTCCATAATACTCCGGAGCTACCGCCAGGGCGAAGATCCGGTAGTTGCGAAGCCTCGGCAATCCCCTGAGCAGCTTGAGCCATCCGAAAGGTAGGAGCCGGCCGTTCAGTTTTTTGAATATCACGTTGACATCGGGTAGCGCAACAATAAACCCGATGGTCTTGCCTGATGAGTCCTCGGCAAACAGTACTCCTTCGGGCCGGATTACTTGTTTCAGGTCGCGGGCGAGGGCATCGGCCTCGGCCTGGGTAACCGGTGCATAGCCCCAGTTGTTGATCAGGCTATGGTTCGATATATCGATAACATGCTGAACATCCTCTTCGTACCGCTTCATATTCACCCGGCGGACGGTCACCCCGTATCGTTTGGCAACGGTATCGGTTAAGGTGAGGATCCGGTCGGGAATGCGGTACCCCTCCTTGCCGGAAATATAATAGCAGAGTAAATCCTTCACTTTGCCCAGCCCGTAGGCCACGAGCTGATCATTGTAAAACGGAGGGTTGTAGGGCGCCATGATCACAGGCGGGGGCTCAAAGCCCTCCAGCACCAGTCCCCACTCCTGCGAAACGAACGACCACGGTCCCCGCATCGATTGCATGCCCTGCTCCCGCAGCCATCCCGCCGCGGCATCCAGCAGCATCTTCGAAGCCTCCGGGTTATCCGGACACTCGTAATAGCCAAACAGCCCGATTTTATCCTGCCAGAACTCATTCGCCAGCGTATCATAAAACGCAGCAATCCGGCCAACCACCTTGCCCTCATCTTCCAATAAAAACAACTGATATACCGTATGATCCAGCGTCTGATTCTTCTACCGGTCGAACTGACCCCTGAGCTCCATCCTCAACGGCGGCACCCACATGGGGTCGGAGCGGTAGATCTCGTACGGGAGATGAATGAAGCGTTTGAGGTCAGTCTTTGTTTGTACTTTACGGGTAAACATGGGTATCAGGTTTCGGGTATCGGGTATCGGGCGCTCTTGTCATCCCAACGAAAGTTGGGATCCCCTGACCGGTGCTCCGAGGCAGGAGATCCCGGCCTTCGCCGGGATGACAATGCTCGGGGCCAAAATTGGCACATTAGCACATTATCAAATTGGCACATTTGTTTTCGCGTCACGCGTTACGCATCCCGCGTCACGATTTCCCCCACGGAGCCCTGTGCTCCCGCTTAAACAGTGACATCGCCTCAGCGTCACCCACTGTCGTTCCCACCGCCGGATCCCAGGTGATCTTGCGCCCGGTTCGTATCGCCAGGTTGCCCATGTGACTGATAGTATCCGATAAAATGGCATCTTCCAGCGGGCACAACTCAGGCTTCAGTCCCTTGATGGTTTCGGTGAACTGCTTGGCAATCAGGGCCCAGTCGTGGTTGATCCATCCATTTTTATCGGCATCCTCATTCAGAATTTTGTCAATCTCGGGAATACTGGAATTGGCGCAGGAGCGTCCCACCGATATCCACCCCTTGGTACCAAAGAAAGTGGTTCCGTTGCCGTCATCTCGGGGTAAATATTCTTTCAGAACCGGAACAGCTCCGGTGTCGGTCATAAAATGCATCTTCAGTCCGTTTGCATATTCGTACTGCAGATCCCAGTCGTTGACCGTGTCCCACAGTTTGCCAGGCTCCCAGAAAGCTCCGGTTCCCTCGCAGGTATAACTTCCTGTCATCTGATCCTTGATACCCATCACCATGATATCCAGCGGGTGAGCGCCCCAGCCGGCCAGGAACCCGATGCTGAAATCGTTCAGGAAATAGGAGGTTTGCGTGTCAACACGTGACGGGCAATACGGATGCAACGGGGCAGGGCCCACATAGCGGTCCCAGTCGAGACCGGCCGGAACCGCCTCTTCCACACACGTTGGATTGGCCACCGGGTTGCCCTTGGGACACCAAATATCAACGCGCTCGACGGCTCCGATATCCCCGTTTTTAATCATCGCAACCGCCTGCTGGAAAAACTTGTACGATCGCTGCTGAACGCCGTAATTGAAAAACACCTTGTTCTTCCGGCACTCTTCGGCCAGTGTCACAAAATCGGGATAGCTCAGTCCCAGCGGCTTGGCCAGGTGGATGTGCTTGCCTGCCCTCGCTGCCGCAATAGCGATGGGTACATGCCAGTGATCCGGAGTAGTAATGGCCACCGCATCAATATCTTTCCGGTCCAGAACCCGTTCAAACTCGTTGTAAATCTTCAACGCGGGCTTCGGATCCAGTTTCTCATACACCTTAGCGGCCATCGCCATGGCATTCTCCCGCCGTGACAAAAATGTATCACAGAATGCCACCGACCGCATCTCATCCGGCCAACGTAGAAAATAGGAATCAAGCTCTGCCGTTCCCCGTCCACCGAGACCGATATGGCCCCAGATGACCCGGTCATTGGCCCCCTTGGCGGTTGAGCAACTCGTAAGAATCATCGGGGCCGCACTCACCGCAGCCGCCCCAATCACACTGGTTTTAACAAAATCACGTCGTTTCATAGGTAGTCTGGTTTGGTCCCCGGCCTGAAGGCCGGGGTTACTGATGAGACAAAAGGTTCGTTAGTATCACAATATCAAATTAGCACATTAGCACATTGGCACATTAGCACATTATCTCCCTACCCACAGGGCACCGTTGATGAGTAATTTCTGCAGTTTCGCATTACCCAGCACCTTCTCATCATGCCCGAGAATGGTATAAAAACTCCTGCCCTTCCCATACTTCCCCACCATAATCGCCGGTATTCCGTCGGTCATCAGTCGTCCGTCATCCGTCATTCTCTGTCTTCCGTCGGTCATCAGTCGTCCGTCATCCGTCATTTTTTGAACTGTTCCCAACACCACCGCGCCCGGATGGATTTCAGTATTCTCCCAGATCTCATCGGTGATGGAAAAGTCCTTCAACCCTTTTGTGACAGGATGCTTTTCATCGGTGTACCTGACCTCTGCCGGCCCGATGCTACCATGGGAAGTCTTCTTTCCCCATCGCCCGATCGCGATCTTATGGTAATCCTGCCAGCCGTAAAACGATGATCCGCCGGCATGGAAAAACAGCGCTCCGCCACCGTGCCGGATATAATCGGTAAAAGCTTTTTCCTGATCTTCATTCCAGCGCTTGGCGGTATCGGGCCATTGATTCCAGTTGCTCACAACTACCCTGAATCGCTTGTAATCCGTGTATTTCAGGGTATCCGGCCGGTTGGTAACCGTGACGGTGAACAGTTTTGACCCGCTGAAAATCTGGAAAAGGGCGGGTGTCGTTTTCTGCCAGTCGTGGTTGTTCTGGCCCGAGAGGATCAGCATCGGGATGGGCTGCTGGGCAGGCAACTCCGCTGAGAGTAGGAATACAACTGATAAAATGGCGAAGGCCCGTAGAACTCCGGCGGCACTTTTTCGCATGTTGGCTCGGTTTAGATCCGGAAGATAGGAAGAAAGTTTCTGGTTGGGGGCTTTGGCCAGGTGGTTTTTTAAAGCAAATTGCCGGTTACCCATGACAGGTAACCGGCAATCGGCTATTTGTTAATGATCGAAGAGGATACTGTTACTTCCCCTTGCCCTTGCAGGTGCCAGAGCAGGTTCCTTCTTTGCATCCTTTTTCACCATGCTTTTTGCAGGTCTTGGGATCGCAGGTACCAGATTCATGGGTGCACCCTTTTTCCTTGCATTTTGCCGGATCACAGACTGTACATTTTTCGCAGGCGGCTGACTGGGTGCAGGTTGCTGTACACTGTCCTGAGCACTGCTCTTTTTTGACTTCGGCTTTGGATTTTTTATTCCGGTCCTGACCTGAATTGCTGGCATTCACCGATAAAACCATTACCAGTGCCATCACCAGGATACTGCCGAAACTGATTATTGTTTTTTTCATTTTATTTTGGTTTTATTAACAGATTCAAAGGTAGATACGGCCTGTATTTATTGGTGTTAACTTTCTGTTAATTCGTTATCAGTATGAGATCTTTACAGATTCCGCAAACAATTCTTGACAGTTTCTGTGTGTCCTCATCTTTTTTCCATTGTTAAGTTAATCTCAGACGATTGATGTTTCTGTTTGATTTTCAGCTATTTCTAAAACGTTACCACTTTATCACTTTCAACCGTCCACACTGTAAATTGGCTCATGGTGCTTAATTCGGCTCCTTCAATCAATGGAATTGCTTTTAGACCACGTGCTTCCGCACAACTTCCGCACAACTTCACAATTCCTCCCTTCATGATGATCGATTTCATCATCCGTTCAATATTGTAATATCCCTGTGGCGTATTTTGATTTTGAATTGCGCAGGTTACGGCATCAGCCATCAAAAACATCCGAATCTCGGTTTGTTCATGTTCCTTCTGAAGCTGCATGGCCAGCCGCATAGCGTTATATGCTTTTTCGGTTCCGTACGGAGCGTCGTTTACCAGAATTAAAATGCTACTCATGTTCTTTATAATTAAAATGTTAATAGGATTTTGTTTCTTCTTACTACATCATATAAATCACTCATCGAAGACATGGTGCATACCTGTGGATTTAGGTTGTTTCTGCTCCGGAGGCAGGTGCCGCAACCCTGTATTTTTCCGCCGGAATCGAGAAAAATATCGGTTTGTTTTTTTATGTTCTCGTTGGATTTTGCCAGGGAATCCACTACCACTCCCTTGCCCAAAAGGAATATCTCCACGGTATCTCCCGCATTGACCGCAAAATTTGCGAGTCTCATGGCATTCCAAACGGTTTCAACATCCTCGGAATAAATCACAAATCCTATAGTCGTGGGTTCGGGCTTGGCTCCGGCATTAATCTCAGTTTGAGCAAAGGAAATGTTTCGGAGGCCCATCATCAGAACCAATAAAAAGAATGACTTTTTCATGTTATAAATTTTAAAATTGCTTGAGAATCTCATGTTAGTTGTTCAGGTTCTATGTTTATAATAATATAAACAATTTGCTAATAATTGCTGCGGTCGCAAAAATTGACTCCAAGGATAAAAGGCGGTCACGTTATTCCAACCTGCCGTACAGCTCTGCAATAACCCGGTTCAGTTCCCTTTCCGCCAGTTGGAGCGCATCTTTTCCTGAGTATATCAGGGAAAGCTCAAGAAAATAGTCAATCAGGGTAATTTCGCCTCCATCCAGCGCCTTTTGCAGATATCCGGCATTATCATACTGTGTCAGTTCCGACCTGAACCTTGCCACCGATTGCTCCAGCCCCACCGCTTTCTGATGGAGCTGTCTGAGCCGGTTGTAATAGAGCAGCCTGCCATCCTTTTCCCTGCTTTCGCTGGCCGCTGTTTGGGCTTTGGCATACCGCACCTGGTTTTTGTTTTCCCAGAGCGGGATGGTCATCCCGAGTGTAACGCCCTGGAAATTCTGACCTACCGTTTTCTCGCTCAGGTAGCCGGCCGAGAAACCGGGTAGTGCCAGTGACTTCTGCAGCTTCTGATTCCCGGCGCTGATCTCGGTTTCCTTTTTCATCTCCCTGAGCGAGGAGTTGGCCTCTTCAACAGTTTGATACCAACGGTCAAAATCAGCCGGAATCACCTGTGCGTAATAGGTGCTTGCTTGCCAGATGACAGGCTTGCCCCCATTGAGGGATGCCAGTTCACCCAGCAAAACCCCTTTTTCGATCCGGTTGGCATCAGCCTGTTGCCGAAGGACCGATACATTCAGCCGGGCCTTGTTCAACTCCAGTATGGTTGCATCTCCCTGGTCGAATTTAGCCTGATAGGACCGCAACAGCCCTTCGGCATGAACCATTCGCTGATCCAGCTCAGTTTCTCTTGTATTATTGTATGTCAAGTCGTTACACAAAATCCGGACTTCAAGAAAGAGCCTCGATCGTGCTGCCATATAAACCAGATCAGCCTGCTCATTACGGCTTTCGGCGATCCGGTTACGGTAAGCATAGGCAGTTGGAAAATCAAAAGATTGAGTGAAACTGACATCGGTACGGTTTCCAATCGCGCCGGGCGTGCCCCAAAAGAAGTTCACACCTGCCTCCGGATTCTGCAGGTAGATACCGGTCTTATTAGCCAGTTTGCGCGCTTCAACTTGTTTACGCAGCGTTGCAAGCGTGGGATTGTTCTGATCAATCCCCGCAAGAATCCTGTCCATGTCATTTTGTGCGTTAGCCGTGCTGATTGCGGCGGCCAGCACAAGTATCTGAATGATTATCGCTTTCATTGGGCGTCAATTTTAGTTTTTCCGGATTTCCTGAAGAGGCTGTATACAATCGGAACGATGTATATATTCAGCAGGGTTGAGGTCAGCAGCCCGCCGAGAATAACCTTGGCCATCGGGCTCTGTATCTCATTTCCCGATCGGTCCCCTTGCATGGCCAGCGGTATCAGTGCCAGGGCGGCGGTCAGGGCCGTCATGAGAATCGGATTTAGCCGATCGGCAGAACCCTTGGTTACGGTGAGGTGAAGTGAGGTTCCAAGCTTGTCAAGATTCTGATAATGAGAGATCAGCAGGATTCCATTCCGGGTAGCAATGCCAAAGAGGGTGATGAAACCAATAATGGCGGGTATGCTCAGAATCCCGGAGGTAAAATAGATGGAGAATACTCCGCCGATCAGCGCCAGGGGCAGATTCAGCAGAATGATCCCGGCCAGCTGAAGGTTCTTAAACTCTTGGTATAGAAGGAGAAAGATGATAAACAGGGCGAGGATGGACGTTATTAGCAACGAGCGTGAGGCCCGGGCTTCACTTTCAAACTGGCCGCCGTATTCAATCCGCATTCCGGGGGGTAAATTGACTTTAGTTCCGATGTTTTCCTGGATTTCCTCAACCACGCTGCGGATATCCCGGCCGGAAACATTGGCGGCTACCACGATTTTTCGCTGAACGTTTTCGCGGCTGATGGTATTGGGTCCGGTTGCCGACACAATGCTGGCAACATCTTCCAGCGGCACTTTCTTGCCATCGCCGGTATCAATCAGGGCAGAACGAATGCCCTCAATGGTTCCGGTATACTCCTCACTTAACCGAAGAACCAGGTCGACCCGCCGCTGTCCTTCATAAATATCGGCCAGCTTTTCGCCGCCAAAGGCCATGTCGACAAATTCATTAAACTCCCCGATCGTGATTCCGTATTGTGCCAGTTGATCCCGATTCGCCCGGATCTGAAGCTGTGGAATGGCTATCTGCTGATCCACATTCACATCCACGAGACCGGGAATGCCGGTTATGGCACTCTTCACATGGTTTCCCACTGCAAACATCTCGTTAAGGTCGGTCCCGAACAGCTTGATGGCAATATTGGCCCGTGTACCGGATAGCATGTGATCAATCCTGTGGCCGAGCGGCTGGCCAACGGTAGCCGCTACCCCTGGGATTCCGGCAAGTTTTACGCGTACATCCGCAATAAATTCTTCGCGGGAGCGCTCCTTGATGGTGAAATTAACATCAATCTCTGCACTGTTTACAGTCTGCGAATGCTCGTCCAGTTCTCCCCGCCCGGTCCGGCGGGCCGTACTTGATACCTCAGGCATAGCCAGTAGTTCTCGTTCAACCAGGTTGCCCAGCTGGTTACTCTCTTCCAGGGAAGTCCCGGGTTTACAAACGACCGATAGCGTCAGTGACCCCTCATTGAATTCCGGCAGGAAGCTTCTGCCCAGTGTGGTAAAGGCTATGAGGGACAAAACCAGAAGCGCTATGGAGGATGTAATGACAACAGTTTTGTGCTTAAGTGCCCAGCCCAAGGATCGCTGGTAATGATGGGTCAGCTGCCGGGTCAGCCATTTGTCCTTTTCATTTTTAGCCAGATATTTTTCGCCCGATAGCAACAGGTTGCAAAGGAGAGGTGTCAGGGTCATGGCAACAACCAGGGAAACAAACAGGGAAACGATAAACGCAATTCCGAGAGGTTTCAGCATTCGGCCCTCCATGCCGGTCAGGAAGAACAGCGGCAGGAAAGCCACAATGATGATGAGGGTTGCATTCAGAATGGATGCCCGGATCTCCTTGGATGCCTCAAAAACAACCGTAAGCGACGGCAGCCTGTCGCCAACCGGCTTCAGCCGGTTTTCACGAAGCCGCCTGTAAACGTTTTCAACATCGATAATAGCATCGTCAACAAGGACACCGATCGCAATCGCCATGCCCCCGAGGCTCATGGTATTAATGTTAAGTCCTAAAATTTTTAACGCCAGAACGGCGCCCAGAAGTGATAACGGAATGGCAACCAGGGAAATAACCGTGGTCCGGATGCTTCCCAGAAAAAGGAACAATATCAGGATAACAAAAATGGAACCTTCCAGCAGGGCATCCTTCACGTTATTGACGGATGTTTCTATAAAATCGGCCTGCCTGAAAATTTTGGTGTCCAATTTTACATCCGGAGGCAGCGATGCCATAACAGAAGCCAGGTTGGCTTCAATCCGGTTCGTCAGGTCTACCGTATTGGTATTGGGCTGCTTGGATATGGATATAATGACCGCGGGCGCAGCATTCTCCGAGGCATACCCCATTTTAATGGCACTACCGGTACGAACATCGCAAACATCACGGATTCGGATCGGTTTGCCATTCGACATTTTGATCAAAGAGTTTCCCAGGGCTTCGGTGTCGGAAGTCCTGGCCAGGCCGCGAACCTGGAATTCATTTCCATACTGCCTGACGGCCCCGCCGGTGGAGTTCTGGCTGACCGATTTGCATACCTCGGCCAGTTCATTCATGGTTACCCCGAACCAGCCCATTTTCACCGGATCAGCCAATACCTGGTACTGCCTGTAGTCCCCGCCGATAATGGTAACCTGTGAAACTCCGCCTGTTGCCAACAGCAACGGTTTGATATTCCAGTCGGCAATGGTCCTGAGTTCCATCTGGGTGGTACTGTCGGCCTGCAAACCCAGAAAAAACATCTCACCCATCACGCTGGATTGCGGGGCAAGAACCGGCTGGCCAACACCCATGGGCATCTGGGTGGCCACCACAATCAGTTTTTCACTTACAATCTGCCGGGCCTTGAAAACATTTGTGCCCCAGTCAAACTCGATCCAGACAAAGGAAAAACCTTGGGAAGAGGCAGAACGAACCCGGCGCACATCCGTGGCACCGTTAACTGCCGATTCAATGGGAAAGGTCACCATCTTTTCAACCTCTTCTGGAGCCATCCCATGGGCATCGGTCATTACAACCACCGTGGGGGCTGTCAGATCGGGAAAAACATCCACATCCATATGGGAGGCAGTGCGTAATCCTAAGATAACCAGCACCACTGCGCACAACAGGATGAAAAACTTGTTGTGCAGCGAGAAATATATGATTCTGTTTAGCATAGTGGCAACGGATTAATGAACATGACCGGAATGGGCATCCAGAGCGCCTGACGCCTGTGCTAGCTTGACAAAAATGGCTCCTCGCGTGACAATACGGTCATGGGTTGATAACCCCGCTGTGATGGCTGTCCGAATACCATCAGTGGCCCCGGTTTTAATAGCACGTTTCTCAAATAACTCGGGATTTACCTGGATGAACAGGAAGAAAACACCCTGATCCTCGAGCAGCGCCTCATTAGGGACACTGATGCATCCTGGTCCTTCTAATGTTACCAGGTTCAGTTCAATAAATCCTCCCGGGATAAAATCACCCGGATTATCAATTTTCAGGGTCAACGGTATCAGGTAGTTGTCGGTATTTGCCGATCGGCCGAATGCCAGGATTTTTCCATTCAGCTCTTTCAGGGTATAGTAACGGTCGCTGTTCTGCAAGCTCAGCGTGGCCGATTTGATGGAGTCAAGCACTCCAAGGAATTTTGGCTGCAAATCTGCCCGTATGAGCAGCTGCCGGTCCTGCGAAACCGTTACCAAAGGATCACCTTCCCTTACGAACTGCCCGTTTTGAACCATAACCAGCTTAACAAACCCGTTAAGCGGACTTGTCACCGTTTGTCCTGCGGAACTGAAATTCTTCTTCTGATTCTCATAAACCGTTTTGGCATTGCTATAGATATTCCGGGCCTGAATCAGGTCCTTCTCAGTCACGATTTTGTCAGCGGATAATCTCTCCATTCGGTTGAGATCGGACTCAGCTTTCTCGAAATTATTCCGGGCTTCCGCAAACCGGACCGCAGAATTGTTATCGGAAAGGTCACTACCCACCACTTTCAGCAGCACTTTACCCGCTGAAACCGGGTTTCCCTCCAGCAGGTTGTCTCCCGTAAAACTGACTATACCACTGGTTTTTGCGACAATGATCCGCTCACCGTCACGGGATGCTTCAATCCGTGCGGAGGTCTTAATCACCTGACCGAAGTCGCCAACCTGGGGAAATTCCGTGGCAAATTCAATCTTCCAGGACTGCTCCTTGGTGAAAACCGTAGTGTTTGTATACGGAATAATTACACTTTCAGCCGCCGAATGGGCACTTTCTTCATCTCCGTAAACAGTAATATCAGGAACAACAACCTGATAACTGCTGTCGCCGGCCTGGATGTCAAATACCAGTTTGCCGGAGCCCGTATTTTGAGGGACCAGGAAAAATTTGTAAATCCCTTTACGGGTAGGCTTTTCTAAGATCTGAACAGCCTCTTTGCCTCCGGCCATCAGCCGTATAGTAATACTGCCTGATTCAAGGGCCTTGAAGCTTGGGAGGTGAGAAAAATGAGAAAGAATTTCAGCAGTATCGCCGGTGACAAACGGATCTGCCTCCGCAAATAGTTCAAAATCATTGCTGTAAGCAGTCAGCTTGATCTTTGGTTTGTCGGCTTCAGCCTCAGAATGCGTAGCCTCATCGTTACTTTTACAGCCGAAAAGGGAAATGATAAGTATTCCGAAAATGGTCAAGTACTTTTCCATCGAAAAGAGTTTTAAAATGAATAAAATGCGGGTGAAGGAAACTGAGTCAACCGACAATAGGCTTTTAGTCAGCCGTTGGGTTGATTAACCCTGATAAACAGGAGAGCCCCGGGAGCCGAGTCCCTGGCGGATGAAGGCCGTATAAACGGGCAGGACTTCATCGGGGTTTAGCAGGAATAATTGACTAATCCTTGGTGGATCAAATGGAAGGTTACAAATGCAAATATCCGGATGATTAACTGAATAGGGCAGGATAAGGATTCTCTTTTGAAGATCCGGGCCCGAAGCACTTGCAAAAACAAAGGATTGCTTAAGCAGGCATTCCGGATCATGATCATTATCTGACTTGTGGCTGCAAGAATCATCCTGATGGCTCTTTTCACCCGAACCTGAATTCAGATTAGCATTTGCATAACAGGCGTGCCCCTGGTGATGGTGATGGGGTACAATAGAATGCCCAACCAACGAAACAGTGGCCATCAGGAGGAAAAACATACTCAGCAATCGCCTTACCATAATACACTTCATCAAGAACATGCAAATAAAAGCATTACAAAGGGAATGGCAAGATTCTTTAACACTTTTAACACCCGATAGGGGTGATCCCGCAACCTCTGGAAAGTTAAAACCTTATCCGTCTCAACCACTCATTGGGTTTACTCAATCCACGCTGAAAACATAGAACTTCATCGTTTGCGGCGAATAGGCAACAATCTGGTTCTGAGAGTTAACTGTAAAGGCTGTGAACCATAACGCCTCATCCTTATTATTCAGGATCAGCGTTTTGTCATAAACCAGCCGACTGCCCCTGACTTTTATCCGGATAACCTTGTTGTTATATGCTTTTTCCGGATCAAGATTATCGCAAACAAGCAAATACAGGTAGTCGCCAGAAACAACAATATCACTGGCAATCATATAGGTAGCGTATCGCTTATTGGGGTCAGCGGCTATGTCTCGTGCCCTATAATCAGTCCGGGACCGGACAACCTGCAGATTACTGTAATCGAACGTTTCCACCAGTTCCAGGGTGGCCTTCCGATACACCTCGATGATAGACCGGGACTGGTGTACGGCAAGAATGAAGTTTCCGGCCTGACAAACATGGTATCGGTTATTAGCCCGTTGCTCACGTGGATCAGAGCTGGGTGTAAACTTGCCAAATACGGTTATTTGCTTGGAGTCGAGGTTGATTAGCATCAAGGGACCCTCCGGGGACCGGCCGGAACAATAAAGATTTAGGGAATCGTCAATCACCCGTCCCGAATAAAGAACGCCCTTAAAATCATTTGGAAAAATCCTGGAAAATGAATGATCGGTTTTGGAAAAGGCGGAGATACGCTGATTAAACTCTTCCCAGACAAAAAAGAATTGCGAATTAACATTAATCCCGTTCGGTCCATTCAGATCCCCTGGCCCCTTTCCTTTTTGGCCGAATTTATTGATTACCTGAAAATCCTCAGTACATTGATACACCAGATTCCGTTTATAATCAGCAAAATAATATTGTCCATCCGCAAAAACAATCTCCTCAACTGCAGCAAAAAAGGATGAATCAGGCAATGTCTCGAAAGAAGATAATTCCTTTGCATCCTGATTTTTATCTATAAACTCAGGCTTCTTGCATCCGGCAGTAGCGATACCAATGATCAGAATGATCAGTAAAATACGACTTACGGAGTACTCAGGACAAGACAGTTTAAGGTTCATGTTTTAGGGAATGGTTTGGTTCAACTCCCTATAAAATTAGTGCAATCCAGCTTTAAATCCTATGAATTACTTTCCGAGGCATCGCTCAGCTTCAGCATCCGATTCTTGCCCGGAAAGATATTCCCCACTGGAGATTTGTTCAATCCCATCTTCAACTGAACTTTTTTGTTCTTCATTCAGCTTATAAATGGCCGTATCTTCCTCATCAGAACTGATCAAACGGTAAATATCTTCCAGTAAATCGGCATTTCTGGAACTATTTATCTTACCGATAATTCGCTTCTTTAATTCGGGTTCTGTCATGATATGAAATTAAGCAATAATAAGAATTCAACATTTCTTTGTTCAATATAGACGCTGCTATTTCGCCAAAATGGAAAGATTAGACAGTTTTTTTCGATCGCCTGAAGACAAACCTCAATCCCCATACCTCATACCCCATACCCCATACCCCACAACCCCCACCCCCCCAACCCCCCAACCCCTGAATCTCCCACTTCGGCATTCGGAATTCTAAATTCGAATCTCAACTTTCCTTATCTTGTCCTTTCTAAACCCGATATCCATAACCCAATGAATAGTAGATATTTACTCAATTTTATTCTGATATTAGTCATTGGTCAGGCACTCAGTGCACAACAGATCTCCCTCGAGTCCCTGCTGAAAGAAATGACCAACCACGACCAGTCTGCCCGATTTCCGGCTCCGGAATACCAGTCCCTGCAGGCCAGCAGCTATAACAGGGAGTCAGTTTCTCCCGATAAACCCGGCTGGTTTGCCGACTCCGATGGCATTGGCTACATCCGGGAGGAGCTGAACGGCGCGAAAAAGGAGTTTGTGGTGATGGAACATTCGGGTCCTGGGTGCATCACCCGCATCTGGACGCCTTTCTTTTATTACGATTTCAACAACCGCAAAGGCCCGAATATCCGGATCTATCTCGATGGGAGCACCAAGCCCATCATCGATGAGTGCTTTATCGACCTGGTCACCGGCAAAGGCTCGATAAAACCGCCTTTCACGGGCTATACTGCCCGGGCCGGCGATTGCTTTCTCCCGATCCCGTTCGCCAAAAGCTGCAAAATCACGCTCACCGACCGCTCCTTTTACAACATCATCAATTACCGGGCCTATACCCCGAAGGCGGAGGTTAAGTCCTTTACAATCAGACAATACCAAAAGGTGGCTGAGCAGGTCAATAATGCTGGCAAAGTCCTTACGGCCGGTCCCGCACAGGATGGGATAAAACCAGCATGGACGCCCATCAGGCTGGAATCCAAAGGTATGTATACCCGGGACCTGCCTCCCGGTTCGGGAGCCATCCGGCGGCTGAGCGTTAAAGTTGATCCGAAAGGCAGCCCCAAAGCCCTGCGATCAACCATCCTGGAGATGACTTTCGACGGCGAGCGCACCGTCTGGTGCCCCATCGGCGATTTCTTCTGCAGTCCCGATAAAATTAATCCGTTCCAAACCTGGAACCGATCGGTGCAGCCCGATGGAACCCTCATCTGCACGTATGTAATGCCCTACAAAACATCGGGACAGATCCGGATCATCAATCTCGATAATCAGCCTGTCGACCTGATGCTCGATGTTCGCACCGGTATGTGGTTCTGGGATGAACGGACGATGTATTTCCATGCGAACTGGAAACCGGTTGGAACACTCACCGGTGACAAATTTGTGGATATGAACTTTGTGGATATCAAGGGCAAGGGCGTTCTGATGGGCGATGCCCTGACGGTTCTGAGTCCGGGCCACGGCTGGTGGGGCGAGGGCGACGAGAAGATCTATATCGATGAAACCGATGTGGCCCGCAAATTCCCGTCGCATTTCGGCACCGGCACCGAAGATTATTACGGCTGGGCCGGTGGCGTCAACCCCACAGGAAAGGATACCTTCTCGATCCCCATCGGGGCCAATGTTTGCAACGGTAACCCGGCCGACCCCCGCGGCTATAACATCTGCACCCGCAACCGCATTCTCGATGCCATCCCCTTTAACAACCGCCTGGTCTTCGACATGGAAGCCTCACCCGGCACCGATATCCGCAATCCCTGGAACCTGCTGGATTATAGCCTGGTAACCTTCTGGTATGCGCTCCCCGGCTCAACCTCCAATGCCATCCCCGAACCGGAAACCGCCGCCAAACCCATCCTAACCCTCACCCAGATAGACCGGATGCAGGAATACCTGAAAACCGGTACCGTTGAAATGGATTCCACCGTTGCCTATTTATCCAGGAAAATACAGGCAAGACCGGGACAGTTCCTGGTATTTCCAATAACCCTTAAGGCCACGACAATCAACCTCAATGACGTAAAGACTCATTTCTCACCTCTCCAACCGGCAACTGGCAACCGGCAACCGGCAACCAGTTTCACCACCTCTGGCATCGACTTCCTCGGCAACCCCTTCACGAAAATCATTTCGGTGCCAGCCAACGAAACCCAGGAATTCTGGATGGGCATGGACCTTTCGGGCCTTGAAAAAGGCGTTTATTCCACCTCCCTAACGATTACCTCCGGAGATAAAACCCAAACCATACCCCTCGAGATTACCATTGCCGGCGACCCTATTCCCAACCACGGATACGATCAGGGGAGTACCCTGGCCCGCCTGAACTGGCTGAATTCAACGGTGGGGATCAACGACAGCATCACCAAAGGTTTTATCCCGATAGCGGTGCAGGGTAACCGGATCAGCATCCTGGGACGAACGCTGGAAATCGCAGATAACGGTCTGCCGGCAAAACTGACCAGCTTCTTCGCCGCCTCGAACCAGGAGCTGAAAAAGGATGGAGAGCCTCTGATTAACAGCCCATTCCGGTTTGTAATCGAGAAAGCAGATGGAACAATCATCAGGCTTAAACCCGGAAAACTGACCATCACCAGGCAGTCGGATTCGAAAGTGGAGTGGAGTGTCCTAAACAGTTCTCCTGATTTTGATCTTGAACTGACCGGCCGGATGGAGTTCGAAGGGTTTGTGAATTATTCGCTGAAACTCACCGCTAAAACGGCTGCTAAAATCAAAGATATCCGTTTGGAAATCCCGATGAATGCTGCAAAAGCGGAGTACATGATGGGACTCAACCATGAGGGCGGAACGCGGGCAAAAGACTGGAAATGGAAGTGGGACGTTACCAAAAATCAGGATATGCTCTGGATCGGGGCGGTCAACGGCGGGATGCGTATCAAGTGGAAGGCCGAGAATTATCGTCGGCCGCTGATCAACATCTATTACGCATTCGGACCGCTGAACCTGCCGCCCTCCTGGGGAAATGCCGGCAACGGCGGAGTAAATATCGGGCCAAAAAATGGGGATGTTCTGGTCAATGCCTACTCCGGTCCACGTGAATTGCAGGCGGGTGAAGTCCTGAATTATGATTTTGAGCTGCTGCTCACCCCGTTCCGGACGATGAACAAATCGGTGCAGTTTGGCGACCGGTATTTTCACGGTGGCGGAACCAACACTTCGGTAAAGATTGCCAACGCTAAAACTGCCGGCGCCAATATCATCAACATCCACCACGCCGAAGACCTCTATCCCTTTATCAACTATCCCTATCTGGATGAGAATTCCGCTGAACTCACGCAGCTGGTAGCCAAGACTCACGAGGCCGGCATGCGGATGAAGTTCTACTACACCACCCGTGAGCTCACCAAGAACCTGCCCGAGTTCCGGGCGTTCTACAGCCTCAACGGTGAGGTGATATTCCCCGGTCCGGGCGATGCCGCCAAAACCATCATCAACCCGAACGGGCCCAACGAGTGGCTGAAGAAAAACCTGAAAGGAAAGTACATACCGGCCTGGTACAACCTGGTGAACGAAGGGAAATTCAAGGGCGAGACGGATCTTTCCGTGATCACCACCCCCGACAGCCGGCTGAACAATTTCTATGTGGCCGGGCTCGACTGGATGGTGCGGAACATGAAGATCGACGGGGTGTATATCGATGATTCCGCCCTCGACCGCTTCACCCTGATGCGCGCGCGGAAGATTATCGACCAATATCGTCCCGACGGGCGGATGGACCTGCACAGCTGGAACCATTTCAATGAATGGGCCGGATTCACCAATTGCCTGAACCTGTACATGGATCTGCTGCCCTATTTCGACCAGGTCTGGATCGGCGAGGGGAGGGACTATAACCGGATGCCCGATCATTGGCTGATCGAGGTATCGGGGATTCCCTTCGGATTGCCCGGCCAGATGCTCGAGGGCGGCGGAAATCCCTGGCGGGGAATGGTGTACGGCATCTCCAACCGAGCGGGCTGGACCGCCAATCCCCCCGGCGAAATCTGGAAATTCTGGGATGAATACCAGATCCAGGACAAAGAAATGATCGGCTACTGGGATAAATCCTGTCCGGTCATCTGTACCAACCCGATGATCCGTGCAACCGTCTATCGGGGTAAAGGTCAGTCAATCATTGCCGTAGCCAACTGGACCAAAACCGACCAGCCGGTAAGCCTGCTCATCGACTACCAGAAACTCGGCCTCGATCCCGCCAAAACCGAAGCCATAATCCCCGAAATCAAGGAATTCCAGGCCGGGCAACAGGCTGTGAATGTGAATAGATTGAACGTGCCGGCGGGGAAAGGATTGTTGATAATCGAAGGAACGAAATAGAACGTGACACGTGACGCGTGACGCGTGAACCGAAAAACGTACCTACCCCCTGGCCCCCTCCCTGGTCGAGGGAGGGGTTGGGTTGGGTACTCTTCACGCGTCACGCATCACGCATCACGAAAAACCTCAACATGAAACACTTAACAACCCTTCTTCTCGCCCTAACGCTGATGACCCTCTCTTCGAATGCCCAGCAGCGCGTCATCATCGTCTACAAAACGCATTTCGATATTGGCTACTCCTCCACAGTGCACGATGTGGTGCATGAGTACCGCACCGAGATGGTGGACCGCGTGCTGGAGGCGATCGAAAAGAACAGCAAGCAGCCGAAGGAAAACCAATTCGTCTGGACCGTCTCCGGCTGGCCGATGAAGCAGATGCTGTGGGAGGGTCAGGCGCCCGACCGGAAGCAGAAGATCGAGCAGGCGATCCGCGACGGCAACCTCGTGGTGCATGCCTATCCCTTTACCACTCATACGGAAACGGCTGAAATGGAGGATCTGGTGCGCGGACTGAATATCTCGTCAACCATCGCCCGGAAGTTTGGTCAGCCGCTCTCCATCTCCGCCAAGATGAGCGACGTGCCGGGCCAGTCGTGGATCACCCCCACGCTGTTCACCCAGGCGGGCATCAGGTTTTATCACATGGGCGGTCCGGTGGTTAACATGGAGCATGGTCTGCCCCTGATGTTCTGGTGGGAGGGGCCCGACGGCTCGCGGCTGCTCACCCTCTACAACAACGGCTACGGGAGCAGTCCGCTGCCACCCAAGGACTGGCCGTATAAAACCTGGGTTTATATCAACATGACCGGCGACAATCAGGGCCCTCCCGGACCCGAGACGGTGAGCAGGGATCTGGCTTTTTATCGGGATAAGGGAATCAATGCCACGGTGGGCAGTATGGATGATTTTGCGAAACTGATTCTGAAAGAGGATCTTAGCAAGCTTCCGGTGGTGCGCAGCGATATTGGCGACGTCTGGATTCATGGCCCGATGAGCCAGCCGGCGGCTACCAAATTGGCTCAGAATATCCGGCCGCAGATCGGCGGCGCGGACCAGTTGAATACCCTGGAAAAATGCTGGGGAATCTATACGCCCGATATCAGGCAAAAGATATCCGAAGCCTACGAGAAAAGCATGCTCTACAGCGAGCACACCTGGGGACTGGCCAACCAGCATTATGTGAAGCTGCCCTATGGTCCCGACTGGGATGCGCTCTGGGCGCAGGGCTTACCGCCCCAGTTCCGGCTGATGGAGAAGTCGTGGAAGGATCAGGCAGATAACATTAATGCCGTCCAACAGCTTGTGCAAGAGCCCTATGCAGATGCAATTGCCACACTGGCCGATAACATCAGTATAAAGGAGCCGCGGGTGGTGGTGTACAATCCGCTGCCCTGGAAGCGGGATGGGGAAGTGGTGATGGATACGCGTATTCTGCCGGCGTTCAAATCCCTGAAGCCGGCGGATGGCGGCGAGGCGGTAACGGTTTCGCACGAGTATCCGGCCCTCGAAGATGCCGCGCCGGTTTCCCGGTTTTTTGTAAAAGATATTCCCCCGATGGGGTACCGTACCTATGTGGCCTCGCAGGAATTGCCGGCCGCACCCGAATTGATCGCGGATGAGAAGAGCTCAACCCTCGAGAGTCCATACTTTAAAGCGGTACTCGATGCCAGGCGGGGCCGGATTATTAGTCTGATTGACAAGCGCTCCGGGCGTGAACTGGTGGATCAGAATGCCCCGCAGGGGTTCGGACAATACCTGTATGAGCGGTTTGGGTATAAAGACCTGGCCGACTGGCTGGCCAAATCGCTCTATCCCCAGTATACCGGGCACCGGGTCTGTTTTGTGGCGTACGACATGCCCAAGGACAGCCTTTACCGGTCGGCCCTGCCTGAAAACATGACCCTCACCCTGAAGAAAAGCGCGATCGATGTATCGGCCGTGATGACTGGCACAATACCCGGTCCCGGACAGCCGCAGCGGATCTCCATCCGTCTGACCCTGCCCGCCGGCGCTCCGGTCGCCGACCTGGAGGTTAGCTGGCAGAAGCAGCCCGATGGCTGGCCCGAAGCCGGCTGGATCTGTCTGCCGTTCAGGCTCGATAACCCGCAGTTCCGGCTGGGCCGGCTGGGTGGCATTGTGGATCCTGCAAAAGACCTTACCGTTGACAACTCCAACTACCATCTGTTCTGGATTAACAGCGGGGTAGCGGTATTCAATAGTACAACAGGCGCGGGCGTCGGGCTCTGCTCCGAAGATTCGCCCGTGGTGAGTCTCGGAATACCCGGTGAATATCAGTTCGATAAACGGTATCAGGCCGACAAGTCCTATGTCTATATCAACCTGTACAACAATCACTGGCGCACCAATTTTGCCGCCTGGATCGGCAACGGCGAGCGCATGAGTTCGCGGGTACGGCTCTGGTCGTATGACAACTTTGCCAACGAATCCTCCCTCTATTCGCCCGCCATGGAAACCCGCGTACCCCTGCAGGTATCCCGCTCCCGCAGCAACCCCGGACAATTGCCGGCTATGCAGTCGGGCATCAGCCTGTCGCGCAGGGGTATTGCCCTTACCGCCTTCGGTCCCAATCCCGATGGCGTCGGCACCGTCCTTCGTGTTTGGGAACAGACCGGCACCGGCGGAAACCTGGAGATCACCCTGCCCGCCGGGTCGAAATTTACGCGCGCTACGCCGGTAACCCTGCGTGGGGAAAAGCTGGCAGAACCGGTCAAAATCGTGAACAACAGGGTAATGGTCAACCTGGCGGCGTACCGGCCGGCCAGTTATATCCTGGAATGAATCCTTACCCACTTCGGCTCCTACCAATTGCCCCGGGTTTCTAACCCGGGGTTTCAGGCAGCATCCCCAGATTTTTGTACAAAAGGCCTTTAAAGGC
>CAZEKJ010000057.1:0-23203 GCA_964512915.1 uncultured Porphyromonadaceae bacterium
TCAGTCTCTCAGTCTCTCAGTCTCTCAGTCTCTCAGTCTCTCAGTCTCTTGGTCTTACAGTCTCAAAGTCTCAAAGTCTCAAAGTCTCAAAGTCACACTCTGAACTTAATCTTCCTCGCCGCAAACAAGCTCATCCTGATCAGCAGCATCCCATGACGGAACCGGCTGATCTGCGTGGAGCCGTATGAACGGTCGCGATACCGGACAATGACTTCGGTGATTTTCAGGTTGAGCTTAGCCGCGCCAAAAAGCAGGTCGAAGTCGCCGAACGGGTCAAATTCCCCGAAGAATTTCCGGTTGGCCTTGATCAGCTCATAATCCTGCCTGAAGAGCACTTTCGTACCGCAAAGCGTGTCTTTCATCCGTTGTCCGAGGAGGTAAGAGAAAAACCATCCAAAAAACTTGTTAGCCAGATAATTAAGGAACCTCATTGCCTCTTTTTCCATCGGGTAGACCAATCGGCATCCGTTAATAAACTCCCCCCGGTTCGAAGCGAGGGCCTGATAAAACTTAGGCATGTCCTCCGGCGGGGTCGTCAGGTCGGCATCCAGAATCATCAGAATCTCTCCCGATGCGGCTTCAAAGGCTTCCCTCACGGCATTGCCTTTTCCGCGGCCCGACTGCTTCATGACCCGGATATTCCGGTCGGGGTAGGCAGCCTGAACCCTGAGCATCTCTTCGTAGGTTTGGTCGGCGGAGTGCCCCTCAATGAAAATGAATTCCTGACGGGATCCGAAAACCGGGGTTCGCAATACGGCATTCTCAATGTTTCCCATCTCGTTACGGGCCGGAACCACCACGCTGACAGAAAAATCCTGGTCGGGCCGTGTTACCGGCCGGGCCGTGATCAGGTTTACCAGGCAGAGACTGTTCAATCCGGGAAGGTTGGCCAGGAACGAGTTAAATATCAGGTTAATAATCGGTATAAACTTAGGAATCCATAGCTTCCGGTCAACCTTGACAACCTCAAATCCTTCCAATTCCAAAAGCCCCTGGATGTCCTTGATGGTCAGCCAGCTTTGCAACGGCTGCCTGGCTTTAAGGTGCAGGAATTCACCCAGCCTGAGAACCGGTTCCCACACATAATTATACGAGGAGATGATAATCTTGGTCCTGGGATGAATGAATCCGGAAAGGTTGCGGATGACCTGCTGAATGTCCCAGAGCGAACTGAGCAGATCACTCATGATGACATAATCGAATTTACTATCGGATTGAAAATCTGAGGCGTCGGCAGTATGAAATGTCAGGTGGGCGTGCTTCTCCCTTGCTCTCTCAATCATGTTCGCGGAAAAATCAATTCCAACCCCGATGGAAGGCTTAACTGCACTGAGAAGGTCGCCGGTCCCGCATCCGAGCTCTATGACACGGGCTCCTTCGGGAATAATCAGACTGTAATGCCTGACTAACGTTTTGTGATAGAATTTGTTGCGATTGAGCCAACGGTCACGCTTGCCGGCGAGGTTTTCGAAATAGGAGTGAATGATTTCCCGGTTGATCTCTGACATCTGAAATAACTTTTGCTGATAAAAGTAGCATCAATTCATGAGTATCGGAAACCCCGGGTTGCCACGTTTATTAACGCCTTTGGTCAAAAAGTTGCCGGTGATCCGGCATTCCTGCCATTTGTCCAGTAAATTTAGCCTGAAATCTATTTGAGAATGACTGACGCAATCGAGGAACTGGAAAAGAAAGTCAAGGAACTGAAGGAAAAGAATGAACTCTTTCCTTCATACCTGTCGGGATTATCGCATGATATCCGGACTCCCCTGAACTCCATTATCGGGTTTGCAGATCTGCTGAAGGAACAACCGATTACAAAGGCTGAGCAGCGGCTCTACAGCAAGATGGTGGCGAGAAGTTCGCGGAAATTACTGGATCTGATGTCTAACCTGATAGATCTTGCCAAGATCGAAACCGGCAACCTCGTTATCTATGACCAGCGGGTGATATTAGCGGATCTGCTGGAGGAGCTGACGTCGGAAATGGATGAGATGAAAGGTCTTTACGATAAAGACGCAATACAGACAGTTTATACCATTAGTCCGGAGGTTCCGGCCGAGTTCCGGTCCGACAGGAATCGCGTATATCAGGTTGTGAGAATCCTTCTGGAGAATAGCCTTAAGTTTACCTCAAACGGCCGGATTACGCTCGAGGTTGGTGCTCCGACAAAAAAGACCCTCTCCTTCCGCATCATAGACACCGGATGCGGCATGTCGCAAGCCACTATCGACGGACTGTTCGAATTATTTCCTCCTGCTGACGTGCTGAACGGAAAAAAAATAAAATCTCGCGGCCTCTCCCTGCTTGTGGTCAGGCAACTCTGCGATCTGTTAAAAGGTACCATTAAGATTATCAGCGAACCAGGAAAAGGTACCGCTGTTACTGTAACGCTGCCGGTGTAATCGTGACGCGTTACGCGTGAAGCGTGATGAGGAAGACGCTGTCATCCCGACGAAAGTCGGAATCCCTAGCCTCAAAGCTTTTGTCAGGAGATTCCGGCTTTCGCCGGAATGACAGTTCTGGCCGAACCATTGCCCCTGTGCCCTTGTGCCCCTGTGCCCTTGTGCCCTTGTGCCCTTGTGCCCCTGTGCCCTTGTGCCCTTGTGCCCCTGTGCCCCCTTCCGGCTATGCCATCACGGGCGCGCACAACGCGCCCCTACTGCCCCCTTTTCCTATGCCATCACGGGCGCGCGCAACGCGCCCCTACTTCTTCATCGCCCTTGCCATCTCGCGCCCCGTATCTTTCTTCTTCAGGTCTTCGCGCTTGTCATGGATGGCTTTACCGCGGGCAAGCCCGATCTCCAGCTTGGCCAGGCCACGGTCATTGAGAAACAGTTTGATGGTGACGATAGAAAATCCGCGTTCCTTAACTTTTCTTTCCAGCTTCATAAGTTCCGAGTGGTTCAGCAGGAGCTTGCGGTCGCGGGTAGGTACGTGGATGTTGAAGGATCCCATGTCATAGGCCGATATCTGAATGCCCCTGGCATACAGCTCTCCCTTCTCAAAGAAGCACCAGGAATCTGACAGGCTTACTTTCCCCTGCCGGATCGATTTTATCTCGGTCCCGGTGAGAACAATGCCGGCAATGTATTTATCAAGGATCTCAAATTCCCTGTAAACCTGCTTGTTCGCTATCTGTATCTTGTTGGCTGGCTGTTTCACAATGCCGGCAAAAGTACTATTTTTATTCCTGATGGGAACCGAAAGTAAGCCCGATATAGATCTGCTCGCCATTGTTGGCCACACGGCAGGAGGAAAAACCGCCCTTGCAGCTTCCGTGGCACATGCCCTTGGCGGCGAAGTGATCTGTGCCGATTCGAGACAGATATACCGCGAAATGGACCTTGGAACCGGCAAGGATTATGATGACTATATAGTTGATGGTGATTTGGTTCCGGCTCACCTTATGGATATCAGGAATGCAGGGGAACGATATTCCGTGTTTGATTTTCAGGAGGATTTCGGGAGGGTTTATTCCGATATTTCGCTTCGGGGGAAGCTACCTCTCCTGTGCGGAGGAACCGGTATGTATGTGGAATCTGTGCTCCGTGATTTTCACATGAAAGCTGTGCCCGTCGATGAAAAACTCAGGCAATCCTGCGAATCCCGGTCAGATGCTGATCTGAGCCAGGAACTCGGTTCATTGGTCATGCTTCATAATAAAACCGATATTGAAGAACGAACCCGCCTGATCCGGGCCCTGGAAATCGCCCGGTTTAACCAGTTCCATCCTGAATCGGAAAATCGGAATAAGTTGAAATTTAAGGTTTTTGGAGTCCGGTACGATGTTGACGAGCGACGAAACCGGATCACGCAAAGGCTGAAGCAACGGCTGGACGAAGGGATGATCGACGAAGTCAAACAACTCCTGACTCATGTTTCTCCCGACTCCCTGATGTACTACGGCCTTGAATATAAATATCTTACACTTCACTGCCTCGGCCGGCTCACCTATGATGAAATGTTCCGTCAACTCAACACCGCCATCCATCAGTTTGCCAAGCGCCAGATGACCTGGTTCCGGGGGATGGAAAGACGCGGCATTCCGATCACATGGTTGGCCGGGGAACAATCGTTCGCTGGGAAGGTGGAGTTTATAATTAATAACAGACTCGCTGGCGCTCGCTAAGAGGCTCCCTGCGGTCGCTAAAAGGCGCTACGCGCTAATAGGGGCTTCGCCCTAATATGCATTTAACAGAAGTTTCTATTAGGAGCGCAGCGACCTGTTAGCGAGCGTAAGCGAGCCTATTAGCGACCGCAGGGAGCCTCCTAGAAGTTTGGACTTAGCAGGAACTCCCCATAGAAATCATCGATAACCTTCACGGCCTCTTCCGCTGTATCTACCAGCTTAAAGAGGTCGAAATCCGATATGGCAACGTTGTGCTCCTGGGCATGCATGGTTTCTTTGATCCATTTGATGAGGCCGGCCCAATATTTCTTGCCAACCATCACGATTGGAAACTTTCCGATCTTGCCGGTCTGGATCAGCGTAAGAGCTTCAAAAAGTTCATCAAAAGTGCCGAATCCGCCGGGGAGTACGATAAATCCCTGAGAATACCGCATGAACATGGTCTTCCTTACGAAGAAATAATCGAAGCTTATGAGCTTGTCAAAGTCAATAAAAGAATTGGGCCGCTGTTCAAACGGAAGATCAATGTTGATTCCGATGGATTTCCCTTTTCCCCGCTGAGCGCCTGAATTGGCCGCTTCCATGATCCCCGGGCCGCCACCCGTGATAACGCCGTACCCCAGCTGGGTAAGCCGGTATCCGATCTCTTCTGCAATGATATAGTATTGATTATCAGGCTTTGTACGGGCTGAACCGAAAACCGCCACACTGGGGCCGATCCTGGCCAGCTTCTCAAAGCCGTAAACAAATTCGGCCATCACCTTAAAAATCTGCCAGGAATTCTCAACCTTGATCTCATTCCAGGATTTGTGCTTGAAGGCGTCCCGGATCATATCCTCCTGATTCATGCTGTTCTATTTGGTTATGTTCTTCAAAAGTAAGGCTTCTTTCAGATATTTCGCGGTGTAAGAATTCTTGCTTCGGATCACCTCTTCAGGAGTCCCTCTCGCAACAATCTTTCCTCCTGCATTCCCGCCCTCCGGCCCGAGGTCGATGATGTAATCCGCAACCTTGATGACTTCCATGTTATGCTCAATCACTATGACCGTGTTGCCCTTGTCAACCAAACGGTTCAATACCCCCAGCAACACCCGGATGTCCTCGAAATGAAGACCCGTAGTGGGTTCGTCGAGAATGTACAGGGTCCGCCCGGTGTCCTTCTTGGCAAGCTCATTGGCCAGCTTTACCCGCTGCGATTCACCACCGGAGAGGGTGGTGGAGGATTGCCCCAGTGTGATATAGCCCAGGCCAACCTCCTCCAGCGTACCAATAATCCTGGAAATCTGCGGCAATCCTTCAAAATAGGTAATCGCCTGACTGATAGTCATATCCAAAACATCGGAAATTGATTTGCCCTTATACCTTACCTCCAGGGTTTCACGGTTGTAGCGCTTGCCGTTGCAGGATTCACAATGGACATAAACATCCGGGAGAAAATTCATCTCGATGGTTCGTACACCCGCACCCTGACAGGTTTCGCAACGGCCTCCCTTTACATTGAAGGAGAACCTGCCAGGTAAGTACCCCCTGACCAATGATTCCGGAAGCCTGGCAAACAGGTTCCGGATATCCCCGAAGACACTGGTATAGGTGGCCGGGTTCGACCGCGGTGTCCGTCCGATTGGCGACTGGTCAACCACGATGACCTTATCGATATTTTCAACCCCTGTAATAGATTGATAGGCAAGCGGATCCTTAACGGAGTGATAAAACTCCTGGCTGAGGATCGGATGCAGGGTTTCATTAATGAGTGTAGATTTTCCGCTGCCTGAAACCCCGGTTATGCAGATGAGCTCACCCAGGGGCAGCTCCATGTCCACATTTTTAAGGTTGTGGCCGCTTGAACCCTTAAGGATCAGTTTCTTACCACTGCCTGATCTCCGGGTCGCCGGTATCTCAATTCTTCGTGAGCCATTGAGGTAAGCGCCTGTCAGGCTGCTTGCCGAGACTATCTCCGTTGGCTTGCCACTGGCAACTACCAGGCCGCCATGAACGCCCGCGTGGGGGCCCATGTCAATCACATGGTCGGCCGACAGGATCATATCCTCGTCATGCTCAACAACAATGACTGAATTCCCAATATCGCGAAGATGCTTCAGCGCATCAATCAATCGCAGGTTGTCGCGGTGGTGAAGCCCGATGCTGGGCTCGTCAAGAATATACAACACATTAACCAGCTGCGATCCGATCTGTGTTGCCAAACGGATGCGCTGGCCTTCACCGCCCGAAAGGGTCCGCGTTGCACGGTTAAGTGAGAGGTAATTAAGGCCTACATCCACCAGGAACTGCAGCCGGTTCCGGATCTCCTTAAGCACATCTCGCGCAATCTGCCGCTGTGTCGACGAGAGCCGCTCCTCAATTCCGGTGAACCAGTCCAGAAGACTCGAAATATCCATCTCTGCAACTTCGGAAATATTCTTCCCGTCAACCCGGAAATAGCGTGATTCCTTTTTCAGCCTCGAGCCGCCGCAATCCGCGCAGGTGGTGGTCCGGATAAACTGATCCGCCCACTTTTGTGCCTTTTTCGAATCGGTTTCATCTTTCTGCTGCGTGATATAGGTGACGATCCCTTCGAAACTCAGGAAATAATTTGAGGAAACACCGAGCGGTGTGTTTTCCATCTTGAATGATTCATCGGATCCCAAAAGAATCACCTGCATTGCCTCCTCCGGGATATCCCGTATCGGTTCGTCAAGCCTGAACCCATACTTCCGCGCAATGGCCTCGATCTGCCAAAAAATCATCCCCTGCCGGTATTTGCCCAGCGGAATGATTCCTCCCTCCTTAATGCTAAGCGCATCATTAGGAATAATTTTCTTCTGATCAATTTCATGCACATATCCGAGCCCCTTGCAAACCGGGCATGCGCCCTGGGGACTGTTGAATGAGAAGGAGTTAGGCGCAGGCTCATCATAAGAGAGTCCAGTCGTCGGACACATCAGGTGACGGCTGAAAAAGGTAGGGGACTCGCCTTCAAATCCCGTTATGAGAATCACTCCGTGCCCCTCTTTCATGGCTACCTGGATGGAGTCCTTCATTCTTTTAACCTGCTCCTCTGAAGCGACCAGCCGGTCAATGACCATTTCAATGGTGTGCGTTTTATACCGGTCGAGCCTGAGCCCGGGATGTAACTCCTTGATCTCCCCGTCAATGCGTGAGTAGATGTAGCCTTTTCGACGAATCTGTTCGAACAATTCCTTGTAATGGCCTTTCCTGGATTTAATCAACGGCGCAAGGATCAGTATCTTATTACCTGAATATCGCTCCAGTATCCGGGCCAGTATCTGATCATCCGTGTACCGGACCATCTTTTCTCCGGTCTCATAAGAAAAGGCCTCGGATGCCCGCGCATACAGCAGCCTGAGGAAATCATAAATTTCGGTGGTTGTGCCGACGGTACTTCGCGGATTTTTGCTGGTCGTTTTCTGTTCAATTGAAATAACAGGACTCAGACCGGTGATCTGATCAACATCAGGGCGCTCCATGCTGCCCATAAACTGGCGGGCATACGCGGAAAAAGTTTCCATGTAGCGACGCTGGCCTTCGGCGTAAATCGTGTCAAAAGCCAGGGATGACTTCCCGCTTCCACTGAGGCCGGTGATCACGGTCAGCTTGTGGCGCGGTATACTCACATCAATATTACGGAGGTTGTGTACCCGCGCACCGGTAACCTCAATCGTTGAGTCCTGTTTCATCTTATAAGTGAATGACTTCCCCGAAAGCCGCTGCTGCAGCTTCCATGATGCCTTCCGACATGGTCGGGTGGGGATGCACCGATTTAATCAGTTCATGCCCGGTAATTTCCAGCTTCCGGGCTACAACAAGTTCTGCAATCATTTCGGTAACATTTGCCCCGATAAGATGTGCCCCCAGCAACTCACCGTGCTTTGAATCAA
The DNA here is from genome assembly GCA_964512915.1 of uncultured Porphyromonadaceae bacterium. Lineage (GTDB taxonomy): Bacteria > Bacteroidota > Bacteroidia > Bacteroidales > UBA12481 > UBA12481. The sequence continues at coordinate 8,029 of CAZEKJ010000057.1, forward strand.
ATATCAGCTTAACAAATCCATCTTTGGCCCCGGCAGCACTGGCCTTACCGGAAGCAGTGAACGGGAATTTGCCAACTTTGATGTCATAACCGGCCTCTTTCGCAGCCTTTTCAGTAATCCCTACCGAGGCCACCTCCGGGGTGGTGTATGTGCACCCTGGAATGTTATTATAATCAAGAGGTTCGGGATTTCCGCCGGCAATCTTTTCAACACAGATGATCCCCTCCGCCGAAGCCACATGGGCCAGTGCCTGACCGGAAACTATATCCCCGATGGCATAAATCCCCGACGCCGTGGTACGGTAAAACTCATCAACCTTCACTTTCCCTTTCTCCACAACAATACCCGCTTCTTCAATCCCGATATTTTCGATATTAGGAGTAATCCCGACTGCCGAAAGAACAATCTCTGTCTCCCGTATTTCCATACCCTTTGCGGTCTTGATCGATACGATGCAGGTATCTCCTTTTATTTCAACGGCTTCCACCGAAGAGCTGGTCATAATGGTAATTCCCGCTTTCTTCAGGGACCTGGCCAGCGCCTTGGAAACCTCCTCATCCTCCAGCGGTACAATTTCAGGAAGGAACTCTACAAGGGTAACCTCGGTTCCCATCGAATTGTAAAAGAAAGCCAGTTCGGTGCCGATGGCCCCTGAACCCACTACAACCATTGATTTCGGGAGAGCCCCCAGCGTTAAGGCCTGACGGTAGCCGATGATATGTTTGCCGTCTTGTTTCAGGTTCGGTAACTCCCTGGAACGGGCACCCGTAGCCAGTATTATACTCCCGGCCTCTGCAATAGTCACATTACCAGATGAATCAGTAATAATAACCTTTCCGGATCCGCCCAGCTTTCCGGTACCTGTAAGTACATCGATCTTATTCTTTTTTAACAGGAACTGTATCCCCTTGCTCATGCCATCCGCAACCGTCCGGCTGCGTGAAATAATGGCCTTGAAATCGGGAGAAACAGTGCCGTTGACAACAACGCCGTAATCTGACGCATGCTTGAAATAGTCATATACCTGAGCGGATTTGAGCAGGGATTTCGTCGGAATGCATCCCCAGTTCAGGCAGATTCCACCTAACTCAGCCTTTTCAACAACCGCAGTTTTTAAACCGAGCTGGGATGCCCTGATCGCAGCTACATACCCTCCTGGGCCACTACCAATGACAATTAAATCATAGTTCATGATGTCGTGGGATTAAAACTTGTAAAAATAGTCGCAATTATTGTAATTTTCATCCGTAGACAAGTTAAACCCGTACAATAAAAAAAAGTTCCTGCCATGAAGAATTTCCGCTTCACCCGTCTTCTGATCCTGATCCTGATCGTACTGGGAATAGCCTATGGCCTTTGTCCGCAATATCTCAGAAAAGCACTGGTTTACCAGCAGCCGGGAATAGAGGACTTTAAAATATTCGATAACCGGGTGGTAGTGGCGGATCGTCACCAACCATGGCCGGAGGTTCCGGGATATGACCAGCGTGCAGTTCCTGATCAGTATGTACCAACTTTTGAAGACCTTAAAACGGTCGCCTTCCTTGTCGTTAAAAATGAGAAAATCGTTTTCGAGAAATATTGGGATGGCTACTCTGCCGATTCCAAATCAAATTCCTTTTCCATGGCGAAATCGATTGTCAGCCTGCTGATTGGGATAGCTATCGATGAACAGTACATTAAGAGCGTGGACCAGCTGGTTGGGGATTTTCTTCCTGAATTCCATGAGGGAGACAAGGCGAAGATCACCATCCGCCACCTCCTGGAAATGAGCTCCGGTCTGAGCTGGGATGAGGCCTACTCAAGCGCTTTCTCCATGACTACCAAAGGATACTATGGCAAGGATCTGGCCGACTTAGTCCTGACCCAGGAGGCGGTTAAGGAACCTGGAAAATTTTACGATTACAAAAGCGGGAATTCACAACTTCTTGCCATCATCCTGGAACGGGCTACCCGTCAGAAAGTCAGTTCCTACGCATCGGAAAAGCTTTGGAAACCCATGGGAGCCAGCCACGATGCATTCTGGTCACTCGACCGGTCCAACGGCGTAGAAAAAGCATTCTGCTGCTTTAACAGCAATGCCCGTGATTTCGCCCGCTTTGGCCAGCTGATGCTATTCAGCGGCAACTGGTACGGGCAGCAGCTCGTGTCGGAATCTTATGTGAAGCAATCCGTGGCCCCGGCTGTTCATCTCACGGATGACAAAGGTGAAAAGGTGGATTATTATGGCTGGCAATGGTGGCTGGTACACCACAAGGGCCAGGCAATATATTATATGCGGGGAATTCTCGGGCAGTATGTATTTGTGGTGCCCGACCAGCGCACCGTGATCGTAAGGCTGGGCCATAAGCGGTCATCGGAACGGATTGATGATATCCCTTCAGATGTTTTCACCTGGATTGATGCCGGAATTGAACTTGCTGAAATAGAGGTCAAGTAACTGGCTGGCGCCCTGAAAGGATGATAGTTTTCCCTGCTGAACCAGGGCTTCGGTTTTTTTAATCTGATAAGCCATCTGGGGATGCCTGAAAAAATGTCCCAGCAGCTGCTCCTGTATAGTCTGCTTCATCCAGTGATAACTCTGGTTCATCCGGTTTTTGTCGAAATGCCCGTTGGATTTAACCTGATGAAGAAACTCTCCGATGGTAGCCCAGAGCTCCTCAAGGCCGCTTTTATCCCGCGCAGAAATGCATAAAACCTTGGGAACCTGACCGTTTTCGGTTGGTGGAAACAGATGTAGGGCGTTTCTGTATTCTAAAGCCGCCCGGTTCGAAGCATGTATATTATCTCCGTCTGCTTTGGTAATTGCCAGTCCATCAGCCATCTCCATGATTCCCCGCTTTATCCCCTGCAATTCGTCACCGGCACCGGCCAGCATCAGTAAAAGAAAAAAATCAACCATGGAATGAACGGCCGTTTCCGATTGTCCCACTCCTACCGTTTCCACAAAAATCACATCAAATCCGGCCGCTTCGCATAATAACATGGTTTCACGTGTCTTCCGTGCAACCCCTCCAAGAGATCCTGCCGACGGGGAAGGCCGGATAAATGCGTTGGGATCCCCGCTAAGAGTCTCCATTCGGGTTTTATCACCCAAAATACTGCCTCCCGATCTCTCGCTGCTCGGATCAATGGCAAGCACTGCCAGCCTGTGCCCCCGTGAGGTAAGCTGTGTTCCGATAGCCTCGATAAACGAACTCTTTCCTACGCCGGGAACACCAGTAATTCCTATTCTTACCGACCGGCCTGAATGTGGAAGGCATTTCGAAATGATCTCCTGTGCAATTTTCTGGTGATCAGACCGATGACTTTCGATCAGGGTAATCGCCCGGCTAAGGAGGGTACGATTACCCGCCAGAATTCCCTTTGTATAATCATCCGGACTCAGGGTGGGCTTCTTCTTCCTGATAAACCGTTTTGCCGATACCGGATCCACCGATGGAGGCGGTTCGATGCCGGAATTAACCTTCAGGGCAGAATCCTTTCCTTTTTCCGCGCCACCCATATCATTTTCCATTGCTCTGAACGGTTCCAAGAATACGGATCACCATCTCCGACGCCAATGGATCATTCAGGATCATGGTCACAGTCTGGAACTGTTTTCCGGATTTTCCCCGGCTGTCGAATGTGCATTTGATAGTCGTTTCACCCCCGCCCGGAATCACAAGCTTATCGGGTTCCGATGCCGTGCATCCGCAGGTTGTGGAGATTTTCCGGATGATCAGCGGATCCTGTCCGGTATTCTTTAATGTGAAATCATGGGTCACCTTCTGACCACCGGAAATGGTTCCGAAATTGAACGACTCTTCGCTCAATACGGCTTTTGGAGCCTTTACCTTTTGATCGGGAGTCCACGAACTGAAGTCCTCAGTCATCTGCGCACTGACTGCCAGTAAGTTGTCGAGATATTTCTTGCCGTCGATGGTAAGGAAAACGCGATCCATGGTAAATCCCCAGTCAGGATTCTTACTGCCGTCCAGACTGACATAAATGACGCCCTTGCCCTTGGGTTCAATCCGTTCCGGATCAACCCTGAAGCCCAAATGCGGCGGCGCATCCTTGATGGTCAGCACCAGCGCCGTGTCAGAATCATTGTAGAATTCCAGCTTTTCTGTCTTAACCTGAGTCTTGAATACCGTCATCATGGATACGTGGTTTGTCGAGAGCCTGACCCTGCCCATGCGAATCGGAAAATCATCGGCAACCGTTTTTGGTTTTGGCGTAACCAGACCCACTATATATAAAGTGAGAGTGGATTCACGGGCATTGGATTTAACCGTGACAGGCTTCCGGAATGCGCCAGGCCTTCCCATGGGGTCAAAAGTGACCTTGATCTTGCCCTTAACCCCCGGTGCTATGGGCTCGCGGTTCCACTCCGGAACGGTACAGCCGCAAGTGGTGGTTACATCATATATAACGAGTGGCTGGCTTCCGTTGTTGATAAATTCGAAATCGTAGCTCTTGATTCCTTCCAGTTCGCTAATATTGCCAAAGTTATAGCTGGTCTTGGTAAAACTGATGGAAGGTTCGGTAAATTGGGCATAATTATTGATCAAAAAACCACCCAGAAGTACCAAACAAAGTAATGCTGTCAATCGTCTCATAATATCGGATTTCTGTCTGTAAAACGATTCAAAATTAATAAATTCAACCGGCAATCTGAGATGAAAAGAAATGCTCGTATAAGACTGGCGCTCATTACCGGGCTGCTTCTGATCGCCGGAACCCCGGTGTTCAGCCAGTTTTATAACGGGTTGAACATGACTTTTGGCAAAAACAGGATCCAATATCCGAAGGCCGATATTCTTGAAAGTGAATTCTTTGCATCCTTCTACCGGAATGACCGTTTCGATGTTTATTTCTACCCCAACGGCCAGGAACTGGCTGAGTTTGTATCCCGATATGCTTTTACTGAGATCAACCGCCTGGAGAATTTCTTTGAATATACCCTCGATAAACGCATGGTATTCATCGTGTATAACCGGCTGAACGATTACCGTCAAAGTAATATCGGGCTGGTATCCGGTCGTGATGAAACCAATATCGGCGGGGTTACCCGGGTTCTCGACAATAAGGTGTTTCTCTATTTTGAGGGCGATTACGAGAAGTTTAAACAGCAGATCCTTTCCGCGATTGCCGAGGTTATTCTCCAGGAGATGATGTATGGCGGTAACGCCCGCGACCGGCTGGCCAGCTCAACCCTGCTTAATCTCCCCGAATGGTATTACAGGGGTCTGCTCGCCTATATTTCCAGGGGCTGGGACGTGGAAACGGAAAACCGCGTTAAGGATGGCATCCTGTCAGGAAGGTTCGATAAGTTCAATCGCCTCGAAGGCGCCGATGCAATTGACGCGGGTCACTCTATCTGGTATTTTATCTCGGAATCATTTGGCAAGTCCATGATTCCGACGATCATATATTTTACCCGGATCAATAAAAATGCCTCCTCCGGCTTCCTCAACGTGCTGGGAACCTCCCTCAGCGCATTGAGCTATGAATGGCTCCATTTTTTTAAGACCCGGTACCAGGACCCCGCCCATGAGGGTGATATGCCAGGAGGAAAGGCGATCAGCGTGAAAAACAGAAAGTCTACGGAATTTCTGAAAGCACGCATAAGCCCCGATGGCCGCTACATAGCCTATACTTCCAACGCAGAAGGCCAGATCCGGGTTTTTCTTTATGATGAACAAACCGGAAAATCAAAAAAAGTATACCAGACCGGTGCAAAACTCGGCCAGGTTGAAGATTATACTTTCCCGATATTAACGTGGCATCCCACAGGGCAGCTTCTCTCCATGATGATGGAGTACAATGGCAGGGTGCCCATAACCCTCTATCCCCTCGATACCCGGAAATGGGAACACCAGGAGATTAAACCTTATGATAAGGTGCTGGATTACAGTTATTCCGATGATGGACTGAATATCGTTCTCTCAGCCGTGAGCAACGGGCATACCGACCTCTACGTTTATAACCTGCTTGCCAATACCAGTGAGAAAATTACAGACGACGAGGCGGGTGATTTCAACCCCCGTTTTATCAACGGATCCCGCAGCATCCTTTTTCTAAGCAACCGGGCAGAACTCTCCGTTGATCAACAGAAAGAGTCGGGCAGAACTACTACCAGCCGCAATCTGTTTGTCTATGACTATGCCGGAAAATCCGACAGGCTGATCAGTCTGGAGGATTTTGCGAAAACCGACCGGTTCGAAGCCGACCGGCTATCAGACCAGAACTATTACTTCCTTGGTGATGACAGCGGCGTCCGTAACCGCTACCGGGCAAAATATGACAGCACCATCGTGGCCATCGATACACTGGTGCATTATTCCTTTTTCACCAATACCTATCCCCTCACCCGGTATAAGAGAAATATTCTCGACCAGTCCTTCTCACGGGAAACAGGTGATTTTTCTGAGCTTCTTCGAATCAACGGAAAATATAACCTCTTCAAGGGCAATGCTTTTATGCCGGCCGTCACCGATAAAGCACTCGAACCTACCGCTTTCCGGAAAAAAGTTGATCTGGAAAAAGCCCGCGAGGATAGTCTCAGGAACCTTCCGGTGGTTACAAAGCCTGCCGTTTCAGAGCTGCCCAAAAGAATATCAGTTCTGGGTCCGGACTCACTGGTCCCTGTCGTAAAGGACATTAACATAAATAATTATTTCTTTGAAGCCGAAAAGGCTAATCGCACCGTGACTACCCGCACAAGGCCGGCCGGGCAGTCGGGATTGAAGGACCCGCTTACGGGGAGGGATTTCGAGCTGCCCCTTGTGCGTATCTACCAACCACGGTTTTATATTAATTATTTGGCTTCTCAGGTCGATTTCACCTTTTTAAACTCTTCCTACCAGGCGTATACAGGTGGCGCGGTCTATTATAATCCCGGTTTTAACATGCTCTTCAAAGTGGGCACCCAGGATCTTTTTGAAGATTATAAACTGATAGCCGGGGTGAGGTTTGGCACCGATTTTAATTCGAATGAATATCTCCTGAGTTTTGAAAGCCTTAAAAAACGACTCGATAAGGAAATCATCTTCCATCGCCAGGTCTATCAGACGAATACACAGGATTACTACTCAATCGTAAAAGCTTCAACGCAGGAACTGTTTTACCTGCTGAAATACCCTTTCAGCCAGGTGAGTGCGGTTCGGGGATCCCTGAATATGAGGATCGACGATTACCAGTTTCTTTCTACCGATCAGCAAAACCTTCTCAAGAAAGGGGTAACGAAATATTGGGCGGGTGCCAAACTGGAGTATATTTTCGACAACACCCGCATGATCAGTCTGAACCTGTATGAGGGCCTCCGGTCAAAGGTTTTCGGTGAATACTATCAGCAGGTTAACGGCGACTGGTCCGATGTGTTTGTGGTGGGGGCCGATGTCCGGCACTACCTGCCGGTCCACCGCTCCCTCATCTGGGCTAACCGCATTGCTGCCAGTACCTCTTTCGGCGGAGCCCGGTTAATATATTATATGGGTGGAGTGGATAACTGGACGAACCTCTCCCGCAACGTATCAACCTTTGATTCAAGTATGCCTGTTGATACAACGCAAAGGTTTGTATATCAAACACTAGCGACTAATATGAGAGGCTTTTCGCAAAATATCAGAAACGGCAATAGCTTTGTTGTTTACAACTCCGAGCTGAGGTGGCCGGTTTTCCGGTATTTTGCCAATAAACCGCTCAATTCCGATTTCCTTAATAATTTCCAGCTAGTGGGTTTCTTCGATTTTGGAACTGCCTGGAGCGGGCCAACCCCCTGGGACAAGCGAAACCACCTGAACCGTAAAGTGATAAAGAATGGTCCGCTGGTAATTGTAATCGACCGGGGTAACGAGCCCTTTGTAGCCGGATACGGTTTTGGGGTGAGAAGCAGGCTCCTGGGATATTTCGTCCGGCTCGACTGGGCATGGGGAATTGAAAACCATGTAGTCCTTCCGCGGGTATTCTACCTCTCACTTAGTTTGGATTTTTAACCCGATACCATGTTAGCAGAGAATATACGTAACCAATCCGACCGCCTCGCAGAAGAGATCATCCGGATCCGGCGAAGCATTCATGCCAACCCTGAGCTGTCCTTTGAGGAAGAGGAAACCGCACGGCTGATTGAGAAGACCCTGGATGCTTGGGGAATTCCTACTGAGCGCGTGGCCGGCACCGGCGTAACCGGGCTCATTAAGGGTGCATTTCCCGGTAATTATCTGGTGTTGAGGGCCGATATCGATGCTCTTCCGATTCAGGAAGCAAATTCATGCGAATACCGTTCCCGTAAACCCGGCATCATGCATGCCTGCGGGCATGATGTACATACGGCCGCCCTGCTGGGGGCCATCCGTATATTGAACAACATGACCGCGCAGTTGCACGGAACTATACGATTCCTGTTTCAGCCCGGTGAGGAGGTGCTCCCGGGAGGGGCGCTGAAGGTTCTGGAATCAGGGCTGCTGGATAATCCGAAGCCCGATTTTATCATTGCCCAGCATGTTTATCCTGAACTTCCTGCAGGCTGCTTCGGATTCAGGCCCGGAGCCTACATGGCTTCAACCGATGAAATATATATCACTATCCATGGAACCGGCGGCCACGGTGCACTGCCTCATCTCCTGGTTGACCCGGTGCTGATCGGTTCCCATATTGTTGTGGGCCTGCAGCAGGTTATCAGCCGGAAAATACCGGCCGGGATCCCGGCCGTTCTCTCTTTTGGCCGATTCGATGCCCAGGGCTCAACAAACGTGGTGCCTCCGGTCGCAAATCTGGCAGGAACCTTCCGGATCATGGATGAGGCCTGGAGGAGTAAAGCTCATAGGGAAATTGTACAGACTGCCGAGGGAATTGCGCAATCCATGGGCGCATCCGTCGAGTGCCGCATTGTCAATGGGTATCCTTCTCTGTCCAATGACCCGGCATTGACTGAAACGGCAACCGCCCTCGCAGTGCAATATGCCGGTGCCGAAAATGTTCATCTGCTGCCTTTGCGGATGACCGGTGAAGATTTTGCCCGCTACGCGCAGGTTATTCCCGCACTGTTTTATCGCTTGGGAACTGGCGGGGATAAAAAGAAAAACCCCGTTCATCATCCGGAATTCGATGTCGATGAAACATCGATCCGTCATGGAATGGGGCTGCTTGCATTTCTCGCGGCCAGCATGGCCGAAAACCGCTAGATCAAGGCAGAGATTCTTTCCTTGAGGCCTTCCAGATCCTTAGCGGAGGGCACATATTTTATTTTTTCGGTACAGACAACTTCGAATCCTGCATCGCTCAGGATCACCGACATATCCTCTATCTGCTTGGGACCCCATCCGTATGAGCCAAAAACAATCGCCTTGCGGTTTTTGGGAGCCAGACCGGTCAGGTAGGTTAAAAAGGCTGCCATGCTTGGAAGCATGCGGCCGTTGAGAGTGGGGGAGCCAACACAGATATATTCAGCATCAATAACCTCCGTCATAATATCGGAAATGTGATTGTTCTGCAGGCTGAGAAGGGATGTCGTATACCCTTTGTCCTCAAAAGCGTCCTGAATGCTATTAGCCATGGCTTCAGTCGATTGCCACATGGTATCATAAATCAACAGTGCTTTCTTTCGTGTTTCATTGCTTGCCCAGCTCTGATAACCGTGCAAAATGTCCTTTACGTGGCTTCGCCAGATGATCCCATGGCTGTTGGCAATGATTTCAATATCAAAGTCCTGGATGCTGACCAGAATCTTTTGCACCTGCTTGGAGTAGGGTAGAACAATGTTTGCATAGTATTTCCTTGCTTCAAGCATGGAAATATCTAATGGATATTCATCATCAAATCGCTCCGAGGAAGCCAGGTGCTGACCAAATGCATCGTTGGAAAAGAGAATCTTCTCCTCGGGCATGTAGGCTACCATATTATCGGGCCAGTGAACCATCGGGGTAAGAAAGAAATGAAGGTTCCGCTTGCCCAGGTTCAGCACGGTGCCGCTCTCCATGGCCTTGAAATTCCAGTTCTCCTTGTAATGCTCCCTTAATCCGGTTTCTCCTTTCGGCGAAGTAAAAAGAGTGGCATTCTTTGCAATCTTCATGATTTCCGGAAGGGCACCCGAATGGTCCATCTCAACATGGTTGCAGATAACATAATCAATTTTGGCAGGATCCACGATCGTCCGGATACGGTCCAGCATCTCACCGGTCATGTAAGATTTGACCGTATCGATCAGTGTAATCTTTTCATCAACAATAAGATATGCGTTGTATGTTGATCCTCGCTGGGTAAGATACCCATGAAAGTTTCTCAGGTTCCAGTCAATTCCCCCAACCCAATATATTCCTTCTCTGATTTGTACGGCTTTCATATTTTATTCTGATAGTTCAAAAAACTCTTCTTTCCTGACTCCGCACAATGGACAGAGCCATCCGTCAGGCAGGTCCTCAAATTCAACATCTGGCTGGATTCCGCTGAGCATATCTCCAACCGCCGGGTCATAAACGTATCCGCATGACCGGCATTTAAATTTTTTCCCCATGATCAGTTTATCAAACTGCCTTTTGCGTGGAATCAACAAAAACGCGGGTGGCCAGTTCCCGGTCCAGCATCAGCATGCCATACCCATTGTCGCCGATCATCTTGACCTGTACAAGGATCTGTTCTACATTGGCTTCTTCTTCAACCTGTTCAGCAACATACCATTGAAGCATATTGTTTGTTGCATGGTCTTTCTCCTCAATGGCAATATTTACAAGGTTGTTGATGAGCCCGGTAACATGCTGCTCATGTTTCAGGGTTTCAGCAAAAACTTCAGCAGTGTTTTTCCAATCGGTCTGCACACCGGCAATAGGTTTCAGAAAGATTTGCCCGCCGCGCTCATGTACATAATCAAAAAACTTGATTGAATGGGTAATCTCTTCCTGCCACTGAATCTTCATCCAATTGGCGAAACCCTGCAGGTTCTGCCGCTGAAACCAGGCCGACATGGACAGATAAAGATACGCCGACCAAATCTCGGCATTCACCTGCTCCTCAATAGCCTTCTGCATTCTCTCAGTAATCATAATTGTATTTTTTAATCGTAAATAGTAAATCGTAAATCGTAAATCGTAAATCCTCAATCCTCACCCTTTCCACAACCCATGTAAATTACAATACTCCCTTGCCCCGATAACTTTCTCATTTTCACCAACCATAAACTCTGCCTCCGGTGGATCGCCGGGTTTCAGGAATTTTCTGTAGTGACCATGGTCGGTTTGCAGCTCGATCCAGACAATATAATGGGCCTCAAGCATCGGGTGATTTTGCATCTCACCTACCTTCACCAGGTACCCGCTGGCGGTTTTTTGAACAAACGGTACATGCTTTTCCGTGGTTGCATCGGCTGTTGACTCCTCAAGCAGATTCATCGGCTGGCCGCAACAGGCCAGTGTACCTCCGCCAATATGCAGTACCTCTGTAATATTCCCGCAAATGGCGCATCTGAAAACAGAACTTCTCTTAAACATCATTCTCCTCCAAAGGTTTCGTTTTTGCAAATTTGAGAAAATAAAAATTAAGGATGGTACTTTGAAAGGGACAGAATTTTCCGGCTGTCACTCTCCATCAATAATTCTTCAGGATTCAGGCCGGTGGACTTCATGAACCGGCTCACCATCCGGTAGCCGATCCATGCACCGGTCCTGCCCGGTGAATCGTTTCCAAATTCCCGGGTAAAGGGAGCCTCTTCAAAGAAACGCCTGATCGTCATCCTGTCGGTTGAGAACAAGACCTCCTTTTCCGCCAGATATCTCCACATGGCTTTTTCATTTTCCTGGCACCAGGCTGCCTGCTCCGGGGTGAACTGGAACAACTCCCCGTCAGATAACCGCGGCAGGAGTTTTTTTAGCAACCAGTATGCCTTACCCTGATAAACCATGTTGTCCAGAAATCCAGCATCTGGGGCAAGGGGCTCGAGCCCTGAATACAACCAGGCACGCACCGCATCTGCCTGAAGATTTTCCGGCTTCATTCTTGCCCTCAGGTATGCCGGGATACCTATACTCTTATAAATACTACACGTGTCGCCCAGGTAATTTTCCAACCCGATTGCCAGAACCCCGGGCAGGGCTGCAAACGACTGATTAAATCCGCCGATGTAAGTCACCAGCAGCGGTTTTCCTAATGCTGGCACCAAAGCAGGTATCCGCTCAATCGCTTCATTTGCAAGACGCAAATTATTGGAAATCAGTGGCATGTGATGTTTCAGTCTTGAGTAAACCTCTTGTATGCCTGGGTCAGCCAGGTATCTGGCAACATGATCCGGATAGGCGACGGAGGTGTCGGGACCTATCCGTATAATCTCTTCATTAAATAACCTCAGAAAGGTCAACAGCTCCGGATTTATTTTTGCCAGCGTATCCCGGATCCGGTCGGCCGGCGTTTCCCGGAGTATCGATTCAAAACGGATTACCGCACCGGTTCCCTCAGGCCGGTTGTGGCAACCCGACACAAGAAGAACAAGGGTTACCGCAATTATTCCTATTTTTACAGGTAAACAATTTCCGGTGGTCTCCATAATTAATGTTTTATACTAATGTCACCTGCTTAAACGTTAAAAATAGAGAAATTCTTACTCACCCCATGAAAACCAAACCCGTAATTCTGATTTCAATCCTGATCCTGTCCCATGGCTGGCTTGCCGCCCAACAAGAGGAACGTCCGCTAAGGTTCATGATCCATGCTCAACCTTGCATGACCTGGCTCCATGCTGATGAGACTCACCTCACGGCCGGTCCCGTGCGCGTTGGCTTTGACGGAGGCATGAGGCTGGACTATAGCTTCGACCGGTTTTATGCGTTTTCTTTCGGGGTTGACTGGAACCTCACCGGGGGAAGCCTTTTATTCCAGGATACCCTTTTTCTCGACCGGATCAATAAGTTTGACACCCTGGCTCCCCAAACCCGACTCACGTACCGCCTTCAGTATGTGGATATTCCTTTTTCCGTTAAGTTTAAAACCCCTCAGATAGGCTACACAACCCTGTTCACGGAGGCAGGCCTCGATCCCATGATCAACATCCGTGCACTGATTGATGCCACTGATAATAATATCTCGAAAGAATCCTTCCAGCAGGGGGTCGGTCTCTTTAACCTTGGATATCACCTCGGTATAGGAATGATCTATTCATTTGGGAACGGAATGGGACTCCAGATACAGGCTATCTATAAGAATACTTTTCTTGACGTCACCAAAGAGAATGAAATAAGACTTCCGGATAACACCCGGATAAACCAGGCTGGATTGAGCATCGGACTGATATTCTGATCTATGAACATTGCTGTTGCACAACTGAATTACTGTATTGCCGATTTTGAGGGAAATCTGGCTAAAATGCGCCAGTCGCTAGGCCTGGCAAGGAACTCAGGCGCCGACCTGATTGTTTTTTCTGAACTTGCTATTTGTGGATATCCGCCCCTTGACCTGCTGGAACAACGTGACTTTATTGACCGGTGCAGGGCAGCTATTGAAGAGCTGGCACAGGAAACCACGGATATCGGAATAGTAATTGGGGCACCCATTATTAATCCTGATCCAAAAGGTAAAAAGCTCCTGAACGCCGCATTGCTGCTGCATGGTGGCACTGTCGCGGAGGTACGGTGCAAAACGCTTCTTCCCACCTACGATATCTTTGACGAGTACCGGTATTTTGAGCCCAACCGATCATTTAGCTGCCTGGAATTCAAGGGCTACCGGATTGCGCTGACCATTTGTGAGGATATCTGGGACGATCAGCCGGTTGAGAACGCGTTTGCGAGGACCCGCCTCTATCCGGTTTCACCCATGGATGAGCTGATGAAGGAGAATCCCGACCTGATGATTAATATCTCAGCCAGTCCCTTTGCCTCAAACCGGTTATCGGCCCGGGAGGACGTATTGAAGCAGAACGTTGCAAAATACAGGATCCCCCTGATCTATTGCAACCAGGTTGGAGCCAATACCGAAATTATTTTTGATGGAGGATCCATGGTGCTTGACGGGCAGGGTGGGGTAGCTGACCGGTTTGAACCCTTTACTGAGGATACGCGTGTATATCACGTCGAGAATCTGATTAACCCGGTAACTCCACGGTCATTGGAATCAGAGCTGAATCTCAGCGGGGAAAAACGGGTAGAAATGATGCATAAGGCCCTGGTTTTCGGCGTAAAGGACTATTTCACAAAAATGGGCTTTTCCAGGGCAATTCTGGGCCTTTCCGGAGGGATGGACTCAGCACTTACACTCGTCCTGGCTGCTGAAGCCCTTGGAGGTAAAAATGTTACTCCGGTATTGCTGCCCTCACGGTACTCATCCGGCCATTCTGTCACGGATTCCATTCTGCTGGCTGAAAACCTGGGCGTTGACTGGAAGAAGATTCCCATTGATCCGATGTTTGATACTTTCATGGAACAACTGGAGTCTGAATTCCTGAACAAACCCCAGGACCTTACCGAAGAGAACCTGCAGGCCCGCATCCGCGGCGTTGTTCTGATGGCCCTGGCCAACAAGCACGGCCTCATTCTCCTCAATACCTCCAATAAAAGCGAGGCAGCCGTCGGGTATGCCACCCTATACGGCGACATGAACGGCGGATTATCGGTTTTAGGTGATGTTTACAAAACAGATGTGTACAAGCTTGCCCGATTTATCAACAGGGACCATGAAGTTATCCCCAATAATATCCTGATAAAGCCCCCTTCAGCCGAATTGCGTCCCGACCAGAAAGACAGTGATTCGCTTCCCGAGTATGACATTCTGGATGCCATCCTGTACCGGTACATTGAAATGAAGGAACCCCTGAAAACCATTGTGGCCGCTGGTTTTGAAGAGCCTTTGGTTATACGCGTGATCTCCCTGGTCAACCGCAGTGAGTTCAAGAGATTCCAGTCACCCCCGATATTGCGTGTAAGCTCAAAGGCGTTCGGGCTGGGACGCCGGTTCCCTTTGGTGGCCCGGTATTAAAAAAAATACGCCCAAAGTGTTGCTGGTGTTGAAAAAGTCAGTAGTTTTGCAGATTAGGGGGATTGTTTTATCCTCCTCACAAGAGTTGAAAACAGTAAACTTTAACTTTAATCTTTATTTAACATTATGAGTAAACATCTACGTTTCGGAAAGCTTCTCAGTTTGTTGGCTGTTGTGCTAACGCTGAGTTTTGCTTGGGGCCAGGCCCAAAACCTGAGCTCAGAGAAACAGTTGT
>CAZEKJ010000058.1:0-22750 GCA_964512915.1 uncultured Porphyromonadaceae bacterium
GTATGGGGTATGGGGTATGGGGTATGGGGTATGAGGTTTAGGGTTCGGGGTAGGGGAGAAAGGGCTCTTCGAGCTTGCTACATCGGGCTTCAATTAGTTTATATAACATCTTGGATATCAATATACTTTCTGTTTCGATGTGATTAAATTCTTCTATTGAAAGGTAATTAATTTCACTTGCAATAATAGCTTGAGTTAGTAATTCAGCTCCTGAACCTTTCGCAATGTAGAAATGCCGGATGCTTTGACGGATTGTCCCAAGTCCCTCTCCTTCAGCTATATTACTGGGTATGCTAACTGCTGCTCGCCTGATTTGATCACGAAGACCAAAATCTTTTACAAAAGGACCTTTATCCGTTATTTTGTAAATATATACAGCAAGATCCTTCGCTTTTTTCCAGACAACCAATTGTTTAAAATCTCCCATTGTTTGCTTTTATTACTTAAGAATCAAACGGGCTCACCCCATACCCCGAACCCCAAACCTCATACCTCATACCTAATACCTAATACCCCAAACCCCACACCCCTTTATTTAACTTGTTTTGCTCCGTCGCCGATCTCCGCCACATAAAAGTCGGCGGTAAGGCCGGTGATGGCCTTGTAGGCGGGACCAACGGTGCTGATCAGGTTTTCGACGGCTTCGTCTTTAACAAGGCTTACCGTGCAGCCGCCGAATCCGGCGCCGGTCATGCGGGAGCCGATGACTCCGGGAATCTTCCGGGTTTCTTCAACCAGGGTATCGAGCTCAAGGCCGGTAACTTCGTAATCGTAGCGGAGGGAGTCGTGGGAGTCGTTCATCAGCTGGCCAAAGGTAGCAAGGTCACCCTCTTTCAGGGTTTTCACTGCCAGTGAAGTGCGCTCGTTTTCGAGGACCGCATGGCGCGCGCGGCGCATTACGGTTTCATCGGTTAGTAAATGCTGAAATTGTGCGAATTCGGCACCGGTGAGCTCGGCCAGGTACTGGATTTTCTTGCCGGGCTGCAGTGCTTTAACGGCAGCCTGGCACTCGGCCACGCGCTCGTTGTATTTTGAGTCGGCGAGTCCGCGCGACTTGTTTGTATTGGCAATCACGAGCTTATATCCGGTGAGGTTCATCGGAACCAGCTCATAATCAAGGGTGTCGCAGTTGAGATAGATGGCGTGGTCCTTTTTGCCCATTCCCACGGCAAACTGGTCCATAATTCCGCAGTTGACCCCTACAAAGTGATTTTCTGCAGCCCGGCCGATCTTAACCAGTTCTACCCGGTCATAGCCGAGATTATAAATATTATCAAGGGCAACGGCGGTTACCAGTTCGATCGAGGCCGAGGAGGAGAGTCCGCTTTTGTTCGGGATGTTGCCGCTGTACAGCATCTCCAGGCCTTGAGCCTTGAACCCTTTTTTTGCGAGTTCGCTGAAAACCCCCAGCGGATAGTTGACCCACTCATCGCCATGCTTTTCACTCAATTTATCCAGACTGATACCGGCCCGGTAGTTAAAATTGGTGGTGGCCATCCGGATGACGGGATCACTGGTTTTACGAACGGCGAGATAGGTGCCGAAACTCAGGGCGCAAGGGAAAACATATCCGCCGTTATAATCCGTATGCTCGCCGATCAGGTTGACGCGGCCGGGGGAAAAGAAAAACTTTATTTCTTCGTTGGAGGTGCCGAAAGTGGCGATCAGTTCGTCTCTAAGGTACTGAGTTGTCATGGTGCTGGTTGCTGGTTGCTGGTTACTGGTTACTGTTCCCGGTTGCCGGTTACCGGTTGCCGGTTGGTGCAGAGTACTGTCATCCCCGCGAAAGCGGGGATCCCCTGACAAGGGTTAAAAATAGAATAAAATCAGACTGCATGGGCTGATTAATTGTTCAAAAAACACTAATATTGTTTACACCGATTTTAAAATCACAACTAAATGAAAATCAAATCGATATTAGGCCACTTGATGGCAGTTGCCATTGTTTTCCTGGGTATATCCGGATGTAAGAATAATCAGAATAAATCAACCGATCAGACTATGAATATCAAGAAAGAAATTGTAGGACAGGTAGATGGAAAGAATGTGATGCAGTACACGCTGACGAATGCCAAAGGCATGACGGCGACGATCATCAGTTACGGTGCGATTGTTACGCATCTTACAGCACCCGACAAGAGCGGGAAGTTTGAGAACGTGGTGCTGGGGTTTGATGATCCGAAAGCCTACTGGAACGAGCCCTATATCAACAACTGCTGCTATCTCGGCGCTATTGTGGGTCGTTACGGGAACCGCATTGCCAAAGGGAAATTCACTCTGAACGGAACGGAATATCCGCTGGCCATAAACAATGGGCCGAATCATTTGCATGGCGGATTGAAAGGGTTTGATAAGGTGGTGTGGGAATCGGAGGAGTTTGAAGTAGGGGCGCCGGGTTCGGCGCCCGTTAATGGAGGAGTGGGGGTGAAGTTGTCGTATACCAGTATCGATATGGAGGAGGGATATCCGGGGAATTTTACCATAACGGTTAAGTATACCCTTACAGATGATAGCAGCCTTAAAATTGAATATGACGGTTTTATCGACAAGCCGTGCCCGGTGAATGTAACCCATCATGGTTATTTTAACCTTACCGGCGGCGCCAAAACCGATATTCTGGGCCATGAGATGCAGATTCTGGCAGATCGCTTTACCGAAGTGGACTCCACCCTGATCCCGACCAGTCAGCTGCCTCCGGTAGCCGGTACGCCGATGGATTTCAACCAACCGCATACGATCGGTGAAAGGATTGCGCAGGTTGACGGCGGGTATGATCATAATTATGTTTTATCCAATCAGGTAACCGAACTCCGCAAGGTAGTCAGGGTTAAGGAGCCGGTCAGCGGCCGGGTGATGGAAGTTTTTACCACCGAGCCGGGCGTTCAGTTCTATTCCGGTAATTTTCTCGATGGCATCCTCACCGGATCGGGTAATGTGAAATACAACAAGCATTGGGGTTTCTGCCTGGAGACCCAGCATTTTCCGGATTCGCCGAATCAGGCTGACTTCCCTTCTACCCTTTTAGAGCCAGGGAAAAGATATAAACAAACTACCGTTTATGCTTTCTCGGTGGAATAGGGCATAAGGGCACAAGGGCACAAGGGCACAAGGGCATGAGGACATGGGGGCATAGGGGCATAGGGGAGCGTCGGCGAAGTTTAGAGCAGGGGGTTCTGAATGTTTTTGTGGTGATGCTGGTTTTATCGGTGCTCTTGTCAGGTTGCCGGAAGGAGCCGGTGGAGAGCGGACTGATCGGGAAGTGGGAGATCCGGCAGCTGGATTCAGTAAGGCAGGTGGATATGGGCCGGCTGGATACTTTCCGGTTTTGCGGAGGGTTCCGGGACCAGGGATGGATCGAGTTCAGGGCCGACAGTTTTGGCTTTATCAGTGATCCGGTGCGGATGGCTACCTGCGGCGAGGACCGGTTTATCTGGGAGGCACAGTATCAGGATTCACAAATACACTTTTACTTTTTCGCGGATACCACCCGGGCCTTTATCGACCGGACCGATACCGATCATATGGTACTGACCATGCGTAATTTCTGTTCAGTGTATGGCACAATAAGTCCGGTTTATTACCGGTATGACCTCATCCGGATGAAGGAATAGCTATTTGTCGCGGATGCAGCGGACGGAAAGTCCCCAGTCCTTACCCATTTTCTGACGGGTAACTCCGGCCGTTTTATCATGCTGGAGCTTGCGTGCCCAGATCGAATCTTTGTCTTCGGTGGAAGTCCAGAACAGTGTTTCATACCGTTTCTTTTCGAAGGTTCCATCGGGTTTCCGGTAGCCGGCGCCAGTAGCCGCAAAACCACTGCTTCCTGTGCTGTTCTGAGTCTGCCATCCGGAATTCGATTTAAGCTGTGAGGCCACATCGCCGGATTTCCGGTCTCCTTCCAGATCCAGTTCCCCCCGGTCCATACCCAGAGATGCCTCGAGGGTTTTCCACTCATCGTCGGTCGGCAGATGAAAACCTTTTATACAAGCCTGTCTGGCTCCCTCGAAAGTGTAGAGGAGCCCGTTGTCCTTTCGGTTGTTGTATAAACTATCGTAGGGTATGCTCAATCCCCTGATGTAGAAATCCATATTGGTTTGTAACCAGACCAGCTCACCGATCCGGATCGGTTTGTAACTGACAACATAAGAGACCCGGTAATCTCTCACCGGTGTCAGATCAAAATAATCCACTTTAACAGGCAACGGCTTGGCGATCAGGCAGGACATATAATCCCCGTCGCGGACTTCACAAAAGGCCACCTGGTTCCCCGGTGTTTTATAACGGCGGGTGATTGTCCGTTCGGTCGAGAACTCGGTTTCCCACACACTGTCGCCATCAAGGTCCCACCGGATCTGCAGTTCACTTTCCGGGGTGATGTCGTCATGAAGGTAGGTGACCGTAAAAGTAAAATCGGTAAATGTGGTTCCGGAATCGGGGGAAATTGTGAAATAGGCCCACGGGGGGGATTTTTTTTCGAGCAGGTCGCAGCTTCCACAGAACATCAGGAAGATCAGGGATGCTGCAACTATTATCCTGATATTTTTTGACATCTGTGCGGTTTGGTTCCCGATTCTTTCCTGTAAATTTAGGAGAAATTCCATTGACCGGTAAATGAAAACAACACTCCTTGTTGCATTTTTAGGCCTGATCCTTTTTGCCTGCCGAAAGGAGTTTGAAGAACCGACGATTGTTGGGGAATGGAGGTTCGATTATCTCCTGAAAGTAGCCGGACCTTGTGGAACAATACTTCAGGAAACTAAATTTGAAGTTTTTGATTCTATTTCCGGACTCGGAGCAATTTGTTTTAAAAAGGATCAAACTGGACGGTTTGATAATTATCTATTGGATAGTGTTTTAGGAGGTTCTGAGTTTCTTTGGAAAGATAGTCCGTACGGAACCAATAGGATTGAATTGGTTACTAAAGCTATTTCCACCAGTGCCTATATGGCGTTCAACAGTCCCAATATTGTAAGTTTAATTTTAATTTACAAATTTCCGGGAGGTGTCGGCGGAGGTTGTACATCTTTCTATTGTGAACTTGAAAGGGTAACACCGCTTCTACTAATGGCCGACTGAATGATTGAGATCCATTGATTCTCATCAATTCCGGCGGAAAATGAGACGGTTCCGAATCGAATTTTATTCCCATCATGAATACGGAAGGAAATAGTGCTGACTCCTTCCCAAAAAAGCTCACCACTCCATTTTAGATAAGTTACGGTAGCTTCGGTGTAATAAGCCTGGCCGGATTGGAAGGTTCCGAGAATCATGTAAGAGTACTCTGCCCAATTACTATCAAAATAGATGGTATCCCCTTCATGATAAACCCGGCAGAATTCCTGATAATATTGGTTTGAAGATAGGATGCAGCTGTCAGGACAAATCATATAGTCTGGCTTTGAATAATTGAAATAGGACATGTTTCGTCCTAAATCTAAGTCTCCGCAAGAACAGGAATAGTCCCGCTGACTCAGGTACCGGGAACCAAGTTCCAGTGAATCATTCAACACAGTTATTCTTCCTGTGGTTCGGGGAGGAATTTTTGATCCCGTATTGACCTGCTGAATTCTGATAACCAGATCAGGTAGTGAATCGCCATTAATATCGATGGACTTCTGATTATCGGGCTGATCGGAAAAATCTGCTGTATCGTACTCATTTACAATCCAATCGTCCTCCGGATACGCCCCCACGATAAACCCGAAGCGTTCCGAATCGGGGAAATAAAAGTCATTTTGACAGCCAAATGCCAAGCATAGGATAAAAAATAAGTGATGCCACCTGGAAAAGCGTTTGATCATAGTTGGATTTCAATGCCTGTCCTTTTTATTTCACTAATAAATGGTCCATTTAATGCAAATTCCATTTTAGATATCGGGTGGGGTTCAATACGGAGATCAAACCTGGAGGCTAAAACCATAAGTTGAACTTGAATGTCAAATCTCTCATTATCCTCTATATCGTCCAGCACCAAGGCAAGGTCAATATCGCTTCCTGGATGTTGTGCATTTCTTGCATAAGATCCAAATAGGTAGGCCTTAATGAGCTTATGATTATTCTCGGCTACACTTGCCAGATAATCATTTATTGATTTATTAATTCCTTGATCCATATTTTTTTTGCTGTAATATGCTCAACCCAGGTGAGGGTAAACTCAGGGGTGCATTTTTTTTTGAAGCTTTCCTTATAATCGTCATACCTGCCGCTAATATTAAAAGCTGTAACGTTGACCAGGAACAATCTCAGATCATTGCTGATTATAATATTTGCTTCTTCGGCAAGTCGAAGAAGATTGTGTGTATTGGGCGGAAACCTGTCGTTTCTTTTTAGATACAATGCTTTGAGATATTTCTCAATGACAAGATGTCCAATGAACAAAGACCAGCTGTATCGTTTTGCCGCTACCATGGCCTGCATGGTCAGGAAGTCCTCTTCGGCATGGTTAACCCAAAATGCAATTAGTTGCTTATTGTCGTAAGATTCTGACATAAACCAAAAATAGCCATTTTGAATAACTTCATCACCATGGGGACTTGTGAATTTTGGGGCTTACGCACAACCAACTTGCTAAGAAACCTGTACTTTTGAAGCCGAGATGATAAACCTTTTCTCAATCCTTCTCATTGCAGCCTTTCTGGTTTTTGTGGTTCCGCTCCGGTGGAAGGGGATTCTTACGGCCCTGCTGGTAACCGCGGGAGTTGCAATAACATCTGGTTGGGGGGTTGAGGGTTTGAGGTCCGAGGAGTCTCTGAGGTTAGCCTTTTCTCTGACCGGGCTTCCTGGAATGCCGGAATTGGTTATCGACCGATTATCTGGATTCTTTATTCTGGTCATCAATATCACCTCCCTTGTTGGAATCTTCTATGCTCTCGGTTACCTGAAACCCTATCAGGATAAGAAAACACCCCTGCGATTTTCGATTCACTATTTCTCCTATTTCTGGCTGTGGGTCTCGATGATCCTGCTGACCGGGATTCGTGAGGGTTTCCCGTTTCTGGTGGTTTGGGAGTTCATGACGGTATCCTCGTTCCTTCTCGTCATTTTTGATGCAGAGGACCGGAAAACATTGAAAACAGGGATCAACTACCTGATCCAGATGCATATAGGCCTCCTTTTTATCATGGTGGCCTTCCTTATTGTGGGTGAGGCGACCGGACAAACCGGGTTCGCCGGACTGCGCGAATATTTTGCCACTCATTCAAATTTGCTTGTTTTCGCCTTGTTTTTTATTGGCTTCGGGATCAAGGCGGGATTTATCCCGCTGCATACCTGGCTGCCACAGGCACATCCGGCGGCTCCGTCGCATGTTTCGGGACTGATGTCGGGAGTGATGATCAAGATGGGAATCTTTGGTATCCTGCGGGTGGTTTCGGAATTGCAGTCGGATATGCTCGCTATTGGACTGATCATTCTTGGGATTTCGCTTTTATCGGGGATCATCGGTGTGATGATGGCCATTGTGCAGCACGATTTAAAGAAGCTGCTGGCTTATCATAGTATTGAGAACATCGGAATTATCGGGATCGGGATGGGCCTCGGGGTTGTGGGATTGGCCGTGGATAATCCCGGACTGGCAACCCTGGGTTTTGCGGGCGGAATCCTGCATATCCTGAACCATTCGCTGTTCAAGTCGCTGCTCTTTTTTAATGCGGGATCTGTTTACACCGCTACCCACACCCGGAATATTGAAGGCCTGGGCGGACTGATCAAAAAGATGCCGGTAACAGCCCTGTTCTTTCTGATTGGCTCGCTGGCCATTTGCGGACTCCCACCCTTCAACGGATTTATATCGGAATATCTGATTTTCAGCGGCATGTTCAAAAGCGTGGCCGGAGCCGACCTCTACCTGGCGATCACGCTATTGTTCAGTATTTCCGGTCTTGCCCTGATCGGGGGGCTGGCGATTTTCTGCTTTACGAAGGCGTTTGGGATGGTATTTCTTGGAACTTCGCGGAGGAATGGGGTTGAGAAGGTTGAGAAGGTTGAGAAGGTTGAGGAGGTGGGGTGGGGAATGCTGGGGCCACAGGTTCTTATTGTAATTCTGATTTTGGCGGTTGGTTTGGGATCAGCGGTGTTTGTCAAGCCGGTGGTGGGGATTGTTGGTTCACTGTTTGAACTGAATAGTAATCCTGATTTTTCGGGTGCCATCACCCTCAACCTGGGGCGCATCAGCCTGATTGGCGGGATTTTTATTTTATTGATTGCCGGACTTTGGCTCGTTCGAAAAATCAGCCTGAGGAATAAAACCATTGCTTACGGACCCACCTGGGGCTGCGGATTTACGGAAGGGGATGTGCGTCAGCAATATACGGCAACCTCTTATTCCGATAATTATGCTACTCTGGCCAATCCGCTACTGAGGATCCAGAAGGAGATGGAGCCGATCCGGGAAACGGAAATATTCCCGGGGTCCCGGTCATTTAAAACAAAAGGCGGGGATGTGTTCAAGCGTTTCATGGTGGATGCGCCGGTGGGATGGATTTTGTCGGTATTTAAAAAAATTGCCATCATGCAGACCGGTCAGATCCAGCATTATATTCTGTATGCCTTTGTTTTCATGATTGTTATATTCATTCTTACCTTTTTTAACCTGATCTGATATGGCTCAAATCGGACTGATATTGCTGGCAGCGCTCTTTTTTCCGGGGATCATTCTCCGGACCAAAAGCATTGCGAGCGGAAGGAAAGGTCCGGGTGTTTTTCAGCCGATCAGGGACATCGTCCTGCTTTTCAGGAAGGGGAGTGTTTTCAGCACAACCACCAGCATTATTTTCCAGATTGCACCGGTCATCGGACTGGCCGCCACGCTGGCAGCCCTGCTGGTGATTCCTTTTGCCAATCTGCCTGCTTTATTGCCATTTGAGGCCGATTTTGTCTTTTTCTCTTACCTGCTGGCCATGGGCAAGTTCTTCATGATCATCGGAGCACTGGATACGGGCAGCAGTTTCGAGGGGATGGGCGCAAACCGCGAAGCCCTCTATTCCATGCTGGTGGAGCCGGCCTTCTTCATTCTGATGGGCACCTTTGCCATGCTTACCGGATATACTTCATTTACAGATATTTTCAACAACTTCCACCTGGATGGGAATCCCTATACTTTTGTTTTCGGGTTGATCGGGTTTTACCTCCTGGTGCAGATTGCCATGATCGAGAACAGCCGGATGCCGATCGACGATCCGAAAACCCACCTCGAACTGACCATGATCCATGAGGTCATGATTTTGGATTACAGCGGCTTCGACAAGGCGATCATTCATATCGGGAGTTATCTGAAATTTGCCATTTACGGCTCCCTGATCTGCAGCTCGATGGTTCCCGCACAGTGGAACCTTCTTCTTCAGATCGGTCTCTTTTTCGGGATCCAGTTTGTTTTTGCCCTGATCATCGGGCTGCTGGAATCCTTCCGCGCACGGAACAAAATGTTCCGCAATGCGCAGTTTATATTGACGCTGTCGGCGATAGCCCTGCTGGCGTTTGTGGTGGTGCTGATATTAACCAGTAAGCTTATTACATGATTGTTACCAGTTGCCAGTTGCCGGTTACCGGTTACGCCAGAACTGACGTTACAGCGACGAATGTCATTCCGGCGAAAGCCGAAATCCCAATACAAGAGCACCTGCGGGGAGATTCCGGCTTTCGCCGGAATGACATCAGGGCGATCACCGGCAACCGGCAACTAAATTAACCAGCACCATGCTCAACCTCCTCATCATCCTCTTCGCCATCACCCTCTTCTACTTCAGCGTTTCGGAGCGGTTCCGCACCTATTCGATGCTGATTGCCGTGCAGGGAGTGCTGTTGTTCGGGATGTCGTTTCTGGAACTGGCGGAAGTGCATCTGGTTAACTTTATCTTCATCGCTGCTGAAACCTTGCTGTTCAAGGCGATCATCGTTCCGGTTCTGCTGTACCGCATTATCAATCGAACCGGCGTGTATAAGGTTCATTCCAAGGCATTTCCGGCATTTTATATCCTGATATTTACCATGATAGGCTTATTGGTCAGCATTGTTCTGTCGAACCTGCTGTATACCCCGCGGATTGATTCGGTGTATATGACTATCGCCCTGTTTACCCTTTTTACCGGCATCATTTTGATTATCACCCATAAACGCATTTTTTCACACATGATCGGTTTTCTTGTGATCGAGAATGCCGTTTTTATGTTTTCGATGGCGGTCGGGGCAGAAATGACCATGCTGATCAACATCGGAATACTTCTTGATATTTTCGTCAGCGTGCTGATTATCGGGGTGATGATCAACCGCATCGGTATCCAATACAACGACCTTGAAGCCGAAAATTTGACCCGATTAAAGCATTAGGAATGATTCTTTATTACTTCATATCGGCACTATTGATCAGCGGGGCGATACTCTGGCTGAAGAAGCCGGGAATGGTGAGGTTGCTAACGCTGTTATTTGTCGCGATTCAGATCGGGTTCGCGCTTTATGTTGTGAGGTGTGGTGAGGTAACCGAGCTGAAATATTTTACCTATGATTCCCTGGGGATACTGTTTTTGTCAATTTTGACGCTGGTGAGTACCCTTGCGGTTTATCATGGGTTCATTTACTTCAGAGCCCGGGGGGATTATGGCCGGTTTCCCTATTATCAGGCGGCATTGGTAGGGCTTATCGCCTCAACAACAGGAGCTTATCTGGCAAACGATGTAACCGTGGTATGGATACTGGTGGAGGCGACCACCCTGACGGCTTCCGTCCTGATTTATCATGAGAAGACGCGTACAGCCCTGGAGGCGACCTGGAAGTATATTTTTCTTTGCTCAACAGGGATTGCCCTGGCCTATATGGGAATCCTGTTTCTCAGTCTGACTCTCGAAGATGCAGGCTTGCAAGGACTTAGTTTTGATTATATAGCCCGATCTGTGTCTTCCGCGAATCCGCTTTACCTAAAAATCGCCTTTATTTTTGTCTTTATCGGGTACAGCACCAAGATGGAACTGTTCCCGATGCACACGGTGGGAATTGACGCCAACTCGGTGGCTCCGTCACCGATGGGCGGACTTTTCTCAACCGCACTGGTGAACCTCGGATTTCTGTCGATCTTCCGGATTTACAAGGCATTATCAGGAACCACGATTTTTGAGTGGATGAACCACATCCTGATCATCTCCGGAGTTTTATCGGTACTGGTTGCGGCTGGCTACATGCTGAAGGCTAAATATCCAAAACGAATGCTGGCGTATTCCAGCCTGGAGAATATGGGACTGGTAGCCATTGCCATCGGAATCGGTGGTGTGGGCTATTATGCGGCTATTTTCCTGCTGGTAGTGCACTCCTTCACCAAATCGAGCCTCTTCTTCCAGCTGGGCCAGGTGAACCGGGTGCTGAAAACGCTGAAGCTTGATGAGAGCGGTCATTATATGAAATTGAATCCGGCCGGTTCAACGATCCTGTTGCTGGGTCTGATGGCTATCCTTGCGATTCCGCCATCCGGACTGTTTGTGAGCGAATATCTGCTTTTCACGGGCCTCATTGCCACAAACAACTGGTTTGTACTGATTGTGGTCATGATACTATTGTGCTGCGTGATTTACGCGATGGCTACCCGGGTGATGCACATGCTGTTCTCGGAGCCTTATATCACCCGTCAGGATTGGGAGCCGGGGAAAGTCAGCTGGACGGAGAATATCGGACAGATGATTTTTCTGATGGTGGTGTTTTTACTTTGCCTCTATCAACCTCCCTTCCTGATTGATTTGATAAACAATGGTATAGCGGGGTTACCGGGAAGGTAGGTATTTACGATTTACGATTTACGATTTACGATTTACGATTTACGATTGAAGATTGACGATTGAAGATTTACGATTGATGGGAGACGGTACATACATATTGATGAAGAATGCGGCGGAGCCGGTGCCGATGGCACGGATACCGGTTTTGAGGTATGAGGAGTTTTGTGATGTCATGGTAAGCCTGATGAGTGTGGAGGCGAACCATTGTGTTTTGTACTATGCGTTTCCATATCAAGGGGGTTTGAGGTTTATGGTTTGTGTAGCGAGGGATGAGGAGGGGGATATTGCCGTTTTTTCGCATCATCTGAATGACAGTCAGGCTGTTCTGGAATCTCTGACGCCCCGGATTCCCCAACTTCATCTTTTCGAACGTGAAATCCACGAAAATTTCGGTGTGAAATTCGAAAATCACCCGTGGATGAAACCGGTGCGGACGCCGTACCATTTGGCAATTGAATCGACGGATGCCGACACGGGCGAGCGCAGCTCGCCCCTACGGGCACAACTGGTCACTGGTCACTGGTCACTGGTCACTCTATCCGCATCACGAATTGATGAATATCCGTTCTACCGCATCGACAGCGAGGAGCTCCACGAAGTCGGCGTAGGTCCCATCCACGCCGGCGTTATTGAGCCGGGCCATTTCCGGTTTATCTGCAACGGGGAGAAGGTGTTGCATTTGGAGATCATGTTGGGCTACCAGCATCGCGGCGTTGAAAGAATGATGGTGGAAGAGGTTGAGAAGGTTGAGAAGGTTGAGAAGGTTGTGCCCGTAGGGGCGTCCCTGCGGACGCCCGTTGATAATATTGTACCCGTAGGGGCGTTCCTGCGGACGCCCGTTCCGATATTTGAAAAACGTAATGTTTTACGGCGGGCGATTTTAGCCGAGAATATTGCGGGGGATACGGCGGTGGGCCATGGGCTGGCGCATGCGCAGCTGATGGAGTCGCTGGCGGGAATTGAGGTTCCGGAACAATTGAAGATCGAACGGTCCATTGCCCTTGAGCTTGAGCGGATCGCGGTTCATATTGGCGATACGGCTGCGCTATGCACGGATGTAGCGTATCAGCTGGGGCAGGTGGTGAATGAGGCCTTGCGGACCACCATAATCAATACCACACAGTTCTGGTGCGGCAACCGGTTTGGAAAAGGGCTGATCCGGCCGGGAGGGACCCAGTATCCACTTATTGCTGAGGTGGCCAATGAAATACTACGGGTTTTGGAAGATTCCGGCAGCCGGTATGTCGACATGGCCGATGTAATCTATTCATCTCCAACTGTTTTATCCCGATTTGATGAAATCGGAACCGTTACGAAAGAACAGGCTGCCCTGATCGGAGCAGTCGGGATGGCTGCCAGAACCTGCGGGATACCGCGGGATATCCGAAAAAGTCATCCGTTCGCAGGATACAAGGCGGGAGCTTTTGAACCGGTGGTTCTGGATTCCGGCGATGTGCTGGCCAGGGGGATGCTGAGAAACCTGGAAGTGAGGCAGTCGGTGGGGATGGTTAAGGAGTGGTTGACGAGTGGTGAGGGATGGTTAAGGAGTGGTGAGGTAATAGTGAGGGATCGTGAGGTAATGGTGAGGAATAGTGAGGGTGCATCTTTCGCGTTGTCTTTAACTGAGGGATGGAGAGGAGAAATATGCCATGCGGCAGTGACAGGGGCGGAAGGAGAACTGATTCATTACAAAATAAAAGATCCGTCGTTTCATAATTGGATGGCCCTGCAGCTGGCGGTACGGAACCAGGAGATCTCGGATTTTCCGGTGTGCAACAAGAGTTTTAACCTGTCCTATTGCGGACACGATCTTTAGCCGATGCGAAGGTTTTTACGAATAGCAAAAGAGCACGGGCTTCAATTTGTGCCCAACCTGAGGGAAGCAAGGGTAAGTCCGCTGTTCAGGGGACGGCCGGTGATATCAGAAGAGATAACACAGGAAGAGGCCTCGGAACTGGAAATGCTTTGTCCTTCGGGAGCGATCTCTTCGGAGCCGTTCAGCATCGACCTGGGACGCTGCGTCTTTTGCCGGGAATGCGAGTTTGCCTGTCCGGGGAAAATCCGGTTTACGAACGACTATAAGATAGCCACCAATGATCCGACCCATCTGATTATTACGGCGGGTGACAAGCCGGTCGTGATAAATCGGGATAAGATCCGGAAAGAAATCCCACGACTATTCCGAAATGCATTGAAATTAAGGCAGGTATCGGCGGCCGGGGATAACAGCTGCGAGATGGAGCTGAATGCTGCCGGGAATGTCAACTTCGACATGGGACGCTACGGAATCGAGTTCGTGGCCTCCCCACGTCACGCCGACGGCGTTGTTATTACAGGCCCGATATCGGAAAACATGGCCGAAGCACTGCAAATTTGCTACGATGCCGTGCCTTCGCCTAAAATTGTCATACTCGTTGGGACCGATGCCATCAGCGGGGGATTGTTCCGCGAAAGTCCGGCCTTAAACCGCGAATTCCTCCAAAAATACCCGGTGGATTTGTATGTACCTGGGAATCCGGCGCATCCGTTGACTTTCATTAATGGGGTGATGGATCTGGTGGGGAGGGGATGAAGGCGAAAGAAAAAAGGCGAAAGGCGAAAGAAAGATCAAAGATTTAAAGATGTCAAGATAGGAGAGGGTGGATTTGAAATAGATTCTACCAGGGCGGGAATAATTTAGCGGATGCTTTTATGTTACCGCGCCCATCAACCTCACCGCGGATGGGGCCGAACCGCAACGACCAAATCACTCTGCCCTTTGTTTTCCTGATTTTTACATGGTTAAAGAAGCCCCTTTCCTTAGTGTCAAACATGAAAAACTGCTTTAGCCAGAGTTTTGTGCCGTCATCAAAAACCTCAACGAGATATTTAAATGAACGGAATTCAGTGGGCCGCATCAGGGAAACGATCAGATAGTAATGATCCCCGTCCCCCGACTTCTGGTGGACAAATTGCTGACAGGAAATGTCTATTCTTGGAAGCTTTCCCCAGGGAATCCAAGTTTGTTGAAAAAATCGTTTTAAGGTGGAATCAACGGGAGGGTAAAAGTATTGAAGGAGGGTGTCCGGATGGCTGGAATCTTTGTAAGCAGGAATTTCCATTTTGTCAATAACGAAATCCAGGACTTCGCTTTTACGAATGGAATTTTCATTTTTCTCGCACCCGCTGCCTGCAAGGAGAATAAAAATGGCCAGGGTGATGTAAGGGAATGGTTTCATGGTAAACAATTTTGATATTTTACCTGAGAATGGGTATCGCCGGGTACATGGCGATTCGGCTATCACGGTAGGAGGTGACTGCATTAACGATGATCAGAACGCCATTTATTAGGTAAAAAGAAACATAGATTGCGGTTAACACTCCGATTTTGAAGGTAAACTCATCCGCAATTATTCCTTTACCCCGGGTGCTTAAAAAGAAATATCCCACAAACAGAAAATGGTACAGGTAGAACAGGATATTCCAGATTATCTGGAAGTTGAGAACTTTTCGTCCAATTTCCCTGGCATTCAATACTTTGTCTTTTTTATATATCCAGAGAATGAGCGGAACAATGATCCCCAGCAGGGGGATTATCAGGAATGTAAGGGCTGAAAGGTTCAGCGCTGTAAGATATCCGCGGTCTTCAACCTGCTGCCATTCAACAAGTTCCTCTTGTTTAATTTCGAGGGCTGTGCATAGGCGCCTGATGGTGTCACCCCGTGGAACCGTATCACCTTTCTCAACCCGCTGTACAGTTCTCAAATTCAATCCGGATTTTTCAGCCAGCGCTTCCTGTGAAAGGTTCTTTATTTTCCTGAATTGAACAACTTTGCTTCCAATCTCCGACATGTGGTTATAGGGTTCGTGGTTTCGATCCCAAAGATAACGGAAGCGCCCAATCCCCATGGATAAAAGCTTACGGCATTTCTACGGCATTTGTGCTTCTTCTAAAAAAGTTCAGGGGCTACTGCATCCTGCAGCAACCCCTGAACCCTTTTGCCCTCGTGCCCTTGTGCCCTTGAGCCCCTGTGCCCTTGTGCCCTTGAGCCCCTGTGCCCTTGTGCCCTTAAATCCCCAGTTTCTTCCGTATTTCCGCCGGTATCCCATTCTTATTCACCAGCACACAGGTAGTCTTGAGTTTCAGGTAGTTCGATGAGATGTAGGAATATCCCTTGTACGGATTTCCCGGTCCCCAGGAGTTTTTCTCAAAATAGTACTTGTTGCCCGCCTGGTCTTTGGCGATCCCAACCAGATGCATCCCATGATCATCGGTTGTCTGGTAGTTATCGAACTCCAGCTGACGCCGTTCCGGTGTTATGGCCGGCTCCATGCCGGGCTTGAAGGTTTTGCCGTCCCAGTTGTCGGGGGGTATTACAGCAACCCCGATACCGTAGTTGAATCCTTTTTCCAGGTCAGCAGCCCAGGCTACGGTATAGCCGGTGCGGATCGAGTTCTCCACTATCTGGTCGAGCTCGTCGAGGGTTACATTGTAAACGGATCCGCGGGTGAAATTGTCGGGGACCTCAAGCACAAAGGATTCGTAATAAGGATGATGGGTAAAGGAGGAGACCTCAACATAGTCATCAAGGTTCAGGCCCAGCGAGCTGGCAAAAGTGGTTGGTGTATAGCTGGTCCCCTTGTATTCGAAGTTCTCCGGAACTTCGCCCAGATAGGCATCGACCAGGTTGGTAAAGCCCTGCAGCCAAACCGGACTCAGCTTACCGTTCGGATTCTTCAGGATGCCGGTTATATAGCCTTTCAACACCGCATCCATCTCATTATGAATCACTCCCGGTTCCTTTATCTCATTGCCCGGATAGTTGGCCCAGGGCATAATGCCATTGTCACGGATCGAGTTGATCACATCATGGCAGGCGCCGCCGGGGCCGAATTCAACTTTACCATTCCAGCGGATATATTGCTCGGCTTTATCGATATAGGTGTTACGCACGGTATACATCACCGAAAGTTCCACTTCGGGCTTGCCCAGGCGGATCAGCTCGGATTCCAGCATGGATGTGGTGGAGTAGGACCAGCAGGTGCTCGAGGAACCCTGGCTTTTAATGGCCGTTCTCGGATGTTCAACCTCAATGGTGAATTTGTACGGGGGTTCCGGCGTCTTTTTCTTTTTGGCTTCCACCGGGGCAGGGAGCAGGATCAAAGCCACTGCGCCTATCAGGGTAAACTGGAAATATTTTGATTTTTTCATGGCTCTTGCTGTTATTTCTTTAAACCGATTTTGGTTGCGATCTGAGGAGGAATTCCGTCTTTGTGTACCATGATGGACATGGTGCGCATGCGCATAAAGGGAACCGACATGTAGGAGTATCCCTTGAATTTGCCGCCTTCGCCCCAGGAGTTTTTCTCCTGATAATATTTATTCCCGAACTGATCCTGGGCGATTCCTGTCAGATGCATTGCGTGATCGTCTGTAAACTGATAGGAATCAAACAGATACTGACGATCTGCCTGGGTTACGGTTTTTTCCGGCGCCGACGGATCCATTACATTTCCGCCATCAGCCATGATGCGCGCGAAACCGTCGTTAAAATTCAGGTCCGATATGTCGGCTCCCCAGGATATGGAAACCCCGTTTCCGAGGGCATAATCCACGATGGACATCAGGTCATCGATCGGTAGATTCCAGATTCCCTGCTGGGCCCAGTTGTCGGGAATTTCAATCACAAATTCCTTATAGAAAGGATGATGCGTAAAACTGGTGAATTCGATATAGTCATCCGCATTAATGCCCAGCTCCCTGGCAAACTCCATGGGCGTGAACATCTTGCCGTTATAGGAGAAGGAGAGCGGGACTTCACCAAAATAAGCATCCAGAACGCCGCTGACACCTTTTTGCCAAACCGGACTGAGCTTGCCATTCGGATTCTTCACCACAGCAGCGACCACGCCTGACAGGCTGCCGATGATTTCACTGTGTTTATGGGTAGTTTCGCCGTAATTCAAACCCTGATAAATGTCGCGCGGAACGATTCCGTATTTCATAATGGAGTTCAAAACATCATGCTGCTCGCCGCCTTCGGCAAAATTGCAGGTTCCATGGAAGCGTACATATTGCTCTGCCTTATCGGAGTAAACCTTGCGAACGGTAAACATTTCTGAAAGTCCGATTTCGCCTTTCCCCAACCTGATCAGTTCGCTTTCCAGCATGGAAGTGGTGGCAAAGCACCAGCAGGTGGAGGTGGATGCCTGACTTTTGACCGAAAGGGCCGGGATTTGCTTGATGGTGGTAAGCTGGAACTCCGGAGTGGTTTCCTGCGGTTTCTTGTCCTGTCCGAACGAAAGGGCCGGGATGAGGAGCAGTGCCAGGATCATGGAGACTGCTCCGATGTTGAGTTTTCTGCTGAATATCATGCTCGATAAATTAAGTGTTTAGTCTACGGTTAACCCAAATTCTTGTATTTTCACAGTTCGCCTGAGGCATCGAATTTACAAAACCAAAATCTATGAGACCCTTACGAAAGTCATTAATTACAGCGGTTGCCCTCATTGTTGTGCAAACACTTGCCGGGCAGACTGTTACCACCACTTCTCTGATAAGTGAACTGACGGATTTGCAGCAATTGGCTCAATTCCCGGAACAGGGATATTCGACTATTCAATACTCATCCTATGATCGAAGGACTGTGAGCGCAGATAAGCCTGGCTGGTTTGCCAATTCCGATGGATTCGGAGGCGAGCCGATTCCCGGGTTTCTTGAGGTGATCCGGAAGCCCGGAGCGGACAAAATCGGCGAATATCTGATTTGTGACGTAAAAGGCCCAGGAGCGATTGTCAGGATGTGGACCGCCATGATCACGGGCGAGATCACCCTTTGGCTGGATCAGCAGAAGGAGCCTGTTTACCAGGGGCCTGCGCAGTTTTTCATGCAGCACACCTATGAGGCACTTCTAAAGCAGGAGGCTCACCCGGCCTGGAGTACAACCTTATCCCAGAACATGGCCTCCTATTATCCCATTCCTTTCGCAAAAGGGTGCCGGATGGTTTGGAAGGGAGATCTTAACACCTTGCATTTCTACCATGTGCAGGTCCGGCAATATGTCTCTGGTACAAAAGTGAAGACCTTTGCCATTAAGGATATATCAGATAATCAAGTGCTTCTGGATAAATCTGCAGCAATTTTAGCCAAGCCTTTTGATCATCTGGATTCGGTACTTTTCAACGCTGCCTATTCGGTCGAATGGGTGAAGCCCGGAGAAAAGAAAACCGTAAAAAAGATTGTCGGACAGGAAGCCATCAAGCGGCTTGCGGTGTTCGTAACCGCCCAGAACCTCGAAAAAGCCTTGCGGCAGACCGTTCTCGAGATCCGGTTTGATGGTGCACCCTGGGGCCAGGTGCAATCCCCGGTCGGGGATTTCTTTGGCGCTGCGCCGGGTATCAATCCTTATGAATCACTGCCGTTTACGGTTCTTCCCGATGGCCGGATGGTATGCCGCTATTTTATGCCTTTCAGGGATTCTGCCGAGATTCTGGTTGAAAATTTCGGGGATCAGGAAGTAACCGTGACTTGCAAAGTGCTATCGGTACCCAACAGCTGGACGGAGGGAAAAACCATGCACTTCCGCGCACGCTGGCGGGTTGATCACGAACTTCTCGCCGATCCCCGGCAGGTTAAGGACCTTCCGTACCTGATGTTACGCGGAAAGGGACGCATGGTTGGAGCTGCCTGTTACCTGATGAACCCTACCTCTGTACCTTCATCATCCGGCAACTGGTGGGGTGAGGGGGATGAGAAAATATTCGTCGACAATAATTTAAGCCCGATATTTATCGGTACGGGATCCGAAGATTATTACAATTATGCCTGGTCAGAAGAGGCCTTGTTTGCCACTGCCTATGGTGGTCAGCCGAGGAATGACGGTCCCGCCAACAGGGGGTTTGTAACCAACTACCGCTGGCATATCCTCGATAATATATTGTTTCAGAACAATTTTGATTTTTACATGGAACTCTACAGCCACCGGGTTGTTCCCCATTTCAGCTATGCCCGGATGATCTATACCTATGCCATCCCCGGATGCCATGACGATCACATCCCGATGTCGAAGGACGACCTGCGCCATCTGGAAATGCCTGCTGACTGGTGGCCTGAGGGTCAGGGACAGTCATCGAACTCCATCTTTTATCAGGTTGAAGATCTGGTAACTGAGAAAGACAAAATCACGCTCTTAGCCTCACCACAATGGGCCGCTTCAAATCTGGCTGTATGGAAGCCGAAAAGCAATCTGGAAACTCTGACTCTTCTCGTGCCTGTCGCCAAGTCTGGTAAATATATGCTGGGATTTACCGTTGGTGAATTTGCTGCGTCACGTCCCAATATCATTGAAATTCAGTTGGATAAAAAAACGATAAAATTCAATGGTAAGATTGAAAACGACCTTAGTACTTCATTTCAGCCCGTTGCCCGGAATTTGTTCTCAGAGACGGTTGAACTTACTGAAGGGATTCACACGATCACAATTAAGCAGGGTTTACAAGGATCGGGTAAGATAGGCCTTGATTTTCTGTGGGTGAAAGCGCTATAATGTGCCAATGTGCTAATTTGCTAATGTGCCAATTAAAAAGTAATACATGAAAAAGTTTGTGGGTTTGTGCCTGTTAGGGTTGCTTTTTGCGGCCAAGGTTACGTTTGCTGAGGAGTATACACTGGTGTCGCCTGGTGGTAAGGCGAAAGTGGTGGTGACGGTGGACAAGAAAGCCGGAATCACTGCTGGGGTGTATTATCAGGATAAGGAAATGACACGTCTCGGACCGATTTCGATGGAGATCGGGCAGGGTAAGGTATTTGGGAATTCACCGGTTGTGAGGAAAGTGAACAAGCGTAGTGCCGATGAGGTGATTATTCCGCCGGTTCAGCAGAAGAGAAAGCAGATCCGCGATAACTATACCGAAATCGAGCTTCTGTTCAAGGAATCATTCCGGTTGATATTCAGAGCCTACGATGATGGAATCGCCTATCGGTTTAAAACCGATGTGGAGGGTGAGATGATCGTAAAATCTGAGCAGGCCCTTTTTACATTTCCAACTGACGAATCCCTGCTTCTGCCAACGGATGTTAGCATGTTTACCCACAGCGAACGGCTTTATCGTTCGATGAAGCTTTCCGAGGTGAGTCCTGATACGCTCTCATCGGTTCCCTTTCTGGTTGATCGTGAGGATGGGATCAGCGTTCTGGTCACCGAAGCGGACCTGGAAGATTATCCGGGAATCTATTTTTATGGTACCAACAGTCCGTTGCTTAAGACCAAATTTCCGCCGTATGTGCTGACCGAGAAATTGCAGCGCGACAGGAATCTTCGCCCCGATCAGGTAGCGGATTACATTGCCAAAACCCGCGGCAACCGATTCTTCCCCTGGAGGGTGGTGGCTTTTGCCGCTGAGGACAAGGATATCATCAGCAATGATATTGTGTATCGTCTGGCTTCACCGAGCCGCATTGCCGACCCCTCGTGGATCAAGCCCGGCAAGGTTGCCTGGGACTGGTGGAATGCGAACAACAACAAGGGTGTGCCTTTCCGCACGGGTGTCAACACGGAAACCTACAAGTATTTTATCGATTTCGCGGCTCAGTATGGTATCGAATATATAATTCTTGATGAGGGATGGTCGGTGCCGGCTGACTTGTTCAAGATCAACCCTGATGTTGATGTGCCTGAACTTTGCCGGTATGCGCAGGGCAAGGGAGTGGATATTATTCTGTGGTGCCTCTGGAATGCGCTGGACAAAGATCTTGAACGTGCACTGGATCAGTTTAAATTATGGAATGTGAAAGGTATTAAAGTGGATTTCATGCAGCGGGATGATCAGGCCATGGTGAATTATTACTGGAGGGTTTCAAAGGCAGCAGCCGACCGGCAGATGCTGGTTGACTTTCACGGAGCCTACAAGCCGTGCGGACTGGAGAGAACCTGGCCGAATATGCTGACCCGCGAGGGTGTGAAAGGGTTGGAGAACTGCAAGTGGAGTTCGGAGATTACTCCGGATCACGATTGTACTTTACCTTTTATCCGGATGTTTGCCGGGCCGATGGATTATACTCCGGGTGCCATGCGGAATGCCGAGAAAGCCAACTTCAAGGCAGCATTTACCCGCCCGATGAGCATGGGAACCCGCTGCCACCAGCTGGGACTTTATGTTGTGTTTGAAAGCCCGCTCCAGATGCTGTCCGATGCTCCGTCGGCATACCTGAAAGAGCCAGAATGCATGGAGTTTTTGTCGGTGGTGCCGAGCGTGTGGGATGAAACAGTGCCTTTAAACGGTGCAATCGGCGATTTTGTTACGGTTGCCCGTAAGAGCGGGACCGATTGGTACATTGGCTCCCTCACCGACTGGACACCCAGAACGATGGAGATCAAGCTCGATTTTCTATCCGAAGGAACCTATGAGCTCACCGAATGGGTCGATGGGATTAATGCAGACCTTTATGCGGAAGACTTCCTGAAGAAGACCAGAACGGTGAAGGCTGGGGAGATGATTAGTATTA
This sequence comes from uncultured Porphyromonadaceae bacterium, assembly GCA_964512915.1. GTDB lineage: Bacteria > Bacteroidota > Bacteroidia > Bacteroidales > UBA12481 > UBA12481. The sequence goes on from CAZEKJ010000058.1 coordinate 22,240, forward strand.
AGATGGCGACGGGGGGAGGGTACGCAGGAATAATAAAAGAAATAGGGCAGAGGGCAGAAGGCAAAAATTAGTCTTAAGATTCAGGAAAAAAGAAAAAAGGGTTGCTCTGCCGATATTTTTGTTCAAGCCCCTTATTTCATGATTCTTAGATCTTAATACTAGTTTTTGCCCTTTGCCTTCTGCCCTCTGCCTTTTTACAGACTATTCAAATCTTGCGGCCGTATCGCCCCAAAAAACTTCACCACCTTATGTCCGATCCCCGGAGCATCGATATAAACGATGTAAGCCCCTGAGGCAATCGGTATTCCGTACTGATTCTTCAGGTCCCAGTCGACAAAAGTGCGCTCGTTGTCCTTGGTAATCCTTCGAACCAGGTTACCGTTCAACATGTATATCGATATAGTACAGAGCTTCGGCAGGTTGGTGATCTTCACCCAGTTGTCCAGCTGGCTCAGTTCATAGGCCGAGTTGCCGTAGTAGGGGTTCGGAACCACGCGGATCAGATCCAGGG
>CAZEKJ010000059.1:0-20254 GCA_964512915.1 uncultured Porphyromonadaceae bacterium
CTACCCGTCTCTCAGTCTCTCAGTCTCTTGGTCTCTTGGTCTCTAGGTCTCTAGGTCTTAAAGTCTTAAAGTCTCCCGCCTACGGTCTCCACCACCACCGCCATCTCCAAAAACTCCCCCACCCCCAGCTGCTCGGCCCTCTGGCCGCCGAAGCCGGTTGCCTCGAGTTCAGGGCACCATAGCGCAGAAAGGGCATTCCTCAACGTTTTGCGCCGCTGGTTGAATGCCATCTTAACTACCTTGTACAGCGTCTCCGGCCGGCAGGGAAGGCTGATGTCATCCTTTCGGGTGAACCTTACCACGCCTGACTTTACCTTTGGCGGCGGACGAAACATCTCTTCATTTACGGTAAACAGATATTGACTGTCATAAAATGCCCCCATCAGAACACTGAGGATGCCATACTCCTTCGAGCCCGGCCCCGATGCAATCCTGCGCGCCACCTCCCGCTGGAACATCCCGACAACCTCAAACACCTGTTCACGGTATTCCAGTACACGAAATAAAATCTGGGAGCTGATATTGTACGGAAAATTTCCAATCACTGCAACCTGGCCCGGCGTGGCAACCGACAGATCCAGCTTAAGAAAATCGCTGCTGATTATTCTGGGCGTTAAATCAGGATAATGATCATGCAGATACCCAACCGATTCTCGGTCGAGTTCAACTGCCCACAACCTATCACCAAAACGCTGAAGCAGACCCCGGGTCAAAACTCCCATGCCGGGCCCGATTTCCAGGACAATCCCGCTGGCCCCCCCATCGAGGGCCTCCACGATGCGTTCCGCCGTAGGTGCATGGGTCAGAAAATGCTGACCCATACTCTTTTTCGCCCTGACCCTGTCCGACATATCGATTTGTTTCTGTTATATTTACCCCAACCCGCTAACCCGGCCCCAAAAGTAACGAATTTGAAGATCACCCGACTGCAGTCCAATCTGATCAAGGCCTCACTGGCCCTGATTGCCACTGCCTACCTGGTTTACAGGCTCGTCATCTTTGAACATTGGGATCAGGCTATGCCCCGGCTGGCTGAGGCTTTCAGGGGACACCGGTTCTGGTTTCTCGTTGCTGCCATCCTCCTGATCTTTCTGAATTTTTCCTCCGAGGCCATAAAATGGCAGCGAATGGTTAACCGCCTGGAACGGGTCACTTACCTGAGGGCCATGCAGGGGGTGCTATCCAGCCTGGCGATGGCCATCACAACCCCTAACCGGATTGGCGATATCATCACCCGGGGACTCATCCTCAAACAAGGCAACCGGCTGGCAGGCACCGGCCTCACCTTCCTGTGCGTGCTTGCCCAGATGGTGGTCACCATAACTCTCGGCCTTATCGGGGCAGCCGCATACCTGCCATCAAATGAATACCTGCTGCAGGATCACACCAACTCCTGGATGCTGACTTTCTCCGTTGCCATCATTTCAGGTCTGATCCTGATCGTCCTCTTTTTTGCAATCGACCGCCTCTCCGGTTGGTTTCAGAAATTCACATGGCTCAAGGTCTTTCATTCCTTTTTGCACGCTCTCACCGGTGTATCCGGTCAGGATAAAACCTTTCTCCTCGCCTTTTCCACAATCAAGTTCATCACCTATATCACACAGTATTATCTGATCCTCCATTTCTTTGACATTCATCTCGATATTTTCACCGGCCTATCCGCAATCGCACTGCTCCAGCTGATCCTCCATTTCATACCCGTACCCACCGTGGGTGACCTGGGTGTCCGCGGCTCGGTAGCCATCCTGATCCTGGGCGCTTATACTGCGGATGTTCCGGCTATCGTCTTCACTACCTTTACTATCTGGATCATTAACATCATGATCCCCGCACTGATCGGTGTCTTCCTGCTCCGGAAAATCAAGCTGGAAACACATGAGTGATGCACTCTCCATAGTACTTCTGCTGATCGTATCGGGTTACTTTATTCTGATAGGCGCCTTTCTCATCGGCTGGCTGCGAACACCTGTCAGGCAGGATCAGGCTCCTGTCCCAACGGTCCGTGTCAGTGTCCTGATACCCTGCCGAAACGAACAGGAAAACATCGGTGAACTGATAAAAGCACTTGAAAGCCAGGAATACCCGAAGGAATTCCATGAATTAATCTATATCGATGATCATTCAGACGACGGAACCGGGGAACTATTGGAAACCATGACCGCAGGGAATCCTGCCACCCACCTGGTACGTCTTACGGGTCCGGAAAACGGCAAAAAGGCAGCACTCAAGGCAGGCATGCAGGCCGCAACAGGCGAGCTGATCCTGCTTACCGATGCCGACAGCCGCCCCGGGCCATTCTGGATCCGGTCAATGGCCGGATTCTTTCAGAAAACAAATACTGACCTGATTGCAGGGCCGGTGGTTCTGGGCCCCGCTCTAACCTGGCAGGAGAAGGTTCAAAAGTTTGAGTTTCTGAGCCTGGCCGCTTCGTCGGCAGGCGCGGCCGGGATCGGTCATCCGGTGATGATCCAGGGGCCAAACATCGGAGTAAGAGCTTCAGATTATAAATCCATGGTTAACGACCTCGACAACCGGTTCGCTTCAGGTGATGATGTATTCCTGCTGCAATCCATGAAACGGATTCCGGGCAAGACCATCCGGTTCAACCTCGATCACCATGCAATCATTGAATCAAAGCCCGCCGGAAGCCTGTTCGCCTTCCTCCGGCAGCGCCAGCGCTGGGCTTCAAAGGTCAGGGGTTATACCGATCCGCTGATGATTCTAACAACCATCATGGTTTTTCTCTCCAACCTCTCTATTCTGATATCCATAACGGCGGCCCTCTTTTTCTCCGGGTCTCTCATTCTCCCCATCCTTCTGTTCTTCATGAAATCACTGGCCGACTTCCCGCTGCTCCTGCTCGCCACGGGTTTCTATCAGTGCAAGCCATTACTGCTCTGGTTCCTTCCTGTACAGATCCTTTATCCGTTCTACATTGTTTTTGCCGCGGGTTGGGCCATGATGGGGCGGGTCAGATGGAAATGACCGTAGGGACGCATGCATGCGTCACAGGTTCCGTTTTCGCAATATCTGCCTGCTGATCAGGTAAAAAATTGTTCCATACCCAATCGCCAGCAGCAAATTGGCCCAAACCGGCAACGAAATCGTAAAGTCCTGAAAATCGGAATTCGTCTTGAAGAACTCCGTAAGAGTCAGGTCGGGCAGTGGCGTGAGACGGGTGATTACACGCATCGGAAAAAACAGGCCCAGCTTGGTCCACACATACTTCTTTACAACCAGACGGATGATCGGCTCCAGAATAACCTGGTAGATGATAAGAACCACAATTGCCAGGGTTTTATTCCGCAGCCAGACGGCCAGCATCAGGGCAAAGAGCATGTGCGCAACCGCCTGGATGAAGTAAATACCCAGCATCCAGAGGTTGGAAAACACATCGCTGAAGGAATATCCCGTGGAATAAATAAACCCGAAAATCAGGCCAAAAATGAAAACTATGATCACGTTGGCCAGAGCAATTCCTATAATAACCAGCAATTTGCCATTCAGCAACTCAGATCTTGAAAGCCCGTTCACCACCTGCTGCCGGAACATGTTAAAGGAATACTCGTTTCCCACGAGAAACAGAAGAATGATGGCCAGGAAAATATTGGATTTCGCAGCGAGGTAGGCCCAGGTTTTCCAGATCTCCGGGAAAATATACAGTGACTTAAAATTCAGGATATCCTGATTGTTGACCATCGAAGCTTCCAGCTTGATATTCGGGATTATAATGATGGAGATCAGAAAAGACCCTACATATAATATCCCGAGTATCTGGAACATCCGGTAAGGCAGCACCTTGATGGATTCTATCTTTAAAAGCTTCATCATGGCATAGGGGTATTAGATTGTTTAACCAGTTCGAGGAACTGATCTTCCAGGCGGTTCTTCCGGACCTCCATCCGGGAAAGAACAATACCGGCACCAATCAGCTCCCGGTTAAGATCGGCATGTTTAACATCGGGCTTCAGTTCAACCCTGAATTCAATCCCTTCACGGCTGAATGATTCCACCAGCGGGGATTGACTCAGGGAACTGTTCAGCTTTTCGGGTTCATCGCTCTCCAGAACAACCATATCCCTGCCCTGTATCAGGCTGTCGACCTTTCCCTCTGCCAGTTTATTCCCCTTCTTCAGTACAACTACATGGGTGCACACCTTCTCAACTTCATCCAGAATGTGGCTTGCAATCAGTATGGTCTTACCCGTGGATGCAACCTGCCGGATCAGGTTCCTGACTTCTGCAATTCCCTCAGGATCAAGTCCGTTTGTGGGCTCATCAAGTACAAGAACCTCCGGATCTCCGAGAAGCAAAGCTCCTAAAGCCAAACGCTGCTTCATGCCCAGCGATAAGGTGGCAAACCTTGACCGGCTGCGCTCGCGCAGGTCAACCAGGGAAAGCACCCTGGAAATATCCCTTTCATCGATGCTCTTGATCCGGCAGACCACCTTAAGGTTCTGCTCCAGGTTCAGATACGGATAAAAATTCGGGGTCTCAATCAGAGCCCCAATTCTGATGTTCGCAGCCGGTGAAGGTTTCTCCCCGAACCAGCGAAACGATCCTCCATCGGGTGCCACGATTCCCATCAGCATGGACAGGGTTGTGGTCTTTCCACTGCCGTTCGGCCCCAGAATCCCGTAAACCTGGCCGGACTCCACGGTTAGGGACAGCTGGTTGACTGCATGCACTGCCCCGTAGGACTTGTCCAGCCTGTCAGTTTCTAAAACGATCATAGTCTGATTTTGGTGATTAGTTGCCCATTTCAGAGATGAACTTGATTCGGATCAGCCGGATATCTTCTTCGGTATACTCATCTTCACCAAGCTCCGACAGAGCATCTTCAACCGATTCTGTTTCTGCTTCCTCCTTGAAATAGGTATAAATTTCTTCCTGATGTTCTTCGTCCATTACCTCATCGATGAAGTAATCAATATTTAGCTTGGTTCCGCTGTTCACGATGGATTCGATTTCCTTAAGCATCTCATTCATCTCCAGCCCCTTTGATTCCGCAATTACATCAAGGGGCACCTTGCGGTCAACGCTCTGGATAATGGAGACCTTCATGCTCGATTTGTTTACGATCGAGCGGACCACCAGATCCTGAGGCCTTTCGATTTCTTTTTCCTCGACATATTTCCTGATCAGCTCCACGAAATCCTTGCCATACCGCTGGGCCTTGCCCATACCCACCCCAGTCATGTTGGCCAGCTCCTCGGTCCGGATCGGGTAATAAACAGCCATATCCTCCAGAGATGGATCCTGGAAAATTACAAATGGCGGAAGATTGTGCTTTTTGGAAATATTCTTTCTCAGATCCTTAAGAAGGCTGAACAGTTCCGGATCAACCGCTCCGGCACCACCACCCCTGGGAGCTTTCTGCTCATCGGATTCTTCGTAACTCGGGTCCTCAGTTAACATAAAGGAAACAGGTTCATCAAGAAATTGCTTACCGGCATCGGTAAGTTTTAGCGTTCCGTAATTATCTATGTCTTTATCAAGCAATTGGCCAATCAGAGCCTGCCGTAGTACAGCCTGCCAGAACCGCTCATCCTTTTCACTCCCCTGTCCGAATATTTCGAGATGGTTGTGTTTATACGTCCGGATGGCTGAGTTGACCTGACCGGTCAATACTTTTGCAACGTGCTCTGGCTTAAACTTTTCCTTTACCTCCAGCACGGCATCCAAAGCCAGTGCAATATAATCTTTCCCTTCAAACTGTGTTTTCGGATTGAGGCAATTATCGCAATTCTCGCAATTGTCCTTGTGATACTCTTCGCCGAAGTAATGCAGCAGCTGCCGGCGCCGGCAAATAGACGACTCTGCATAGGAGGCAGTTTCGTGCAGTAATTGGCGCCCGATCTCCTGCTCGGCCACTGGTTTGCCCTGCATGAATTTCTCGAGCTTTTGGATATCCTTATAGCTGTAAAATGCGATGCAATTCCCCTCTCCTCCGTCGCGCCCCGCCCTGCCGGTCTCCTGGTAATAGCCTTCAAGACTTTTTGGTATATCATAATGCAGGACATACCGGACATCCGGCTTATCAATGCCCATTCCGAATGCGATGGTTGCGACGATAACCTCCACCTCCTCCATCAGGAATTTATCCTGATTGGTACCGCGGGTATTCCCATCCAGGCCGGCATGGTACGGCAGTGCTTTTATTCCATTCACCACCAGCGTTTCGGCAAGATCCTCAACCTGTTTTCGGCTGAGGCAATAAATGATGCCCGATTTACCTGCATTCTCCTTGATGAATTTGATAATCTGCTTTTCGGGATCCTGCTTGGTGCGCACCTCATAATAGAGATTTTCCCGGTTAAAAGAAGATTTAAACTCATCTGCATCCAGCACGCCCAGGTTTTTCTGAATGTCGTTCTGCACTTTTGGGGTGGCCGTTGCAGTCAATGCCATGATGGGAGCCCGGCCGATCTGTTCGATGATGGGGCGTATCCTGCGATATTCCGGCCTGAAATCATGTCCCCATTCCGATATGCAGTGTGCCTCGTCGATTGCAAAAAAGGATATCGTCACCCCCTGAAGAAACTCAGTATAGTCAAGCTTATTCAATGATTCAGGGGCTACATAAAGAAGCTTGGTCCTTCCGCTTTGTACATCTTCAAGAACCTTAGTTATCTGCGCCTTGGTAAGCGATGAGTTCAGGAAATGAGCAACTCCGTCAATCGCGCTGAATGCCCGCATGGAATCAACCTGGTTCTTCATCAGGGCAATAAGGGGCGAGATTACAATGGCGGTGCCCTCCATGAACAGGGCGGGCAACTGATAACACAGCGACTTTCCGCCGCCGGTAGGCATCAGGACAAAAGAGTCCCTGCCCGACAATACATTCATGATAACCGCCTCCTGGTTAACCTTGAAAGTGCCAAATCCAAAATTAAGTTTCAGGAATTCATGAAGCTTCGCTGTATCCACATCCATCCTTTCAATAATTTAGCCAAACCAACGTTTTAGAATTGCTACTTTTGTAGATTAAATTTAAGAAATTTTAAACACTAAAAGGCCCCCGTAAAAAAAGTTATCATGATCGACCACAAAGAAATACTCAGGCGCGCCGAAATAACCCTCCGTACGGAAGCGGATGCCCTGATGAACCTGGTCGGGAGCCTCGACGAATCCTTCGCCCTGTTGGTTGAGCGAATCCACACCAGCCAGGGGAGACTGGTGTTGACCGGTGTGGGTAAAAGCGCGCTCATCGCCCGTAAAATCTCAGCAACCCTAAATTCTATAGGCACTTCCTCTGTATTTATTCACGCAACCGATGCCCTGCATGGGGATTTAGGGAACCTTTGCAAGGAGGACCTGGTGCTTTTTGTTTCCAAATCCGGGAATACACCGGAAATCCGGATTCTCATTCCGCAGATCCGAACGCTTGGAAACGCGATCCTTGCCATGGTTTCAGACCCCGGATCCTATCTCGAAAGCCAGGCTGAAATCACCGTCAGGATTCCGGTTCAGGCCGAAGCCTGCCGGATCAGCATGATTCCAACCACCAGCACCACACTGCAGCTGGCTATGGGTGATGCACTGGCTATGTGCCTGCTCGAGCTGAAAGGCTTCACCGAAAGCGATTTTGCAAGACTCCACCCCGGTGGAACAATAGGCAAAAGGCTGTTTCTCAGAGTCTCCGATCTTTATACCCACAACGAGAAGCCCTTGGTTCTGATCACCGATTCTATCCCTGCCGTGATTATGGAGATCACCTCGAAAAGGCTAGGAGCCACCGCAGTGGCCGACGAGCAGGGACGGATTGCGGGGATCATCACAGACGGGGATTTGAGGCGTATGCTGAAGAACCATGACGAAACACGAAATCTCACGGCAGGCATGATCATGTCGGCAAACCCAAAAAGAATCCCGCCCGAAGAACTTGCAGCAGCTGCTCTCGAAATCATGCGTTCCAGCAGCATTACCCAGCTTCTTGTTATGCTGGACGAGAAGTATATCGGGGTAATTCATATTCACGACATCCTCCGCGAAGGAATAGTATAAACAGCCATGAAACTCTACACCCAGAACCTCGTTAAGAAATACCGCCAGCGTACCGTTGTGAACAACGTATCCGTTGAAGTACGGCAGGGTGAAATCGTAGGGCTCCTGGGGCCCAATGGCGCCGGAAAAACGACAACCTTCTACATGATCGTCGGACTGATCCGGCCGAATGCAGGACGCATTTTCCTGGAAGATAGGGACATCACCAACGATCCTGTGTATAAAAGAGCCCAGGGAGGCATCGGTTATCTGGCTCAGGAACCTTCAGTTTTTCGGAATATGACCGTGGAGGATAATATATATTCCGTGCTGGAAATGACGAAGATCCCGAAACCTGAGCAGACAGAACGCGCGGAATCCCTGATCCATGAATTTGGCCTTGATAAAATCAGGAGGAACAAGGGCATACAGCTCAGCGGCGGCGAACGCAGGCGTACAGAAATCGCCCGCGCCCTCGCACTTAAGCCTAACTTCATCCTGCTCGATGAACCCTTTGCAGGGGTCGACCCCATTGCCGTCGAAGACATCCAGTCCATCGTCTGCAAACTCAAGGAAAAAAATATCGGGGTGATCATTACCGACCACAATGTCCACGAAACCCTGACGATTACCGACCGTGCTTACCTGCTGTTTGAAGGCAGTATCCTGAAAGCAGGGACCGCCGAGGAACTTTCTGAGGATGAACAGGTAAGAAAGGTGTACCTCGGACAGAACTTTGCCCTCCGCAAATAGGCGGTAATCCCCGCCACTGTAACCACTTATCGGATTTTTTTCTATCTTTGCCGGACTTTTGCGGATGTGTCGTAATTGGTAGCCGAGCCAGACTTAGGATCTGGTGCCGAAAGGCGTAAGGGTTCGAGTCCCTTCATCCGCACTTTTTCATTTCCTACTAGTTACAGATAAACATGAACATTACCCTAGAAAACCTTGACGATCTTAATGCCGTATTAAAGATTACCCTGGAACCGGCAGATTACCAGCCAAAAGTAGAAAACACGCTGACCGATTACCGTAAAAAAGTTAAAATCGACGGATTCAGGCCCGGGAAAGTACCTGCCGGTCTGGTTAAGAAAATTTACGGCAAAGCCATTCAGGTGGAAGAGGTCCAGAACATGCTGGCTGAAACCCTGAACAATTATCTGAAAGAAAACAACATACGGATACTGGGCGAGCCGATGGCAAATGAAAACACGCCGCCGATCGACTGGGAAAATCAGGAAGTTTTTGAATTCCATTTTGATCTGGGAATCTCACCGGATATCGATATTAAAATCAGTAAAAAGGATAAGGTTACCGAGTATCACATTTCTGTGACCGAAGAGATGATCGACAAGCAGGTGGAAGACTACGCACGCAGATTCGCCGTCTTTGAACCATCTGAAATCGTTGCAGAAGAGGATATGGTTAAAGGTGACCTTTGCGAGATTTCTGAACACGGACATGTTCACGATCACGAACACGAGCATGAACATGACCACGACCATCAGCATGAGATTCACGCGCACGGAGCAATGATTCATGTACTGTCCATAGCCGACGATAAGATCAAGAAACAGTTCATCGGAGCCGGAGTTAATGATACTATCGTCTTTAATCCGAAAATCGCTTTCCCGAACGAAACTGACAGGGCAACCCTGCTGAAAATCGGCAAGGAACAAGCCATGGAAATCAATTCTGATTTTGAATTCACCATTTCTGAAGTGAGCCGTTTCAAGCCTGCAGAGATTGACCAGAGCCTTTTCGACAAAACATATGGTGAAGGGGAAATTGACTCGATCGAGGCTTACCGCGCACGGGTTAAGGAAGATATCGACCGCCGGTACTCAAGGGAAAGCCGGTACAAGTTCCATGTAGACACTAAAGAGAAGCTGATGTCGAAAACCGAAGTTCCGCTTCCCGAAGCTTTCCTGAAAAGATGGATGCTGGCCACTTCAACCGACGAAAAGCTTACCCCTGAGCAGCTTGAACAGGAGTTTCCCGCATTCGGTCTCGACCTGAAATGGCGGATGATCAAGAATCATTTCATCAATGAAGTGAAAATCGAAGCTACCGAAGAGGAAATACGCGAGCAAGCCGTATGGTCAGCACAGTCACGCTATTTCCAGTATGGGATTTATGATGCGCCGGTTGAACAGCTCTTTCGCTTTGCCGATGCCCTTCTGAAAAACAATGAAGAGAAACAGAGGATTGCCGATGTTATCCTTGAGAATAAAGTGATTGACCATGTCAAAACCCTGATAAAGGTTGACGAAAAAGAGGTCAGCCTCGAAGATTTTAATAAATTGACGGATTAATCCAAGGGAATTCCAGCCATGAAAAAACAAGACGAGTTTCGCAAATATGCTGTCGGGCACCTCGGGATCAGCAGTCTGAACCTTGAACGGTACCAGTCGATGTATGATTATTATGTTTCTCCTACTATCATTGAGGAACGCCAGCTCAACGTAGCCTCCATGGATGTATTCTCCCGTCTGATGATGGACCGCATTATCTTTCTGGGCACCCCGATCGATGATGACGTGGCCAACATCATTCAGGGCCAGCTTCTTTTCCTGGAATCGGCCGATCCTCGCAAGGACATCATCATCTATTTCAACTCCCCGGGCGGCATGGTTCATTCGGGTTTGGGAATCTATGACACCATGCAGTATATAAATCCAGCCATTGTCACCATCTGCACAGGAATGGCAGCCTCAATGGCTGCTGTACTCCTGACCGGCGGCACCAAAGGCAAACGGTCGGCCCTCAAACATTCACGGGTGATGATTCACCAGCCGCTGGGCGGCGCCCAGGGCCAGGCTTCGGATATCGAAATACAGGTGCGGGAACTTCAGAAACTTAAAAAAGAATTGTACGACATCCTTGCCCACCATACCGGCCAGCCTTACAAGAGAATTGAAAAGGATTCCGACAGGAATTTCTGGATGACTGCGGATGAAGCCAAGGAGTATGGCATGATCGATGAGGTAATGGTACGCGACAATAAAAAATAATTTATTCCGATGGCTAATCCGGCGGTGGATAAGTGTTCGTTCTGCGGCAGAACCAAGGAAGACGTCAATCTCCTGATTGCCGGCGTTTCCGGCCACATCTGTGATTTCTGCATCGAACAGGCCTATACCATCATCCGGGAAGAGATGAAACCCGATAAGCCATTTACCCTGGGCGACATCGAGGTAAAAACACCGGTTCAGATAAAGAAATTCCTGGATCAGTATGTAATCGGGCAGGAAGATGCAAAAAAAGTTCTGTCGGTTGCCGTATATAACCATTATAAGAGACTCGGACAGGAAGACACGCGCAACGAGGTTGAGATCGAGAAGTCAAATATTATCCTGGTCGGGGAAACCGGTACCGGCAAAACCCTTCTGGCCAAAACCATTGCCCGGATGCTTCACGTGCCTTTCACCATTGTGGATGCAACCGTCCTGACCGAAGCCGGATATGTTGGGGAAGATATCGAAAGCCTTCTCACCCGCCTGCTCCAGGTTGCGGATTATGATGTAAAAGCCGCAGAGCGTGGCATCGTTTTCATCGACGAAATCGATAAAATTGCCCGGAAAAGCGACAATCCCTCAATCACTCGTGACGTTTCCGGAGAAGGTGTTCAGCAGGGATTGCTTAAACTCCTCGAAGGATCGGTTGTAAACGTTCCCCCTCAGGGCGGAAGGAAACATCCCGAACAGAAAATGATCCCGATCGATACCCGGAACATCCTTTTCATTGCCGGCGGTGCTTTCGACGGGATTGAAAGAAAAATCGCCCAGCGCCTGAATACCAAGGTCATCGGTTATGGCGCCCAAAAGAAAGCAGATGAGATTGACCGGAATAACCTGATTCAATATGTTGCCCCTCAGGACCTGAAGTCCTTTGGGATGATCCCTGAAATAGTAGGAAGGCTTCCGGTTATCGCACATTTGAATCCCCTGGACCGGGATGCCCTGAGGCAGATTCTCACTGAACCCAAGAACTCCATTATCAAGCAATATATCAAGCTCTTCCAGATGGATGACATCGAGCTCTCATTTGAAGAGGAGGCGCTTGACCATATTGTCGATCTGGCCATCGAGTTTAAGCTTGGCGCCAGGGGGCTCCGTTCAATCTGCGAAGCCATCATGATCGATGTTATGTTTGAAACCCCGTCTGATAAAAAGCCGCAAATCAATATCAGCAGGGATTATGCCGAACGGCAGATGAACAAGATCACGGCCAACCGGCTGAAAGCCAGCTAACCAATCCTGTCGTAAATCAGGAAAGTATAACCGGGATCACCGTCCAGGTGAGGCTCCCGGTAAACTTCTTTCCACTGTTCGGGTAACAGCTCCGGAAACCACGTATCTGCCTCAAAATCGCGGTCAACCACCGTTAGGTAGACTTTTTGGGCAATGGGAAGAAATTGCCTGTAGACCATCCCTCCCCCGATAATGAAATTCTCCTGATGTGAATCCATGATTCCGGTTGCCTCCAGGACCGATCCCACACAGGTGGTCCCGGGAAAACAGTCACCCGGAACATCGGTTATTATAATATTTTTTCTGCCTGGCAGCGGCTTGACTGGTAATGACTCCCAGGTCCTCCTGCCCATAATGACCGGATGCCCATGTGTATGTTTCTTGAACCACCTGAAATCCTCCGGAATATGCCAGAGTAACTGATTGTTCATGCCGATTGCCCAATTGCGGGCAACTGCAACGATAATGGAAACAGGCTTGGCGGGATCTTCTGTCATACCGAAATGTCAGCTTTAATATGAGGATGGGGATTATAATCCATGAGCTCAAAATCCTCAAAGTCAAAATCCAGGACCTTTTTCCTGGCAGGATTCAACTTTAAGATTGGTAAGACTCGCGGCTCCCGGGTAATTTGCAGTTTTGCCTGCTCGATATGATTAAGGTACAGGTGGGCATCTCCTAAGGTATGCACGAACTCATGGGGTTCCAAACCCGTCTCCCGGGCTACCATCATGAGAAGCAGACTGTATGAGGCAATATTAAATGGGACACCAAGGAATATATCGGCACTTCTCTGGTAGAGTTGGCAGGATAGCTTGCCGTTAGCCACATAAAACTGGAATAAAATATGGCACGGAGGAAGATTCATATTGGCCAGGTCGGCAACATTCCAGGCACTGACGATATGGCGCCTCGAATCGGGATTGTCTTTGATTGACCTGATAACATTGGCAATCTGATCTATGTGCTCCCCAGAATATCCTGGCCAGCTGCGCCATTGGTATCCGTAAATATGCCCGAGCTCACCTTCAACAGTGGCCCATTCATTCCAGATGCTGATGCCGTGATCGGTCAGGTATTTTGTATTGGTTTCCCCTCTCAGAAACCAGAGAAGCTCATAGGCAATGGACTTCAGGTGGAGTTTTTTTGTTGTCAGCAGGGGGAATCCCTGCTCAAGATTAAACCGCATTTGATACCCGAAAACACTCAGCGTTCCGGTTCCCGTGCGGTCCTCCTTCCTGATTCCATTCTTTAAAGTATGATCAAGCAGGTCAAGATATTGCTTCATAAAAATCTACTCCTTCCCTTCACGTCTCTTCAATTCATCCCTGATTTCGGATGCTGCCTCATAATCCTCATTGGCTACAGCTTCGTCGAGCATAATTTCAAGCTCTTCCAGTGCCCGGTTCTCGAGCGTCTCATCTTCCACTTCGGTGCCTAAGAAATCCTCTTCCTGCTGTGTCACTTTATCATCCAAAATGATACCCGCTTTGTCGATAATATCCTGTGTTGTATAGATGGGACACTTAAAACGGAGGGCTAAGGCTACCGCATCAGAGGTTCGGGAGTCAATCCTGACTTCCTCCTTCTCACTTGAGAAAAGAAGTTCGGAATAGAATATCCCCTCTTCGAGCTTATTGATAAAAACCTCAAGCAGTTCCACGCCAAAAGCCATGCTAAAACTTCGGAAAAGATCATGTGTCAAGGGCCTGGGTGGCTGAAGCTCCTCCAGATGAAGTGCAATAGCCTGAGCCTCAAAGGCTCCGATCATTATCGGAATCCTTTTTTTACCGGCATCCTCGGCCAGTACAAGCGCATAGCTACCCGTTTGTGTCTGACTATAGGTGAGCCCCATAACTCGCAATTTGACCCTATTTGCCATCGATCCCGTTTTTGCGTAAATGTATCAAATAAATATACAAGCCATGACTTTGGATAATAGGAATCTATTTTCTACCTTTGCAGACCCAATTGATATCTGAAAATATAACGAGATGTACGCAATAGTTGACATAGCCGGACAGCAGTTCAAGGTGAAGAAAGACCAGAAGGTCTATGTGCACCGGATGGACGCAGAAGAAGGAACCGACGTGGAGTTTGCGAAGGTTTTACTGATTGATAACGAAGGCAAGATTCAGGTCGGAAACCCGGTTGTGAAAGGCGCCAAAATTTCAGCCAAGGTTCTTGCACACATGAAAGGGGACAAAGTCCTTGTTTTCAAGAAAAAACGCAGAAAAGGCTATCAGAAGCTGAATGGCCACAGGCAGTATTTCAGCCAGATTCAGATTCAGGACATCATTCTAGGTTAATCTATAACACTCCAGGATTATGGCACATAAGAAAGGTATGGGTAGCTCCCGCAACGGGCGCGATTCAGAAAGCAAAAGACTTGGAATCAAAATTTACGGCGGACAGGTTGCTAAATCAGGCAATATTATCGTGCGTCAGCGCGGTACCACACATCACCCGGGTTTAAACGTAGGTATTGGCAAAGACCATACCCTCTTTGCACTCGAGGATGGAAAAGTTGAATTCAAGCGTAAAAGAGATGACCGCTCATACGTATCGGTCATTGTCGAAGCCAACGAGTAGCGCTGGCCGCTTCTGACAGGAATCTCCTGAATTGTTCCGGCTTCGGTATAGTTCAGGAGATTTTCTATTTTTATATCCTCTAACAACCATCATCATGCTTTCTCTCAAACTCATCCAGGAACAAAGTTCCTTCGTAATCGAACGACTGAAAATTAAGAATTTCAATGCTGAAACCCTGGTCGGACAGATCCTTAGCCTGGACGAGAAACGGAGATCACTTCAAACCCTGACTGACAACCATCTGGCAGAGCTGAACAATCTGGCCAAGCAGATCGGTCAGCTTTACAAGGAAGGCAAAGCTGCCGAGGCCGAAGGAGCAAAGAATCAGACTGCCTCCATCAAGGAAGAGAACCGCATTCTCAAAGAAGAGCATACCGCAGCCGAAGAGCAGCTTCAGTCCCTGCTTGTTCAATTACCCAACCTCCCCTATCAGCTGGTGCCCCCCGGAAAGACACCCGATGACAATCAGCTGATCAGGACCGGCGGAACCATTCCGGAAGCCGGCAAAGGCCTTAAGCCACACTGGGACCTGATCGCCGGAAACAACCTTATTGATTTTGAGTTGGGCGTTAAGCTCACCGGAGCCGGATTCCCTGTGTACAAAAGAGAAGCCGCACGGCTTCAGCGCGCGCTGATCAACTTCTTTCTCGACCGTGGAATCCAGGCTGGCTATACCGAAGTGCAGCCTCCGATCCTGGTTAACGAGGATTCAGCTTACGGAACCGGCCAGCTTCCCGATAAGGAAGGCCAGATGTACCGGGCTGAACCCGAAGGATTTTATGTTATACCAACAGCAGAAGTTCCGGTTACAAACATATTCCGTGATGAGATCCTTTCGGCCGACCAGTTACCGGTCAAATATATGGCCTATACCCCCTGCTTCCGTCGCGAAGCCGGATCCTGGGGAGCCCATGTCCGGGGCCTGAACCGCCTCCATCAGTTTGATAAGGTTGAAATAGTCCAGGTCAGGCACCCCGATGATTCCTACAACGGATTGGAAGAAATGGTTAATTATGTCGAATCACTGGTTCAGAGCCTTGGACTACCCTACCGGATCATCCGCCTCTGCGGAGGCGACATGAGCTTCACCTCTGCCATGACCTATGATTTTGAGGTATATGCTGCGGGACAAGGCCGCTGGCTTGAGGTATCATCGGTTTCAAATTTCGAATCATTTCAGGCTAACCGGCTGAAGCTCCGTTATCGGGATAAAAATGACAAAAAGACCCAGCTCGCCCATACCCTCAACGGCAGCGCCCTTGCCCTGCCACGAATAATGGCCGGCCTGCTGGAAAACAACCAGTCGGGCAATGAAATACTGATCCCTGCAGTGCTGCAGCCATATACCGGGTTCGACCGCATTCTCCTATGAAGTATGTCCTGATAAGCCTGCTTCTTATCCTGGGCCTGGGTAAACTGTTGGCCCAGGATGCAACCAGCCGGCTTGCCTGGGAATACTACAACGGACGTGAGTATGATAAAGCAGCTCCACTGTTCCTTAAAATGTACGAGGAGAACAAGGTAAAGACCTACCTGAACTATTACGTCAATTGTCTGGTTGAACTCTCTGATTACGAAACTGCAGTTAAAGTAATCCGGAAGAACATACGGACAACCAAAGAGGTCACCTGGCATATCGACCTGGGTTATGTTTACGAAAGAGCCGGGGATACCCGCATGGCAGAACAGTGCTACCAAGAGCCGCTGAAGGATTTTCCCAACAATCCGGCGGCCATCGCAAACCTGGGAAACGCATATTCATCCTATCTGAAACCTTACTATGCCGAATCGGTTTATGAATTGGGCAGGAAGGTACTGGGCGATCCGGAAGCTTTCCGCATGGAAATGGCTAACGTTTACGCGTCACAGCGTAAATTTCCAGCCATGCTGGATGAATACTTCGCTCTCATCCTCCGTGAATCCCAGTACCTCCCTACTGTGCAGGCAATGATACAAAATACCCTGATGTATGATGTCGACGAGACCCTTCTCCAGCAGACCCGTGAAAAAGCACTTGCCAACATTCAGCAATTACCTGGCATTCCTGTCTTTTACGAACTTCTGATCTGGGTACTGATCCAGGAAAACAAATTTTCTGAAGCGGTGGAACAGGCCATTGCCATGGACAGGCGCAGCCATGCTACTCCCGACAAAATAATTCAGATAGCCAGGATCTCAGCGGAGGCAGGGGACTTTACAGCTTCCCTCGCCGCCTATCAACACCTGATTGAAAAGGGGCCCGATCCCGCATCTGCCAATATTCCGGGACGCATCAGCACCGGCGGCTCCTATTTCCGCACCGCAAGAATAGAGTACCTGCTTATTCTTTCTGAAAAACTCCGGACAACACCGGGAACCGGACCGTCAGCCTGGATGAACCTCGAATCCGATTTCCGTAAAGCAATAGACGAATTCGCGAACTCCCAGGAATCGGGGCCGCTCTATCCTGAACTGGCCCGGATCTGCTCGGAAGAACTTGGAAATTCGGCTGAGGCGCTGAGAGTTCTGGAAAAAGCACTGGCCTTGCCTGCCAACAATCCGGTATTCAGAACCGATTGTCTGTTGCTTAAAGGAGATATTCTCCTAAAATCCGACGATCCCTGGGAAGCCTCCTTTACCTATGCGATGGTCGACATGGAGAATCCCGATAACCCGGCGGGGTCTGAAGCCCGTCTTCGCAGAGCCCGTATGGCGTGGTTCACAGGGAGTTTCCAGCTGGCTATGGCCCAGCTTGATGTTCTCAAGGGCAGTACGTCAAAACCTGTGGCAAATGATGCTTTTGAACTTTCCCTCCTCATCCGCGAAAACTTTAACGAAACAGATTCGACCCAGTCAGGACTCACCTCCCTGGCACAACTGGATTACCTCATTTTTCGAAATAAATACGACGACGCTCTGAAATTGGCAGATTCCGTTTTACTTGTGGCTGGACCCGAAGATCCTTCCCGGGATGACTTTCTGTACAAAAAATCAGAGGTTCTTCGGTTAAGCGGTCAAACTGCTGAACAGATCAAGGTTCTGGAAGTAATTCTGGATCAATTCCGATATGAATACTGGGGCCATAAGGCACTCTATGAACTGGCCTGTCTTTATCAGGATACCTATCAGGACACTGGCAAAGCAGCCGCCCTTATGAATGATTTTATCCGGGATTTCCCTAATAGTTTCTATTTTCTGGACATACGCGACCGCCTGAGATCTATCCTTTTGAAACAATCCTGATGAAAAAGCGGACGGTATACCTCTATGCCCTGACTGCCATCTTCCTATGGTCCACCGCCGGAACCGCGTTTAAGCTGGCTTTGAAAGGCATGGATTTTATCCAGCTTCTTTTCATCGCCTCTTCAATAGCCTGGATAGCCTTACTGACGGTGGTCGTACTAAAAAAAAGGACCCGGGAACTTTTCTCTCAAACTGCATCCGGCATCGCCCGCTCTGCAATCGCCGGCTTCCTCAATCCGTTTCTGTTCTACATGGTCCTCCTGAAAGCTTACAGCCTCTTGCCAGCCCAAATCGCACAACCGCTCAACTACACCTGGCCGGTAATGCTGGTGCTGCTCTCCGTTCCCTTCCTGGGCCAGAAACTGCGATGGATCGACCTGGCCGCAATCCTGATAAGTTTTTCCGGAGTCCTGGTAATCAGCTCACAGGGCCAAAACCCTTTTCAAACCAAAGTTAATGAGCCTTTTGGAATCCTACTGGCCATTGGGAGTTCCGTAATATGGGCCTCCTTTTGGATAGTCAATGTCCGGGACAAACGTCCGGAAATCATCAAACTGACCCTGAACTTTTTCTTTGGAAGTCTTTTCACAGGTATAGCGCTTCTCGTGTTTTCCGGCCTTCCCTCCTTAACGCTCCATTTCCTGCCTGCAATTTATGTCGGCCTCACCGAAATGGCCATTGCTTTTGTATGCTGGCTCACCGCACTCGAGAACACTCGCAACAATGCCGCAATCAGCAATATGGTTTTCATTGCCCCCTTTATTGCACTTTTTCTGATTCACCTGATCCTCGGCGAACAGATTTACTGGACCACACCTGCAGGACTCATAATCATTATCGGGGGAATCCTTATTCAACAATTATCGCCTAAAAATGAGCAATAACAGTAGCGAAAGAATTATCCTTGGAATCGATCCCGGTACTGTGATTCTGGGTTTCGGGCTGATTGTCTGCGGAGGAAAAGCTCCGGGCCTGATAACCATGGGAGTCCTGAAATTGCAGAAACTACCGGACCCGTTGGCACGCCTGGGAAAAATCTATGAAAGAATCAGCAGCCTTATTGATGAGTATCAGCCTGCCGAAGTCGCGGTTGAGGCTCCCTTTTTCGGTAAAAATGTCCAGTCGATGCTGAAACTCGGCCGGGCCCAGGGAGTAGCTCTGGCTCCGGCCATCAGCCGGAATATTCCGATTTTTGAGTATGCTCCCCGTAAAATTAAACAATCGATTACCGGCAATGGCAATGCGTCAAAAGAGCAGGTATCGGCAATGGTTCAGAATATCCTTAAGTTCAAGGAAACACCTGATTATCTGGATGCTACGGATGGAGTAGCCGTCGCCCTCTGCCATTATTACCAGTCGGAGCGCCCGGTTTCAGCACCGGGTGTAAAATCCTGGGCAGAGTTTATCCGGAAGAACCCGGACAGGATCCGCTAGAATCCTGCCCGGATATTTTCGGTGATCTCAACAAATTCCTCGGACGATAGCTTAAGCTTCGGCTTGCTGAAATCGATATCGTAAATGCCATTTATCGGAACCAGGTGAACATGTGCATGTGGCACCTCAAGCCCGATAACCGCTACCCCGATCCGGCTGCAGGGAATTGCCCTTTCAATAGCTTTTGCAACCTTTTTTGCAAAAACCATCAAACCAGCTATTTCCTCATCAGTCAGGTCAAACAGATAGTCTTCCTCTCTCTTGGGAATAACCAGTGTATGGCCCTTAGCCAGCGGATTAATATCCAGAAAGGCCAGATATTGATCATCCTCAGCTATCTTATAGCATGGTATCTCACCGGTAACAATTCTTGAGAAAATAGACGGCATTATCTTATAATCTTATTGTAGGGACGCATATATGCGTCCCTACAGGTTTCCAAAGTTACAGACTGTTAAGGTCTTGCGGCCGTATCGCCCCAAAGAACTTTACCACCTTATGCCCGATTCCCGGTGCATCAACATAGACAATATAGGCCCCGGATGCAATCGGAATACCGTATTGATTCTTCAGATCCCAGTCAACCGATGTCCTTTCATTATCCTTGGCGATCCTGCGTACCAGGTTTCCGTTGAGCATGTATATCGATATGGTACAGACCTTCGGCAGGTTGGTAATCTTCACCCAGTTGTCCAGCTGGCTCAGCTCATACGCCGAGTTGCCGTAGTAGGGGTTCGGAACCACGCGGATCAGATCCAGGGCGGCTA
>CAZEKJ010000060.1:0-1700 GCA_964512915.1 uncultured Porphyromonadaceae bacterium
AGCAATTCCTTTTCAGCTTTCGATGGGGCCAGCTGCAACGGTAATCATGGATTCGGGATGAAAGTATTTCCGTGATAGACTACTGATTTCCGCCGCTGTAATGTGGTTAACCCGAAGCATGAAGTCTGATAAGTAATTGAAATCCAAATTATTCATCCATAGGGGGCGATATTGGTCGGCAAGCTGGAACGGGCCATCGATGGAGCGCTGGAGCTGACCGATGAGGTAATTTTTTACCCGGATGAGCTCTGATTCCGGTATCAATTGCTCCCCAAGTATCGTCATCTCCCGGTTACATTCAACAATTGCATCCTCCCAAACGTCGGCACGGACGGTTGCACCGATCACAAAAAATCCGGTGTCCCTGAGTGCAGCCACATGTGAGGATATCCCATAGGTATATCCTTTGTTTTCGCGAATGTTGCTCATCAGCCGGGATCCAAAATATCCGCCCAGGATGGTGTTTACAATGGTGAGGTCTTGAAAATCAGAGTGTTCCCGTCCAAACAGCGGGCATCCTATTCGGATGGCAGTCTGTACGGCACCGTTCATCGGAACACGAATATCTCTCACGCCGGAAGGATTTACAGGCGGGATAACGGATACCATATGCCCGCCCTGATTACCTGCGTTATCCCAGCCTGAGCCGAAAAATTTCTCAAGCAGCGGAATATAGGTGGAAGGGTTAGGGCCGGTCGCCAGAATCCGGCAATTCCGCGGTCCGTAAGCCACCCTGTGAAAATCCGACAGGTCCCGGCTCCGGATCAGCGAAACATCAACGGCTTCCCCGATCACCCCGTAGGGATGACTCTCACCGAATGCCGCCTGGTTAAAATGCTTGCGTGCCTGACTTTCAACCCGCTGCTCGTCCACTTTCATGGACTGAATCCGGTTTGCCTTGATGATTTCAAGCTCCTCCTCCGGGAAGTTTGCTTCAAACAGGACCTTCCGGGTCAGGGCAAGGACAGGTTCCAGATATTTCTCCAGGGTATGTATGGTCAGGTCAGCCTCATCCCGGTCGGCTGATACATTGAAGAAACTTCCGTAAAACTCAAATTGTTCGGCAATTTCACCACCGGTGAGCTCCTTTATACCCTCCGGAATCATCTGGTTGGTGAGGGAAGCCTGGAACAGTTTTTCCTGATAACGGCTGCCTGCCTCAAAAACAAAATCGATACGGCAAACTGGTTCAGTACCGGCATCAATCACCACCAGGGGAATGCCATTTGAAAGCTGCATTTTTTCCGGATGGATCAGATTCAGCTTCTCAACGGTCCGGATTTCCGGCATATTTTTTCTGTTCATCTTATTTTCCTTCATTACTGAGGTAAACCAGCCTCGAACAATTCTCCTCATGAAAGAGATCAGCGGCCGCATATTGCAATTCCTGTGCGGTAACAGACCGGTAAATACCCAGTTCTTCCGAAAGCCACGCAGGATCTCCAAGCCACTGATAATACCCAAGATTCATGGCCTTGTTTACGATGTTCATGTTGTTGAAGAGCAGATTTGACTCCATCCGGTTCAGGACCTTCTCGAGTTCCCTGGGCTTAACTGGCTCTTCAATCAGTTTAATCAATTCCTGCCCGACAGCCTTCATCCCTTCAGAGGGCTCAATATGATCGGCCAGTCGCCCGCTGATAACAAATAAACCCGGATCCCGGTCTCCCGTTATGTACGCATCAATGTCGCTGAATAAC
>CAZEKJ010000060.1:1754-19952 GCA_964512915.1 uncultured Porphyromonadaceae bacterium
AGGAACAACCTTGCACTCATGCCGCTGGACAGAACATCGGATAAGAGGTCAGTCTGATAATAATTGCGGCTCAGGCGATCGCCAATGTGCCAGGCAAGGTAAACGGCAGGACCCGGCACATTTCCTGTTTTTTCCTGATAGCGGCTGGAGAGCTGTTTTGGTTCACCGGGCAGGTTACGGTGCGGCACCTTTCTGGAAGGGATCGGGCCAAACCATTTTTCCGACAGACGGATTGCCTGGTCCGGTTCTATATCTCCGGCCAGGGTGAGGATAGCATTGTTCGGAGCGTAGTGGCTGAAAAAAAAGGCTTTTACAGCAGACAGGGTAGCCTCCTCAATGTGCCTGATCTCCATTCCGATAGTTGGCCAACGGTAGGGGTGAACCGAATAGGCCAGTGCCCGCATAAGCAGCCATGCATCACCATATGGCTGGTTGAGATAACGCTGCCTGAATTCTTCAATAACCACCTTCTTTTGAACGGCGAGACTCTCCTCTGAAAATGCAAGCTCGAGCATCCGGTCGGATTCCAGCCAGAAAGCGGTTTCAAGGTTCTGGGCAGGAAGAGTCAGATAATAGTTCGTATAATCGTTGTTGGTGAAGGCATTGTTTTCCCCTCCGGCCATTTGCAGCGGCATATCAAAATCGGGAATATTGACAGACCCTCCGAACATCAGGTGTTCAAAAAGGTGCGCAAATCCGGTCAATTTGGGGTCTTCGTCACGCGCACCCACATTATACAGTATATTCATAGCTACCATCGGGGAACTTTTGTCCGTATGTACTATGATTGTCAGTCCGTTATCGAGGATATGTTTTGTGTATTCCATTCTATTCAGGGGTTCGGACAAAAGTAGTCTTATTTTCAAAAACCTGACAAATGGCAATATTTATACAAGGTGAATCGGGTAGTTTTGCGTGTTATCTTTATAACAGTTGCTTATGGGAAATGGTTCGGCAGTCTCGCACGAGGGAGTGGTTGAAAGAATTACCGGGGATTTGATCCGTGTTCGGTTCATCGCTCATTCGGCCTGTGCAGCGTGCCATGCAAAAGGGGTTTGTGCAGTATCCGGATCAGAGGAGAAATATGTGGATGTACTGAATGGAAGTTCCGGGTATGCAGTTGGGGATCGTGTGGAGGTAATGCTGGAGGAAAAACAGGGCTTCCGTGCACTGGCCTATGGGTATGTTTTTCCGCTTGTTATTTTACTGGTCGTCCTGTTCATACTTAGTGAACTAACCGGACGTGAAGGATTCTCCGCCCTGATTGCGATAGGTTCGCTGGTTCCCTATTACTTTATAGTTTGGCTTTGCCGTAAGCGGCTATCGGGAAAATTTGATTTTAGAATACAAAAAACGAATAATTAACAGGATATGAATACGATCGTAATCACGATCATCAGTTTAAGTGTCATCGGTAGCCTTGCCGGTGTCATTCTTTTCCTGATTGCTCAGAAATTCAAGGTATATGAAGATCCGCGCATTGATGATGTCGAAAGCAATCTTCCGGGTGCCAACTGCGGGGGATGCGGATTTCCCGGATGCAGGGGATTCGCGGATGCCTGTGTAAAGGCTGAGTCCCTCGATCTGATGTTTTGCCCGGTAGGCGGCAACGATGGGATGACTAAAGTTGCCGAAGCCCTTGGCAGGGTAGCAGCCGTAAAAGACCCGACGGTAGCGGTGATCAGATGCGCCGGCAGCCCCGACCATCGCCAGCGGACCAACCGTTATGACAGCGCGATGACCTGCGAAATTGCCAGCGGACTGTATTCCGGCGATACAGCCTGCTCTTTCGGATGCCTGGGTTTAGGTGATTGTACGGTCGTTTGCACGTTTGACGCCATCCACATGAACCCGGTGACCCTGCTTCCCGAAGTGGATGATGCGAAATGTACCTCCTGCGGCGCCTGTGTGAAAGCCTGCCCCAAAATGATCATCGAGCTTCGTAAAAAGAACAAGAAAGACCGCAAGATTTATGTGTCATGCGTTAACAAGGACAAGGGTGCCACGGCCAAAAAGGCCTGTTCTGTTGCCTGCATCGGATGCAAAGCCTGCCTGAAGGCCTGTGAGTATGAGGCTATAACCATAGAAAATTTCCTTGCATACATTGATCCGGTGAAGTGTAAATTGTGTCGCAAATGCGTGGAGGTTTGCCCTACCGATTCCATCCTTGAGATCAACTTTCCGCCGCGCAAAAAGGCGGAAGTTGAGACTGCAGTATCAGAAACACAAGCAAACTAAACAATAATGGAGGGTTTCTCATTGAAAACGTTTCCAAAAGGCGGAGTTCATCCACCCGACCAGAAAATTGCCTCGGGTTCAGCCATTTCGGTGCTTTCCCTTCCGGAAATTGCCTGTATTCATTTATCGCAGCATCTTGGAGCGCCCGCACAACCCGTGGTTGCAAAAGGAGATGCCGTAAAGGTCGGTCAGCTCATCGCTGAAGTATCGGGCTTTGTTTCGGCAAATATCCATTCTCCGGTTTCTGGAATTGTTCAGAAGATTGAACCCGCACCTGACGCATCGGGATATGCTAAACCCGCAATCTTCATCGAAGTTAAGGGAGATGATTGGCTCGAATCGATAGACCGTACACCGGCGCTTGCTAAACCCAATGGAATAAGCGCGGATGAAATTATCGCCAAGGTCAGGGACATGGGGATTGTCGGACTGGGCGGAGCCACTTTCCCCTCACATGTTAAAATATCGGTTCCGAAAGGAAAGAAAGCGGATGTTCTGATAATCAACGGTGTGGAATGCGAGCCCTATCTCACCTCCGACCATCGGCTTATGCTGGAGAAAGGAGAGGAGATCCTTACCGGGATTCAGCTGCTCATGAAGGCCCTGGGAGTTGACCGCGCTGTTATCGGAATTGAGAGAAACAAGCCCGATGCAATCAGCCACCTTGGCGGATTGGCTGCAGGATATCCGGGTATTACGGTATGTGCCCTGAAGGTCAAATATCCGCAGGGTGGTGAGAAGCAGCTGATCAAGGCCATAATCGGACGTGAAGTTCCCTCGCTTAGACTGCCGATTGAGGTTGGGGCTGTCGTTCATAATGTGGGAACAGCATTTGCAGTTTATGAGGCGGTCCTGAAAAATAAACCCCTCTTCGAAAGGATTGTCACCGTAACCGGCAAAAATCTGGCACAAACCGCAAATTTCCAGGTCCGGATCGGTACACCTGTGAGCCAGCTGATTGATGCGGTGGGAGGTCTGCCCGAAAATGCCGCAAAAGTAATTAACGGCGGGCCGATGATGGGAAAAGCTCTTCCCATGCTCGGAGTGCCCGTTACCAAAGGAACCTCCGGAATCCTGATCATGGGCGAGCAGGAATCTGCCAGGAAGCAATCGATGAACTGCATCCGTTGCTCCCGCTGCAGCAGCGCCTGCCCGATGGGGCTGGAACCCTATCTGCTGATGAGCCTCGGCGAAGCCAAACGATGGGAAGAAATGGAATCCGAACGCACCCTCGATTGCATGGAATGCGGATCCTGCAGCTATACCTGCCCGTCGCACCGTCCGCTGCTGGACTATATCCGGATTGGGAAAAGTAATGTTAACCGAATAATCAGAGCCAGAAAATAATGAGTTCAAACAACCTGTTAACCGTTTCCCACTCGCCGCATGTCTTTGGCAGCGAATCGGTTCAAAAAATAATGTACCGGGTGCTGCTGGCGATGGTTCCGGCGTTTGCCGTCTCACTCATCTTTTTCGGAGTGGGCGCCCTGATTGTGACGGGCGTGGCTGTGGTCTCCTGCCTGGCCTTTGAATACCTGATCGCGCGTTTTCTGATGAAAGTGAAGCCAACACTCTGGGACGGCTCAGCGGCCGTGACCGGTGTATTGCTTGCTTTCAACGTTCCCAGCAATCTGCCGGTCTGGATGATCGTTTTGGGCAGCCTCGTGGCTATCGGCATAGCAAAAATGTCCTTCGGAGGCCTGGGCAAGAATCCGTTCAATCCGGCACTGGCCGGCCGGGTATTCCTGCTGGTCTCGTTTCCGGTACAGATGACCTCCTGGCCAAAGGCCGTTGAGTCAAGATTCGCCTATCTCGATGCAACTACCGGCGCAACCCCGCTGGGGATCATGAAAGAGGGCCTTAAAAACGGCCAGCCTATGGTTGACCTGCTCAAGGATATTCCTGAATATGGCCAGATGTTCCTCGGCAACATGTCGGGTTCGCTCGGTGAAATATCCGCCCTGGCACTGCTGCTCGGGGGTCTGTACCTGCTGATTAAAAAGGTGATAACCTGGCATATCCCCGTATCCATACTCTCTACCGTTGTGGTTTTTACCGGCCTCATGTGGCTGATTAATCCCGATAAATTTGCCGACCCGCTCTTCCACCTGCTGGCCGGAGGAATCATTCTGGGCGCCATCTTTATGGCGACCGACATGGTGACCTCCCCGATGACACCGGTTGGCCAGGTTATTTTCGGGGTCGGTATCGGATTGATAACCTGCCTGATCCGCCTGTTCGGGGCGTACCCCGAAGGAGTCTCATTTGCCATTCTGATTATGAATGCTTTTGTCCCGTTAATCGACAAATATGTTAAACCCAAACGGTTCGGGGAGGTTTTAAAACATGGCTAAACTCGAATCAAACTTTAAAACCATGGTGCTGTCCCTGTTGGGAGTCTGCGCCGTAGCTTCCAGCCTTCTCGGATACATGAACAGCATCACCGAAGGACCGATTGCTGAAGCTAAACTGAAGGCGAAACTGGAAGCCATACAAAAAGTGGTGCCGTCCTTCAATAATAATCCCAGTGAGGAGATGTACCTGATTGAAACCGATCTGGGCGACCTTGAATGCTTTCCGGCCAAAATGGACAGCGTGCTGGTCGGCGTTGCCATCAGTTCCAAAACCAACATCGCCTTCTCGGGCTCTTTTAGTGTAATGGTAGGCCTTAATCCCGATGGAACAATCAATAATACCTCGATTCTTGAACATAAGGAAACCCCGGGATTGGGAACCAAAATGCTCGAGCCGAGATTCAAAGACCAATTCGTGGGTAAAAACCCGGAGGCCCGTGAGATTAAAGTTAAAAAGGATGGTGGCGAAATAGATGCTATAACAGCTGCAACGGTCAGTTCAAGAGCATTTTGCGATGCCATAATGAGAGCCTGGAATGGCTGGAAGAAAGGAGAAAAAAAATGAACCATTTCAAGCATTTTACCAAAGGGATACTTCAGGAGAACCCCGCACTGGTTCTGCTGATCGGGATGTGTCCGACTCTTGCCGTTACCACTTCTGCCTTCAATGGGGCAGGGATGGGGGTGGCAACACTCTTTGTCCTTACGATGTCGAACATTGTGATTTCTGCCATAAAGAACTGGGTGCCCAACAAAGTTAGAATTCCGATTTTTGTGGTGGTCATTGCCTCATTTGTCACGATTGTCCAAATGACCATGGAGGCATTCGTTCCGGGTTTGTACAAATCACTGGGCGTCTTTGTGCCCCTGATTGTGGTAAACTGCATCATCCTGGCCAGGGCTGAAGCCTTTGCGCAAAAGAATTCGGTTATCGACTCACTGCTCGACGGGCTGGGTATGGGTTTAGGTTTTACACTGGCATTAACCATCCTGGGAGGAGTCCGTGAGATCCTGGGCAACGGAACCTTTTTCGGAATGCGGCTGTTTCCTGAAAATGCCAATACCATTCTGGTGTTTATCCTGTCACCCGGTGCCTTTATCGCTCTGGGCTACCTCATCGCCCTGGTGAATCAGCTTAAGAAAACCAAATAACAGAAATCGCCGAAACCATGGAATACTTAATCATACTGATCAGCGCCATCTTCGTCAACAATATCGTTCTGGCCAAGTTTCTGGGAATCTGCCCTTTCCTGGGAGTATCCAGCCGTGTAGGCACCGCGGCCGGCATGTCGGGAGCCGTTATGTTTGTGATGGTGCTTGCCACTATCGTGACCTACCTCCTGCAGAAATTTGTACTGGATCCTTTCCAAATCGCCTACATGCAGACCATCGTTTTTATTCTGGTGATCGCAGCGCTGGTGCAAATGGTTGAAACCATTCTCAAGAAAATCTCCCCGAGCCTCTATCAGGCATTGGGAATATTCCTTCCCCTGATCACCACCAACTGCGCCGTGCTGGGTATTGCCATCCTAACCATTCAGAATGATTATAATCTGCTTGAGGGGGTTGTCTTCACTGCCGCAAATGCTGTAGGTTTCGGACTTGCTATCATTCTTTTCGCCGGTCTCAGGGAAAGACTCGAATTAGTTGGGGTTCCTAAGGGCATGAAAGGTTTTCCGATCTCTCTCATCATGGCTGGACTCCTCTCCCTGGCGTTTATGGGATTCAGCGGGATCGTCAAGTGAACCCGGTTACCGGTTGCCGGTTACCAGTTACCGGTTAGGCCAGAACGGTCATCCCGATGAAAATCGGGATCTCCTGCCTCGGAGCACCTGGCAGGAGATTCCGGCATACGCCGGAATGACAGTTTCTTGCCTACTCCCTACTCCCGACTCCCGACTCTCAGAGTCTCTCAGTCTCTAAGTCTCTAAGTCTCAAAGTCTCAAAGTCTCAAAGTCTCTCAGTCTTCTTCTACATCCGTGCGACCGGCGCCACATCCTGCCCGGTAAACTCTCTGCGTAGAAACTTGTAATAGCCTGTTATTCCGATCATTGCGGCGTTATCCATGGTATAGGCCAGGGTTGGAATATGGACAGTCCAGCCTTGTTTGACGGCTTCGGATTCAAGGGCTCCTTTCAGCGCGGAATTGGCTGCCACACCGCCGGCAATACCTATTTCGCGTATGCCTGTTTGTTCCGCGGCCTTGCGCAGTTTGTTCAGGAGAATGTCAACGATGGTATACTGCAGGGAGGCGCAAAGGGAGTTCAGGTTCTTTGAGATAAAGTCAGGATCCTCTTTGGAATGGTCCCTGAGCGAATAGAGAAATGATGTTTTCAGTCCGCTGAAACTATAGTTGAGCTCCGGGATCCGCGGACGGCTGTATGTAAACGCAAGAGGATCACCCTCCCTGGCCAGGCGGTCGATAACAGGACCGGCGGGATAAGGAAGCCCAAGCACCTTGCCGCATTTGTCGAAAGCCTCGCCGGCCGCATCATCGATGGTTTGTCCGATGATCTCCATTTCCAGGTGGTCACGAACGATCAGTATCTGGGTGTGGCCGCCCGAGACAAGGAGGCAGAGGAAGGGGAATGACGGACCTTCAGGACGGCGGACGGCAGACTGCGGACCGCTGTCTGCGGTCTGCGGTCTGCCGTCTGCGGTCTGCCGTCTTAAAAAAAGCGCCAGCACGTGCCCCTGCAGATGATTTACCTCGATAAGCGGGATTCCGCGGGAGAGCGCAAATCCTTTGGCAAAGGAGGTCCCCACCAGCAGCGATCCCATCAGTCCCGGACCCCGGGTAAAGGCAACAGCATCAATTTCAGACGGGGTTACTCCGGCCTCTTTCATGGCGGTATCAACAACCGGTATTATGTTTTGCTGATGGGCCCGGCTGGCGAGTTCAGGAACCACCCCGCCATAAAGCCGGTGAACCTCCTGGTTGGCAATGCGGTTCGATAGCAGGTATCCGTCGCGGATCACCGCAGCAGAGGTGTCATCACAGGAGGATTCAATCGCCAGAATCGTGATGCTCATATTTTTCGTACTTTGGAATGATTTTTTCTGGGCAAAAATACTAAGAAATATTCCTTGTCGAATAAAAAGGTAAACCGGACCCTCTTCGGCCTCGCTGCCATCGTGATCCTGATTCTTGCGGTGTTTGTATCGCTGCGCTTCAGGACGGTGCAGACTTTGCTCCTGAACAGATATCTGGATAAAATCGAAAAAAGATATGAGGGCAGGATTTCGATTGGAAAGGTGCTCATACGATGGCCAAACCGATTAGAATTCAATGATCTGCTCATCCTTGATCCCCTGGAGGACACCCTTCTGTATGCATCGTCACTGGTGGCAACAGGTGTTCATTATAACGTCGACATGAACCATCTGCGGGTTAACCGGATCTCGGTTGAGAACACTGTGGCCCATCTGCAGGAAATGCCTTCCGGCAGGTTCAATCACCAGATACTGTTCGATGCTTTCGCCAGTAAGGATTCCACCAAGGGGGGCGGTCCGTTCAGCTTATCGTTCAATCAGCTGATTCTCAGGACGGGTGGGTTTTCGTACCGTACTTATGGTGCTTTGCCAAAACCGGGCAAGGCCAACTGGGATGACATTGTTGTTACAGAACTTGAAGCCCAGGTTAACCGGTTCGAACTCGACAGTACCGGTTTACGGGCTACCGTAGTTCATCTGGGGCTGGCCGAGCAGTGCGGATTCCGGATCAATAGTTTTTCCACCGGGTTCGAATACAATTCTTCCGGCATTCACACAAGCCAGCTCGAATTGCTTACGGGAAACAGCCGGGTTGTATCAGCATCCGCAAGTATTTCGATTCCTGGCAAGGCAAGCCGCGATTCATCGGGATTGTTTATGGATGTTGTTCTCGGAATGGATACCTATCTGAGTCCGGTTGATTTCAATCTCATCGGAGGTCTTGATAACGATCTGGCAGAGCCCATAGAAATATCAGGGGTATTCACGGGTAACCTGCGTAAGGCAGAATTGTCGGCGGCCCGCCTGAGCTGGGGTAATCTGGCCTATTTTGAGGGTGATCTCACCTATGAGTACCCCGGTCTGCTTAAGGAGGCCTATTTCGATCTGGGAACACGGAACCTTATGCTTGACATCACACAACTGACCGAACAGGTTTTCTCCGGCCAGGTTCCGGGATTTGAACTGGATGTTCCGGAGGCTGTCAGAGAAATCGGAAGAATTGAATACAGTGGACTCTTCAGGGGATCCCTCGACAATTTTATAACCACAGGCGAGTGGGCACTTCCCTACGGCACTTTCAGCACAGATCTCATCGTGAACAAGAACCGTCCTCTGGTGGGATACAATTTTCGGGGCAAGGTTTCGACCGGTGCTTTTAACCCCGATCAGTGGATTGACGGAGCCAACCGTATATCAGAAATCGATTTTCTCCTGGAGGTGGATGGCGTATGGGATGGGAAAGAGTCAGTAAATGCATGGGTAAATGGTAGTATTCAGCAGTTTACCGTGAACTCCTATACCTTTCATAACCTCGATATTGATGGCTCGGTCAATGGAAAGACCTACCAGGGCACACTTTTACTGCGCGATCCGAATGTGAACCTCGATCTTGCCGGAAAACTAGATCTTGGATCGGAGACCCCGAAACTGGATTTTGACCTTAAAGTTGAGGAGGCCAACCTTAATGCACTTGCCCTGATGCGGAATGATACCGCCTCCTCCATCAGTCTGAACCTCCACGGGGAGCTGTCAGGCAAAAGCCTGGATGACCTGACGGGCAGCATAAACCTGGTCAACTCTTCCTTTACGAACAGCCGCGGTACAATAAATGTCGATGAATTGATACTGGTCTCAAAACAGGAAGCCGGACAGAGGCAGATCATCCTGTCCTCTGATTTTATCGATGCCAGGCTTGCCGGGAATATCCACATGGATGATATTCCTGCTCAGATCCAGAGCCTTGTAGCCCGGTTTATTCCGGCTTTGACCAACCTGAAACCGATGCAGGCTGATCACCTCAATGATTTTGTTTTCAATGTGAATCTTAAAAACCCCACCCCGGTGACCCAGGTGTTTCTTCCCGGCTTACAGTTCAAGGATAATACGAGGTTCAGCGGTTCCTATGACGCTTCCGCCCAGCAGATATATCTGGAAGGGGTTTCCCCCCAGTTCGCCATCGGTGGCAGCCAGTATACCGGTTTTACCTTGAAAATTCAGTCCCGTGGTGACTCAGTGATCCTTTCCGGCGATCTGGAAAAAGTACAATTGGACCGCAACAATCAGTTTGAAGGTGTTAATCTGGATCTTTTATTGACCCATAACCGGGTAGACACCCGCCTTAACTGGAAAAACCTTAAGGGACAAAGAAATGAGGGGAGCATTATTTGTCAGGGACAGATGTTCCAGGATCCCCGGGGAAAACTGGCCGGCAATTTTACTTTTCCTGCAGCCGGGTTCTATTTCAATGACAGCTTATGGAAAACCAGCACTTTTGCTGTTAGCCTGAGCCGGGAGCGATTGGAAGTCTCTGATCTTGAGGTTCGGCACAGCCAGGAGATGGTGCGTATCGGGGGTGCCATTTCAGAATTACCGTCTGACACACTTTTTCTGGGGTTCAACGAATTGAATCTTAATCACCTGAATAGTCGGAATGAATCGGGGAAAATGACACTTAAGGGATTTCTCAGCGGGAATATCCGGTTCTATGATATGCGTAGGAAAGGAATGTTTCTGGCCGATCTTGAGATTGACAGCCTGGGATTTAACGGACAGATGCTGGGAAAAACAACCATTATAAGCAAGAGTCAGGGTACCGGGGAACCTGTTGAGATGAATGTAGTAGCGCGCCGGGGGGCAATAAATACTCTGGACATCAAAGGAAAATATAATCCTGTTTCTGATAGTCTGGATTTTGCCATAAATCTGGATAAGCTTAGAATGGATATTGCCAACCCCTGGGTTAACCCGGAGTTGAGGGATGTCAAGGGAATCGCATCGGGCAGGGTCACCGTCACAGGAAAGAGGAATTCGCCGGAGCTTAACGGTAACATCATGGTTCAAAAGGGCTCTTTTGTTGTCGACTACATAAACACACGGTTCTTTTTTACACACGCCATAAAAATAACTCCCGGTGCCTTCCTGATGGACCAGATGGACATGCAGGATGATGAAGGTAATCATGCAACGGTTTCCGGTGGTGTTTTTCATGATAATTTCCGCAGGATCAGGCTTGATCTTGCCCTTGATTATCAGGATTTCGTGCTCCTCAATGTGGAGGAATCCCAGAATGACGGATACTGGGGCCGGGCTTATGCCACCGGTATCGGCACCGTGCGGGGACCGCTGCGGAACCTGGTTATTGACGTGTCGGCCACCTCAAGTCCCAAAACACGGTTTTTCGTTCCGGTCAACACAGAGGGGGATGCCCGGGAGATTGACTTCATCGTTTACAAGGAGCGGCCCAAAGAGGAGACTGAGCCCGATCTGGTGGATTTCACCCTGAAAACGAAACGCGGCTATGAGGTAAATCTCCATGGTGCAACCGTCAACATAGACCTTGCCGTTACTCCGGATGCCGAGGTTAAGCTCATATTCGATTCAAAGGTTGGTGACGTCCTCCGCGCCCAGGGAACAGGGAATATTCGCATTTATGTTAACCCCGCTAGCCGCTGGACCATCTCAGGCGATTACTCGATCGAAAGCGGGGACTACCAGTTTACTCCCCAGGGATTGCCGGTAAAGAAATTGCAGATTGAGCCCGGTGGAACTATCAAATGGACGCACGACATACCCTCGGCGCAGCTCGACATCGACGCGGTTTACCGGACCAAAGCCTCACTTTATGACCTCCTGCAGGATGAATCCAATCCCGACCTGACTCAGCGGATACCTGTGGAGTGCCACCTGTTGATGAGCGGTTATCTGGAAAACCCGGTTCTGGACTATAATATTGTAATTCCACCGACCAGCAACGATATAGCGCGTTCCCAGCTGGCTAACCTGACTGAGGAGGAGAAAATGAAGCAGGTGATTTCCCTGCTTTTTATGAGCCGTTTCACCCCGGTTCAGGGATCCTCCACCGGCACAACGAAGGGGTATGCTTCTGCCGGTCTGGCAACAACCACCGAGGTTCTTTCAAATCAGCTGAACTATTGGCTCTCGCAGATCAGTACCGATTTTGATATCGGATTTAATTATCGGCCTGGCGACGAGCTGACGAGCGATGAAGTGGAGGTGGCTCTCTCGAAGCCATTCCTGAATAACCGTATAACGCTCAATGTTAACGGGAATTACGATGTGCGGCAGACCAGTGGGAATGCAAGTCAACTTGTTGGTGACGTGGAAGTTGAGTATAAAATGAAGCCTTCCGGAAAAATCAGGCTAAAGGCGTTTACGCGGGCCAATGATCATCTATTATATGAGTATGCTCCTTATACACAGGGAGTTGGTATCTTTTTCAGAGAGGAATTTGATTCCTTTGGCGAACTCATCAGGCGCTATCGGGATAAAATATCTGGAAAAGAGCGTTAACAATTCAGCTCATAACCTGCCATACTAAAAAGGCACCCTGGCACGTTTTTTACTTACTTTTATTGGGATAAACTAATTGCAAAACCATGAGTTGGATTTTATTGATTCAGGATGATTTTCAGGCAAAGTATGACTCAATCAGCAAAGCTATGAGCGCAGCAAATCAAAGCATGAATGTATGGGAATTGACATTGAAAGGCGGATGGCTGATGATTCCGATCCTTCTTTTATCCATTCTCGCCGTGTATATTTTTGTGGAGCGATATTTTGCCATCCGCAAGGCATCACAGGAGGACCAGAGTTTCATGAACCGTGTGAGGGAGTTCATCCACGATGGTAAGATTGAGGCGGCGGTGAGGCTGGCCGAAGCCACGGACACCCCGGTATCCCGCATGATTTCGGTAGGTATTACCCGTATCGGACGATCGATGGCGGATGTAAACGCCGCGATCGAGAATGTGGGAAGGCTTGAGATTTACAAACTGGAGCGGGGATTAGCCACTCTTGCAGCCGCTGCCGGTGCAGCGCCGATGCTTGGTTTTCTGGGCACCGTTCTCGGTATGATCAAGGCGTTCTATAATATGTCGCTCGCAGGCAGTTCAATTGACGTTTCTCTGCTCTCTGGCGGGATCTATACTGCCATGGTAACTACTGCAGCAGGTCTGATTGTGGGTATACCGGCTTATTTCTTTTATAATATCCTGGTTTCCAAGATTGAAACTGTGGTTTTCATTCTTGAAACCCGTTCATCGGAATTCATGGACCTGTTAAACGAACCGGCTAAATAAATCCGAAGCGATGGCGATTAAAACGCGAAATAAGATAAGCCCGCAGTTCAGCATGGCCTCAATGACTGACATCGTTTTCTTGTTGCTGCTGTTCTTCATGATCAGCTCCACCATGATCACGCCAAACGCATTGAAGCTCCTGCTGCCCCGTAGCGATGGCCAGGTTTCGGAGAAACCCATCACAACGGTTTCCATCACGAAAGACCTGCAATTCTACATTGAACGTGTTCCGATAGACATTAATCGGATGGAAGGTGCTTTACGGGCCAAGTTTGATGGAGTACCTGAAAATGAAAGATATATCAGCCTTCATTCCGATCGTGAAGTTCCGATCGGGGAGGTGGTGAAAATAATGGATATTGCGCGAAAGAATCAGATCAAGCTGCACCTTGCCACAACTTCAAAGTAGCTGATGGACCTTGTATCCAAATATCGGGGCCTGTTAGGAACGGGGATATTTCACGCGATCCTGCTGGTTCTGATGCTCGTCCTCACCATCAACGGATCCGTTATCAAGCCCGAAAGCGAGGGGATCACCATTAATTTCGGGACGGATGAAACCGGACAGGGAGCTGAAGAGCCCCAGCAGCAGGAGGTTAAGCAACCCGAAGAACCGAAGGTGGTTGCAACCCCAGTGGTGAAGCGTCAACCGCCCAGGGAACAAAAAAAGGATCCGCCGCCGAAGATTCTGACCCAAAACCTGGAGGATGCGGCAACGATTCAAAAGCAAAAGGAAGAAAAAGAGGAAGCCGATCGGATAAAAGCGGAAGAGCGGGAGCGAATCCGCGAGGAGGCTGCAGAAAAGAGTCGGAGGGAAGAGGCCGAACGCATCAGGCTTGCCGAGGAGCAGCGAAAATCCGACCAGGTGAATGCCATCAAGGGACGAATGGGGAAATCTTTCGGCGGGAATTCATCCAATACCGGAACGGGAAGTGAAGGAACTGCCGGTAAAACGGGTAATCAGGGAGATCCAACAGGGTCGGTCAATTCCTCAAACCGGGGACCGGGAGGCGGGCAGGGAGCCGGGATTTCATTCAGCCTCGACGGAAGAAATGTGATCGGGTCATTGACCAAGCCCGAATATAATGTCAACGATTACGGAACGGTTGTTGTGCAGATCACGGTCAACAAGGACGGAGCCGTCGTCACTGCGGTGCCGGGAGCCAAAGGTTCCACCACCATGGATTCACGCCTCCTGGAAGCCGCCAAGAAAGCCGCATTAACCGCCCGTTTCAACAAGGTGACCTCGCCCGAGGCACCGACATACCAGCGGGGATCGATAACGTATCATTTTAAGTTGCTGTAGGGAGGTTGAATTGGTTGAAATGGTTGAAATGGTTGAATGACGTACGGCGTAGGGGAGGACCCGTGGTCCTCCCGTTTTCATGTTTAGGAGGTTTAGGAGGTTGAGATCCGAAAACACATCATCACATCAACAAATCACCAAATCATCGAATCAGCATATCGATAGCAGCAACAAAAATCACCACCAGCAGCACAATTCGTACGATGCGGGCGCCATGCTTTATGGCGAGTCGGGCGGCGATCCAGGCACCGGCCATGTTACCGGCGGCGAGGGTGAGTCCCATGAGCCAGTCGACCTGACCGTTAAAGATGAATACTGCCAGGGCAAAGGGGGTATAGAGGAAAACAATCAGGTTTTTCATTGCGTTGGCCTTTACCAGGTCAAGCCCGGCCCCGAGAACCAGCCCACCTAAGAGAAAGAAGCCGACTCCGGCCTGGATAAATCCCCCGTACAGGCCGATCCCAAAGAAGATCACAGTCTGCCAGAAACCCGGCCGGGCCTGAATTTTCTCAGCCTTCCCCTCGATCCATGCTTCGGGTTTGAAGGCGATCAGGAAAAACATCACTATCATCAGGCCCCCGATCACCCGTTTCATCACCAATTCATTGATATCCACCGCCAGGAAAGCGCCGATCACCGCTCCAACCACGGCAGGTATCGCAAGCCAGATGCCGTCCTGAAACCGGATGATCTTTTTTTGCCTGAAACTGTTGGCGCCAACGAGCGACTGCAGCAGGATGGCCACCCGGTTGGTTCCGTTCGCCACATTCGCCGGCAATCCGAGGTACATCAGCAGCGGCAGCGAGATCAAAGACCCGGATCCTGCGAGGGTGTTGATAAAGCCCACGAGGATGCCGGCGAGGATGAGGATGGGATAATTGATAAAGTCCATTTAAAAAAGGGCAGAGGGCAGAAGGCAGAAATTAGTAAGAAGAAAAAAGGTTAGGGAACAAGGGACTTTTAACTTAACTTGTAACTTAACTTATTCCTTAAAACATAAGTCCTTAAGACTAATTTTTGCCTTTTGCCTTTTGCCTTCTGCCTTAATCTATTGAACGATAATTCTTTTACTGCTCACCTCTCCCCCCTGCTCAATCCTTACCACGTAGGTTCCCCTCGGTTCCCGGGTAAGATCAAAGGATTTCTGCAGGATTCCCGATTGGGCATTTACCACTTCCGTAGCGACCGTGCGGCCGCTCAGGTCCAGAATGGTAATTCTGGTTGACCGGTCGGCCTGAAACTTTACTTCAAACCGTCCGTTGGTCGGGTTCGGGTACACTTCAACCATTTCAACCACTTCAACCCCTTCAACCGTATTAATAAAGCTGGGTTGCCAAATGGCGGTATACATTCCCCTGCCATGTGTGGCAGCCAGAACCGTGTTGTCTGAAGCTCTGAATGCGAGCATATCAATCCTTACGTTTGCGAGTCCGCTATTGTCGGGAGTCCAAATGACATTCTGAGCGAAAATATTATCGGTTGTCCAGATTCCCAATTCTGTTGCAAGCATCACCTGTTTACCTGATTTTGGGTGGAATATTCCCCAGCGTATGGGCATATCGGGAAGATTAGCTTCCGCATTTTTCCAGGTCTGGCCAGCATTCACGGAGATCCATACGGAAGGAACACCGTAATTCGAAAAGGTAACCAACAAGGTGTCTTCACTTCCTACCAGGTCAATGCAGCTAATGTTTGCAGCAGGGAAGTCGTTAGGCGTCAGGTTGGTCAGGGTTCCGGTGCGTGAAGCATCAGCAAATTTGAAAACCTTGCCTGCCTGGGTTCCGATGAAGATATTAGATTGATTTGCAGGAGAGAAAGGTGACCACTTGATGTTGGAGTAGGGGACCTGTGAACTGGTCTGGAGTGTTTTTGCAGGGTTGCCGGATGAAATGGAGTTGGCTGTCACCGTCATAACATGCAGTTTGTTCAGGTTCTGTAGTTGCTCATTTGCCCCATTAGCAAAGAGGATATTGTTCTTCCAGTCATAGTCCATGGGATTTACAAACATGCCCGTTCCCAGACTCCGTCCTGCAGACTGCTGTGGATTAGCTTCTTTATTGCCGGAATACAGGTAAAAGGAATTGTGATAAACCGTGGTAATCTGGATGGATGGTTCATTCTGGTCAATAAAACAGAGGGCCCCGTCGCCACCTGAAAGCATATCCCTGAATGTTGGGGTGTTACCCTTCCGGTAAAACATCGTACCGTTATCCTGCAGACCGCCAATGAAATGAATGGCGCCTGCATCGGGATGCATGGCGCAGGAATAATATTGAAGGGTACTATACCCATTGGCAGATTCAAAGAATTTCATGCTGGCATCTGGCGCACTGGCTGTGCGGGTTCCAAATACACCCCCATCGGTCCCGATAAACATGTTCACATCACTGCCGGGTTTGAAGGCGAAGACGTGAATATCGGCATGCACATAGTTGTCTGCTCCGTTGCCATACATTTGTGCCCAGTCCGACATTTTAGTCCAGGTGGTTCCGCCGTTGACTGTACGGTGGGTGTCCAGTCCGCCCACCCAGATAATGTTAGGGTTAAAAGGGCTGACAGCAACAACAAAAGCATGCCAGGCAAGAGAAGCAAAACCGCCTGGAAAATTGACATTGGTCCAGGATGTCCCCTTATTGTTTGTTTTCACGAGGGCATGGCAGCCGTATCCGATAAAACCGTCACTTCTTACATACCCCGATGCAATTATTGCATACATCATGTTAGGATCTGAAGGAACCTTGGTAAGCATTACCCGACCTGGATATTTATTGGTGGTTTCAGCTAATATTTGCTGCTGGTAGGTACTGTTAACATCCCATGCCAAGCCATCTGTGGAAGTCAGAATACAAGCTGCACCGGACCTTTCGTTATCGGTGACCTCGGTATTGACCCCATAAGTTGTTCCTATGAATATTTTTTCACCGTCGGCTGAGGTTTCAATATCTGATGGGGCATAAGCAAAGTCTTTGCCCGGGACATTAGGTAAAACCTGCGTCCATGTAGTTCCTCCGTCGGTCGACCGGTAAAGTCCGTCACCAGTGTTGTTCCTGTGGGCAATACCCTTGTATACGCCGGCAGCGACACCAGCATAAATTACGCTTTGTCCACCTTCGTTCCTTACCAGGATATCAGTGACATATGCCCAATTCTGGGTGGAAGGCATAGAAGCCCAGGTTTGGCCTCCATCGGTTGAGCGCATAATCCCGGTTCCACGACCTGAGGATTCCCTGTAAATAATGAGGGCAGTCTGACTTTCACCGGTCCCGGCATAGAAAGTCTGGGTATTGTTCGGATCATAGGTCATGCAGCTAATGGCAAGGTTGCTCCAGAAATCGTTGAGCGGTACCCACTGACCCCCGCCAATCGGGTCCTCATTAAACCAAAGCCCACCCGTTACCGACCCGGCCCAAAGCTTATTGTGGTTAGGATCGTTCGGGTCGAACATCAGAGTTCGTGTCCGCCCTCCCATATTGGTGGGATGGCTTGTCCATGCCAGGCTGTTGCCCGACTTAAGGCTTTGAAGTGCTTTGGTCTGCTGATAAGCGCCAATCAGTCGCTCGCGTGGAACCGCCTTGATGAATGGGTCGACCGTCTTGATATATTCAGCCAGAGCGGCTTTATCAGGGCTATCCATCCTGGCACTCTTATTATCAGATTTGTTTATATCCGCAATCGGAAGGATTTGATATTCAGACACAAGGAACTTCTCGTAGTCCTTTCGTACCTTATCCTTGTTTCCATTTAGTAACAAGACTCCTGTAACCGCAATGGCGCACAGGATTGTGCCGGTGAAGAGAAGAGATTTTATTTTCATTATTGAAACCTTAATTATTGTTGTAGTGTCTGTTTTTGCATTTATCATGGGATTCCGGCCTTCGCCGGAATGACACCCCTATGCCCCTATGCCCCTATGCCCCCATGCCCTTATGCCCTTATGCCCCCATGCCCTTATGCCCTTATGCCCCCATGCCCTTATGCCCTTATGCCC
>CAZEKJ010000061.1:0-19586 GCA_964512915.1 uncultured Porphyromonadaceae bacterium
ACGGGTAAGTATTATCTCTGCTTCATTCAGAAGTGCCACCTGGTTTTGGATGGCGTCTTCAAGATTCGGGAATCCGGAGTCCAGAGCCTGAGTGATTGTTAATTGACCAACCGGTAGGATGGCGGTCAGTGAGAGTAAGTCACGGATAACCCTAAGAGATTCCTTGTTGCCAAGGGTATTTCTCAGGATGTAAAAGGTATCCGCTATACTTAGAGCAGAAGCGAACAAGGAGAGGCGCTTCTTCGCGGCAAGGTTAAAAATACCCACAGTAGCCTCGTAATACGGAATTCTGTGAGCCAACAGGTCCAGAATCACGTTCGTGTCGATCAGGATGCGTTTCATAATGAATGCTTTTTTGCCAGATGATTTTCCCGATCCTGCCGGTAATCAAAATCTTCGGGCAGCTGGATGACACCGCTGAGTTTCCTGACAAGCGGACTCAATTCCATTTCGTCTGCCGGATCCGGCTCAAGGGTACGGAAGAAATTTTCCACCATGCGTGAGAGGCTGGTATTATGCATTGATGCATAGTTCTTTGCACGATCGATAGAATTCTTATCCAGTCGCAAAGTCAGTTTCGCGTCCATGATCTTTGTTGTTGTACGTACAAAGATAGTATTAATATACGTCATATATCGGGCTTTTATAAATATTGACGCGCAAATGATGCGGGAATGGAGAAAAAGTGGTATTTTTATTTGTCCCCCAGACAAAATATTTTCAATGAACCGATTCCATCGTTTTCAGGTTTCCCGTGTTTTACATTTCTCCCTTGCCGGTTTTTTGGTTATGGTACCTGCCTGCAACACCGAAGTTGATCTGTTCCTGCCCGGCGATCCGATACCAATTGTTTATTGCCTCCTTAATCCCGACAGTACTCATCAGTATGTCCGCTTAGGCCAGACTTATATGATTCCCCTTGATAATCCCGGTTACAAGCCATCAGCTGAGGATCTGCTTATTAAAGAGGAGGTTGAAGTATACCTGGCAGCTGAGTATTCCGATTCCCGTCAGGATATTTACTATGGCACACCGATCGATCAGTACCCAAAGGATTCCGGATTGTTTCCTCAGAAAGCCAACCAGGTTTATCGGATTGATTGCAGAATATTGCCAGCCTGCAGCTATTCACTTTATATCCATTTTCTTCAGTCTAACCGGGTGGTTTATGCCCAGACAAAAAGTTTTGGAACCGGGTTTGCAATTCTTGATCCGGAGCCGGTACTGGGCAGGAGTGTCAATCTCTTTCATAATCAGGATTTCTTTGTACGTTTTGTCCCAGTAACATTTGGGTCCATTTACCAGTCAACCATGACTTTTCGCTATGATGAACTTTACCAGGGAGCGCGGGTTCATCGATCCATTGTCTTCCCCCAGAAGCTGATTACCGAAGCCGATACTACAAGGAAATACATTGAACAGCGGATTTCCGGAGAGAGATTCCTGATTGATATTTCACGATTTATTCAGCCCTCAGAAGGTGTGGCCCGGATTCCGGTTGGATTTGATTTTCATATTACCTGCGGAGGCGATGATCTGGCTATCAAAATCAATGCGGAAAACAATACACAGTCGTTCTCCGTCCTTGAAGTCAACAGTTTTGATAATGCTTTCGGGGTATTCTCCTGCATGAGCCACCGGCATGTTTATGGCTTTCCGGTTTCTCCCTTCACCATGGACACATTGGCATTGAGTGCTTTAACCCGAAATCTGGGGTTTCTTACCGCTGCCGCAATTGATTCTCTGAACCATGAAAAGAACAACTAAAGTTTTTGTGTTTATCCTCCTGATCCTGTTCATGGGGGCGTGCGACAAATCCGGACCAGGGGATCAGGATCCCATTGATACGGACAAGATCCCGATGGGAACCCTGGATATTGCGTTCACCTACAGGCTCCAGGGGGTGCCGGCCAAGCGATTGAAAAAGGTCGACCTGTGCCTGGCTGAAACTGCGGATTACCTGTATCTGGGTAAATTTTTTACCTGCACCAATGTATCGGATGCGGTGACCCACTATCAGTTTCAACTGCCTCCGGGTACGTACTATTATTATGCTTCCGTAATCTGCCTTTGCGCCGGGGATTCCTGTAAATATGCCGGTTTTTCCGGTCAGAATTCCCTGATGGTTGCCGGCGGAAAAGTTGAAGTCCTTGATGGGCAAACGACAACCTATACCACGCAATTCCATTAACATGGTCCGTTTACGGGACATAGCGTGTTCAGTTGTTCTCCTGATCAGTGCAGGGATAACGTTTTCCTGCGACAGACAGGAGGAAACCGGCTCAAAACCCGTAATTCAGGTAATCGTATCACCCCTTTCCGGGAACACAACGCAGGTTTTCTCTTTCGACATGAGCCGTTCGGAGAGTCTGTCGGACCGGAGCAGTAAGCTCTTCTACCGGTGGGACTGGGATGGTGACGGCGTCTGGGATACTCCGCTAACCCGGCAGCCTAAATATGAACATCGTTATTATGCGCCCGGTACCTGGAATACCCGTGCTGAACTGGTCGATGTGGATGGTGTGTCAGATACCGCACATATCACGATGCAAATAGCCCGGGGCTATACTCCACCGGCACCCATTTTAGTTGCCCAACCTGCCGCGGGACACATATACACCCGGTTCTTACTTGATGCATCCCGAACCCGCGACGATGAAGATTCTCTCAATCAACTGAAATTCCGGTGGGATTTTGAAGGGGATGATATGTGGGATACGGGGTTAACAGACAGTGTCCTGATTCATCATGTTTACCCGGAATCAGGATTATACAACCCCAGATTGGAGGTCAGCGATCCATCGGGCCAAAGTACAAGGGTCTCCATTCCGATCCTGGTCAGTCTTGAAGATCCGCGGCTGATAGCCAGCTTCAGGTGCACACCGGATTCGGTGACCTTTGATACCCCGATAAGACTTGATGCTGCCGCTTCAATCGACCTTGACCACCCCGAAAAGGGCCTGTTGTACCGCTGGGACTGGGAGAATGACTGGGTCTGGGATACGGAATGGCTGAGGGATCCGATAATAGTGCACTCTTTTCCGGAGGCTGTGTTTGCCAACGTGAGGCTGGAGGTAAAAAGCTATCGGGGATTGGTCAACGATACCCTGATGAGAATCCGGTTGCACCATAAGAACCAGTCTCCAAAAGCTATGTACTCGGTAAGTTCTCTTTCGGGGAATATAAATACCCGGTTCATATTGAATGCATGGTCGAGCCTGGATCAGGAATCCTCGCCTTCCGATCTGTTTTTCCGCTGGGATTACAACGGTGATGGACAATGGGATACTGACTTTTCACACGAAGTTGTCCAAATTCATCAATATGATTCTCCGGGTGCCTATAAAACCCTTCTAATGATAAAGGACCCCCTGGGTGAAACCGATACGTATTCAAAAATCATCCACGTAAGCAGCGGGAAAAATATCACGGGAATCTATGAGGACAAGCGCGGGTACAGCTATGTAACCTATGGAACGGTTCTGATCGGAAAACAATGGTGGTTTACCCGGAACCTGAGTGTTCAGGATAAAAAGCTCTATCCTGGCTATTTCTATGATAATCAGTATGATAATTATTATGATTATGGAAATCTTTATGCGTTAAGCGCATTGAAAACCCTATGCCCTTCCGGATGGAGAGTTCCTAACCGGGGTGATTGGGAGACCCTTTTCGCCAATTATTCCGCCGAACAGCTGTATGAAGCCCTCATGGCTGGCGGAGAATCTGATTTTAGTGCTGTACTGGGTGGGATGGGAATCCCGATAGATCCCTATACTGCTGACTGCCATGGTCTCAACCAATACGGCTATTACTGGTCCACCTCTCAGCCGGCAAGCTCACCCTTAAGTAACTGGACAGTCACCTTCGATAATGCCAGGCGGAAAGTGCTCCGGGGGTTTGACTCGAATGCAGGTAAACTCTATTCTGTGAGATGCGTAAAGGATGCCGATTAATATTGCTTTTATGTTTATTCTCCTGCGACAGGAGTGATAACGTGGTGGTACCTCCGGTCGTTTCCGTGAAAGTATCACCGGCGTCCGGCAAAACCACGAATGTTTTCACCTTTGATCTCAGCAAATCGGAAAGCAATTCATCCCGTGGCGACCGGCTTTTTACCCGATGGGACTGGAATGGCGACGGAATCTGGGATACGCCGCTTACCCGGCTGGAAAAGTACGAGCACCGATATTTTGTTCCGGGTACCTGGCATACCTTGGTGGAGATGGTAAATCTCGACGGCGGAAGTGATACTGCCAGTATGGTCATG
This sequence comes from uncultured Porphyromonadaceae bacterium, assembly GCA_964512915.1. GTDB lineage: Bacteria > Bacteroidota > Bacteroidia > Bacteroidales > UBA12481 > UBA12481. Next base: position 4,271 of record CAZEKJ010000061.1, read on the forward strand.
CAGGTTGAAAGGGGATATTCTCATCCCAATGTCAGCCTCACTATCAAGCCGGTTCTCGGGCATATCTTTACTTCCTTTCTGCTGGATGCATCCGGAACCCGGGATGATGAAGACTCCCTCAATCAGCTGAAATTCCGATGGGATTTTGAGGGTGACGGGACCTGGGATACCGGACTGACGGATAGTTTGCGGATTCATCATGTTTACCCAGAGGTCGGCTTTTACAAACCCCGGGTTGAGGTTGGTGACCCTTCGGGGATGTACAGCGGGGCCATTACAGCACTGAATGTCAATCTGAATGATCCGAGATTGCTGGCCAGTTTCCGTTGTATCCCCGATTCGGTTACGTACCGGACTCTGATTCAAATGGATGCATCGGCCTCAGTTGATCTGGATAACCCCGAAAAAAGACTGCTATACCGTTGGGATTGGAACAATGACTGGAACTGGGATACCGAATGGCTCCGGGATCCCGTAACGTTAAATTCATTCCCTGCGGATGTTTTTGCCTTTGTCAGGTTACAGGTTAAAAGTTACCGCGGCCTGACCAATGATACGGTCATGAAAATCAGGCTATACCATAAAAACCAGCCGCCAAGGGCGAATTTCAAGGTCAGTACCTTTACGGGGAATACAAAAACCAATTTCCGCTTTGACTGCTGGTGGTGCCGTGATCAGGAATCATCGCCAACCGAAATGTTGTACCGATGGGATTATGATGGTGACGGTGTATGGGATACTGAACCGGTTCATGACGTGATTACATATCACCAGTATGCTAACCCCGGGGTTTACAAAGCGACACTTTTACTGACGGATCCTCCGGGTGATACCGATACCTGTTCGATAACCATCCATATCAGCAACGGGACCAACCTTACCGGAATTTGTGAAGATTCTCACGGGCTGAATTATGAGTATTATGGTACCGTTCTGATCGGAGATCAATGGTGGTTCTCAAAGAATGTTTGTTTTGGGGATACGGCCCTCTGGTACCGCTATCCGGTAACCAATAACTGGCCTGCCTATTTTGAATACGGTCATTTGTATAGTCTGGGTGGAACAGGGAATTGTTGCCCGCCCGGATGGAGGGTTCCCACCCGGCAAGACTGGGAGAAGTTGTTTGCGAATTATCCGGAGGAAAAGCTCTATGAAGCTCTGATGCCGGGGGGTGAGTCGGATTTCGGGGCGACACTCGGGGGTAAGGGCAACGGCATGACTGCTCTATCAGCCGTTTACTCCGGGAAGGATAAATACGGAGATTACTGGTCGGTTTCACATCCTACAGCGACTACATTGACCCATTGGATGGTTTCTTTTGATTCAAAGAATGAACGCGTCACCTGGGGCTTCAATGCTTCCGGGAATCTTCTTCAGGCGTTACGATGTGTGAAAGAGGATTGAAGATTTACGATTTACGATTTACGATTTACGATTTACGATTTACGATTTACGATTTACAATTTCTGTTATTGAACCGGAAGTTTGCCAAGTATGTTTACCAAATTTGGGAAGCTAAAACTATGAAAATGAAAACCACGAAAAGAATGTTGATGTACCTGGGGATGACTCTTATGGCGGGATCCCTGATGTTGGTGCAGGCGCAGGACCGGCTGAAGGATATGCCCGGATATGCTCAGTATCAGAAAATGTCGCCGGAGATCCGGGGATCAGTAAAACAGGGTGCCCTGATAGTTACCTGGTCGGAAGATGGTAAAACATTTGATTATCAATTGAATGGAAAGAAGTATACCTACGATATCAAGAAGCTGAAGGCGGTTGAAAGCGGAGCGGCTCCGGCTGATGCAGGTAATGCCCGCATGGGCTTCCCCGCCGGAGGCGGACGGGGTCAGGGAAATGCAACCCGTGGCACCGGTGAACGCGTTCAGCGCGGCAGACAGTATACCATAGCCTTGTCACCCGACGGAACCATGAAGGCTTTCCACAAAGACCGGAATCTATATCTGGGTAAGGCTGACGGAACGGAGGTTATAGCAATCACTACAGAAGGCAATGACAAGAACCGGATAAAATTCGGTTCGGCCAGCTGGGTATATGGTGAAGAACTGGGCCAGTCGACTGCCATGTGGTGGTCGCCCGACGGCAAGAAGCTAGCCTTTTATAAGTTTGATGAAGGCAAGGTGCTGGATTATTATCTGCAGTACAACCAGCTGAAGCTGCAGGATTCGGTTGAGATCGAGCCCTATGTTAAGGTGGGTGGGAATAATCCGATACCGGATCTCCTGGTGTATGACCTGGCAACGAAGAAGATCACCAAAATGAACGTTCGTGAAGGAAAACCATTTGATAATAAGGTAGTTGGATATTATATTTATGGTATCAACTGGTCGCCGGATGGTACTGAACTGATATACCACCGGACCAACCGGAAACAGGATATCATGGAAGTTGCCGCAGCGAATCCCGAAACCGGCAAGTGCCGTGTGGTGATGCACGAAGAGTGGCTGCCCAGCTATACTGAGAATTCTCCGATGATGATGTTCCTCAAGGATAACAACCGGTTCATCTGGGTATCGGAACGCACTGGGTTTAAGAATTATTATCTGTATGATATGACCGGCAAGCAGCTGGCCACCCTCACCAACCATCCGTTTGAAGTTGCCAGTGTTGTTAAGGTGGATGAAGAAGCCGGGTTCCTTTGGTACATGGCCCGAAGCGGAGATAATCACATGAAACTGCAGCTTCACCGGGTTGGCCTGGACGGGAAAGGCGATATTCGCCTGACCGATCCGGCGTACAACCACCGGGTGAATCTTTCCCCGAACGGGAAGTATTTCATTGACATAGCCCAGACCCATGATGTTGCTCCATTTACGCAGCTTGTTGATATTAAGGGGAAAGTACTTGCCAAGTTGGCTGATAGTGATCTCACCAAATTCGATCAGCTCGGGCTCAAAAAGGTTGAGATGTTTACCTACAAGTCGGCCGACGGGGTAACCGAACTGCACGGAATGCTTCATTTTCCATCGAATTTTGACCCAAGCAAGAAGTACCCGGTGATTTGCTCAGTTTATGGCGGACCGGAAACCAACGGCGCCAGCGAAAATTTCTCGACGCCAAACTCAATGACTGAATACGGATTTCTGATTGCGACCTTTGATTTTCGCAGCGCTGCCGGCAGGGGCAAGAAATTCATGGATCCTTACTATGCCCGCCTGATGATCGTTGAGGTTGATGACCTGGCTGCCGGTGTTAAGGCACTGGGTACCCGGCCTTATGTGAATAAGGACAAAGTTGGAATTTTTGGAACTTCCTATGGCGGCACCACTTCGGCTGCAGCCATTCTGCGCTACCCGGATTTGTTCCATGCCGCCTGCGCCAATTCGGGCGTAATGGATTTCCGGAACTATGATAATATTTACACCGAACGACATGCCGGTTTACTTGAGGACCATCTGGCAGATTATGAGGCAGGGACCCTAGGAAATTATGCCGCCAACCTGAAGGGTCACCTGATGATCTATTACGGCACCTCTGATAATAACGTTCATCCGGCCAATTCACTTCAGCTCATCCGCGCGCTGCAGAAGGCAGGCAAGAGTTTCGAAGTTCAGGTGGGACCCGATATGGGTCACACGGCGCTGAATTCTGAACGGATGATGGAGTTCTTTATTGAGTATTTGGTGATGCGGTAAAAAAATGGTTGCCGGTTGCCGGTTACCTGTTACCGGTTAGGTCTGAACTGATATAACTGTTTAATTATGAAACGAATAGCGATTATTTTTGTTTTTTCTTTGTTTCTGGCGGCCTTTTCTTCGGCGCAGCCATTTGTCCGGAATGCGGATGGAACCCCTAAGATTCAGTTTCCGGATATTCCCGGATATTTTACGCTGAAGTGTGATTTTCACATGCATTCGGTGTTTTCCGACGGGTCGGTATGGCCGACGGTACGAGTGGAAGAGGCGCTGGCGGAGGGACTGGATGTGATTGCCCTGACGGATCATGTTGAATATCACCCGAAGAAAGAGGTAGTCTGGGATAACCGGGTGGCGACCGACATGGTCATTAAGGCCGCCAAGGATAAACCGGTGATTGTTATTTCGGCCGGGGAGATCTCGGCTACACCGGACCATTTCAATGCCCTGTTTATCAATAACCAGAATGATACAGTTCTCCGGAATAAGGTGCCGGCCGTGAGGATAAAGGCTGCAAAAGATCAGGGAGGATTTGTATTCTGGAATCATCCGGGCTGGACTTCGCGTTCAAAGGACGGCCGCGCGCCCGTTGACGAAGGGTTTTACAAATTGATGGAGGAGGGGCAGATCAATGGCATTGAAATATGCAACGGAAGTGAGTTCTGGCCGGAGGTTTTGGGGCTGGCCGCCAAGTATCAACTGACCCTTTTTGGTAATTCTGACATACATGGAATAAGTCATTATGCATACACGCCGGATAGCCACCGGACGGTGACCCTGGTGTTTGCCAAAGAGAAGACAGAAACCGGGGTGAGGGAGGCACTGGAAAACCAACGTACCGCTGTGTATGCCAATAATTATCTGATTGGCAGTCCGGCCTTGCTGAAGGAGGTTTTTCTGGCCAGCCTGGATGTTAAGACCACCTATCAGAAGGGGACATCCCTTGCAGTGATGAAGATTACCAATACCTCAGATTTGGATTTCCAGTGCAAAAATATAGGTGAACTGAATTTTCATAATGCCGCGTATTTTTTCACATTACCAGCCCATTCGACCACTACGTTGATTGTGAGGACACTGCAGCCGTTGGCTACTTTTAATTTGGATCTGGTCATTGAAAACCTGATCACCGGACCACGTGAATCATTGGTGGTTACGATACCGTCTTCGCAAACAATTTGATCGACAGGGCGGTCATCAGCCCCGTAATGACGACAAGGGCGGTTACGGCCGGCCAGATTTCACTCCAGATCCAGCCCTGGGTGGATATTGTCCGCATGGCATGAACCGCATAGGAGAGCGGGTTAGCCTGGGCGATTGCCTTCAGCCACTGCGGCATGGCGGAGGTCGGGAACATGGCGTTACTGGTAAACATCAGGGGCATCGTGAGGAAGTTGGAAACTGCCATAAGGGTCTCCATTGACTTGATCCGGGATGCCAGTGACAGCGAGATCCCACCCATGAACATTCCGAAGATTCCCGAAAGAAGGAGCATAACCAGAACTCCCGGAAAACCGGTGACGAAATGAACTCCAAGTATCAGACTGATTATTACAATAATAAGGGCTTGTATCATCGTCTGGATTCCAATTGAGAACAATTTTCCCAGCGGAATTGCAGCCCTGTGAATCGGGGCGGCCAGCATTTTATTCAGGAAACCGGTACGGCGGTCCCAAACAATGGTTATACCTCCGAAAACTCCTCCAAATAGTGCCGTCATGATCATTACTCCGGGAGCCATGAAATCGAGGTAGTTTCCGGTTCCAAGCATTTTTGCTGCCTCGGGGTTGCTGGTGAGCCCTGCCATAGAATATCCCATGAGCACCAGCCAGACGAGCGGCTGGATTACAATCATAAGGATCCGGGCTTTCTGCTGTACAAACTTCTTGATCTCCCGCCAGAGAACCCAGTAAATATCTGAAAATAAAATTTTTAAACTCATCCTCTTGCCCTCCTCATTTGATTTCTTGATCTGAATGCGCTCTCCTTATCGACGGAATCTTCACGCATTTCATGCCCGGTGTGGTGCAGAAAAACATCGTCGAGGGTAGCTCCGGAAATTTCTGAGGAGAGGGCATTTTTCAGGTTGGCCGGGGTATCGAGGGTTTTTATCACGCCCCGGTCGATGATCGCAATCCGGTCGCAGAGGGAATCGGCCTCGTCCATGTAGTGGGTCGTAAGGAAGATCGTCATTCGGATCTCTTCGCGAAGGTGGTTGACGTATTTCCATATCTCACGCCGCGTCTGGATATCGAGGCCAAGAGTGGGTTCATCCAGAAACAGCAGCCTGGGCCGGTGAATCAGGCCGCAGGCGATATCCAGGCGTTTGCGCATCCCGCCGGAGTAGGTTTCTGCTTTATCTTTGGCGCGGCTTTTCAGGTCAACCAGGGTGAGCACTTCATCAATGCGGATGGCAGCCTCTTTTTTGGGTATATGGTAAAACCCAGCCTGTAATCGCAGGTTTTCATATCCGGTTAAAACGTCCTCCACTGCCAGGTCCTGAGACACATAGCCGATGGTCAATCGGGCCTGGTAGGCCTGTTTTGTGATATCGATGCCGCTCACGATGGCGGTTCCGCTTGTCGGGCTGATAAGCGTTGTGAGCATGGCGATGGTGGTAGACTTTCCGGCTCCGTTGGGACCGAGGAATCCGAAGATTTCTCCTTCCCTCACGGAAAAACTGACATTGTCAACCGCCAGCACCCCGCCCTTGTAAAGCTTTGTAAGGCCCCGGGCTTCAATAATGTTATTCATTTTCCTGATGGATTTAGTGCCTGCCGGATGATGAAGGTCCGGCAACGGCTATAGACAAACCGGCGCGAAATTAGTTTAACAGGAGTGATATAAACAAAACCCTCCGGTTTTTATTTTGCTACCTTTGGTTTAGCCAAACCAGCTTCTATGAGTGAAAGTATCACCGGGATTGAAGTTCTGCCCGTTAGCATCAAACTGAAAAAGCCTTTCGTAATCTCCCTGGGAAAGGTAGAATACGCCGAAAATGTTGTGGTCAGGATTCATACCCGTTCGGGCCTCACGGGTTATGGGGAGTGCTGCCCGTTTCTCACGATCAACGGAGAGAGCCAGGAGACGGCACTGGTGGTGAGCAAATATCTGAAAATTGTTCTCCAGGATCAGGATCCCCTTGACATTGACGCGTGTATTCTAGCAATGGACAGGGCAATCTATGGCAACCGGTCCATTAAAAGTGCCTTTGACATAGCCCTGCATGATATTGCCGCTCAGGCTGCAGGGTTGCCCCTTTTCCGGTTTCTGGGCGGAAATACCATCCGGCCGCTGGTCACCGATTATACCGTGAGTTTCGGCCCGGTTGAGACTATGGTTGAGGAGGCGCTTGACATACAGAAAAGAGGATTTCCGGCGATCAAGGTAAAGGTTGGAGGAACCGGTGATGATGATATGGACAGAATCCTGTCCATACGAAAGGCGGTCGGTCCCGATATGCCCCTGCGGCTGGATGCCAATCAGGGCTGGAGTGTTGATACTGCAATCAGAGTACTGTCGGCACTCGGTGGAATGAATGTTGAATTTTGCGAGGAGCCGATTGCCCGCTGGGATTATATGAATCTGGCGCAAGTGAGGAAGAATAGCCCGATACCGGTTATGGCGGATGAGTGTTGCTCCGACCACCACGATCTGGAGCGGCTGATTGGCCTGGGGGCTTGCGACCGGGTGAATATCAAGCTCGGGAAATCGGGGGGATTATTCAATGCCATGAAGATGATCCGCCTGGCGGAACAAGCTGGCCTGATGGTTCAGGTGGGCGGGTTTGTGGAATCGCGACTGGGATTTACCGCCTCGGCGCATCTCGCGCTGGCCTCAGATTGCGTGAAATGGTGCGATTTTGATACCCCGATGATGCTCGAAGAAGACCCGGTTATCGGGGGCATACGATATCTCGCAGGAGGTCTTATTGAAATTTCCGAAGGAACAGGGTTGGGGGCGAGAATATAAAAAGTTCTCTCGCAAAGCCGCAAAGGCGCAAAGAATACGTACCTCTTTGCGCCTTTGCGGCTTTGCGAGAAAATGTTTTTTTTGCGAGAATAATTGTTATCCAATTGTCAATGAGGTCATTGTGAGGGACCCCATCACGGCCTTGTCATTCCAGAAGGTAATCGGATCTTTTTCGCCCTTGAGTGCGAGGGCATACAAAAGGGGAAGGTAATGATCCGGGCTGGGGATTGCCAGGTTGAAGGCTTTTCCCTGCGAGGTATAGTTAATCAAGGACTTGTGGTCGCCGGTTTCGATGAGCTTCTTCATTTTCTCATTGGCCTCAATAGCCCAGTCATAACCGTATTCCGGGTCATTGACCTTTTCCCACGCCACCATTCGCAGGTTATGCACCATGTTGCCGGAGGCTAAAATCAGGATTCCCTTATTTCTGAGATCAGTGAGATGTTTGGCAAGCTCATAGTGATACAAAGGGCCTTTCATGTAATCAAGGCTCATCTGGACTACCGGGATATCGGCATCGGGAAACATCGGGCGGATCACGCTCCATGCACCGTGGTCGAGGCCCCACTGCTGGTCGAGCCCGACATCGGTTGATTTTACCGTGTCTTTGGTATCCTTTGCCAGCTGAGGGCTGCCCGGAGCCGGGTACTGCACATTGAACAGCTCCTGTGGAAATCCGCCGAAATCATGGATGGTTTTAGGCTTCTCCATGGCGGTAACGAAGGTTCCCAGGGTCTCCCAATGTGCAGATATACAAAGGATTGCCTTGGGTCTTGCCAGGGTTTCCCCTATTTCCTTCCACATGCGCGAGAACTGATTGTCTTCAATCGCATTCATCGGGCTGCCATGACCGACGAACAAAACGGGCATGGGCTGCAGAGACGCATCATGATGCGTTTCTACTGAGAGACGCATATATGCGTCTCTACTGGTCATAGAACTCGTATTCGTACTGCTTGCTGAGCTTCAGCTGCTCCTCAAGAACCACGCGATTATTGACATCATACTCGTAGGTGATGCGGTTTTCCAGCAGGGATTCGCCTGCGTATTGCTCCTCCACCATGGTATTGCCGTTATCATCATATTCGAACAGGAAAGTGTATTTGCCAGAAAATGACTGCTTTACGGGCTTGTTGTTCTCGTTGTACTCGATTTTAAGGAAATCCGACAGGTCACCCTTTCGGTTTCTGCTTGCCCTCAGAGCTAGCTGGCCCAATTCGTTATACCGGAATTCGGTTTCCAGAATCAATTTGCGGCGATCATCAAGATGGCGCTGCCGTGAAAGTTGCCCACTTTCGTTATACTCATATTCAAAGGCTTCCAAAAGCTTATCGTTAAAGTCGTAGGATTCCCTCAGGATTACCCGACCCTTTTCATCGTACTTAAGAAATTCCCGCGATTCCTGTTCGTCGTCCTCATCCAGTTCGATCCAGTTTTCGGTGTTTTCATCGTCATCTTTTTCGACTGTCTGCACAGAAAAAGATCCATCAGGATATTCGATGTCGATTTTTTCGACGATGCCGTTTACATCCCTTGTAAAGATTTTCCGTTCCAGAATTTCGTGTTCATCCTGATAGTTGGTCTCTTCAAGGATCTTATTGTTTTCGTTGAAGCGAAATTCCTGTTTGGATTCGAATTCGCCCGGTCCGCGGAATTCATACCGGGCTATCTCATTTCCGTTGCGATCGTAGTTAATTATCTGGCTAATAAATGGTTCAGATTCCGAATCCTTCGGAATTGTGGTAATACGCATGGAACGAAGTGTTGACATAGAAGATTTACGATTTACGGTTTACGGTTTACGATTTACGATTTACGGTTTACGGTTTACGTTTTTGGGATGCGTTGTCCCCGCAGGGGCGAGCCGCGCTCGCCCGTGATGAATTTATACAAACGGTATATTAAAACCCCGATAATCATCCCGAGCACCATGCCGCCGATCGCATCGCCGGGGTAGTGTAACCCGAGGTAAATGCGGCTGTAGGAGATCAGGGCTGCCCATGCGAATACGCTGATGGTGAACCAGCGGCGTTTTAAGATCATGGCAGACAGGATGGCAAGGGAAAAGGCGTTGCTGGCATGTGTTGATACAAATCCGTATTTTCCACCGCAGCTTTCTGCAACCAGCCTGACTTCACCCAGCAGGTCAGGATCATGGCAGGGCCGGAGCCTTTCGAAAGTGTTTTTAAAAAGGTGGACGGAAATCTGTTCGCTCAGGACTACCGCCAGTATCAGGCTTCCAATGGTAATTAACAGAGGGATGCAGGTGCCTGTCCAGGGGTGACATTTATTAACCAGAAAAAGCACAGCCAAGGAAAACAGAATCCAGGGTATCGGTCCGCTCAGGAAAATCATCACGGGATCCATAAACGGTCCCGACCAATGGTTTAGCCTGATAAATAGCTGTTTATCCAGTTCCAGCAGGGCTTCAATCATAGGCTAATCACTTTGCAGGACCTGCCAGAGGAGGTCTTTGAGTTTATCGAGGTTCATTTTCGTGAGGGAAGAGAAGAAAACATAGGGCACATCAGGCAGGTCTTTTCGAATCTCTTCCATTAGTTCCGGGTCGAGCATATCGGATTTGGAAATACCGAGAACGCGCTTCTTGTCGAGCAGTTCCGGGTTGTATTGTTCCAGTTCGTTGATCAGGATTTCGAACTCTTTACGGATGTCCTTACTGTCGGCAGGGCCGGGTTGCGCTCAATATGCCGTAAAAACCTTAATCCCAATCCTTTGCCTTCGCTTGCGCCTTCAATTATACCGGGAATATCAGCCATCACAAAAGAGCGGCTTTCGCGGTATTCAACGATACCCAGATTTGGAGTCAGCGTGGTAAAGGCGTAATCACCGATCTTCGGTTTCGCGGCTGACACCACCGACAGAAGGGTTGATTTGCCCGCATTCGGGAACCCGACCAATCCGACATCAGCAAGGATTTTAAGTTCCAGGACGATTGCTGCCTCGATACAAGGTTCGCCGGGCTGGGCAAAACGAGGCGTCTGGCGTGTGGCTGTCCTGAAATTAAAGTTTCCGAGTCCTCCTCTGCCGCCTTTCGCAAGAATTTTTTCTTCGCCGTGCTGGGTGATCTCCATCAGGAATTCACCGGTTTCCGCATCCTTGGCCAGGGTTCCAAGCGGAACATCCACGTATACATCACGGCCATAAGCGCCGCTGCACAAATCCTTGCTGCCATTTTCACCGTTCTCGGCAAATACGTGCCGGTTATATTTCAGGTGCAACAATGTCCATAGCTGACTGTTCCCTCTGAGGATGACATGGCCGCCGCGGCCTCCGTCGCCTCCATCGGGGCCGGCCTTTGGATTGGATTTGATCCTTTTAAGGTGGGCAGAGCCTGCTCCTCCCTTACCGGACCGGACAAATATTTTTACGTAATCTATAAAGTTTTCGCTGCTCAAAATTTTTTCCTCCTGTTGTGTCAAAATTCAAAACGGGCGTCCGCAGGACGCCCCTACTGGGACGTTGATGGTAAACGGGCGTCCGCCGGACGCCCCTACGACGACGGGCATGGGCATATTCCGATGACTGCGTTAATCAATCTTTCGGCAATTTCCTCTATGGTACCTGTTCCTAGAATCCCGTAGTATTTTCCCTGACGGTTATAATAATCAATCAGGGGTTGTGTTTTCTCTTCATATACCGATATCCGGTTTTCGATGGTTGCAATATCTGAATCATCAATGCGGCCCGATGATATGCCGCGAAGGGTGAGCCTTTTAATCAGCTCCTCATGCGGAACCTCCAGGGAAAAAAGGCCGCCGATTTTTTCGTTTCGCGAAGCCAGCATGTCATCCAGGGCTTCCGCCTGGGTAATCGTCCTGGGAAAGCCATCGTAAATAATTCCCGGGACGTTGCTATTTTCTTTTAAATAGTGGCAGATCATTCCGATAACTGTTTGATCAGGAACCAGTTCGCCTTTATCAATGTATTTCTTTGCCTCTAAGCCAAGCTCCGTATTACCTGACATTTCCACACGCAATAGCTCACCCGTTGAAACATGTTGGTAACTGCAGTGCTCAACGAGCATTTGCGCCTGGGTTCCTTTCCCGCAACCGGGAGGTCCGAATAGAACGATATGATTCATTGGCTAAAAATTAAGAGGGGCATGAGGGCATAGGGGCATGAGGGCATAGGGGCATAGGGGCATAGGGGCATAGGGGCAAGAGGGCATGAGGTTATTCCGCTTTTAGTTTATAAATGTCACGGTAATTTCTACCGTAGCCGTTGTAGTCGAGTCCGTATCCCACAACAAAGTCGTTAGGAATCTCCATTCCGAGGTAGTCGATATGGAAATTGCCCTGGAAAGCATCGGGCTTGAACAAGAGGGAGACTACTTTGACGTCGGCCGGCTGCAGTGTTTTGAGGTGTTCCAGGAGTTTGGTAATTGTGAGTCCTGAGTCGATGATATCTTCCAGTATCACAACGGTTTGCCCGCTAATACTCTCCTGCAGACCGATGAGTTGGTCAACTTTTCCGGTTGATCCGGTACCCAGGTAAGAGGCCATTTTTACAAATGATATCCGGCTGGGCATTTGAATTTGCTGGAACAGGTCGCCGGCAAACATAAAGGCTCCGTTGAGAATGGCCAGGAACAGAGGGTCCTTGCCCCACAGGTCGCGATCGAGGTCGGCTGCCATCCGGGCAACTGTCTCCTTGATTTGCTGACCGGGAATGAACTCCTCAAAGGTTTTGTCAAGAACTTTAATCGGTTCCATAATTAAGGGAATCTGGCTTTTGATTACCTTGCAAAGCTAATTAAAATGAATGAAGGAATGAACCCAAAAGTCAGTATCATCATGGGAAGCACCTCTGATCTTCCGATCATGGAGGAAGCTGCTAAATTGCTGGAAGAGTTTGAGATCCCGTTTGAAATCTATGCGTTGTCGGCCCACCGGACCCCCGATCTGGTTGCCGACTTTGCCAAGAGTGCACATAGCCGGGGCGTAAGGGTCATTATTGCAGGTGCCGGTGGCGCAGCCCATCTTCCGGGGGTTGTTGCGGCCATGACTATCTGCCCTGTGATAGGTGTGCCGATCAATTCGTCCAATTCGATCGATGGGTGGGATTCGATCCTTTCGATTTTACAAATGCCAGCCGGCATTCCGGTGGCAACGGTGGCGCTGGATGGCGCCCGGAATGCGGGCATTCTTGCGGTCCAGATGCTTGCAACCGGTGATGCGGAACTGCAGGCCAGGCTGGTACAATTCAAGGAAGGACTTGCAAAAAAAGTGGTTAAGGCAAATGAGTCATTAAAGGATGTTAAGTACCGGCTGAAAACTAATTAGCTGTTTTTCTCCATTCTGGGGATCCGGGCGCATCTATATCAGGTAAAACGATATGATGTGCCCGATCTGTTTTATATTTATTCCGATATTTTGTTGTGCTGCCAGTTCAGGCAACGCCCAGGAGGCCCTTTCCACTGTTTTGAGACAACCGCTCCTGGTGCCGGATCAGGAAGTCAGGCCGGCAGGTTTTGACTGGTGCGGGTTTTCGCGACAATGTTATCTCACGACCGGATGGAATGAAACCGGTATAGGCGCAACCTATAGGACGGCCAGAGGTGAGTCGTCTGCAATTCTTGTTCGCGACGGAATCTCCGGCTTCTCGTGGAATCATCTGTACATGGCTCATCGTCAAGGTGTTGGCAGGGTTCGCCTACTCCTCCAAATCCGGTTTTCCCTGATTACTGTTACAGGTCAGCGTCCGGTTTTCCGAACCGGAGGGCATATCGGATTGATCATTCCTGCAGGGGAATCTTCACATCTGGGTTTTACGGTATTTGATTTTCCGGGATTCCTATTTCCGCATGCAGCGCCGGTACGCGGCGATCCGGCGATCCGTCTGCAGCTATGGCACACGCCGGGCCGCCAGTTTGATCTTATGAGCGCTTTTAATCTTTCAAGGAACCGTCCCGGACCACTGATTCTGGGTATCCGGCTGAATGCAAGTGACCAGGTAAGGTTGTCGGCGCAGTTTCGTGCTCTGCCATTGGGATTGGCAATCGGCATGGAATGGCGGATAAACAGGATAGATTTCTACTTCAGCTTCGAAACCACCAGCCGACTTGGGGTAACGCCCTTGATTATCGCCCAGGGTCCCATAACCGGCAACCGGCAACAACCGGCAACCGGCAACCGGTAACTGGCAACAAAAAATACCTATGAACTGGCTCATCGGCTTATACTTTACGCTCTTTATGTCATTTCCCACAGATGGAAGCAGGCTATTGGTTTCCGATGCGGACTCCGTACTGTTTGAAATACTTTCCGAAGGAGAGTATGAGTTCCTGGGCCAGATAGAGGAAGTGGTGGGGGAGTACTTCGCTGAGGGAGGGGATCCCGGCTTTCGCCGGGATGACAAGGAGGGGAGGGATGGCAGGGAGGGGAGGGATGACAGGGAGGGGAGGGTTATCAGGCAGATTGCGACTGTCACTGCCTCACCTGCAACGATCAGTGATGGTATCGGGTTTCGGTACCGGTTGAAAATCAATCGTTATAATCACTGGGAAGCACGGTTTCTGGCTGATCAGGATCCGGGGGAGCAGTTCCGGACTTATCCGATACCCGGGGGTCCGAGCCATTGTTCGGGAGGACTGATTTTGCGACCCGGTGGCTGGATACGTGAAGCGGTTATCGGTGATTTTCAGGTTAATGCAGGATTTGGTGCCACGCTGGCGTCGGCGCCGGTTTTTTCGATCACTCTCGGGGAGCCGGGATTGCTCCATCGGCCCGGAACCGTTATCCGGCTGCATCCTGGAACAGATGAAAACCGGTTCTTTCGGGGTGTTGCGGCGAAATTGGCCAGGGGGCGGTCGGAACTGATCCTGTTCGGCACCGGGCGGCAGGCGGTGGTGGAAAAGGATACCGTGCCTCAGGAAGGGGTGGGGGTGATTTACGATTTACGATTTACGAGGTACAATTTGGGGGTGGGGGTTGTGGGGTTCAATCATGACAGTTTGAGTTTTGAGCAGGAGGAGTGGGGATCTCAATTCAACAACCAAACGGAAGCTTTTATCCGTATGGGTATCTGGGGGCAATGCCGGCTGCCGTTCGGGATCCTTTTCGGGGAGGCTGCGTGGAGTCCGGATCGCGGTAGTGCCAGTGTTGCCGGGCTCAGGTTATTTGAATCGCATGGATTCTCAGCGGTTATCCGGTTCACGGGAAGCACGCCGGATTATCCGGTATGGTTCTCGCGCTTTCACACGGGAACAGCGCCAAACCGGAGCCGGACAGATGGCACATTGTCTTTTAAATACGCTCCAAGCCGTCGCCTCGCCTTGTATGGATCGGTGCTTACCCAGAGGGATGCCTGGCCCGATGGCGACAAGTTCCTGAATCCAACCACCAAAATTTCCCAACGCGCAACCTGGCAGCTTCCAAACCGATGGATGGCCACCTTAACTTCCATTATCGGGTTTGGAGAAAATGAGAGCGGATTGCCTGATCAAGCGGGTTTTAAAATGCAGCTCGATACGGATCCTGAAATCAAAGAAAGGGTTCGTTTTCGGGCAGGTATCCAGCAAACCTTTGCAGGCTTCGGATCCGACATAATATCCGGCACAACCGGGGACCTCAACATCGGGTTAAGGCTGATGAACGGACGGCTTCGGATGGTCTCCGGCTGCCGGGTTTTTTCCGTAGAACCCGGTGTGCCTCCCCTGTATGCCTATG
>CAZEKJ010000062.1:0-14322 GCA_964512915.1 uncultured Porphyromonadaceae bacterium
GCGGATAATCTCGGAGGCCAGCGCATCGCCGCCCGGGGAATTGATCCGGAAAACGACGGCCTTGATTTTATTGTCTTTGCGCGCTTTTGCGAACGTTCCGGCCAGCTCCGTGCCAATGCTCTGGTTTCCCGATGATACCATGGCTATGGAACCGGTTCCGTAGATGATCGCGATCCTGTCGGGCGTGTATTCGTCACCTTTGGGTTCCGGAACCAGCATATAATCCTTCATGTTCACGGTCCGGAGTTTCTCACCGGAAGCAAGGCCCGATTTTGATCGGAGCAGGTCGTCAATCTGGTCTTTATACAGCAGGCTGTCGACCAGCCCGGAGCTGATGGCGCCCTTTGGGGTCCGCGCCACCCATCCGTCGGCCATCTGGTTGAGCTCGCTGACGGTTTTTCCCCGGCTTTCGGAAATGCCGGTCAGGATGCGGTTCCATACCGTATTCATGTAGGCCGACATCTGCTCGCGGCTGGCTTCGCTCATCGATTCGAGCAGGAAGGGCTCAACGGCTGATTTGTAGCGTCCTTCGCGGATCACCTGAACATCGACGCCGAATTTTTCAATGGCTTTCTTGAAAAACATCACGTCCGACCGCAGTCCCCGGAACTCCAGCAAACCCTCGGGATTCATGTACACCCCGTCGGCAACCGAGGCAAGGTAATAGCTTCCCTGCGAGTACATATCGGCATAGGAATAAATGAATTTTCCTGATTTTTTGAATTCAGTGAGGGCCTCACGGATTTCGTCCAGCGTACTGAATCCCGGACTGATAATGCCCGATTTGATCAGTATTCCCTTGATATTCGGGTCCTTGGCGGCTTTTTTGAGGTTTTGGGTGATGTCATAGATCCCAACGGTTGTGAGGGCCTGCATCGATTGAATGTCATAGGATTCCAGGGGGGAATCCACCGTGCGCTCGCCGATTCCCTGGCCGATATTGAGCACCAAAACGGTATTGGCCTTGATGTGGGTCTCATCGGGCCCGGCCGACATCAGGGCGGAAATGCTGCCGAGGCCGATGACTGTGAGCAGGAGCAGTGCAACACAAACGGCGAGGAAGCTGGCGAGAAAATATTTAAAGAATCCTTTCATGGTGATTCGAATTTACGGGTGAAAGACAAAAATAGGGTTTAAAGACCTAATTTTACGCCCTGTTCCGAAAATGATGAAAGATCTTGTAATCGGTTTGGGAAGTAATCTGGGCGACCGCCGCGAAAACCTCAACGAGGCGATCAGGCGCATGGCATCCTTTTTCGGCGAGCCGCTGAAGGTATCGGCGTTCATTGAGACGGAGCCATGGGGGTTTAAGACGGGGAATTGGTTTTTGAATGGGGCGGCGGTGTTTAGTGTTGAATTGGTTGAATTGGTTGAATTGGTTGAAGTGTTGAAGAAGCTGCAGGGGATTGAGCGGGAGATGGGGAGAGTGAGGAAGGTGGAGATGGCGGGGTATGCCGACCGGATTATTGATCTCGATATATTATTTTATGGCGATATGGTTTTCAGCTCGCCGGAGCTGACCATCCCGCATCCGCATCTGCATGAGAGGGAGTTTGTGCTCAGGCCCCTTGTAGAAATTTGTCCGGGGAGGGTGCATCCGGTCCTTGGAGTTAGCATCAGAGAAATAATTGGCCTCCCTGCGGTCGGCTAAAAGGCTCCCTAACGGTCGCTAATAGGTCGCTGCGCTCCTAATAGGAGCTTCAGTCAAATGCATTTTAGGGCGAAGCCCCTTTTAGCGCGTAGCGCCTATTAGCGACCGTTAGGGAGCCTTTTAGCCGAGCGCAGCGAGGCCTGTTATCTTCAGAAGTGCTCCTCGCCCCCCCCTGATTTACTACCATAGGCAAGATCCCCTGCATCCCCCAGCCCCGGTACGATATAGGCTTTGGAGGTGAGTTCGTCGTCGATGGCGGCCACCCAGATGGTGGTTTTTTTCATGGGAAGTTTTTTGCGGAGGTTGTCGATGCCTTCCTTGCTGGCAATGAGGGAGGCTATATGGACGTGGGTGGGTTTTCCTTTTTGGAGTAATGCGTTGTAGGCCAGGATGATGGATGAGCCGGTGGCAATCATCGGATCAGCAATGACCACTACCTTATCCTGAACGGAAGGGGAGGAGATATGTTCAAACCGGATGTGGAAGGTGCCGTCTTTCTCATATTCGCGATAGGCGGAGATGAAGGCATTTTCGGCGTGGTCGAAGAAATTCAGCAGCCCCTGATGGATCGGCAGTCCGGCTCGGAGGATGGTTGCGAGCACCAGTGTGTCTGACGGAACCGCCACTTCGGTTGTACCCAGCGGGGTGCGGATCTCGCGGGGGTGATAGCTCAGGGTTTTACTGATCTCATAGGCAAGTACTTCACCAACCCGAATAAGGTTCTGACGAAAACGCATGGTATCGGACTGAACTTTTTCATCCCGTATCTCAGCCACAAACTGGTTCAGGATGGAATTGTGGTCACCCAGGTTGATAATCATAATGGTAGCTTTTGGTAGGACCAAATGTACAAAAGTTATTGAATGCGCCTGTCGGCCCATTTTTTCAATAACCAGGGAAGCCGGTTGACCCGGTAGGAGGGGTAGTGGTGCTCCCTGGCCCCGAATCCGGCATAGAACCGGGCCACCGTGGGTATATCGGATCCCTCGAAATCGAGGCAGCTCTGCGTTCCGGAGTTCTGGTGGATGTACCGGTCGATAAGGTAAAACATGGCGCGGGCGTCCCTGCCGGCCTCCAGCGAGCCGGGGGCGAGGTAGTAGTGCATACCCTGATGGCGGGCAAAGAGGACTGCGCAGATCAGGGTGCCGTCGGTGGAGCGTATGCCGAAGATACCGCCGGCATTGTGACCGAGTATTGCGATGATCAGCCTCAGGAGCGTTTTCCGGTTGTCTTTCCTGATCAGAATGCGGCTTCCTGCACTGGAGTCCTGCCGGAGCAGGTCGAGGAAAGCGCCGATAGGGATCCCTTCCTCATAGGTGAGGCTTTCGGCGGCTGCCTTTTTCAGGTTCCGGCGGGTGTTCTCGGAATAAGCGCCGGAGAGCCCCTCATAGGAGTGCGACAAATCAAGCCTGAGGGTAGTGTGCTGGTTGAAGGCCGGATTTTCAGCCACGGGATTATGCTCGCCCAGGGTGATCTCGATCAGCCTGAAAGAGGACGGGATGGCCTCCAGAAAAGCAGCGACCTGGTCCCCGCTGACGGGCTGAACCGACAGGATACCGGATTGCTGGCTGAGCAGGGGCTGGCACAGATACGGAACGCCAAACCGTTTGCGGGCTGTAAGCGGCATCACGCAGGAATAATCGGGGGTAGCGAGGGCCTGCCAGCCCGGGCTCACCGCATCGAGGTACCAGGAGAGGGCATACAGGTTGCTGCCGCGACTGGCGGTAACCGTCTGGTTCCATCGTTCCATGTCGATTTGCGCATGCAGCAGATGCCGGATTTCCATATCGGGTTTTATTCTGATGAGAGCTCCTTAACCATACGGCGGTAGACCTCCGACCAGCCGGTCCACTCCTTCCATTCGCTCAGCGACTCATTGTGCCACAGGGTGATAAAGGTTCCGCCTGTCTTCCTGACTTTACCAGCCAGGGAGAGAATTTTTTCCAGAGCTTGATCGGGGTTCAACCCCAGATACTGCCGGAGGCCGGTATCCATCACCTGGAAAGGGTAAACCGTCAGGTCGGTGGATTTATTCTCTTCCAGGTCAAAAAAGCGGAACGGCACCGAGATTCCGGCGCGGAATCCCGGCCGGTCGGCATAGCCCATGGAATAATCCCCGGCGATCCCCATGTGCGAAAGGGTGCGGTAGGTGTCGGGGAGGTGTATTCTCAGGAAATGCTGGCGGCTGCGGGTGACCGGCTCACCGGTGATCCGGGCCAGCCGCTGGATCTCCTTCTGGATCATGCTGGTAGAGGAGGTGGATCCGTAGGAAGGATGGATACCTGTTGGATTCTCAGCCGCTATTTTCCGGATTAATTCCTGAAAATGCCGGTTTCCGTGTGAAATGTTTTTGTCAAACGGCCCCTGATCGCCGAGCAGAAAAAACCAGATGGGCCTGATTCCGGCCTCCCGGTTGAAATGGTCGAGCAGCGCGTAAGTATCGTAAGGATCGGGCTGGTTCTCACGGAGCACCTGAAACCTGAAATTTCTCGCCTCCATGTTCCGCCGGTCGTGCCAGAGTCCGCCGAGGAACCTCCGGATTCCCTTGTGTGCATAGGCCCAGGCATTGTCAATATCGATCGTTGAAATGTATTGATAATCAGGCCTTTTTATATTGATATTTTTTCCGAAAAGATCGGTCAGCACCGTTCCAAAGGCGTTAGCCCACTGATTGACGATCGGTTCCTCGATCAGGTTGAGGTGAAAAGCCAGGCTCTCCGAAGAATGGAACCGGTTGTGCGCATCCGGTTCGAACGGCAGGTATTCCTCGTACCGCGACACAAAATAGAATATCGCCGAAATTATATCAAAATCCACCGTAGGGGAGGACCCGTGTGTCCTCCCGTCAGACCCCTTGGTCCTCCCGTCAGACCCATCCAGATCATTCCCAAAAATCACCGGCAGTCCCTGCCATTTCCTGGGGATCAGGCTGGCCGACACATCGTGGATATCGGTTTCGAAGAGGAGGCCGGATGCCCGGATCCAGGGAGCATCCCCCATGGGTTGGAATGAATAGCAGAGTTTCGGACCCTCTTCCTGTGCAAGCTCATCGGGGAAAGTGGTAATCCGGTAGTCCACTCCGAGCAGGCTTTTAAACAGGATTTCGAAAGTCCAGGTGACCCGTGGGTTTTCTTCGGGGCTATAAATCAGGATCATAACGCTTCGGAATTTACCTGTCAATATACGAATTTATTCCGATGGATCGACCGGCTCAGGGCATCAGGTTGTCATCGGCCATGCTCATGTACCCCTGGTCGGAGAGGATGAGGTGGTCGAGCACCGAGAGGTCGAGGAGCTGTGCGGCCTCCTTGATCTTTTTGGTGATTTTGATGTCGGCATCCGAGGGGCTGAGGTTTCCCGAGGGGTGGTTATGAGCGAGGATGAGGGCGGAGGCCAGTTTCTCTACGGCGGCATTCAGGATCAGCCTCACGTCGGTGACGGTGCCGGAGATGCCGCCCTGACTGATCCTTACCGGTTCGATCACCTGGTTTGAGCGGTTGAGCAGGAGTATCCAGAACTCCTCATGGGGAAGGTCGGTGAGCGATCCTTCGAGCAGTTTGAAGGCGTCCTGGCTGCATCGGATCCGGGGGCGAACGGAGGGTGGAGTTGCTTTCCGGCGGCGGGCAAGCTCAAAGCCGGCCTGTATGCGGATCGATTTCGCCTGTCCGATGCCGGGGATCTTTTCCATTTCGGCCAGCGACATTTTTGCCAGCTGGTGCAGGTCGTTGCCGGCCTGCTGGAGGAGGGTCCTCGACAGGTCGAGCGCCGAACGGTTGCGTGTGCCCGTGCCGATCAGGATTGCAAGCAGCTCCGTATTGCTGAGCCCGCCCAGTCCCTGGCGCAGGCATTTCTCGCGCGGGCGGTCCTCGACCGCCAGATCGCGAATTTTAAAGTTGGGATATTCCATACCGGTATAGATGCAGTTCTCAGACTGGAATGGAAAAAAAAAGCCCTGCTTTTTGGGCAGGGCGGGATATTTTGATGCAGGTGGCTGACCTACAGACTGTTTACATGCTTGGTGAGGCTCGATTTCAGGTTGGAGGCTTTGTTATCGTGGATAACATTGATCTTAGCCAGCTTGTCCAACATGGAGGATACCTGCGGAAGCATTTCGGCGGCAGCGGTTTTTTCGGTGGTGCCTCTCAATTTCTTGATCGCATTCCGGGTAGTCTTTGCATAATACTTGTTATGCTCAGTCCTGTCTTCCGTCTGACGGATACGCTTCAATGCCGATTTGTGATGTGCCATTTTATAACTTCTAAATTTGTCGTAGCCCGTAGGGGAATCGAACCCCTGCTACCAGAATGAAAATCTGACGTCCTAACCCCTAGACGAACGGGCCATAAATCTTCCCAACCAAAACTTGGGACTGCAAAAGTAAAAAAAGTTTTTTTACCTACAACATCTGGAAGAAAAAAAGTGAGGGGTGGTGAGGTGTTGTGAGGGGTTGTGAGGTATAGTGAGGTATAGTGAGGGATAGTGAGGTTACGACCTTAACCATCCCTCACCACCCCTCACCATCCCTCACAATCCCTCACCACCCCTCACCACCCCTCACTGTTTTTAATATCTTTGGTGCCATGCCCGCCCTGGATTTTGAATCGATTCTCTCTGACAGCAGCCGTTCGCTGATGGATTACGCGGCCGTGATGGTGGGGGACGATACGAAGCAACTGAAGCGGTTGTTTGAGCTGGGCCTGATGCAGAAGAAGCAGATCAGCATGCGGGCAGCGCGGGTGTTTGATCTCTGCTGTGAGCGAAATCCCGTCTGGGTGCGGCCGTATCTGAAGAAAATTGTGCGCGAACTGCCGAAACTGAAGGACAACTCGGTGAAGCGGATCTTCCTGCATATCCTGATCCGTCATCCCTGGGTGGATGATGAGGCGGGAATGGGCCGGCTGATCGACACCCTGTTCCGGTGGCTGTCGGATGATGCGCAGCCCATCGCGGTGAAGGCGTACAGCCTGGCGATACTCGAAAACCTTTCAACACTATACCCTGAATTCAGGAATGAGCTGATCCTGACGCTTGAAGAGAGCCTCCCGTTCTGGGAATCGGTCGCCCTTCAGTCGCAGGGTCGGAAAATGCTGAGAAAACTAACACGAGCCCGATGACTTCAAAACAAAAAACCGCCCGCCTGCTCCGCCAGTTCGGACTGATGCAGCCCGTCGACTATTTCCGGTTCCTGCTTCTTCGCCGGAAGAACCGGGCGATCAACCAGGATTTCCGCAAGCGTTATCCCGATGTGGTGCTGCCGCCGGATTACATGATGTATGAATCCTTCAAGCTGGATTATGAGCGCTATTATATAAATGGCCAGCAGACGGCCGAATGGCTCGCGCAGCTCGTGGTGCCGCACATTGACCTCAACGGGGCCAGCGTCCTCGACTGGGGCTGCGGGCCTGCCCGTATCGTGCGGCATCTGAAGAATCTGATCCCGGAGGCCACCTATTACGGGACCGACTATAATCCCGATACCATTGCCTGGTGCTCCAACACCTTTGATGAAATCTATTTCCACTCCAACGACCTGATGCCCGGACTGGTGTATGAAAAGGAGATGTTCGACCTGGTGTACGGCATATCCATTTTTACGCATCTCTCCGAGGAGGCGCATCACGCCTGGCTCCGTGAGCTTACGCGGGTGCTGAAGCCGGGCGGTGTTTTGCTGCTGACCCTGCACGGAGCCGGTTTCCGGGGAAAACTAACCGATCCGGAAGCAGCGGAGTTCGATGCCGGTCACCTGGTTGTCCGCGGCCGCGTTCGCGAAGGGCACCGCACCTTCGCCGCCTTCCATCCCGAAGCCTGGGTCCGCGGCTGGGTGAAGGAGCTGGAGATGATTCAGCATATTTCCGGATCGTCCGGGGAACAGGACGTTTATCTCCTCAGACGACGTTTAGGAACCGAGCCAATGTCTGAAGATCTATCCACAGATTACACAGATTACACAGATGGCCAGAGCGACATATCTGTGTAATCTGAGTTATCTGTGGACAGTTAAAGAATCAGCAGCAGGATTCCGGCGGCGATGCCGACTTCCAGGACGGCCGGAACCACGGTGATGCCGTTGGTGGCGCGGAAGAGTTTAACCGGGTTGAGTGAAGCGGACTTTTCGGCTGATGTTTTCACCTCCCTGTATTTTTCAGGAATGTCGGGGATGCCGTTGCCGTTGGTGTCGGGCAGGCTGGCGGCATATTTCATCACTGCCACCCACTCCTTGATTTCCTGAATGCCAGGCTGATTGGGGTCCATGTCCATGATAGACTGCTTAAACCCGGCAATCGGCTTGCATTCGCCGTCTTTTGGCACCACTGTCAGGATCCCTTTGGTTACCTCCTTTATCAGGCCAAAAAATTCCAGTACATAAATATTACTTGCGATGCTGTAGCAATCATTGTCGTCCTTTGAAATCCGTATCGCCTCGTAACCATCCTTGTCGTTTCCCAGCTCAATGTCATACACACGGTCGAGCGGCATGCGGAGGGTGTTGTATTTGAACCTGATACCCGACCAATAAACATAGGTTCCGGAGGATTTGGCGCCGGAATAGAGCATCACATCGAGGATGGTTTTCAGCTCGGCACCCGTGACAAAAATTTGTGCCATGGAATAACCGGGAGCCTTGTCAAAGGTTCCGAGACCCAGCGGGAAAATGCGAAACAGGTCGGCCGGCAGCTGCTTGCCGGTCTGGCCCCGGATAATCTCATCGCGCGTCAGGCCTGCTGTTACCAGCACCACGTCGGTGGGGTACACCTCCCTGAGATATCCCCAAATAGCATCAGCCAGGAACGGACCCAGATTTGAGTTTTCCAGGCAGCTCTGCTCGCTGAAGTTCAGGTCGAAAGAAGTCTCAACCACGGGTTTGTCAACCCGGAAACCATAGGGCTCAAACAGTTTTTTACTGATCAGATGCTGCTGGTCGAGGATCATGCGCTGTATCCCGGGATCACCCGGAACCCCGTCGTTTACGGGAATCAGCTCGCCCGAATGCAGAACCAGCCCCTGCGGTGTTTTTTCAATCTCAAGCTTGCCCACATAACGCCCCTCGCCGCCGGCCTGGACGATAGGAATGTTATTTACAATCAGGGGTTTGTCGAGGCTTGTGTGTGAGTGCCCGGAAATGATCAGGTCGAGCCCCGGGACCTCCTTCGCCATTTCCACATCTTCGCCGATCCAGCCTTTCTTGGTATCAAAGAGTAATCCGCAGTGCGACAGGCAGATAACTACATCGGCTTTTTCACTCTCGCGTAAGAATTTAACCATTTCCCGGGCTTTCCCGATGCGATCGGAAAAAACGGCGGGTCGTACATAGGGAGCAACCCTCCCGGCCTCGATTCCTATCAGGCTGAAGAACCCGATTTTCAGGCCGTTGCGGTTAAGCGTTCGCCAGGTTTTGAGCACCCCTGTTTTATACAGGTTTTCCAGGGCATCGTCGCCGGTGGAATCAGGATTAAAACTGATATTCGACAGCAGCATTCCGGGAATCTCCTGTTCGGCTGATTTTGCCAGCATTTTTGCCAGCATATCGATCCCGAAATCAAACTCATGATTTCCAATAGCCGCCAGATCATAGCCCATTTTTTTCATCAGCCGGAGCTGAAAGCCAGTCTCTGCCTCAACGGTGTGAAAAATCGTGCCCATGCTGAAGTCACCCGCATCCACAACCATAAGCGATCCGGGAACCCGGTTTTTATAGTCCGATATGATCGTGGCAATGCGGGCAAATCCCCCGACGGTCTGATCATCATGAACGGTGAGCGGGGTATAGTCGGCCTCCGGACCGTACCCCATGAGACGGGAATGCATGTCGTTGGTATGCAGGATGGTCAGTTTTTGCGCACTCAGCGGCTGCACCGCAAATGTCAGAAGAAACAGGCCCGATAAAATCCGTATCATAGGGATATTCATTTGTTGTTAAATATACAATTTATGGGTTACGATCATGTTTGACCCTGATAAAAAGCTATTTTCATCAATCAAACAGCTTACCATGAAACAACTGATAATCAATTGTGTTTTGGCCCTGTTCCTTTCAATATCAGGGTTCAGCCAGGAGCTTTGTGTGGGTAATTACTGGACTGAGGCTCAGGGTAAAGCGCATCTCGACAATGTTTTACAGCAGGTTAGGGATAAATCCCAATGGGAGGTGCGGGCTCAAAAGATCCGGCAGCAGATACTGGCCGGATCCGGGTTGACGGATCTGTTCAACCCCAGGCCGGTGCCGGCAGTGAGGGCCGGCAAGGTTCATGAGCTGAATGGATACCGGGTCACCAATATGGCCATTGAGAGCGGGCCCGGCTCCTGGATTACCGGCAACCTGTATGAGCCGCTGGGGCAGAAGGGCCCGTTTGCCGGGATCCTTTGTCCGCACGGCCACTGGTCCAATCCGGCCGATTACGGCCGGTACCGGCCTGATATGCAGAAGCGGTGCGCGGTGTTGTGCCGGATGGGGGCGGTGGTTTTTGCGTATGATATGGTTGGCTACGGCGACAACCGGCAGGCGGCCGGTCACGAGGATCCGCTGGCCTTTCAGATCCAGACCCGCAACAGCGTGAGGATTGTGGATTACCTGGTGAGCCGGAGGGATGTCGATGCGGAACGGATCGCGGTTACCGGCGCCTCCGGGGGCGGAACGCAGTCTTTTATTCTGGCAGCTATTGACAAGCGGGTGGCGGTATCGGTGCCGGCGGTGCAGGTATCGGCCCACTTCTTCGGCGGATGCGTCTGCGAGAGCGGCATGCCAATCCATAAAAGCGGTTCCTTCCAGACCAGTAACGTTGAAATAGCCGCTCTGGCCGCTCCGAGGCCGATGCTGCTGATCTCCGACGGGGCCGACTGGACAAAGAACACTCCAAATGCGGAGTTTCCTTTTATACAGAAAATATATCAGTTTTACGGGCAGAAAGACCGGGTTGAGAATGCACATTTCGCAGCCGAAGGACATGATTACGGATTTACCAAGCGGCAGGCGGCGTACGTTTTCATGGCCAAACACCTGTCCCTGAATGCGGATCCGGTGCTGCTGGCGGAGAAGTGGGTGAAGATATTTACGATGGACGAATTACGGATGACGGAATAGGGAAGAGGTTGCCGGTTGCCGGTTACCGGTTGCCGGTTAGGCCAGAACTGTCATTCCGGCGGAAGCCGGAATCCCCAGCCTCGGAGCATCTTGCAGGAGATCCCGGCCTTCGCCGGGATGACAGCCATAGGGTACGGGCTGGCCTAAGCGCCAGCCTAACCGGCAACCGGTAACTGGCAACCGGCAACTTATAACAGAAAACTATGGATATCAAAGGAGTAATTTTTGACCTTGACGGGCTGCTGATTGATTCGGAGAAGCTGTACCGGAAGGTTTCGTATGCGCTGGCGGCGAGGCTGGGGAAGGAGTTGACGGAGGAGATCCGGGCGAAGCAGATCGGGCGGTCGCCGCTGAAGGCGAACCAGGTTTTCCGCGAGGAGCTCGGGATTACGAGTCACACGGCGGTGGAGCTGATGGACCTGCGGAACGGCATGATGCTGGAGGAGTTCAGGAACCAGGTGGAGATGATGCCGGGTGGCCTTGAGATCATCCGTGCGCTGCATGGCCGGGTGAAGCTGGCGATCGCGACCGGATCGCCCATGCAGTTGACAGATGTGGTGCTTGAGCGGCTGAACATCCGGAAATATTTTGATCACATACAGACTTCGGATACCGTTCTGCATGGAAAGCCCGATCCGGAGATCTACCTGATTACTATAGCTGCGCTTGGTCTCAAACCTGATGAATGTGTAGTCCTTGAGGATTCCCCTGCTGGCGCCGAAGCCGGCGTGCGTGCCGGGTGCCGGGTAATTGCCGTGCCGGAGGCAGGGGTGCATACGTTCCCGGGCGTAGAGGAGGTGGTAGGGTCGTTGGAGGAGGCACGCGGCATCGTTGAAAGTTGGCTTTGTGAGGGGTAAGAGGTCGCTGCGCTCCTAATAGGCTCCCTGCGGTCGCTAAGAGGCTCCGCTATCGCTCCGCTAATAGGCGCTGCGCGCTAATAGAGCAATTGCGTTAAGTCATTTTAGGGCGAAGCCCCTGTTAGCGCAGCGATAGCGGAGCCTTTTAGGAGCGCAGCGACCTCTTATTTCCTGCGCCGATACAACCCATCCCACTGCGTCGTGAACGCGAGCCCACCATCTTTGGATTGTTCCCAGACCTGACGCACGGTGCCGTCGGGGTTGTTGTACCAGGTGATCTTGTGGATGACCCGGTTGAGTTTTTCGTCAACGATTTCATCGCTGATCATGACCATTTTCTTGTCCTTAAAGTCACCCTTGACATCCAACGAGATGCCGTCGCTGCCGATCCAGACGTGCCGCCATTTGCGGATGTTTTTGTCGTAGAAGTTGTAGCTGGTGCCGGAGTGGGAGCTGACCTGTGATTTCCAGTTTTCGCGCAGGACGCAGTCGGCCTCGATCTTGGTGATTTTGTTGAACCCGACCATCTGGCCGCCGGAGTATACTACCCAGTCGCCGATCCAGAAATCGAGCTGTTTGTATTCATCGGTGCAGCAGGCGCAGGGTGTACTGGTGGTTTGCGCAGCTGCCGAACCGAAAAGAATGGATATCAGAAAGAATCCAACAAAATTTTTTATCATACAGAAGTACTGCCAGTTGAAGGACAAAATTAACCAATTGCGGTCAGATTGATTCCTGAAAGAATAACTTATACCCCCCACGTACTAAATAATCAACGCATAATCTAACTTTGACCGGTTAACCCGGCATATGATGAAGGACAAATGGCTTCGGGCCGCAACGATCGGCAGCATATGGGCTTCCTTTGAGATTATCATCGGAAGTTTTCTGCATAATGTACGTTTGCCGTTTGCCGGAACGATTCTCTCCTTCTTTGCAGTCATTCTGATGGTTGCCTTCCTTCAGCTCTGGCCGATGCGCGGCATCATCTGGAGGGCAGCCCTGGTCTGCGCCCTGATGAAATCCATCTCTCCGAGTGCGGTGATCCTGGGTCCCATGACGGGCATAATTCTGGAGGGCTTGCTGCTTGAGCTGGCCATCGGGGTGCTGGGGCTGAACGCCGCCGGTATGATTCTCGGCGGGATGCTGGCCGTTTTCAGCGCCCTGATCCATAAGGCGGTAAACCTGCTGATCCTGTATGGCTGGGATCTGGCCAGGCTGCTCGACCGGCTGGTGGGTTATGCCACCAAACAGGTTGGGCTCACCGGGGTTGACGGAGCCGATATCCTGATTATCCTTTCGGCCGTCTATCTCGTTACAGGTGCCACTGCGGCAGTACTGGGGCTGATGCTGGGAAGGAGGACACTGAAGGACCGCGGGGCCGGAGCTCAATATCAGGCTATAAACCAACCGAAAAACACTTTATTCGAATTTTCCGATCAGGGCCGCTATTCCGCCTGGCTGCTGCTGATGCACCTGGTGCTTCTCGCGGGCATCCTGGTTGCCCTTATGCGTGTACAGACCTGGTGGACTCCCCTGATCCCCGTTCCGTACCTGCTTTTCTGTTTTATCCGGTACCGGAGAAGCTTGCGCCAGCTGTTCCGGGCCAAATTCTGGATTCAGCTGATCCTGATCACGTTCCTGGCCTCTGTTTTTCTCACGGGTTTGCAATCGGGCCACTGGCTCAACGCCGACGGCCTGAAGGCCGGTCTCCTGATGAACCTGCGGGCTGTGCTGATGCTGACCGCCTTTTCTGCCATCAGCAGCGAGATGAAAAATCCCGTGATCAAGGCGATCCTGTACAACCGCGGCTTTGCCCCGCTGTACCGGTCGCTCTCGATGGCTTTTGCCGTGCTGCCGGAGATTATCAGCTCCGTTTCCGAAAAGAACCGGCGCCTGAAGGGAATATCCGGATTGCTCGAAAAGCAGCTCCT
This sequence comes from uncultured Porphyromonadaceae bacterium, assembly GCA_964512915.1. GTDB lineage: Bacteria > Bacteroidota > Bacteroidia > Bacteroidales > UBA12481 > UBA12481. Next base: position 13,522 of record CAZEKJ010000062.1, read on the forward strand.
GCGGGCCGACCAGCTGTACGAACGGATCCGGACGATGGGCCTCTCCCTGCCTGGGATCCTGTTGATCACGGGCGACCGCGGGGAAGGGAAAACCGGGCTGCTTCGAAAGAAAGTGGAAGAACTGAAATTGGAGGGCAGGCTGCTCTGCGGTTTTATTGCCGAAGGGATTCATGACGTGAACGGCGAACGGACGGGATACGGGATCATTAATATCAATACCGGCGAACGGATTGGTTTTTGCCATATTCAAGGGCCGGACCACTGGGAGCGGGTTGGCCGCTTCCGTGTGAGCCCTGAAGGGCTGGCCAAAGGGTATGAATGGCTGAGTCCGGAAAATGTACGCAAAGCCGACCTTGTGATCATTGATGAGCTCGGACCGCTGGAGCTGGCCGGGAAAGGCTGGTCCCCGCTGATCGACCGCATCCTCAGGGACGATCCCAAGCCGATGATCTGGACCGTACGAACGCAGCTTGCAGGGAAGATTGCGCATAAATGGAATGTGGGCGACGTGGAGGAGGTAAAGGCGAAAGAATAAAGGCGAAAAGCCTGCCCCGGGCTCGACCCGGGGGCGAAAGAAAGATAAAAGATAAAAGATTAAAGATTAAAGAAAGATGAAAGATATAAAGATGGCAGCGCAAGTTCCTGATTCTCCCGGTCTCATAGTCTCTAAGTCTCTCGGTCTCCTGGCCTCCCGGTCTTACAGTCTCAAAGTCTCAAAGTCTCTCGGTCTTTTGGCCTCCCGGTCTTACAGTCTCCCAGTCTCAAAGTCTCTCAGTCTCTTAGTCTTTTTGTCTCTCACCC
>CAZEKJ010000062.1:14332-16809 GCA_964512915.1 uncultured Porphyromonadaceae bacterium
ACCATCGCTCAGGCTAGCGGCGCGGCAGCCAAAGTGCTCTCCCTCTTCTCCCAGGAGCCGGCGGTTCCCCCATACTTCAACGCCGACTGGCGCTGGGTGGATTCGGTGTACGGTACGCTGACGCCGAGGGAGCGGATCGGGCAGCTGATCATGGTGGCGGGATTTTCGAACAAGGGCCCGGAGCATCAGGCCCAGATCGAGGGTCTGATCCGCGACTATGGCATCGGAGGGATCGCCTTTTTTCAGGGCGGTCCGGTGAGGCAGTCGGTATTGGTGAACCGATATCAGGAGATCACGAGAGTGCCGCTCCTGATGGCCATGGATGCGGAATGGGGCCTGGCGATGCGGCTCGACAGCACCACGCGTTTCCCTTACCAGATGGCACTGGGGGCGGTGCAGAACCCCGACCTGATCTACCGGATGGGGAGCGAGATTGCACGGCAGCTTCGAGAGACCGGTATCCAGATGAATTTCGCGCCGGTGGCGGATGTCAATAATAACCCGGCCAACCCGGTGATCAACTACCGTTCCTTCGGGGAGGATCCGTTGCAGGTTTCTATGCGCTCCCGCGCCTACATGAACGGGATGCAGGACATGCATGTGCTGGCAACGGGCAAGCATTTTCCCGGTCACGGAGATACCGGGGTGGACTCTCATTTTGCCCTGCCGCAGATTCTGCATTCGCGGTCGCGGCTCGATTCGGTTGAGCTGGTGCCGTTCAGGCAGCTGATTGCCGACGGGCTGGGCTCGATGATGATCGCGCATCTGGAGGTGCCGGCCCTGGAGCCGGAGCCGCGGCTTCCCACCACCCTCTCGAAAAAGGTGGTCACGGATCTGCTGCGTAATGAGATGAATTTCAAGGGATTGATCGTGACCGATGCGCTCAATATGAAGGGTGTCACCTCGGTAACCCCGCCCGGTCAGATCGAGGTAAAGGCGCTGCAGGCAGGATCGGATCTGCTGATTTATGTGGAGGATGTCGGGCTGGCGATCCGCAGTATCGAGGAGGCTCTCCGGAAAGGAACCCTTACGGAAGCGGACATCGAACACCGGTGCAAGGCGATTCTTGCCGTAAAGAACTGGAGCGGGCTTCAGGCCTGGAAACCTATCGGGATAGAGGGCCTCACAGAAAGACTTAACAATACGGAGGCTGATCTGCTGAACCGGGAGCTGGTTGCCTCATCCCTGACGGTGGTTCAGAACCGGAGGAACATCATCCCCGTGAAGGGGCTTGATTCTCTCAGGATTGCTTCCGTGGTGCTGGGCCGGCCGGAGGAGACGCTTTTCCAGCACCGGCTGGGAAGTTATGCCGGTATAACCCCGTTCCGGATCGCTGAAACGGCCACACCGGAGCAGTTCCAGGTGCTCCTGCAGGAGCTGAAGTCCTATAGTCTGGTTATTCTCGGGGTGCAGAACATGGACCAGCGGGCCGCGAAAAATTTCGGACTTTCCCCGCAGGAAATCGACTTTATACGGATACTCTCGGAAAATGTTCCGGTTATCGCCGCATTTTTCGGCAACCCCTATGCCCTCAGCCTGATCGATGAGGCTGTGAGCCTTGCCGGGGTGGTTATCGCGTACCAGGAAACCGCGCTGGCCCAGGATCTGGCTGCCCAGCTGATCTTTGGCGGCATCGGCGCCAGCGGTCGCCTGCCGGTGACGGTTGCGCCCTGGTACCAGGCCGGCGACGGAGCCGACACCGAGGGGGGCATCCGGTTCTCCTATACCATACCCGAAGCGGCCGGGATGAATTCGGAGATTCTTAAAAAAAAAATTGACTCGATAGCGGCCGCGGGGATTGCAGCCGGCGCCTTTCCGGGCTGCGAGGTGTTTGCCGCGCGCAACGGGAAGGTCATCTTTCAGCAGTGCTACGGCCATCATGTGTATGAATCGCTGCAGCCGGTAACGCCTGAGGATCTGTTCGATATGGCCTCGGTGACCAAGACCTCCGCGCCGCTGCCGGCGATCATCAGGCTTTATCAGGATAAAAAAATCGACCTGGATGCGCCGTTCAGCCGGTACTGGACCGACTTCAGGGGAACCGACAAGAAGGAGATGAGCGTACGCGAGGTGCTGGCCCACCGTGCCGGGCTGCCCGGTTGGATCCCCTTCTGGCGGGAAACGAAAACGGCCACCGGCGCCTATAAAAAAAACACCTTGCAGGCCGACTCCAGCAGCCGTTTTCCCGTGCGTGTTTCGGCGGGACTCTGGAGGTTCAAAAATTACGACCGCGAGATATACAAGCAGATCCGCGAGGAGCCGGTTCTCAAGGAGAAGAAATATGTGTATTCCGATCTGGGTTTTCACCTCTGGCCGAAGGTGATCGAAAAAGTCAGCGGGAAAAAGTACGAGCAGTATATTTCCGATAATATCTACCGGCCGCTGGGCGCCACTACGCTTGGATACAATCCGTTAGGTCGGTTTTCTCCCGACCGGATCATTCCCACCGAGCGCGATACCTTTTTCCGGATGGAGAC
>CAZEKJ010000062.1:16819-19206 GCA_964512915.1 uncultured Porphyromonadaceae bacterium
AGGATCTTGCGAAAATCTATCAGATGTACCTGTGGCGAGGCTATTACGGCGGCCAGCATCTGCTGGACCGCGCAGCGATGGATGAGTTCACGAGGTATCAGTACGAACCGGAGGGCATCCGCAGGGGGCTGGGTTTCGATAAGCCCATGATCGGGAATGATACCCTCTCGTTTGAGAACTGCTACCCTTGCCCCTCGGCCTCGCCGGCCAGCTTCGGCCATACGGGGTATACGGGAACGATGGTCTGGGCGGATCCCTCGAACGGGCTGCTCTATGTTTTCCTGTGCAACCGGGTGTACCCGACGCGGGATAACAGTAAGTTGACGGATATGTATATTAGGAAATCGATATTGGAGGTGCTGTATGGAAGTATTATTGAATAGGTTGAATTGGTTGAAGGGGTTGAATTGGTTGAAGGGGTTGAAGGGGTTGAAATGGTTTATGGCGGTGGTGGTTTGGGTTGCCGCGGGGAATGCTTTTGGCCAGATTCAGAACAAGTATAATGATTCGGTGATACGGCAGATTCATGATCTGGCGGACCGGCGGGATGCGGAGGGGTTGTTTCCGTTTTTGAGGAGCGGGAATCCGGAGTACCGGGGGGAGGCGCTGTTTTGTTTCGGGAGCATGCAGGTGCCGGGGTCGGCCGACAGTTTACTGGCGGCGATGAAGGTGGAGCAGCAGCGGGTGCGGATGATGGGGGCCTGGGCGATCGGTCAGATTGGCAAGCCCGATGCGATGCCTTCTATCCGGAAGGCTCTGCTGGCGGAGCAGGATCCGCTGGTGCGGGGGATGCTGTATGAGGCTTTGGGCAAGTGCGGATCAGAGGATGACCTCAACTGGCTGGCGGCCATCGATGTGCCGCTGCAGGAGACCGAGGGGCAGGCGATGGGGATTTTCCGGTTTGGACTGCGGAGCATCACCACCGTGGCCGGCAATGAGCGGATGCTCAGGCTGGCAGCCGGCGGTACGAGCCAGGTTGGGATGATTTATGCCTCCTACTTTCTGGGCCGCTATGCCGGCATGGACTGGCTGCAAACCAAGCCCGCCGAGGTGGAGCAGGTTTTCCAGAAAGAGCGGAATACACTGGTGCGGGCCAACCTGATCAAGGCCGTGATCCGGGCAAAAGATGAAGAAGCGTGGCTGTTGTGCAAAAGTATCCTCGATTCCGATGAGGATTATCGGGTTAAAGTGAACATACTCAATTCCATGCAGCTCATTCCATGGAACAAGGCGGTGAAGAGCATACTCAAACTCGTGGAGGGAAGCGATCCGAACCTCTCGGTGGCTGCTGCTGAAGCAGTGGAGAGGTATGCCGTTTATCCCGATTTGCCCCTTCTTCTGGCCAGCATCGATGCCACGAAGAACTGGAGGAGCAGATCCCTTTTGGCAGGAAAGACGCTTGAGCTGGTGAGTGGGAAGGAGGGATTGGTTAAGAGAGTTAAGGGAGTTATAAAGGAGGCGATTGCGGGGGCGAAGAGTGCGACGGAGAGGGCGTGGTATATCAAGGCGCTGGTATCGGATCCCACGGAGTACGCTTTTGTGGAGGAGCAGATCAAGAACTCCAAAGATGCGGTGGTCTATACGTATTCGCGTGAGACGGTCAGCTCCATGCTGAAACACAAGAATTTTGAATCGGCGGCCAAAGTGTTGGCTGTCAGTGGAATCGATCTGGCCAAAGAGATCGGCCGTATCGAAAAGCTCTATCCGATGCCGGTGGACCCGGAGCCGGGGAACGGTCATCCGATCGACTGGGACCGGGTGCGGAAGCTTGATCCCAAACAGAAAGTGGCGATTAAAACCAGCAAGGGCGAGTTCATCGTTCAATTGAACGTAACCTGGTGTCCGGGTACCTGCGCGGCTTTTACCGAGCTCATCGATAAAGGGTTTTACAGGGACCTTAACATTCACCGGGTGGTTCCCAACTTCGTAATGCAGGATGGCTGTCCGCGCGGCGACGGCTGGGGCGGTCCCGATTTCACCATCCGCTCGGAATTTTCGCCGACACCCTTCATGGAGGGAACGCTCGGCATGGCCTCTTCGGGCAAGGACACCGAAGGGAGCCAGTGGTACATCACTCATTCACCCACTCCGCATCTCGATGCCAAATACACCCATTTCGGCGTTGTGGTGGAGGGAATGGAGGTGGTGCATAAGCTCGAGGTGGGGGACGTGGTGGTGGGGATGGGGCTGCTGTAGCTGGTTGCCGGTTGCCGGTTACCGGTTGCCGGTTGCCAGTTGCCGGTTGCCGGTTGCCGGTTGCCAGTTGCCGGTTGCCGGTTGCCAGTTGCCAGTTGCCGGTTGCCAGTTGCCGGTTGCCGGTTGCCGGTTAGGCCAGAACTCTCATTCCGGCGAAATCCGAAATCTCCCTAAGCCCCTATGCCCCTATG
>CAZEKJ010000063.1:0-10630 GCA_964512915.1 uncultured Porphyromonadaceae bacterium
CTCAGTCTCTTAGTCTCTAAGTCTCTCAGTCTTAAAGTCTTACAGTCTTACAGTCTCCGAATCGTCTCCTCCACCCTCTCCCGTATCTCCGCCGCCGTCGGATTCAGCTCAATTGCAGTAAAGCTGCCGCGGTCCGGGTCGATCCGCTCAAAAACCATCAGATAGAGGTTGAAGATTATGTTCAGGCTCAACGCATATCGGGGTTCAACAAGAGGGGTGATCTCTTCGATGACTTTCAGGGTCTGCCGACGGTAAGCATCCGCGAGTTCATAATATTCCCGCATCAGGCTCCGGAAACCATCGGGAACAGGAGCTCCGTGGGCAATGTTGCTCATCATCTGGCGCGTGAGTCCGTTGGCTTCAAGCCGGTCATCTGCAAAATAGTTCAGATGATCATACTGATCTTTTTGAAAATCACGGATAATATGGACGAGGTAACTAAAAATAGCACAGGGAGTTGCAGCGCTTTTCACGTCAAACATAGGATCTGTGAACACATCGCCTACTTTCCGGATCCCGCAGAGATGGACAAAGATGGATGACGGGGCAACCGAAGCTCCTCCTGAATAGTCCAGAAATGAACTCACCGACGGAAATCCGTCATTACTGATATCATATATCATAGAATGCGCAAAGCTCTCGATTGGCCAAAGCGGTATGCGATAGCGGTTGATTGTTTCGGCCAGTTGCTTCCGGAAAGGATTCCGGTTCCGGCCGCTCCGGATAGTTTCAACCCATTGCTCAACCTTTGCAATAAATCGCTGCCTGTCCTTTTCCTCAATGGTCTTATGAACAGCCTTGTAATCATCGATCAGGTCATCAATGTCGCGCATAAATTTATAGCACACTTTTGCAGCCCGGTAGCGTTCCTCGTCCCAGAAGCTGGCAGCCACAAGAATATTGGGATGTTTCTGTATCCCTTCGAAATCGATCCGGTTTACTAATTCTAAATAATCAGCTTGTTTGGTTTGCATGGTCAGAGTTGTTCCTTTTGAATTCGTTCGGTTGTAAGTTTCGCGGATAAAAGCACCAACGGAACCCCGTTTCCGGGATGGGTGCTTCCTCCTGCAAAATAAAGGTTTTTATATTTACGGTGCCTGTTGTGGGGCCTGAAGTAGCCCATCTGAAAAATGCTGTGCGACAGGCTTCCGAAGGTTGCCCCACGGGTCACATTGAAAGTATTCTCCCAGCTTCCCGGAGTATGGCAGATCTCAAACTTAATATGATCCTCAAGGTCTGTATATCCGGCTTCCTTCAGGCGGTCAATCACAGCCTTGCGGGCTTTAATCCGGATAGCCTCCCAATCCTGATTTTTCTTCGGATCGATATGCCCCACAGGAATCAGGACGGATAAAGAATCACACCCCTCCGGAGCGGCTGTCTGATCATTTCGAATGGGCGAATGAACATAAAAACAGGGATCTGCCGACATCGTCTTATCGGTAAAAATGGTATCGAGGCACTCCCTGAAAGCGTCGCAGAGAAAAACGTTGTGCTGCGACAGGCCCGGATAGACCTTATCAATTGCCCAGTGGAAAGTGAGGGCCGAACAGCTGTAACTCATCCTCTTCAGTTTACGGGCCATCAGACTGTCGGGCAGCAGACGGGTATAAACGTAAGGCAGGTCGGCGTTGGCAATAACGATATCAGCATCAACACGGCTTCCGTCCTCAAAAAGGATTCCGCTCACCCTCCGTTTTCCGGCTAGTATCCTGGCTGCGGGACGGTCATAGGCAATCTCAACACCCTTGCCTGCTGCAACCTCAAGGAGTTTTTCCGATACTGACGCCATCCCTCCACGGGGGAAAACCGAACCCTGCACCAGCTCAGCGGCAGGCAGCATGGAAAAGAACGCCGGCGCCCGAAACGGGCTCTGGCCGACATAAATATTCTGAAAGGTAAAGGCCATTTGCAAATGCTCGTTCCTGAAGAATCGACGGGCATAGGTGGAGTGGCGCAGGTAGGTTTTTAACTTTATCAGTAGCCCGACATTCCCAAGGGTAACAAAATCAAATAACCGGTAAAAATTCCTGCCAAGCAGCTTGCCCAGTCCAAGTTCAAGAAACGTGTACCCTTCCTTGATATACTTCTGCATCCTGCCATAACTTCCCGGCTCCAGAGCCTCCAGCTGGGCTTCCATTTTCTTCTCATCGGCCGTAAAATCAAGCATCGTGCCATCATCGTAATAAAGATGATAAAGAGTAGTCAGGGGAGTAAACTCAAAACAGTCATCCAGGTCCAGTCCGAGCGACCTGAAAACGTCACGGTAAACGGAAGGCATCAGAAAAATGGTGGCTCCAAGGTCGAACCGGTGACCTTCGCGGGTGATCTGGCTGCAGCGGCCTCCGGCGAAGCTGTTTTTTTCAAAAATCGTAACCTGATATCCCTTTTCAGCTAAAAAGATAGCCGAAGTTATTCCTCCGATTCCGGCTCCGATGATTGCAACACTTTTATTATTGCTCATGGTTGGTTTGGTTTGGGCTGGATTATAAGGAGGAGAGAAAATACAAGCGCCCTTTGTCATCTTTAGACAGCTTCCCCGAACGAGACCGCATTTTTACCCGGCTCACCTCCGGATTTCCGGGAAGATATTGGCTCATTTTGCGGAACATACTGCCGGTCAACAGCTTATAAGTAGTGAACAGCACAACTTTTTTATCCTTGAGGTCGGGGAGCTTACTAACATAGGAAACAAAGTCCTTTTCGGGATGCTGACAGAAAAACATCAGACCACTGGTCCAGCATCCAATAAACAGTGTATCTGCCTCCGTGGTATCCACCGTTTCGGCTGAATAAAGAGGAACAGCGGTGGCTTCAACACCATTCTGCAGAAGCTCTCCGGCAATTTCCTGTCCATAGCTGGCTGTCGTTCCCCTGCGGCTATGAAAAAGTACAAGTGCGCGTTTCATGGTTCTATTGTTTCCCTGCAAAAATCACCACAAGCATCCTGCCGACAAAAACCATACCGGTAAATGGCGGATGTCGAACCATGAATGGCGAAAAAACATGATACTTTCACTGCATTTAACTATTTTGGCGCTTTGTAAAACTTAATATATAGACATATGTCAAAATCTGTTGCCCTGATGACTTTATCACTGATGATCAGTGTAGTTGCCCTTGGACAATCCGCAACAAAATGGCGCGGCCCACTTGGAAATGGTATTTATCCTGATAAAGGCCTGCTCAAAGAGTGGCCAGCTGAAGGCCCGCAGATGCTCTGGCATTTCGATGAGCTGGGGAAAGGCCACTCATCACCGGTTTTTGCCAACGGACGGATTTACATTACCGGTATGGTGGAAAAAACTGGCTATGTGTTTGTCCTTTCAATGGAGGGCAAGCTTTTATCAAAATGGGAATATGGTCCGGAGTTCACGGAAAGTTATCCGGGATCCCGCTCCTCAGTCACCATCGCCGGAGATCTGCTTTACATGGAATCAGGCCTGGGTATGCTCTATTGCATGAATGCCACCGATGGATCCCTGAAATGGAAAAAGGATCTGTTCAATGATTTTGATGGTAAAAACATTACCTGGGGAGTAACGGAGACCGTCCTTATTGATGGGGATGTTCTCTACTGCACTCCGGGTGGCCCAAATAAAAACGTGGTCGCTTTAAACCGGATTACCGGCGATCTTCTGTGGAGCACACCGGCCAAAGGTGAATTATCAGCCTATTGCACACCTTTACTGATCAACTTGCCAGCCCGGAAGCTGCTGGTTACGCATACTGCTGATCACATCATCGGAATTGATGCTGCCAGCGGAAAACTCCTCTGGTCTCACCCGCAGCCCAACCAATACTCCGTACATCCAAATACCCCCCTCTATCATGATGGCGGCCTTTTCTGTTTCAGCGGCTACGGTCAGGGCGGTCCGAAACTTAAGCTCAGTGCCGATGGAAGTGCCGTTACCGAGGAATGGTTTGCCAAAACCTTCGACAGCCGGATGGGCGGCGCCGTGTTGGTCGACGGATATATTTATGGCTCAGGGGATACATCAGGAAAAGAGTGGCATTGTATCGACTGGAAAACCGGCGAGATAAAATACAAATCCACCGCTGCCGCAAAAGGGGTAACCATCTTTGCCGATGGCATGCTGATCGGCTATTCCCAGCGGGGCGAGCTGTTTATAGCACCGGCCACGCCTGCCGAATTGAAAATCACAGGCATAACCAAGATCACCCTCGGCTCCGACCAGCACTGGGCACACCCCGTACTTAACGACGGCATACTATACGTCAGGCATGGTAATTCGGTGATGGCATTCCGCGTCAAATAGTCGTGACTAGAATAGGCGCAATAACTACCCTGCTCATGGGTTACGATAATAAAGCTAAAATCTGATTTTTGACGAAGCGCATCAGACATATTATCATAGCGGGGGCGATCGCGGCAGGGGCAATTTCTTTTGTCTGGTGGAATCTCCACAACCCCGTCCGCAACTTTGCCCAGGGCATCCCCGGTGAGGACAACCGGCCTCCCCGAAGCGATTCTGCATCAGAAACTGTGGTGATCGGAGAGCTGTTCTTTGAGCCGGGGGGAGTCCTGACCGAGCTCTCAGAGACATGGCCCCGGTTCAGAGGTTCTGACTTCGATAACATATCTAAATCAACCATCGGCCTGATCGGTGATTTTGGGGGTAAAGTTCCGGAACCGGTTTGGTCCGTGGAACTTGGAGAAGGTCATGCCGGCGCAGCCATCTGGAAAGGTGCTGTGTATGTTCTTGATTATGACGAACTTCGCAGAAGCGATATTTTGCGATGTTTTAACCTGGCCGACGGCAAAGAGATCTGGCAGCGCGGCTACCGGGTAACCATACGGCGAAACCATGGAATGTCGAGAACCGTCCCGGCAGTAACAGAGAAATATATCGTAACCATAGGCCCGAGGGCCCATGTGATGTGCGTTGACCGGCCAACCGGTGCCTTCCGTTGGGGGTTCGATGTGGAGAGGGAGTATAAAACTGAAATCCCTTTCTGGTATACCGGTCAATGCCCGATCATCGACAACGATCAAGCCATCATCGCAACCGGAGGAAGTGATATCCTGATCGCAATCGATTGCGAAACCGGTTTGATCAAATGGAAAACACCCAATCCGGGAAACTGGAAAATGTCCCACTCCTCCATCATGCCCATGACTTTTGGCGGTCGTAAGATGTTTGTTTACAGTGCAGTTGGGGGAATTTGCGGAGTAGCTGCAGATGGTGCGGATGCAGGCCAGGTTTTATGGTCAAGTACCGCATGGAACAAATCCGTGGTAGCCCCCTCCCCCGTTTGCCTTCCAGACGGGAGAATATTCCTGACTGCCGGCTATGGCGCCGGAAGTATGATGATCCGGCTGAAACAGGCAGGTAGCCGGTTCGATGTGGAAGTGGTGGATGAGTTTCTACCGTCCCAGGGCCTGGCCTGCGAGCAGCAATCACCTATCTTTTTTCAGGGACATCTCATTGGCATTCAGCCCAAAGATGCTGCCGCCCTCCGGAACCAGCTGGTCTGCTTTAAACCAGATAACCTTCGAAATCCCGTATGGGCCAGCGGCTCTGAAGAACGCTTCGGACTGGGTCCTTACCTGATTGCAGACAACAAATTATTTATTCTCAATGATGACGGAGTCCTCACAATTGCAACACCCAGTATTGAATCCTATCTGAAGGTCGACCAGGTCAAACTGTTCGAAGGCCAGGATGCCTGGGCCCCGATCGCAGTGGCGGACGGGTATATGGTGCTGAGGGACTCGAAGAAGATGGTGTGCCTAAACCTGACAGGTTTCTAAAAACCTGTCAGGTTTAATAATACAATTGACCAATGAACCGGAAACTGATAATTTTCATCCTTCTTGCCCTGGCTCTGGGAATCATGCTCCTGGTGGTCCTGGATATCCGGAAAAACCGCACCGATGCACGGCCGGATAATCCGTATGCACTGGGATTGGAGGAATTTGCAATAGTCGATTCCGCCCTGGTGAAATACAGGGAGGTACTGGATCTCGAACTGAATGAAACGAAGAAGAGGGGCATTGCTTTTGGAATGGAGAAGATCTGGCTCATCGGGGACAATTATCTCCAGGTTATCTCAACGGAAGGGGAGCAGCTGATGAAACGGGAGCTCCCGGCCCCACCAACCTGCATAATAATCTATCAGTCTGATATTTACATAGGGTTTACCAATCATATCAGGGTATATGATTATGAAGGTAACGAGAAATCTTTATGGGCTTCGGCCGGTGACAGCACTATCCTCACCAGCCTCGCTGTAAAGGATTCCTTTCTCTATGCGGCCGATGCGGGAAAGAGGCGCGTGCTGAAATACAGGACTAATGGGACATTGCTTACCGAATTTGACGGCAAACGGGAGCCGAACGCGCTGCATGGATTCATTGTCCCGAGTCCCTGTTTCGACCTCGCTATTGCCCCGGATGGGGAGCTCTGGGTAGTTAATCCGGGTAATCTGGCCCTGGAAAACTACACCCCTGAAGGAAGGCTTCGCGGATACTGGAATAAGACGGGTGCGGATATTAACGGTTTCAGCGGATGCTGCGGTCCTGCCCAAATTGCCATACTGCCGGATGGATCCTTCGTCACGGCTGAAAAGGGGCTGGTCAGGATAAAAGTGCACAGGGCATCCGGAGAACTTGAATCGGTAGTGGCTACTCCGCAGCTTTTTGCCAATGGGACGCAGGCTCCCGATCTGGCGGTGGGCAGCCGCGGAGAGATCTATGCGCTGGATTTCGACCGGAAAATGATCAGAATATTTGAAAGGAAAGAACCATGAACCGGAAAAAATTTTTAACACAATCGGGGAGGTGGATTATCCTGGGAGGGTTGGTTTACCTGACCGGGAATATCATTCTAAAGCGGAAAGTCTCAGCCTCCGGAAAATATGTATGGCAGATTGACCCCACCAAATGCAGCCAGTGCGGCCGTTGTGCCACCCAGTGCGTGCGCGATCTTTCGGCCGTCAAATGCGTCCATGCCTATTCCATGTGCGGTTACTGTGACCTGTGCGGCGGCTATTTCAAACCGAATTCATTAAGCCTTAACACCGGGGCGGAAAATCAACTATGTCCTACCGGAGCGCTCAAGCGAAAATTTGTGGAAGAACCCTTCTTCGAATATACCATCGACGAGGAGCTTTGCAATGGCTGCGGTAAATGCGTAAAAGGATGCACCTCTTTCGGCAATGGATCGCTGCACCTTCAGATCCGGCATGACCTGTGCCAGAACTGCAACGAGTGTTCCATCGCACGTCTCTGCCCCTCCGACGCCATCACCCGGGTTCCTGTCGAAGCAGCCTATCAGTTTAAAGGAGAAGTAAAAAATCCGGCCATAGTAATACCTAAAGGATGAGACGGCTGAAGTACATATTCTTTATCCTGATACTTATCGGGACCTTCACCCGCCTCGAGGCACAGCAGCGATTTCCCAAGCCGGAGTTTAAAACGGAATATTCCCAGCCTTCTCCCACTGCTCCCGAACCCCGCGGAGTCGGAATGGAGTTCGTTGATGTTGCCCTGCTGGTTCTGGTCATGGGCCTTACGGCCTGGTTTGCCATAAAAAAGCGGTCGCGGAAAGGAATCCTCTGGCTCACGGTATTCTCGGCCATATACTTTGGATTTTACCGCAACGGCTGCATCTGTTCGGTCGGCTCCATCCAGAACGTTGCCCTTGCCCTGGCCGACCCGAAATATGTGATTTCCCTCTATGCGCTCCTCTTTTTCCTTTTGCCCTTAGTCTTTAGCCTTTTCTACGGCCGGGTTTTCTGCGGTGCCGCATGCCCCTTGGGGGCTATCCAGGACCTTTTGATTTTCAAACCGATAACTATTGCACCCTGGCTCAGGAAAACCCTGGGTGTGTTCCCGTATGTTTATCTGGGACTCTCGGTTTTATATGCTGTTACCGGCACCGAGTTTATCATCTGCCGGTACGATCCCTTTATCGGCATTTACCGGATGAACGGCCCTTACCTGATGATTTTTCTCGGCATTGCCTTCCTCCTGATGGGGCTCTTTATCGCCCGGCCTTACTGCCGGTTCCTGTGTCCCTATGGTGCTCTGCTCAACATCACCTCCCGCTTTTCAAGAAGGCATCTTTCGGTTTATCCAACCAAATGCATTGAATGCAAGCTTTGCACCACCGCATGCCCGTTTGAAGCGATCGATTTCCCGGACAGTGAAAAAGAGCGGCCCGATCCCAAAAAGAGTACCCGCCGGTTTTTACTTTTCTTAATCCTGATTCCGATACTGATGGCTGCCGGAGGCTGGATCGGATCAAAATCACATGTACTCCTTTCAAAAGCCAATCAGACCGTCTATCTTGCTGAGCTCCTGATCTCACATCCGGAGCTTCGGAATGATCCGCAGAATCTCGATATCCAGACTTTCCTGGCATCCGGGAAATCCCTGGAAACCCTGACGGAAGAGGCATCGGCCATCCGGGATATGTTCTACACCGGTAGCTGGATACTGGGGGCCTTTATCGGACTGGTTATCGGATTTATGGCCTTCAACCAGCTCATATTCAGAAGAAAAAATGAATATCAGGCTAACCGGGGAACCTGCTATAGTTGTGCAAGGTGCCTGGATTATTGTCCTGTTGAACAGATAGTATAGCGAATCATGGAAAATAAGCTAAAACTAATTTCAGACCTGATCACCGCCTCGGGGATTTTCTGTATTGCGGTGGCAATGCTTCTGCTGATTAATTTCATACATATCAAATCCGCCAAGCCGCTGGAGAGTGAGGCTCTCAAGGCTCTGGTGGAGCAGTTTCAGGGGGATCAGCAGAATGATGCCCTGAAAAAAGATATCCGGAACCTCGACCTTCTCGCGAGGAAAGCATACTTTACCAGCAACTGGCAGGTAAAAACGGGCGGTTTTCTGCTCCTTTTCGGCGGAATCCTGTTTGCTGCGTTACTACGAATATATCATGACATGAAAATAAAAATTGGCGCTCCCCTTCTTACTGGCGGAACCACCCAGATTACGCGGGTTCTGTCGCAGCGATGGATTCTTATCACAGGCGGCATCCTGCTAGGCTCTGCTCTTGTAGCTTCCTACCTGACCACCGATTACCTGAAGATCTATGAAGAGACCGGGCAGGTGGTGCAGGTGGCGGCGGAGCAGGGCGTTAAGAAGGTGGTTGTGGAAGAAGACCAAGAGACTGAGAGACTGGGAGACCAAGAGACGGGAAGACTGGGAGACCAGGAGAAAACGGGCGGCAGCGCTGTCATCCCCGGGGAAGCGGGGACCCCGTCCCTGAACCAGCAACCAGCAACCAGTAACCAGCAACCGTCAACCGGCAACCCGCAACCGGCAACCGGCGTTAACCATCCGTCTTTCCGCGGCCACTGGGGCCAGGGGGTATCAAAGGCGGTGAACATTCCGGTCGACTGGGATGTGCCCAGCGGAAGGAATATAAAATGGAAGGTGACCCTGGACAAAAAGGGGTACAATTCGCCGATTTTATGGGACAACAAGTTGTTCATTGCCGGTGCGGATGCCCAATCACGGGTGGTTTATTGTTACGACAGGAACAGCGGAGCCCTGCTCTGGCAGCATGATGCATCGGGTATTCCTGGATCCCCGGCAACTGCCCCGCGCACCACTGCCGACACCGGCCTCTCTGCACCCACCGCCGCCACCGACGGGCAAAGGGTTTACGCCATTTTTGCCAATGGGGACCTGGTTGCCCTGGATATGACGGGAAAGCGGATCTGGGCACGGAATCTGGGTGTCCCTGATAACCATTACGGGCACTCCTCTTCGCTGATCTGCTGGAACAACAGGCTGATCGTTCAATATGATACCAACGCATCCGGCAAATTACTTTCGCTCGATACAGCAACGGGTAACACGGTTTGGGATCATCCCAGAAAAACCAAAATATCCTGGGCCTCCCCGGTACTGGCGGAACTGAATGGAAAACTTCAGATTATAACGGTGACCTCACCTCTTGTTTACGGAAATGATTTTGAAACGGGTGCAGAGCTCTGGTCCCTCGAGTGCATGTCGGGAGAAGTGGGCCCTTCAGCCGCCATTTACGATGGACTGGTCTATGCCGCAAATGAATATGCCAAACTGATTGCCATTCGCCCGGGTCCCGCACCCGAGACGGTTTGGGAGGCAGATGAATATCTTCCTGAGGCAGCCAGCCCGGTGGCCGCAAACGGACTCCTGTTTATCGCCACCAGCTATGGTATGTTTGTATGCCACGATGCAAAGACAGGAGCCAAATTGTGGGAGCATGAATATGACCAGGGTTTCTACGGTTCCCCAATGATTGCTGACGGCAAAGTCTATGTGATGGATAAGGGCGGGACCATGCATATTTACAAGGTCGAACGTACGAAAACCAACCTGGGTAGCCCGGCGATGGGAGAAAAATCGGTGGTAACCCCGGCGTTTGCGGATGGAGTAATTTATTTGAAGGGAGACCGGTCGCTGGTGTGCGTGGGATCGTGACGCGTGACGCGAAAAACCCGTCCTCGTAAGGGCGTCCTGCGGACGCCCGTTTACCCCCGGGTACAAATGTCGAATGTGGAATGTGGAATGTGATAATTTGAATATCGATACCGACATATCAGAATTAATTAACCAGTCCGGCACCGGCCGGGAGATGGTGATTCCATT
>CAZEKJ010000063.1:10640-18999 GCA_964512915.1 uncultured Porphyromonadaceae bacterium
CAGGCTATCCAGAAGAAGTATAACTATCTTCCGGAGGAGGTGTTGCGGGAGGTTTGTGCCAAAACGGATATAACGCCTGAGCAGATTATCGGGGTGGCCAGCTTTTATTCACAGTTCCGGATGCACCCGGTTGGGAAACACATGATCCGGGTGTGTGTGGGTACTGCCTGCCATGTTAAGGGAGCTTCGCTGGTTTTCGATGCCTTTCACCGGGAGCTGGGACTTTCGGGCGATCAGGATACCGATGTTTCCATGACCTATACCCTTGAAAAAGTGAGCTGTCTGGGGTGCTGCACCCTGGCTCCGGTTGTCCAGATCGACGGGGTTACCTACGGGCATGTGGCGACGGATCAGGCAGCAGAGATCCTGGAGGATTTTCAAGGGCAGAAGGGCAGGAAGGCAGGAGGGCAGAAAGGAAAGAGACAAGTAACAAAGGTAGAAGGGGAGATCCGGATCGGGCTGGGTTCCTGCTGCGTGGCCAGCGGCAGTGAAGAGATCCGGGAGGCGGTTGAAGAGACGATTCATGCCAATGGGCTGAATGTTAAGTTGAAACATGTCGGCTGTGTGGGCATGTGTCACCAGGTGCCGCTGATGGAGATCGTTCCCACAGGAAAGGAACCGGTTCTGTATACCCAGGTCAATCCCCGCGATGTAAAGCAACTGATCGAGAACCATTTCGATCCGCCATCCCTGCTAAAAAGATTAAGCGTTAAAACCGTCAGCCTGATACAATCCATTCAGGACGACACCGGATGGGGCAGCGTTGAACGCTATGGCAGCGACATACGGGAAAAGCACATCACCTCCTTTCTGGGCCGGCAGGTTCCGATCGCCACCGAACACCGCGGGGTGATCAATCCTCTCGACATCAGCGAATACGAGAGCCGTCAGGGTTTCAATGCACTGAAAAAATGTTTGTCAGGCCTGACCCCCGACAAGGTAATCTCCGAAGTGGTGGCTTCCGGGGTCCGCGGACGCGGCGGCGCCGGCTTCCTGAGCGGCCGGAAATGGGAGATGGTGGCAGCACAAAAATCGGCCACAAAATATGTAATCTGCAACGGCGACGAAGGAGATCCGGGTGCCTTCATGGACCGGATGCTGCTGGAATCCTATCCGTACCGCGTGATCGAAGGCATGCTCATCGCAGGTTATGCAGTCGGGGCAACGGAAGGTTACTTCTATATCCGGGCGGAGTACCCGCTGGCAGTAAGCCGTATAACCCAGGCGCTGGCTCTCTGCCGTGAGGCGGGCCTTACGGGCAAAAACATCCTGGGCAGCAGTTTTAATTTCGATATCCACCTGTACCAGGGCGCCGGGGCCTTTGTATGCGGTGAGGAGACCGCCCTGATCGCCTCCATTGAAGGCAAACGCGGTTTCCCGCACCTCAGGCCGCCCTACCCGGCCGAATCCGGCCTCAACGCTGCCCCTACTCTGGTAAACAACACCGAAACCCTGGCGCTCATTCCCTGGATTCTCCGGAACGGCGCAGACCGGTTCAGCAGATTGGGCACCCACACCAGCAAAGGGACAAAAGTATTCGCACTGGCCGGCAAGGTTGCAAGGGGAGGCCTTATCGAAGTACCCATGGGTATTACGATCCGGGAGATTGTTGAGGAAATTGGAGGAGGGATTGCCAACGGACGGAAATTTAAGGCTATCCAGATCGGTGGCCCCTCAGGCGGGTGCATCCCGGAAAGGCTGGCCGACATACCGGTCGATTTTGAATCGATGTCGGGGCTTGGAGCCATGATGGGCTCGGGCGGCCTGGTTGTCCTCGACGATACCGACTGCATGGTGGATATGGCCCGCTATTTTCTTTCCTTCACCCAGAAGGAATCCTGCGGGAAGTGCACCTTCTGCCGAATCGGCACGCGCCGGATGCTCGATATCCTGAACCGGCTCTGCAGCGGACAGGGTAAGGAAGGCGATCTGGAGGAGCTGGAAAACCTGGCCGGGTGGACCCGAAAAGGCAGCCTTTGCGGACTGGGCAAAACGGCTCCGAACCCTATCCTTACCACCCTGAAATATTTCCGGGAGGAGTATGAGTCACACCTCAACGGACACTGCCCAACCGGCAAGTGCATGGACCTGATCCGATATTCGATCAACGACAAGTGTATCGGCTGCACCCTGTGCGCCCAGAAATGCCCGACCGACGCGATCGAATTCCGGCCCCTTGAGAAGCACGAGATTGACCTTGAAAAATGCATTAAATGTGACACCTGCCGGCTGGTTTGCCCAACCGATGCGGTGATCAAATCCTGACAGAGCCAGATGATCGAACTTACCATCGACGGAAACATAATTCAGGCCGAAAACGGCACCACGGTAATGGACGCCGCGCAGCAGCTCGGAATCGTGATCCCGTCGATGTGCCACAATGGTGACCTGCCACATTTTACTTCCTGCATGGTGTGCCTCGTGAAGGATGCAGCCGGCAGGCTCTTCCCCTCCTGCTCCGTCAAAGCCACCCCCGGCATGGCAATAATAACGATGGACGAGGAGATCCGGGAAGCCCGCAAAACGGCACTCGACCTTCTCCTCAGCGACCATACGGGTGACTGCGAGGCTCCCTGTCAGCTCTCCTGCCCCGCTCACATGGATATCCCGCAGATGAACCGCCACCTGGCCGCCGGAGAATTCGACGAAGCCTATGAGGTGGTAATCCGGGATATTGCCATCCCTTCCATTCTGGGCCGGATCTGTCCGGCTCCCTGCGAAAGCGCCTGCAGAAGACGAACGATAGACGGGGCTGTAGGGATATGTCTGCTGAAACGCGCTGCGGGCGACGAAGGGATTGACGATTTACGATTGACGATTGACGATTTAAAGGAACCCGATGTTCCGCATCACGCGTCACGCGTCACGCATCACGTTGGAGTTATTGGCAGCGGCCCGCACGGCCTTTCCGCAGCATGGTACCTGAGGATGAAAGGTTACCAGGTTACGATCTTCGACCGGAACGAACTGCCCGGCGGCGAGTTGCGCTATTCGGTCCCCCGGGAGAAACTGCCGCTGGAAATCCTTGACCGTGAGATCGGGAGAATCCGGGAGACCGGGGTTATTTTTGTCATGAATTCCGATATCGGTCCCGTTCAGCTGGCGGAACTTCACCGCGAATTCGATGCGGTTGTGGAACCGCTTGACAAAGCGCCCAAAATGGCGATCCGGGCATCGGCCCTTGGGAAAGATGCTGCCATCCGTGTGGACCAGCAGCTTACCGGCCTGCCGGTTACCGGAGAAAGACGCCTGTTCAATTCCCGGTTTGGCCGGCTCACTCCGGAGGAAAACCTGGAGTATCTCAAAGAATCCCCGGCAGCAGACCGTATTGAACCCGCCCAGGGAATACATGCGGGCTATACCCGGGAAGAGGTAATGGCAGAGGCTGCACGATGCATGCATTGCGACTGCCGGAAACTGGCAAACTGCAAACTCAGGGACTATTCCGATGAATACAAAGCCGATCAGAAGCGCTACCAGGGTCCGGAACGGAAACCCCTGACCAAAATCATCCAGCACGATACCGTCATCTATGAACCCCTGAAATGCATCAAATGCGGCATCTGCGTACGGATCACATCGGAATATAAAGAAGAACTGGGCCTTACTTTTATTGGCCGCGGATTTGACGTGACCATCGGCGTGCCATTCAGTGAGAGCCTGAAAAGCGGACTGACGCATACGGCGGAGAAGGCGGCGGAGGCGTGCCCGACGGGAGCGCTTTCGATAAAGGCGAAAGAGTAAAGGCGAAAGGCGAAAAAAAGAGTAAAGAGTTAAGATTAAAGATTAAAGAAAGATATCAAGATGGGTAAGAAACCTGAATCTCCTATTCGGAATTCGGAATTCGGAATTCGAATCTCTCCCTTAATTTTCTCCCTTCTCTTCCTTTCATCCCTCCTTCCGGTGCAGGGCCAGGATTGCTGGACCATATTCCGTGGGGATGCGGCGCTGAACGGGGTGAGCAAAACGGCGTTGCCGAAGGAGCCGAAACTGCTGTGGAAGTTTAAAACAGGAGACGATATCAAGGCATCGCCGGTGGTTTGCGGAAACAGGGTGATTGTCGGGTCGCTAAACGGGACAATCTATGCCCTCGACCTGAGCGGCAAGCTCATCTGGAAAGACAGTACGGATAATGGGATCGAAGCACCGGCACTGATTCTGGAGAACACGGTCTATGCCGGAAATCTTTCGGGCGAGCTGATTGCCTGGGATATAACAACCGGTAAAAGGAAATGGGTTTACAAAACCGAAGGGCAGATCAGCGGATCTCCCAATGCCTGGAAAGAGGGCCCTTATACGAGAATTCTTGTAGGAAGTTACGATTTTTACCTCCATTGCGTCGATGCTGCTACCGGCAAGGGTATATGGAAATATGAATCCGATAATTTTATAAATGGTGCTGCTGCCTGTGTCGATGGAAATGCCATTTTCGGCGGATGCGACGGATTCCTGCATCTCGTGGATATTGCCACCGGCAAGGTGGTGACCAAAATCAATGTGGCAACGTATGTCCCCGGATCCATTCCGGTTAAGGGAAACCTCGCATTTGTGGGGGATTACGATGGAGGATTCTCCTGCGTCAGCCTGGAGCAGCAAAAAATAGCATGGAAATATGCAAACGACAAGGTGCAGCTGCCATTTCTGGCCTCGGCTGCCATACTGGGCGACAAGGTGATAACCGGGAGCCGCGACAAGAATGTGTATTGCTTTTCGGCGGCTACGGGGAAGGTCATCTGGAAATACAATACCGGCGAACGGGTGGATGCTTCGCCGGTGATCTGCGGTGACCAGGTATTGGCCGCTAATATGCGCGGCGACATCATCATTCTGAAACTCAGTGACGGAACCCCTGTCTGGAGTTACGAAACCGGTACACCGATCAACGGGAATCCGGCTGTGGCCAACGGCAGGATCTTCGCCGGGGGGGAGGATGGGTATGTGTATTGTTGGGGGAAATGAAGATGGTTGCCGGTTGCCAGTTGCCGGTTGCCGGTTATTTCGCCAGAACTGTCATCCTGACGAAAGTCAGGATCCCCTGCCTCGTAGAGACACATATATGTGTCTTCCATTTGTCATCCCCGCGGAAGCGGGGTTCGGTTGATGATATTTCCGAATTGACTTTTTTACTATTTAACAAAATACTACTGATGCGCACTTTGAGAATACCTGTCAAATCACTCTTACTGGCGCTCCTGCTTCTGGGCTCTTCAGCCGCCAAGGCCCAGGAACCGCCGAAGTTTACACCGATTGTGCACGTCTTTGCGAACGCAGAGTTTAATCCGACTTATGGAGTCGGCAAGGATTATTCTTTCTGGATCGGGCGGATGATGGCCGGTGGCAGCTATGCTTTTGACAAGCACTGGTCGGCAAAAGTCCTGATCGACCGCACCCGTCTCGAAGGATCTATCAATACCATGTACCTGAAAGTGGCGCACCTGAGGTGGGCCCCTTCGGACCGGATAGCCATAGAGGCCGGAACCGTCTTTATAAACTCATATATTCCCTGGGAAATCTTCTATGGATATCGCTTTGTGGCAGAAACCTACCAGGACCGTTACTATGGAATACCCAGCTCGGATATCGGAGTTATCGGATATTTTAAGCTCAGTGACGCTTTCAGCCTTGACCTGGCCCTGACCAACGGAGAGGGTCCAAGACTGGACCAGGACGCCTTCGGTAAACTGAAATTTGCAGGAGGGCTCAGCTACTCCCTTAACGGCAGGTTTCAGGCCAGAGTATACAGCCACATCAAGGAATCCGGAGCAGCAGGTGCATTGCCGGAACAACTGATTACCGGCTACGTCGGTTACAGGGCAGGGGAAACGATCCGGATCGGAGCCGAGTATTCATACATCAACCGCTACCAGAATATTCCCGGTTATGTTACCTATGGAAGTTCAGCTTTCGTGATTATCAATCTGGTGAAGAGCCTTAAGTTTATGGCCCGATTTGACGACCTGTTTTACCGGGTTCCGGAAGGAATGCCCAACCTAATGCCGGTTTCAGGCAACGCGTATATTTCAGGGTTCTCCTTCAGCCCGATCAAAAACATTACCCTTTGCCTGAATTATCAGGGATTTATCTCGGACTGGAACCTTAATTCCGATAGCCACCGGTTCCTGTTCAGCTTTGAATACCGGATTTGAACGAAAGTTGCGGGCAAGTGTTAACAAATTGGAGAGTTTTGAGTCTAATACCACTGGTTACCGGTTACCGGTTGCCGGTTGCCGGTTGCCGGTTGGAGTTGCGGTCCCCGCTTATACGGGGATGACAATTGCATCGGCCATAATTGGCACATTGGCACATTGGCACATTGGCACATTGGCACATTGGCAATCGTAAATCGTAAATCGTAAATCGTAAATCCTCCATGCGTATCCTCCACATCATTCCCGGTTCCGGCGGCAGTTTCTACTGCGGCAACTGTCTCCGCGACAGCAAGTATGTGAATGCCCTCCGCGAGATGGGCCACGAGGTGGTCAAGATCCCGATGTATCTTCCGCTGTTTGCGCATGAGAAGGATCATGGGGGGATTCCTGTTTTTTATGGGGCTATCAGCATATATCTGAAGCAGTTATATCCGATATTTGAAAAAGCCCCGAAATGGTTCGACCGACTGTTGAACTCGAAATCCATGCTCAAATTTGCCGCCGGAATGGCCGGATCGACCAGCGCTCCGGGATTGAGCGAGATGACTATTTCAATGCTGAGGGGAGAGCACGGGAAGCAGCATGAGGAGCTCGAAAGAATGATTCATTGGATCCGCGACCATTACAAGCCCGATGTTATACATCTGTCGAATGCCCTGTTATCGGGCCTTGCGCCGCGAATTCGGCAGGAACTCGGGGTGCCGGTTTTCTGCTCCCTGCAGGACGAAGATGTGTGGATCGATGTGATGAAGCCGGAGTTTCGCCAGGAAGCATGGGACCTCATGCATGAGAATGGAAAATCGATTGCCGGTTTTATCGGGGTAAGCCGCTATTTCTCAGCACTGATGAAGGAGAAGATCCGGATACCCGAAGAAAAACTTTTCACTGTGCATCTTGGCGTTGACCCATCTGATTATGAACCTGTTAATGTAAGTGAAAAGCCGGCAAACATCGGTTATATTTCGCGTATGTGCGAAGAGAACGGGCTTGGGGTTTTGGTTGATGCCTTCATCGGGCTTAAAAAGAATGAGGAATTCAAGGCGACCAGGCTGATTGTTACCGGCGGATCCACCGGTGAAGACAAAAAATTCCTGAAAAAAATCCGTCGAAAGATCGCAACCGCCGGACTGGTTGATTCAGTAGAGTTTCAGGTTGATTTTGAAGATGATGGGAGGCGTGAATTTTTCAGGAAGGTGTCGCTTGTTTCCGCGCCGGTATTAAACGGTGAGGCATTCGGGCTCTATCTTTTGGAGTCCATGGCATCGGGTGTACCGGTAGTTCAGCCGGCCCTGGGTGCATTTCCGGAAATCATCGGGGAGACCTGCGGAGGAATCATCTATGCCCCAAATGAGCCGGAAGCCCTGACTGATGCGCTGGCCCGCACCCTCAGGAATCCGCCGCAGATGACCGGCATGAGTGAATCTGCGATCCGCGGGGTTCAGGAACATTTCAATATCTTTACCCATGCCGAAGAGCTGGTTGCCGTTTACAGGCAGGTTATCGGCCAATAAATGCTGCGGGTATGCTGATAGAAATCGATCGGATTCAAAAAAGTTACGGAACGCCTGGTACTCCTTCGGAAAGAAGGGTTCTTGAAGATTTTTCCCTGTCGGTTGCAGAGGGAGAAACACTGGCTGTCACCGGGCCCTCAGGCTCAGGGAAAACCACCCTGCTCAACCTGATTGCTGCGCTCGACCGGCCCGATTCGGGCAGGATTCTTTTTGCGGGAACCGATATTTCCACCCTGACCGGCACGAATCTCGACCGGTTCCGGAGCCTGAGCATTGGTTTGGTTTTCCAGCTGCACCATCTGTTACCTCAGTGCACACTGATGGAGAACATACTCGTGCCGGCCCTGGCCAACTACCGTAAGGTGCCGCAGTCAATCGTGGAACATGGAGAGGCGCTGGTAAAACGAATGGGCTTGTGGGAAATGCGTCATCAGAAGCCCGGGGAGCTGTCGGGCGGAGAGTGCCAGCGGGCCGCCGTGGCGCGGGCTCTCATCAACAACCCCCAGGTCCTTCTGGCCGATGAACCCACCGGGGCTCTCGACCAGGCCAACGCACGGAACCTTATCAGCCTCTTCCTCGAGATCAGCAAGGAGCAGGGGAAAACCCTGATTATGGTTACCCATTCAGGCGAGTTGGCCGGAAAGATGGGGAGGGTTGTGAACCTGACGTAGGGGCGAGCTGCGCTCGCCCGTTTGGGCA
>CAZEKJ010000064.1:0-13311 GCA_964512915.1 uncultured Porphyromonadaceae bacterium
GTAGATGTATCAAGCTTTTCAAAGAACTTGTATTATTAACAACGCAACGCTAGTGAATAAGAATTATAAAACTCTTTGAAAATTGCGGTCTTACCGCAACCACCCTCGCCTGAAATAATTATATTTTTACTCTTTTGAGAAGCATCAGCTATAGCTTCAATAACAGAAGTCCGGTCAATTTTAATTTGTTTGTCTCCGAATGATATTTCTGTCTGAATTGCTTGTAAAATATTTTCGTTGTGTTTAGAAATTTCATCAAGCAAATCTCCTTCGTTTGGGTCAAGGCTGAAAAAGACATCATTTATGTATTTATTCTCAGGCAAAGACAATTGTAATTCAAAATGACTTGGAACACGCCATTGAATTTTTACTCCAACTGCCTTAGCGGATTTCTCAATGTCCAACTGATATTGCGGTTTCTTTTTGCTTTTTGTGTTGCTTTCTGAAAGTTCTTGATTGATGTAGAGAAGTAATTCGTCTAATTGTTTGTTTTTGGATTTAGCTTTTTGGATTGAATCAATAATGTCGTCTTTGTTGTCAGCGATTAAGGTTGTGTAATATTTGGATTGAAAACCATAATATTTTCCGTTTTTTTCGATTGGCTCTGTCTCAATTCCAGTTTGGTTTTTGTAGCGAAATAATCCTATTCGATTATCAAACTCAGCACAGAAAAGCAAATAAGACATTTGTTCAAATGCCCATGTCTCTCGCTGATCGTATTTTACACTAAAAATTTTCCAACTCATTTTTTGATATTCAATCTATTATTGAAACTCAGGGTCTTGGTCGTCTTACACTTGCTGCCAACGGTTGGTGTAAGTTTTTGTAGCGGATTCTCGGGGCGATTTCCTGTCCGGCAGGACGGAAATTGATGCGAGAATCTGCCCCCGCACACCACCGAACCCGCTATAAAATTTACACTTTGTTGTGTGCAGTTTTTTTATCTGTCTTAATACTAGGGAGTTTAATGTTTATTTGTTTTAATAATCCGTCAAGCATTTTTATAAGATTTTCTAAGAATTTATTAAAAATGTCTCTAATAAAATTTGAACCATCACTATTTATGGTTGTCAAGTAGAGAAAAAATATGACAGGAATAAGGAAAACAAAAAGTATAGAATTATCAAATGATAGAATGTCTTTAAGAACTGATTCTAAAAGAACAATACACACTGGTAATAATATTTTTACTAAATCCTTTATTAAATCAAATCGCTTGAAGTCAACTAATTGTCTGGACAGTCTGGTGTTTTCACTTAGAAGCTTTTTATACGATTGTATATTTTTATTGAAAGTTAATAATGTTGTGATTAAATAAAAAGCAATGATAGCTCCTAATGAAATTATAAATAATGATTCATGGGATAATGATAATTTGTATTCATTGACTAGTAAGAATCTATAGATTAAAAGGGAAATACATATGAATATGAAACTGATTAAAATAGTCAATAAAAACGTTCTTATGCGCTGTGTATATATACTTTTAGCTATGACTTTATCTTCTTGAAGAGGTAAAAGAATAGAATTATTATTTGTTTTCATACTTTTCTAGATTTGAGTTTTTGAAATCAATTCTGCCTCAATTTCTTTATTTGATTGTATAATCATGATTCTAATATCTTTATACAAATTAATAAGAATTGGTATTATTGTGGATATAGCAAAGATGCTTTTAAAAACCACTATCATTAGCTTATTCATTTCATCTGTAGATAAAAGGCTTATCACATAAGCTAAAAGATACTGAGCCGCCAACCAAAAGCAAAGAAAGACTACATTTAAAAGAATACTAGCTAATGCCAATAATAAATTGCCCAGTTTAGTTTTTACCTTTTGTTTGATAGATGAGTTAGTCATATTTTTGTTTTAAAATTGTACACAGCGAGTAAATAGACGCTACTTGCTTCTATTTTCCATATAGTTGTCAGCTGGATTAGGATAAAAAATAGTATTTTGCCAAGCAAGTAGCGTATATCTCGCTATTTAGATGGCTTACCGCATGTTTGCGGTTTTGGTGCTTAATAGCAAGATATATGCACAGTTAGTTTAAAATTGTAACCAATACCCGCTCAATCCTGATTCTCCTTTTTCTTCCTGAATCCCCTCCAATAATGTACACCCCAGAAATTCTTTCTCCAAGCGCAAGTTCAAACCGCCGTCGGATTCGGGAAATTACCTGGCTGAGACAATCTTTATTATTAGCAACGAGATCGACAACCCGACCCTGGATGGTGGCAATGGAGTCTGCATTGGAGTAGTGGTTGTACAGCGAGAGGAGCTCGGATTGATAATCGGAAAGGGAGTTGAAAAGGATTCCCTCCGGATGATTCAGAAAGAAATGGTAAACAGTGAATTCCATCGGATTCAAGTGAATCTCCAGATCACCGAGATCAGTCAGAAAGAGTTTTCGTTTGTTGTAATCAAGGACCAGCCGGCTGGGCTGCTCGGTCTCGGTGAAGGCGGCACAGAACAGCATCTGGGACCTGATACCTTCAAAAATCCTGAATACCTGACCAATCAGCTGGGGATCTATCCGGCGGTGGTGAATACGTTTCTTGCAATCCGGACAGATATCTCCGGTTCGTAGTTTTAATCCGATCTGTGATTTGTCGAGGCACAGATCATTCATACAGCCCCGGGGCTCACGGTGGGCATAGTCGACCTGTTCCTGAAAGCTGTCGAACATCCTGAGCTGAAGCGGGATGGAGGCCAGCTCATACACTACGGGATAACGGAAATCATCGGTGATAAACCGCTCCCACATTTCGGTGTGCACAAAAAAGTTCAGTTTCCCATCCGGATCGGCGGCTGAAAACCAATTAAGCTCATTTGCATGATCGGTCAGTAACACAACCACCTCCTCATCGGGGATCTTAAACTTCCTGCGGCTCTTCTCGCATTTTTCGAACAGATCCTCCCAATGCAGGTAATCGACCATCATAGCATGGCGGGGTTCGCCTAGACGAAACATGACCTTATGATCCATGCGTTGATCATCCCAAATCTCCCGGATCAGGTCATCATCGGTGTATTCCACCGGCCGTTCATGAACGACATAGTGAACCGGTCCGGGATATTGCCCGATCAGGGCGTGGATGGCCTGGAAATTTTCCTTGTTGAATTCGGAGGAACGGAGGAGGTGTAACTTCAATGATTTCTGGTTACTGGTTTCTGGTTACTAGTTGCTGGTTCAAGCACAGAACTTGTCTCGGAGAGGGGCCCCTCCCTGGTCGAGGGAGGGGTTGGGGTGGGTATGTTTATTGATTCTCCTCCTTTAAAAAATCCGGCAGGATTTTGCCGTTTTGTTTATCATCCAAATACGAGCTGAAACATCTGGAGACATGACTGTGCATTTTGTGAGAGTCGCTGACTCTGAAGTGAACCGCATTAGAAGCTTTGATGTTCATGCTGACGGCAATGTCGACGGCATCCAGAGTGGCACCGAGGTAGCTGAAGGTCCAGCGGCTGGTTAGTTCAAGCTCACGGATCAGAGAAGCAACCTGAGGATGGGTAAACTTTATCGAAGAGTTCTCGTATCCGTCGGTAAAAATTATAACTACTACACTGGCCTCATCCCGGGATACGTCTTCACCGATGGTTTTTTGTAAATGCCGGATCGTTTTTCCAATCGCATCCAAGAGGGCCGTGTTGCCATCGGGCCGATAATCGCTGAAAGCTAATTCCCGGAGGTCGGAGGGCTTTACCCGGTCCCATACCGGAGTCAGCAAATGATTGAACAGGCACATCGAAGTCCGGATCTCCTGCTCCGGGTACCGTGCAGCCAGCTCCCGGATCCGCCGGATCTGACTGTTCACCCCGTTCACGGTCTCTTCGATACACACACTCATCGACCCGCTGCGGTCGAGGATCAGCTGATAATACGTTCTCTTGTTTTTCATTGCATCGTGGGTTAAGATTACGATGCAAAATTAAGGCGACAGAGGGAGGTAGTAACAAAAAATTCAAGCTTGAAAAGAAGAGCGGTTGCCGGTTGCCGGTTGCCCGTTACCGGTTATTGGCGCTGATGTCATTCCGGAGCAATCCGGAATCTCCTGTCTTGTGCTTCGAGGATGGGGATCCCGGTTTTCACCGGGATGACAGCAGGGAGCGGTCGTCCGTCATCTGTCCTCTGTCGTCGGTTGTCCACAGCTTCGCCACCTCAGTCCCAGGGCAAAACCGGGACTGACCGTGCCCAAAGGCCCGCCACGACTTCAATAACACTACACTTTGCCAGCTTCAGGTTATAGTAGGCCAATGTATAAAAATACCCCTCGACAAACTATGATGGTCGGCATGTTTTTCCAATGAAGTCGGTAGGCTATTGTTGGCGGCATTGACGATGGCTCAGCTAAGGTTTTGGTAATATCATTCCGGATGATCTCAATTAGGTGCATCAATTTTCGAAAAATCAAAGGTGTGGCTGCTCAATCTATTTTAATCTGATAAAGCAACGGTCTGTAAACGGTTCTGAAACGGGCCTCAATTTTTTGAAGCGTTGGATATCCGTTTCTTAAACGGATATTACGCGTTTCAAATGCTGAAATGTTTCTTAAACGTTTATTACCGGCCTAGTCGCCTGATAAACGTTTCAAGCTAATGTAAGAGTTTTGTTATTCCTCAGGCTCCCGACACCGGGGTATAAAAACCTCATGGTGAAGAATCCAAAGGCCTACTACTACCGTTGCTATAATGAGTAGGGTAGGCAGGAGGTTACGGGATTTTCTTGCGGACTGCACGGCTGCATGGGACTTCTCAAAGAACTGGTCCTGATTCGAGAAGGTAAGTGGAATCGTATCCATGTTATTTTGATTTATAGTATAGGGCAACTCCTTTGCCATCGGCAAGACGTTCAATGCCATAATGGTGATAGTAAAAAATATTACGACCGGTTTCGCCTATCGCAACTACTTTATACTGGGCTTCGTCACTAAAGCCTCGTTCGTATAATTTGGTCAAGGGTACCGGGAAAACGCCGCCGGTCTCCTTATACAATTGTTTAATGATACTGTAGTTGCGATAGATTAGGCTATTTGCTTCTGAAATGGAGCGCCGCTCCTCCCGGTTTTTCCGATTATGATAGGTTGATCGGTTTCGCCCGTTTCGAAATCTGGCATTAGGACGCCGGGAATAGAAGACCTGGTCGTCAAGTTTGTCTATGAGAAAATATGCTTGATGTTCATCGTCCCAGGTACCGATTTTATCTTGGAAGATTTCGAAATTTTTCATGTTAAAAGTTTTGTCGAAGTTAATAATAATATTACATTAGTCGGCGAAAAAGAAGATAAAAAAAGTTAAATGATTGGATAAAATGAAGAACAGCCTAGAAAAAGAGTTACGTGAATCCTTACTGGAGGAATTGGAACAGCCCAGGTTCACGATCAGGGATACAGAGGTTCAGCACCGAAACATTACCCACTGGGGGCATCAGGGGTTACTGATGGGAGAGTTTGAGGAGGGCAAATGGCGGCGGCTTAACTACCTGGAAATACTCTGGCTGAGGATTGTCGCCCATTACCGGAGCTTTGACATTCCGCTCGAAAAGATTCGTAGCGTCCGGGAGGCTATAGGCTCCGATACAATACCAACATGGTCCATGGGGAACGACGGAGTTGATATAGAAGCCGCATTGGATCCTGCATCACAAAAAAGGGTATCAATTTTGGCTTCCATGGTAGTGGAAACCATTCTGCATCGTACGCACTTTGGAATTTTTCTCACCCTTGATGGATCGGTCAAGTCTTTGAACCTGGATACTGCTGATCAAACTTCTGGATTCTGGATGAGACAGGACCTGCTGTCAAAAACCTTCCTGTGCGTTTCCCTTTCGGAGGTTATGCAGGACTCTTTCCGTAAGGTTAATCGAGAGATATTGGAGGCACTTTCGGTCCTGACTCTTCCGGAATCTGAGGTAGTCAATCTACTTCTAAAGGACCAAATAAGCACAATTTCAGTTGGGTTAGCAGATGGCAGGCTGCTTGATCTGTTTGAGTTATCCAACGCCAAGGACCACGTTCCCGCTTTTCTGGATGTCATTTGGCGGATGGGCTATCAGCGGATCACCTGGTCTTCACGCGATGGCCGGGTTACCTATTTTGATTATCCTGAAAGATTCACTAAAAAGGGGGAATCGCCAGAAGACGGTTCTATTTTGTCATGAAAGGGGTGGTATGCTTTTCTTTACCCGGTCGCTCTGTCACTAAATTTATAGGAGTGGTCGGTTTTATTATATCTATGTTAACGCTCTCAGAACTTGAGGCCTTCGCAAGCCGCATTGAAAAAGCGGTGAAGCGCCTCGAGAACTTTTGCAGCAATTACGGGATGAAGGAACATTGGCTGGATGGCGAGGACGTCATGCGGCTACTGAAAATCAGCCCGAGATCGTTGCAAAGTCACCGCGACAGTGGGGTCATTCCATTCACGAGACTTGGTGATAGTGGTAAAATTTACTACAAAGCCTCGACGATTGAAGCCCTGCTCGAACAGAACATGTCTGACCTTCCGTAACGGTTGAGAGATGTTCAGTGACAAGGCCGGGAACCGTAAGAAAATGGCGCTCCCGGCCTTTGATTTTTTACCCCTTACCGCCGGCTTACCGTAACCGGGCGACTTCGTCCCGGATCCGGCCTTCCAGGACCCGTGCATAGTGGCTGGTCATGGCGATTGAGGAGTGGCCGAGCATTTTGGATACGACTTCAATGGAGACCCCGCGTTGCAGGGTGACGGTCGTCGCAAACGTGTGCCTGGCGATGTGCGAGGTCAGGTTCTTGTTGATCCCGCATAAGGCGGCAATCTTCTTGAGCTTGTAATTATACGGTTGATTCGCGATCACAGGCAGCATCCCTCCACTTCGCTTGGTTTTGTAATGATCGTAGTACTTCATCAGAATTTCCTCGGCTACATCCAGGACGGGGATGATGGATTCCACCCCGGTTTTTCCCCTTTTTTTGCGGATCCAAAGGTTCCCGCTGGCATCGGTTTTAAAATGCTTGGCACGAAGTTCGTACACATCGATATAGGACAATCCGGTATAGCAGCAGAATAGAAACACGTCGCGGGCATATTCAAGTCCCGGACTGGAAAAGGTGGTGCTGCGGAGGGTTGCGATTTCATTCTCCGTTAAAAACGGCGGGTCCGTCTTGTCGAGTTTGTAACGGATGCCCACAAAGGGATCTTTTGTGATGATGCCTTCCGAGTGCGCCTGACGAATGATCTTGCCCAGGTTCTTTATATACTTAATGGTGGTGTTGTTGCAGCATCCCCGATCCGTGAGCAGGTAGTGACGAAAGTCCCGTAAAAAGGTGTTGTTGACCTCCTCCAGAAAAATGTCCTTGATGCGCTTTTTCTCCCAAAGAAAAGAGCGAAGGTTGTTCAGGGAGGTCTGGTGCCGAATGAGTGTAGCCGGGGAAAATTCCGTACCTACGAGCTGGCTCATCTGTTGGTTGTGCCGCTCATAATACTCCATCAGGCTCTTGGGAACGTTTCGGGTCCCAAAGACCAGGTTACGAAGGGAGGTGATGGTAACGGGTTTCCCTTCCATTTCCAGGATCCGTTTGGCATCCCAGAACCGGGTTATAAGTTGGTCGATCTCCTGGTTGGCAGCGAATCCCTTCGGGGACTCCTCCGAGGCCCGATGCTTGCGCTTAATCCATAGCGGGGCGGGGATGGTGCTCTCAAGGGTAATCTCCTTGACCCGCCCATCGAGGGTGATTCGAAGACAAATCGCTACCTCTCCGTTTAGAAGGGGTTTTGTTTTTCGGACGTAGAACAGCAGGTATAAATTTTCGTGGTGCATAGTAAAATAGTTACGTGTAAAAGTACGGGTAATTGGGTCCTTTTTAACTACGTAAATCACTGCAAATCAAGGCAAAAAGCCAATTGGGTTGCCAGGAAATTCAGCCCTTCCAGCGGCCCTCTCACGCTGCGCCCATGTACAATTCCTGAAATCTCCACATCAAGGATCCACAAATGGGGCGGAAACGTCCGGTGGGCGTGGGATGGCGGATGTGGGGTATGCACAAATTTGCATGATTATTCATGGAATCGGCGTGTTTCCCTTGGGGGAGGCCAAAAAAATAAAGCCTGCAAGTGGTTGATTTGCAGGCTTTTGCGTAAATTTTCTTACCAATATTCGTGGAGACAAGGGGAATCGAACCCCTGACCTCTTGACTGCCAGTCAAACGCTCTAGCCAACTGAGCTATGCCCCCAAAATCGGACTGCTAAAATAGTGCTTTTTCGGTTCCAAGCCCCAACCGGGTCGAATTTTTTTACAATCGGGTACTAAGCCCCTTCAACCACTTCAACCAATTCAACCATTTCAACCTATCTTTGGGTAAAGGGTATGGGGTATAAGGTTCGGGGAAGACAGCCCCAAACCTCATACCCCGGACCCCGAACCAGAAGCGATTTTTTGTTTGTTTTATTTAGGTTTGTTCATTACTTTTATACCCTCAAAAACTTACTCCGATGATCAGCAAGAAAACAGACCGGGCAAATCTCGAAAAGAAGAAGGGACTCTTCACTGAGATTGGATTGGTAATCGCACTCATCTTTACGCTGGCTGCGTTTGAATACACCAAGGAAGACCTGAAAACCAGCAACCTGATGGCTATTCAGGATGCACAGGGCGATGAGGAAATCGTTCCGATCACCCGTCAGGAACTTCAGAAACAGGAGCCTCCGAAGCCGAAAACCATTATCATCGACCTGAAAATCGTTGATGACGATATCAAGCTGAACGATGACCTGAACTTCGATGCTTTCGATGCCAACCAGAACGACGCTATCAAAATCGAAAGCGTAGTAGGTAACCAGGCTGAAGAAGAAGAAGATGCACAGATTTTCCAGATCGTTGAAGATATGCCGAAATTCCAGGGCGGCGAGATCGAGGAGTTCCGGAACTATATCCAGACGCAGGTAAAATATCCGCCGCTGGCCATGGAAAACGGAATCAGCGGAACCGTCTACGTAAGCTTCGTGGTGAACCGTCGCGGTGAAATCGCCGGTATCAACATCATCCGCGGAGTAGACCCCTCGCTGGATGAAGAAGTTATCAAAGCCCTCAAAGGCGCCCCGAAATGGGAACCCGGCAAACAGCGCGGAAAACCGGTTAACGTGTCGTTCTCGATTCCGGTCAAATTTATACTGCAATAAGCGTAATGCTGAAGATATACCAGGCCGTTTCTCTGAAGCGGCCTTTTTTTTAATAGGTCGCTGCGCTCCTAAAAGGCCCTTCGGGCTAATAGGGGCTTCGCCCTAATAGAGCTTGGGCCAATTGCCTTTTAGGGCGAAGCCCCTTTTAGGAGCGCAGCGACCTTTTAGGAGCACAGCGACCTGTTATCATTTAAGAAAGTTAATTTGTGGAAACAGCAGTTGTAGTAGGAGTGATAACCCAGCGGCAGGACCTTCGGACGGTACTGGATTACCTCGACGAGCTGGAGTTCCTGGCGGATACGGCAGGGGCGACGGTAGTGAACCGGTTTATGCAGCGGGTGGATGATGCCAATCCGGGTACCCTGATCGGAAAGGGAAAGCTGGAGGAGATTCAGCTGTATGTGGAAGAGAATGAGGTGGATATGGTTATTTTCGATGATGACCTGACGCCCACGCAGCTCCGGAATATCGAAAAGGCTATCGGCGTACGGGTGCTCGACCGCACCAACCTGATCCTGGATATCTTCGCCAAACGGGCGCAGACGGCCTATTCAAAAGTGCAGGTGGAGCTGGCACAGTATCAGTATCTCCTGCCCCGCCTGGCCGGCCTCTGGACGCACCTCGAAAGGCAGCGCGGGGGGATCGGATTGCGGGGACCGGGGGAACGGGAGATCGAGACCGACCGCCGCGTGATCCGCGACCGGATATCGAAATTGAAAGAAGAGCTGCGCGCCATCGACCGGCAGATGCACACCCAGCGGCAGAACCGGGGCAAACTGGTCCGTGTGGCGCTGGTGGGGTATACGAACGTCGGAAAGTCAACGATGATGAACATGCTCAGCAAATCCGAAGTCTTTGCCGAGAACAAGCTGTTCGCCACCCTCGATACCACCACCCGCAAAGTGGTGATCGAAAACCTTCCGTTCCTCCTGAGCGATACCGTCGGTTTTATCCGTAAACTGCCCCATCACCTGGTGGAATCGTTTAAAAGCACTCTCGATGAGGTGAGGGAATCGGACCTTTTGGTGCACGTGGTGGATATTTCGCATCCGGGATTCGAAGAGCAGATCGAGGTGGTGAACCAGACACTGGCCGCCCTTAAGTGTGCCGAAAAGCCTGTGATACTGGTATTTAACAAGATAGACGCCTTCTCGCACGTGGAAAAAGAGGAGGACGACCTTACCCCATCGACGAAAGAAAACATCAGCCTGGATGATTTAATGAATTCATGGATGGCTAAAAACAATAATCCTTGTATTTTTATTTCGGCAAAGGACAAAACAAATATCGAGGCATTAAAAGAAATGCTTTATGCGCAGGTTAAAGAAATTCATGCATCGCGTTTTCCCTACAATGATTTCCTCTATTAAGCAATACCTGCGGGTAGCGCTCTTCTTTCTGCCCCTGGCCTTCCTCACGGTCACCGGGTGCAAGAGTCCGACCGCCACCAATGAGGGAGGCGTGGAGGAGACCTACCCCGATGTTTTCCCGAAATTTGCCGTGCTCACCGGTGAAAAGGCCAAAATGGCCGACAGCCTGCGACACCATTTCGATAAGCTGGCCAAGGCCGGATTCAACGGCACCGTGCTGTTTGCTGAAAAAGGCGAGGTGGTTTTCAGCAAAGCCTATGGATATGCCAACCTGAAAACGAAAGACTCCCTAACCATGTCTTCGGCCTTTCAGCTGGCATCCGTTTCGAAGCCCATCACCGCGCTGGCCGTGCTGGTTCTCAAGGACGACGGCAAACTCTCCGTGGACGACTCCGTTCAGAAATACATCCCCGAGCTGCCCTATCCGGGCATCACGATCCGCCACCTGCTCACCCACCGCAGCGGCCTGCCCAACTACATGTATTTTGCCGAAGAGGACTGGCTGTACAAGGAGATTCCGCTGAAGAACCGCGATGTGATCGACCTCATGGTCAAAAATCAGTATAAGCCCTACTACCTCCCCGACCGGCGCTACAACTATTCTAACACCAATTATGCCCTGCTGGCCTACATCGTGGAACAGGTATCGGGAATGAAATTCGAGGATTTTGTTCGGAAGCGCATCTTCATCCCCTGCGGCATGCGCGACGCCAGCATCTATAACAAGAATTTGAGCATGGAAAACACCAACCGGGTGGTTGGATACGTCTCCCGCACCGGCGAGGCCGAGAATACGTTCATGAACGGAGTCGTTGGCGACAAGGGTGTATACTGCTCCGCCTTCGATCTCCTGATGCTCGACCAGGCCCTCTACACCGGAAAACCCGTGAGCCAGGCCACCCTGCACGAAGCTTTTACGCCCCATCATAAAGACCTCAGGATCAATGATAATTACGGTCTGGGCTGGCGGCTCGATTTCACCGAGCCCTGGAACAAGGTGGTCTATCACACCGGCTGGTGGAAAGGGTTCCGCACCTACTTCATCCGCGAAACCGGCGAACAGCGAACCATCATCGTGCTCTGCAACACCATGCGGGCGAGTAGGTTTAATACCAAGGAGCTGCGCGAGCGTTTCTAACCAGTTGCCGGTTGCCGGTTACCGGTTACCGGTTTGAAGACTGTTGCCGGTTGCCGGTTACCAGTTGCCGGTTAACGCACTGATGTCATTCCGGTGCAAACCGGAATCTCCTGAAAGATGCTCCGAGGCATGGGATCCTGACTTTCGTCAGGATGACAGTTCTGGCGAATTAACCGGCAACTGGCAACCGGCAACCGGTAACATTGTACAGACGCATATATGCGTCTCTACGCCAGCTCTTGGCTAATTAGGTACTCCGCTATCTGCACCGCGTTCGTCGCCGCACCCTTGCGGAGGTTATCGGAAACAATCCAGAGATTCAGACTTTTCGGCTGGGATTCGTCGCGGCGGATGCGCCCCACAAATACCTCGTCGCGCTCGTGCGCGGTGAGGGCCATCGGATAGACCGATTTCGACGGGTCATCCTGCACAATACATCCCGGAGCTTCGGATAAAATTTTCCGTATGTCGTTGATATCATATTCGTTATGAAACTCGATATTCACCGCCTCCGAGTGGCCGCCTACCACCGGCACCCGCACTGTGGTAGCCGTCGCCATGATCGAATCATCCCCCAGGATCTTGCGGGTCTCATTCACCATCTTCATCTCCTCCTTCGTGTACCCGTTATCGGTAAACACATCGCACTGCGGAATGCAGTTGCGGTAGATCTGGTGGGGGTAAGCACGGGTGGTTGCCGGTTGCCCGTTGCCGGTTGCCGGTTCCGCTCCTATGTCACTTACAGTCTTAAAGTCTCCCAGTCTTACAGTCTCTCCGTCTCTTGGTCTCTCGGTCTCTCCGTCTCTTGGTCTGTCGGTCTCTCCGTCTCTCGGTCTCTCGGTCTCTCCGTCTCCCGGTCTTACAGTCTCAAAGTCTCTCAGTCTTACAGTCTCCTCTTCGAACTCCAGCTGCCTCAGCGCCTTCACGCCCGTCCCTGTAACGGATTGATACGTGCTGATAACCAATCTTTTAATCTTATAAGCCCGATGAAGGGGTGCCAGGGCCACCAGCATCTGGATGGTGGAGCAGTTGGGGTTGGCAATGATTTTATCGTTTGCGGTGAGCAGGTGTGCATTGATTTCGGGGATGATCAGCTTCTTTGAGGGGTCCATCCGCCAGGCCGAGGAGTTGTCGACCACGGTGATTCCGGCGGCGGCAAATTTCGGCGCCCACTCGAGCGATGTGTTCCCGCCGGCCGAGAAAATGGCCACAGACGGCTTCATGTTGATAGCGTCCTGCATAGAGACAACCGTATATTCCTGTTTTCGGAAGGTGATCTTTTTGCCCACCGACTTCTCCGAAGCCACCGGGATCAGTTCCGTAACCGGGAAATTCCGTTCCTCCAATACCTGTAGCATCTTGCTGCCAACCAGGCCCGTAGCGCCAACAACTGCAATTTTCATCTGTTTTTTCTCCACTTCTTGTTAGTTACTGCATCTATATACAAAAGCGGACAAAGATAGAAAAGATGAGACGAATAGTTATGATGGTGGCGGTAGTAGGGATGGCAAGTGCGGGAATGGTTGAATTGGTTGAAGGGGTTGAATTGGTTGAAGGGGTTGAATTGGTTGAAGGGGTTGAACTGGTTGAAGGGGTTGAATTGGTTGAGAAGGTTGAGAAGGTTGAGAAGGTTGAGCCCGAGCGCCCCC
>CAZEKJ010000064.1:13321-18251 GCA_964512915.1 uncultured Porphyromonadaceae bacterium
TTGTGCCCTTGTGCCCTTGTGCCCTTGTGCCCCCGTGCCCCCGTGCCCTTGTGCCCCCTCTTGATCTCCGAACTCCTCTTCGATCCCTCCCCCCCCGTGGGTCTGCCAGAAGCTGAGTATGTGGAATGGTACAACCCTGGTCCGGATACGGTGGAACTCAGGGGATGGCAGTGGGCGGTTGGGGAGGAAGCGGGGAGAGTTAAGGGAGTTAAGATAGTTGAGGGAGTTAGGATGGCGCCGGGGGAGTATATTGTAGTGTGCGGGAAGGGGGCGGCGGAGGCGCTGCGGCCGTTCGGGCGGGTGCTGGTGCTGGATCCGTTTCCGGCGCTGAAGAACACGGGCGACCGGCTCACGCTGCTGGATCCGGAGGGCCGGGAGGTGCATTCCGTAGCCTATTCTTCGGATTCCTATACCGATGCGCTCAAGGCCGATGGCGGGTGGTCGCTGGAGCTCGCCGACCTGAAGAATTTCTGTTCCGATTCGGCCTGGGTGGTGTCGGACGATCCGTCGGGCGGCACCCCCGGCCGGGCCAATTCGCGCAGCCTGACGCTGGCTTCGCCGGAGGCTCCGGTGCTGCTTCGGGCCGGACTGTATGATCCCCAAACGATATTCGTGCTGTTTTCCGGACCGCTTAAACCGGGGCTGGACATGAATAATTATGCAGCCCGGCTTCAGCCGGGAGGATGGGTGGCGGAGGCGGCGCCGCCGGCACGGTACGGATTTCCGGGACTATTCTTTCGCCTTCCGGCGGGGCTGGCCGATACAACGGTCTACTCCCTGGAGCTCAGCGGCGCCCCCTGCGGGTGCGGCGGGGCCGGAGCACTGCTCAGGTTGGCAGGCTTCAGCCTGCCCAGGGAGCCCGACAGCGCCGGGGTGGTGATCAACGAGGTGATGTTCGACCCCGGCACCGGGAACCCCGAATGGGTGGAGCTCTTCAACCGGGGCACAAAAACGGTGGAGCTGAACGGGATGATCCTCGCCCGGGCCGATACCAGCGGCTCCGTCATCAGCTTCAGCAACAGCCAGGAGCTGCCATTCCTCCTGTTCCCCGGAAGCTATGCGGTGCTCACGGCATCAATATCGGGCTTGAAAAAGAATTACCCCGATATGGATCCCGTATTTGTCTGCGGCCGTCCCGATATGCCCGCCCTCTCAAACAGCGCGTCACGCCTCATCCTGCTCGATGGCAACCAGCGGGTGATCGACCAGGCGGCGTACGACCCCGACTGGCACTATCCGTATTTGGAGGAGACGAAGGGGGTGTCGCTTGAACGTATTCGTCCCGATGTTTCGGGGCTTGAGATGAGTAGCTGGTTCTCGGCGGGAAGACTTAGAGACCAAGAGACTGGAAGACCAAGAGACCAAGAGACTGTAAGACCTGGAGACCAAGAGACTGTAAGACTGGGAGACGGGGGGACGCCGGGGTACAGGAATTCACAATACCTTATCAACACCTCACCACCCCTTAACAATACCTCACAATACCTCACCACCCCTCACTTCTCCCTCCAGACTCCCCATCTTTATGCGGGCTCCCTGGCTGATCCGGTTCCGGTTCTCGTGCGTTACACCTTTCCTGAAAGGGGCTGGTTCTGCGGGCTGGAGGTCTTCGACCAGCGGGGTGCGAGGGTGCGGGTGGCGGCGCCGTTCGATCTGGCCGGCGTGGAGGGGGTGATGCAATGGGACGGGCTCGATGAAATGAACCGGCTGGTGCCGGATGGGATCTACCTGCTGGTGGCAGAATTCCGGCATCCATCGGGGAAAACCGGCAGATGGAAGAAGGCGTGCGGCGTGGTGCGCGTTCACTGAACGAGGGCGAAGGAGCGGGCCTCGGAATCCCACTCCCGGGCCGACCGGATAGCCGGCAGGATCTCCTCGGGGGTGCTGACCACGGTCCACATCTCCCGGTGCCTCTCGCGCAGGAAGCGGTTCTCAATCATCGAATCGAGGAGCTGCAGCAGCGGATCGTAAAACCCGAAGCTGTTGAGGATGATCATCGGCTTAGAGAAAGTGCCCAGCCGCTTGTTGCTGAGCGTCTCCATGAACTCTTCCATGGTTCCGCAGCCGCCCGGGAAGGTGACCACGGCATCAATATTGCTGATCATCAGGTCTTTGCGTTCAGCCATGGTTTCAACCAGGGTCAGCTCGCTGAGGGTGGGATGGTGCCATTCCACCTCCATCATGAAGCGCGGCATGATCCCCACGGCCCGGCCCCCGAGCTCCATGACCCGGTCGGCCATCACCCCCATCAGGCCGCTCTTGCTTCCGCCGAACACCAGGTCGATCTTTTCGGCCGCCAGGATTTCGGCAAAGCGGCGGCCCTGTTCCATGTATTTCTCAGGGGTCTGGTTGCTGGACGCGCAGTAGACACAGATGCGATTGTATAATAGGCTATTATCCATATTTTAACGGGAATAGGGCGAGTGTTTGAGTACTCCTTTGAACAGGGCGGCCAGATCGGTGCCGGCCCGGTTGGCTGCCGCCTGCACATCCTGATGCGAATTTTCGGTGAAATTCCCGGTGACGGCCACATTCGTGATCACCGAAACCCCGAAAACGGGCAGCTCCATGTGCCGCGCCACAATAACCTCCGGGATCGTCGACATGCCGATGGCATCCCCTCCGATGAGCCGGTAATGCGTGTATTCGGCCGGAGTCTCAAAACTGGGCCCGGGATTGCCAATATATATCCCTTCCCTGAGTCGTATTCCGATCTTGTCCGCGAGGGTATGGCCCAGCGCGATCAGTTGGCGGTCATAAGGCTCGCTCATGTCGGGAAACCGCGTGCCCATCTCGTCAAGGTTGGGCCCCCGGAGCGGGTTCTCAGGAAAGAAGTTGATGTGATCGCGGATAACCATCAGGTTGCCGACCTGAAAGCCGGGATTGATCCCGCCGGCGGCATTGGACAGGAGCACCTGCCTGATGCCCAGAGCTTTCAGGACGCGCAGGGGAAAGGTGACTTCCTGCATCGTGTACCCTTCGTAATAATGAAAGCGGCCCTGCATGGCAACCACCGGAATGCCTCCGAGCTCTCCGAAGATCAGGTACCCCTGGTGCCCCTCCACTGTGGTTACGGGAAAATTGGGGATCTCGTCATAGGGTATCCGGTCCGATATTTTGATCTCGTGAACCAGACCGCCCAGTCCGGTCCCCAGCACTATGCCCGAGGTGGGACCCACATCAGTCCGGCTTTTCAGGAATTCGGCGGTCTTAACTATTTTGTTCCACATAATGAAGAATATTATTCAGGATAAGCTTTTGATTATCAACGTCGATTGCCGGACCGGCAGAGATGTATTCGAGGGGCAGATGGCGAAGCTCGGGGAAGCGGGTGAGTTTGACGAAGTCCTTGCCGGTGGTAAAAAACAAAGGGCATAAGGGCACGGGGGCACAAGGGCACAAGGGCATGGGGGCACAAGGGCACAGGGACGCAATTAAGTTAATGTCTGATGGGGTGTAGG
Organism: uncultured Porphyromonadaceae bacterium; assembly: GCA_964512915.1. Lineage (GTDB taxonomy): Bacteria > Bacteroidota > Bacteroidia > Bacteroidales > UBA12481 > UBA12481. The sequence goes on from CAZEKJ010000064.1 coordinate 16,783, forward strand.
GGTGGTGGTCGGGGTAGTTGAGGTGTTGGATGATTTTATGTGTTTGGGCGATGCGGTCGATGAGGGGCTGGGGGTTGGCGATGCCGGTGATGAGGATGACTTCGGATGATGGGCCGGGGAGAGGCGGCTGGGGGATGGCATGGGTGGTAACAACCAGGTCGGCCCGTTTCAGCGACTTCAGGGATTCGCGGCGGAGGCCGGCAGGGAGGAGTTTTTCCCTGGACATCGGACGGTACGCGGAATCTAGGATCAGGGCGAAGCCGGGCTTTACGCGCCGGTGCTGGAACCCGTCGTCCATGAGGATCAGGTCGAGCTTGCCGAACAGGCCCGATGTAAGCTTTTGGATACCGCGCCGGCGGTTGCGGTCCACCGCGATGAGGGTGCCGGGAAGCAGCATCCGCAGCTCGGCCGGCTCATCCCCGATGATTTCGGGGGAAGGCGACTGATCCGCAAGGTGAAAGCCTTTCGATCTGCGGCCGTAGCCGCGGCTGAGTATCGCGATCCGGTACTTCTGTCCGAGTTCCTTGGCCAGCCAGGCAACCACGGGGGTTTTTCCGGTTCCGCCGGCGACCAGGTTGCCCACCACGATAACCGGAATATCAGAGGCATAAGATGTTAATAAACCGATGTCGTACAGCCAGTTGCGCATTCCGGTAGCCAAACCGTACCCCCAGGAGGCGGGCAGCAGGAGGAGCTGGAGGACTGGATGTATCTGCATGGAGGCGGTTTAGTTGAGATCGATGCGGAAGGGCACCCGGGCCTGGATCCTGCCTCCGCGGATCAGATCCTGGATATCCTGCAGAACAGGAAGCTGGGCCGACAGGTAGCTTTCGGCCGGGGATTTCTGTCCGGTGAGCTGGGAAATTATCTCGTTGAGCGGATTTTTGAGGGCGGGCAGCTCCCGGATGCGCCAGTTCGTGAGCTTGGCCTCGGCAGCGGCGAGGGTGATGGCTTTCTGAAGGCCGCCAATCTCATCGATGAGGCCCACCTCTTTGGCCATGCTTCCGGCCCAGATCCTGCCCTGACCGATGGCGTCGACTCCTTCGCGGGTCATTTTGCGGCTTTCGGCCACGATATCCAGAAAGTGCTCATAGGTCTGGCTGAGCTGATCGTCGAAGACCGCTTTCTCCTCTTCTGTCATCGGGCGGAAGATCGATCCGGTTCCGGCCAGCCTGTTTGTCTCCACGCCGTCGAAGGTGATCCCGATCTTATCGGTAAGCAGCTTCTCGAGGTTGGGGACCAGTCCGAAGGCGCCGATGGATCCCGTGACCGTGCCGTGGCCGGCAACGATTTTGGTTGCAGGGGCGGCAATCCAGTAGCCGCCTGAGCCGGCGACATTCCCCATGGATACGATCACCGTCTTCACTTTAGCCGTGAGCTCCACTTCGCGCCGGATAATTTCCGAGGCCAGGGCGTCGCCGCCCGGGGAATTGATCCGGAAAACGACGGCCTTGATTTTATTGTCTTTG
>CAZEKJ010000065.1:0-5443 GCA_964512915.1 uncultured Porphyromonadaceae bacterium
TCATCGCCGAAGTAATCCGGATCGGATCTTTTTTTGAAAAGAAATTAATGGTGTTCCCCTCTACTTTTAGCCTGATCATACCTGCTCCGATAATAGCAGTGATAAGGACCGTGATGAGCAGAACTGTTTTTGGTTTTTTGGTAATCAATACGCCGGTTTTAAACAGGAAATGCTCGAGAGGGCTGATATGCGGCTTATTGTTTGTGATGCGTCCTTTCGATTTTGGTAAAACCGCGAGGAATGCCGGAATGTAGAAAAGGCTCAGGATCAGTGCCCATGCAATTCCCATAGCGGCAAGGAGTCCAACCTCCCGAGCCGGGACAATAATATGCGTGAGCAAGGCCAGAACGCCGGCGATGGTGGTAAGGGCGCATACCAGAATGGGCTTGGTCAGTGCCTCAGACAATTTCTTCAACAAATCTTTTTTGCCGATGTCCGGTTCACGTTTCAGAATCTCCTGGTATCGGTTTACAAGGTAAATGCCGTAATTATTCCCGATTGCAATCATCATGATAGGCAAAAGGACAGTAACCAAAGAGAATTTCCATCCTAAAAGGGGAATAAGCCCAACGGTGACCAGGACCGACATAAGAACAACCGAAAGCGGAAGAAGAACTCCCTTAAGATCGCGGAAAGAGAGGCCCAGAACCAGTAAAATGAACAGGAAAGCCAGGGGCAGCAGAATCTTTATGTCATGCAGTATATTGTCGGTAATGGATTGTCCAACAACCGGATAACCACCAAGGTAGACAGGTTCTCCACCGGGATATTTTTGAATGATGGCTTGAACGGCAGCCAGAAGTTCCTTATCGTTCGTTTCTTTTTGACTGGACCCGATAATTGCAGCCAGCGTAAAATCATCCGAGACAACCACTCCCATAACCATGTCATTGGAGGCAAGAGATTTGCGAATAGCTTCTCTTTCCTCCTCATTTCCTGGAATGCCGGGCAGGGCCGGATCCACAATCATGGCACCGTCCTGGCCCTTAATATTCTTCATGGTGAACAGCGAAAGGGTCCGTTCGATCTCGGGCAATTGAGAGAATTCCGACTCAATAAGCTGCAGCCGTATAAGTGTGGAGTCGGCAAGAATATCTTTGTTCTCCAGAATCACGATGAGCATATCGCTACCGCCGAACATATCCTCAATCTTGTCTGTATTGATTTTGGATTCCATGGAGGCTGGTATAAGGCCTTCAACTTCAGCATCGATGTTTATGCGGGGAATAAACAGTGCAAAGCCAATGGCTATAATCCAGGAAACAACAATGATGAGCCAGCGGAAACGGTAGGTGAAATTTGCCATTTTAGTTTTTATATCGGACAGTTATTTCAAGGATGTTCTCACCTTCTGTCAGTGTTACAAGGCATCGCTTGAAATCAGGACACTTTAACAACGGTTTCACGTTGTTGGCAAAGCCATATCCTTCCTGCGGAATGCCAAGGAAGTTGTAATCCATCCCCCCTGAATTGTTTTCGTCATCCAGCAGGCTGATGGCATAGGTTCCCGGATCCAGGTCGGTGATCGTGGTTTGAAGCTTTCCGTCACGGAGGGAATCTTTTGTCAAAATGTAAGTCCGGAAAGGATTATAGGGGAATTCATCCTCTGTTGCGCAGACTGAAATCCGGACCACACCCTGGGTATTGCGGATATTGGACAAACCGATACGGGTTTTGGGAAGATCCATTGTGAAAGACAGGAGTAGTACACAGAGTGCAATTAAACCTGCAGTTTTCATTTGTTTTGTTATTAGAAGTTTATTCGGATCTCGAAGAAAGGGCCGTTGAAAACCTTCCGGATCCAGTTGAAGCGGGTGTATTCGCCGCCTTCATAATATTGGTATCCGACTTCCGCCCGCACGCCATCGGAAATATGCCACGTGACCTTTGGATAGAGCAGATATTCGCTGGTGGTAATATTGTAGAGCGCATTGAACTCCAGCTCCAGGGTTTCATGAAACAGGGTCACTGACGGGCGGACCATGACTGTATGGCTCCATTCGTGGGTCTGGTCGAACAGCACACGGTTGTAATAACCAATCTGACCGGTCAGCATGGGACCCAGGTAAGGCCACAGTGAGGGATCGGCTAGCATGGCCGGATCGAAGGCTGCCGGAGGGTCCGCGGGTGTGAACCCGGGAATAAATTTCCCGTTATAGGAAGTAATCAGTCTCAGGGAACCAAATTCCCGATCCAGACTCAAAACCCACTGAATTTCCTCTGCAGGCAGCAAAGGATCAGGTTCTTCCGATACAATCGGCTTTTTCCAGGCGAATTCACCTCGCAAACCGGTTTTGAGGATAATTGTGGCAAAGTCGGCACCCAGGGTCTGCTGGCGAAACGGAACCTGGTAGAGGCTCAGGCTGAAATCAGTAAAGGGGGGATTTGGCAGAGCTCCGGGCCTGAGCACGGGCATCGGGTCATATCCGGAGAACCAGGATACGGATCCTTCAGCAGCACTGAAGATCAGGTCGAGTTTTGCCGCAACAGTGCTCTTGTCCCAGATGAATCCGGGGTGGGTGGGCGATTCAATCGTTACAAATGCAGGCATGTCAACCAGGTCGAACCGGTAATTGGAGGGTATATACCAGGGCACAATATCAGTCTCGATGACCAGGAAGGACCAGGGTTTCAGTCGGCCCCTCAGCAGGTAGTTACCCAGCCGCATATCATCCGGATCGGAGGAGCGGACGAAATAGTTCTTCGGTGTCAGGTTGTCGGTCGGGTTAAAGCCATCGGCCCGGCCCCAGGAGGAAATCTGCTTGCCGGCACGCAGGTCGAATTTGCCCAGGAAGATATCGGCATAAGCTTCTCTGATATCAATTTCAGAAAAGGCTTTTCCGAATTCTGCTCCTGTGCGGAAACGGATGTCGGCAAATGCCTGACCGCGGGCACCACCGGTTGCTTTCATCCGCAAGGCAGTCTCGCTGTACAGACTGTGCAGCAGCGGATCGGTTTCCTTCATAAGCCCGATGTAGCCGGCAGCCCGGGTGTATCCTGAAAATGATAGCTGGGATGTATTGCTCTTTCCGGGGCTGTTCAAACCCGATTCAAATAAGCCCTGTGGTTTCGCCGGGAGGAAGAAAAGACTGCAAGCCAGTAATATGAAAAATAAGCGGATCATGGTGGTTTTTTACCCGAAGGTAATCCCCATGCAAATAGCAATCGACCTGACTTGACGGGATGCAGAATCCGGACGTGCAGACTACGTGGGATGGACGATCAACCTATAGTTAATCAGCAGTTAAGGCAGATTACTCAATTCGGCCAACCGACTTGAGATACTCGGATGGAGTAAACCCGGTGATCCGTTTGAAAACCGAATTGAAGGTAGACTTTGAGTTAAATCCGCAGTCATAGGCGATAGACAGGAAGGTGTAATCTTTGTTTCGGGGATCGACCACCTTTTCCATGAAGATTTTAACCCTTAGTTCGTTGATATAGGTATAAAAGTTACGGCCTATTTCCGTATTCAATGCCTGGGTCAGATGGTGTCGTGGCACATGCAGTTCCTCCGCAACTTCAGCCAGGGATAGCTCCGGACGCAGATATAGCTGCCGGTTTTCCATGAGGGTGTCCATGGCCTGGGCTAACCTTCGGAGGTCTTCGGGGTGTAAGCCCGATTTGGCATATTTTGAGGCTCCATTGTCTGTGGTTATTTCCGGAATTTTTTCCTTATAAATGCCTGCTTGACGGTGTCCGTAGAAACTGAACGCATAGGAGAAAAGGGTGAGGCCCGTAAAAGAAAAGATTTTTGGATCAAAAGGCAGCTTGATAACGAGCATCTGGATGCCTGCCGATAGAAAGGTTAGTGCATAAGAAGCATAAACGGTGATTGAAATGAAAAGCAGCCAGGTCAGGGTGATCTTGCTGGAACTGTAAGAAAACTCCTCACGGATTGCTTTCCGGTGGCGGGTTAAAAGTATATAAGAGAGGATGCTGTAGGTGGTAAAAGAGCAAAAAATGAGTAATTCATAAATGATCCGGGCGAGCCGGGTGGGGTGGGCCCAGATTGGCAGACTGACGGACTCCTCCGGACCGGTGCGGAAGAGAAACGCAAGTCCGAGGAAAAGAATAAAGGGCCCGAAATGAAGCAAGTCCCACCACCTCCAACGGGGTAATTCTGAAATCAGGGTCCGCACATACAGATAAAGAAATGGCCCATAAACAAAGGGTACTACAAGAAAAGGAATCTGATATGGAAGGTGATCCAGCCAGGTCAGTTGGAGCAAGGCCAGGATCATTTCCAGGCCAATGAGGAACAACCAGGCAGACAGATACCTGTCAGCCAGGGTTTGCGGCCGACGGGTTGCAATCACCAGACCTCCGAAGATCGATTGGGCAATTCCGATATAGAGGACGGGTTCGAGCATGGTTTAAATCAGTTACCAGTTACCAGTTGCCGGTTACCAGTTGCCGGTTACCGGTTACCGGTTACCGGTTGTTGGCACTAATGTCATCCCGGTGAAAGCCGGGATCTCCTGACAGATGCACCGAGGCATGGGATCCTGACTTCCGTCAGGATGACAGTTCTGGCGTTAACCGGTAACCGGTAACTGGCAACCGGCAACCGGCTATTAGCTTATCGCCCCGCTGCCGATCAACTCCTCCCCGTCATGCCAAACGGCAAACTGACCGGGAACGACGGCGCGTTGGGGTATATCAAATTTAATATAAATTCCTTCTTCTTTCCGGATGATTTCAGCGGGTTGCAGTTCCTGCCGGTAGCGGATCCGGGACATGCAACTCCGGCTCTCACCCGGTACCATCGCGAGATCGGGCCGGATCCAGTGAACATCCGTATTCTTTACCAGCAGCGCCTGCCTGAAAAGCAGGGGATGCTCCTGTCCCTGGCCTACATAGATGATATTGTTGATGATATCGGTGGCGAGGATGAACAAGGGTTCTTCCTTGCCGCCAACATTCAGTCCTTTGCGCTGGCCAATGGTGTAAAAATGAGCCCCCTGGTGTTTTCCAATCTGAACTCCCATATCAGGCGACAATTCAATCGGCCTGGCCAGCTCTTCAACTGTGCTTCCAACCGGGGGAAGGTATATTTTCTTAGGAATCTCGATGATCCGGCCCTGTTTTGCCTCCAGCTTCTGCTGAAGAAACACAGGAAGATCCACTTTCCCGACAAAGCAGATGCCCTGAGAATCCTTCCGTTCGGCGTTGGCCAATCCCTGCTCCCGGGCGATGTCGCGAACCTCCGGCTTGGTCAGCTCGCCAAGCGGAAACATCGCACGGCTCAGCTGCTGCTGATTCAATTGGCAGAGAAAATAGCTCTGGTCCTTGTTTTTATCGAGCCCGGCCAGAAGACTGTAAACAGGTCCGGCCAATGTATTGACCTCAGAAACCCTGGCATAATGACCGGTTGCAACCTTTTCGGCCCCAAGTTTTATTGCTTCTTTTCAATTCATTCCCACCAATGCCAGAGGTTTTT
>CAZEKJ010000065.1:5453-16949 GCA_964512915.1 uncultured Porphyromonadaceae bacterium
TATTGCTTCTTCAACAAAGGCGTCGAATTTTATTTCACGGTTGCACAGCACGTCCGGATTCGGGGTGCGTCCTGCCTCATATTCCCTGAAAAGGTAATCCACCACACGGGCGCGGTATTGATCGCTCAGATCCACTTCATGAAAGGGTATCCCGATTTTGCCGGCAGTCATTTTTGCGAACAGCACATCGTCTTCATAGCTGCATTCAGCGGAGATCAATCCGGTTGTATCATGCCAGTTCCGCATGAACAGACCCACCACATCGTAACCCTGATTTTTCAGGATCCATGCGGCCACTGCGGAATCAACACCACCGGAAATGCCGACAACAACACGTTGTTTCATGCTGTAAAGGTAGGAAATTGTTACGGGTTACTGGTTGCCGGTTGAAGGCAGTTGCCGGTTGCCAGTTGCCGGTTGCCGGTTATTTTGCCAGAACTGTCATTCCGGCGGAAGCCGGAATCTCACGTACCGGTGCTCATCAACCACCTTGCCGTTCTTCAGTACGGCATTCTTGTGAACGGCTTCGAGGTGAAAGCCGCATTTCTCCAAAACCCTTGCAGACGCAGGATTATAGGCGAAAAGGTCGGCATAGATGCGGGTGATATCGGGGCGAGATGTGAAAATATGATCAACGAGGAGGGTGACTGCCTTGGTGATAATTCCCCGTCCCCAGTAGGATTCTGAAAGCCAGTAGCCGATTTCGCAGTTGATCCGGTATACATCAGAATGAAAATGGGCGCCGATTCCTCCAACTGCCTCGCCATCAACTTCAATAGCCAGCAGCAGGTTGTGATTCTCAGCCATTGCCATGTTAAGCCAGCCAAGGCCGGCATCCTCCGTGTAGGGAAACGGAAACGCATCCCTGAGGTTTATCCAGATATTGAAATTATTGGCATGCTTCACCAACGCCGCCAAATCGTCCTCCCGCCAAGGTCGCAAAACCATATCGTCTGATTCAAGTCTCATTTCCCTATGCCCTTATGCCCCTATGCCCTTATGCCCCTATGCCCCTATTCCAGGTAAGTATACCCATAAAGTCCCGACCTGTACGTTGACAAAAACTCTTTCCCCTCCTCAGCCGTAATGATCCCGCTCTTAACGGAGGATGTTACCCAGGTCTCAACGGTGCGAACCATCTTTTTGGGGTTATACTGAACGTAGTCCAGAACCTCGGCAACGGTCTCACCATCGATGATCTGGTCGATGTAATACCCTTTACTGTCTACAGAGACGTGAACAGCATTGGTATCGCCAAAAAGGTTGTGAAGGTCTCCGAGGATTTCCTGGTAGGCGCCGACGAGGAAAACGCCGATGTAGTATGGCTCTTTTGAGTTCAGGGAATGAACCGGGAGATAATAGGACAGGTTCCGGGTAGAGATAAAATTATCGATCTTGCCGTCGGAGTCACAGGTAATATCCTGAATGGTCGCTGCCCGGTCTGGGCGCTCGTCCAGCCGGTGTATCGGAATAATCGGAAATATCTGGTCAATAGCCCAGGAATCCGGGAGGGACTGAAATAAGGAAAAGTTACAGAAGTATTTGTCGGCCAATAATTTAGATAATAGAGTAAGCTCCTCTGGAATGTGCTTTAACTCGCCGGTCATCTGATAAATCTCTTTAGCAATCGACCAGAAGAGGCGCTCGATCTGGGCCCGGGTTTTGATATCGAGCAAACCGAGGCTGAACCTCTCCAGGGCTTCTTCGCGTATTTGCTGTGCATCGTGCCAGGTTTCCAGCATGCGGGGCTGGTTGAGCAGTTCCCATGAGTCATAGAGTTCCCTCACGAGTTCATGAACATCAGGCCCCAGCTCTTCGTCATCATCCCAAGCTGGTATGGAGGCTGTTTCCAGCACCTCGAACACGAGTACTGAGTGGTGTGCCGTGAGCGACCGTCCGGATTCCGTAATAATGTTAGGATGGGGAATATCATTCTTGTCGGAAGCATCCACCATGGCAAAGGTTGCATCGTTCACGTACTCCTGAATGCTATAATTGACGCTGCTTTCGCTGTTTGAAGAGCGTGTGCCGTCATAATCCACGCCAAGTCCTCCGCCAATATCGACAAACTCAACATTGAAGCCTCTTTTACGCAACTGGACGTAGAACTGGGAAGCTTCCCGGAGTGCCAGCTTGATCCGGCGGATCTTCGTTACCTGGCTGCCGATATGGAAATGAACGAGCTTCAGGGCTTCGGTCATTTTGTTGCGCTCCAGGTACTCCAGTGCTTCGATGAGTTCTGATGAGGTAAGTCCAAATTTGCTGACATCACCCCCCGAGTCCTCCCATTTGCCGCTGCCGGAGCTTGCGAGTTTGATGCGTATTCCGATATTCGGCAGGATTTTGTGCTGCCGGGCGATCTTAGTTATCAGCTTGAGTTCGTTGAGTTTTTCAACTACGATATAAATCCGTTTTCCCATCTTCTGTGCCAGCAAGGCCAGCTCGATGTAATCCTCGTCTTTATATCCGTTGCAGATGATCAGCGAATCTGTATCGGTATTAATGGCAATAACGGCGTGCAGCTCGGGTTTAGATCCTGCTTCAAGCCCGATATTGAACTTTTTCCCATGATTAACGATTTCTTCGACAACCGGACGCATCTGGTTGACTTTTATCGGATAAATGATGAAATTCTGCGCTTTGTATTCGTATTCTTCAGCGGCTACTTTGAAGCAGCTCGACATGATTTCAATCCGGTCGTCGAGGATGTCGGGGAATCGTATCAGCATGGGTGCAGAGACATCCCGAAGCTGGAGCTCATCTACCAGCTCTTTCAGGTCGACCTTAACTCCGTTGGCTTTAGGGGAAACTACCACATGACCCTTTTCATTGATAGAGAAATAATTGATACCCCAGCCGTTGATGTTGTACAATTCAGCGGAGTCTTCGATGCGCCATCTTCTCATTATTCTAACTTGTTTGGAGGCAAAAAGGAAAATCTAATCAGCAAAACAGGCCGCTAATTTAATAATTATCCTATTTGTAATTGTGTCTTGCAAGTGTGGCATAGCCCTGTTCCTTTCTGGTCAATATCTTCCACATACGTGCTTGAATTCATTACACAGCCCGGCACGTGGCAGTGAACCAACCCAAATGTATGTCCCAATTCATGGTTAACCTCCTTGATGGTTCGCTCCAGAAGTGTTTCTTTCTTATTGGCCAGCCCATACCGGTCGTTGCTGAGCCTGAAGGTAGAGGCAATGCCGGTGCGCCCTCCCAGGAATGCTTGTCCGAAGATATAGGTCAGAATCGGGATGAAAAGATCGACACTGAATAATCCGAAGGATTTGACCCCGCTGTCGCCAAAAAGGGCGTCAACCATTTTCAGTAATTCATTGGCATTGTATTGTCTGCGGGTAGGGTCGAAGAAATCGGCAAGATCGAGGTGGCCTTCACGTATCGCTACCTTGTAATTATAATCATGCGACACAGCCCCGGCGATTTTTTGAACAAAATCAACCTCAAACTGGCCCAATGAGATCAGATTAATGTGCGGCACAGTACCTAAGGTTTCAGATCATACTTCCGGATCTTGTTATAAAGGGTAACCCGGTCAACCATCAGTGCTTTTGCGGAGCGGGTAATGTTCCATTCGTGGTTCGCCAGAACCTGCTGAATATGGGCCTTTTCTATTTCCTCGAGGCTTTCCACATTGGAGGGTGCAATTGTTTTTCGGATTGGCAGGTCCTTCAGGGTAATTTTCTTTCCGTTTCCGATCACAATTGCCCGTTCTACCATGTTTTCAAGCTCCCGGATATTTCCCGGGAAGTCGAACTCCTGCAGGCGTTTCAGGGCAGAGGAATCAATCGAAACCGCCGGCCGGTTCATCGAATGGCAATATTTCCGGATAAAATAGTCCACCAGCAGGGGAATGTCTTCGGTCCTTTCCCTGAGCGGAGGGATTCTGATATTGACGACGTTCAGCCTGTAGTAAAGGTCCTCCCGGAAAGTCCCTGAGTCAACCATGGCTTTCAAGTCACGATTGGTGGCGCAGATAACCCTGAAATCAGAGGAAATTTCCTTGTTTCCGCCAACGCGTATAAAGCTGTGGGTTTCCAATACTCTCAGGAGTTCAACCTGCATTTTCGGGGAGATCGTGGCAATCTCATCGAGAAAAATCGTGCCTCCGTCAGCCATCTCAAACCGGCCTTTTCGGTTGTACATGGCTCCGGTGAATGCTCCTTTTTCATGTCCGAAAAGCTCGCTCTCCAGCAAGCTTTCCGTGAGAGCGCCGCAATGTACGCTGACCAGCGGAAAAAACTTTCGGGATGAATTTGAGTGAATAGCCCTGGCTATCAGTTCTTTTCCGGTGCCGCTCTCACCGGTAATGATCACCGATGAATTCGACTGGGCTACGCTTTCCACTTCTCTGAGGACCTGTGACATAGCCTCACTGGTCCCAATGATGTCTTCCACATTCTCCAGCGAAACCACCCGTTCCCGCAAGGCCTCATTTTCTTCTGATAACGAGATTTGTTTGGTGGCATTTCGGATCAGGTGGGACAGGTCGTCGGGATCAAAAGGCTTAGTTACATAATCAAAAGCTCCGTCCTTGAGGGCCTGAACGGCCGTGTCAACGCTGGCAAAGGCGGTCATGACTATGATGATGGAATCTTTTTTCAGCGTCTTGATTCTTCGGAGCATTTCAAGTCCGTCCATGCCAGGCATTTTAATATCGGCCAGAACAATGTCAAAACTTTCCGATTCCAGGATCGAAAGGGCTTTTTTTGCGTGCTCAGCGCATTCAACATGGTATCCGTCCTCAATGAACCAGTTATACAGGGAATCCCTGACGGATTGTTCGTCGTCAACGATCAGGATTGAAATTTTTCTTGCCATGCTTATTCTCCTTCATTTCTGTATAAGGGTAAGGAAATGGAAATCGTGGTTCCGCGGCCTGGCTCAGATTTAACATCAATTTTCCCATTGTGGCTTTGAATGATGCCGTGAACGATGGAAAGCCCCAGTCCTATTCCGGTGCCGCTGTGTTTTGTTGTAAAGAAAGGTTCGAAAATGTGAGGGAGGTCCTCGCTGGAAATACCTGACCCATTATCAGTTATTTCTACCCTGATGTAGTCGGTGTCGGAGTTGGATGTAGACATGGAGATTTCTCCGTTTTCCATGACTGCTTCAGAAGCGTTCACCAGAAGGGCAACAAAGGCTTGCTTAATCAGGTTGCTGCTGCAGAAAATACTGTCATGGGCTGCCGAAAAACCGGTATTGAAATTAATGTTGGCTATAGCCATAGGGTGCTGCATCAGGTTGTACGTCTCCTGCAGGATAGTGTGCAAATGATGGATCTCGAAATTATCCTGCTCTTTTCTCGAAAAATCAAGCAACCCCTTAACGATGTCTCCACATCTTTTGGTCTCATCCTCAATGAGTTTCAGATGACCCAGCATTGATTCCCTGGCAATCGGGTCCATGTCCTGCTTTCCGAGTTTCTTTTGGACCAACTTCGCATAAACAAGAATTCCCGAAAGGGGATTGTTGATCTCGTGGGCAACCGAGGAGGAGAGTTTGCCCAGTGAAGCGATTTTTTCGATGTTGATCAGCTCATTCTGCACCTCATCCAATTCTTCGGATTTCTTTCTGACCTTATATTCCAGTTGTTTTGACCAGTTTTCAAGTTCGAGATTGGCAACCTGCAGATTTTCCAGCATCTGGTTGAAGGCAGTGGAAAGGGTCCGGATGTCGTCCAGCTGATTAGGGCCGATATCCAGCCTTACAGCATAGTTCCCTTTAGCTACGATCTCACTGGCCTGGATGACAGCATTCAATGGGTCCTTGATCCGCTTCCGGGTGAACAAGATCAGAAAGGAGGCAAGAACGAGTGTGATGAACCCTGCCAGAAGAAAAAACTCACGTGATGACCGGTCAACGGCCTGATCCAGTCCCTTGAGAGGCAGCTTGATAAACAGGGATCCCAGGATCTGATCCTCAGCGCTATGGGCATGGCAGGCAGTGTTAAGATAGCAAGAGGGTTGGTTCACAATGGGTGACCGGATCAGCAGGTGCCGGGTATTCTTTGCAGTCTGCCCCATTTTGCATTCGCTGTCGCCAGTGATGATCCGATAGGATTTTTCCTTGATCGGGAATAACTGCTTCAGATCAGTATGGCAACTTTTGCAATTGGGATTGATATGACCGGCGCTGTCATCAGAAAAGGATGAGTATGCCAGGTTATCATCACTGTCGTACATGTTGACATCTTCAATACCTGGCATGGTATTGATCAGGTCAAGGGTGTTCTGGAGCTGACTTTTGTTGTTCTCAAGCATGGAGTGGTAGAGCGCTCCCTCCACGATGCTTCCGACATTGTTGCCGTTCTGGTATATCAGCGTATTGAGGCTGATTTCATTTACTGTCCTGTATATCAGGTTGTAGGCCAGTAAAAGAAAAACGGACAGAAGGCCAATTATCAGAACCACCCGGCTGTATATGGATGACCGGAACTGGATGTATCGTCTGACTAACTGGCCCCCGATCCGATTTTTGCTTTGCGAACTATTTAACCCGGGCACTGGTTTGCTTTTTAGGTGAGATTCATGTTATAGAATTCACACAAATTAGCAAAAAGTGTTGAGTTTTTCAATGATTTTAATCAAGGTGACTTAAAAAGCGATTCTGAAAATCCTGCCAGGTCTCTGGTGGGAGCTCTGACAGGGTGTTATCGCGCAGTTCACCGCCATCCTGCAGGATCAGCTGTTGCATACCCGGATCTTGCCGGCCGGCGGTAGAAGCCAGGAAATCTTTGATTTTCACCAGCTCTTCGCCGGTCCAGGCCGTTGCCTTTTCAGCCAGGTAGTAAGTCTGAGTTTCGGCAATCCAGTTTGTTGGCTTGATCCGGCAAATCCACCCCTGCTTCAGGGGATCCTCGTTCAGTACCTCAGGATTGCTCTGAAGGAGTGGGTTGATGGAGATAATCTCTCCCGATACCGGAGACAGGATTTTCAGCAACTTTCCGTTGTGATCAATGTCTGCCAGGAGGTTGCCCTTGGAGATCGTGTCGCCAGGCTGGGCAAAAGGAGTGATGTTAACCGGACCGGTCAGATGCACGAGCAGGTCATCAATGCCTACCTTGGCTGCACCGGAGCGCTCCAGAAATGTCCAGGTGTGGTTCTTGCTGAAATAGAGTCCCTGCGGAATCTTTAAGGATCCGGCTGTTAATGTGCCCAGGAATTTCTGAACTGATTTCCTGACATTCACCCGGCGGTTGAGCAGTATCCAGAAGGGGATCAGGATGGCGAAAAAGCCGAGAATAACGATGTATTCAATCCCTTTCGTCTCGAAAATGTTATGATAACTAAAACCGTCCATTGTATTTATTTTTAATGATTTACAAACTATTTTTCATCCTTCGCCCATAGCGGGGAGTCCCTGAGGACCGGCATGCGCCGTACAACCCACCTGAAAATCCAGATCTCGGTGAAGATTACCGTCAGGGTAATCACCAGCTCCATCCAGGAGGGTACATACCTGACAGCCTCTTCCCATTTGAACCCGATGACGGTTACGTTGAGCCGGTTGAGTATGACACCGATCATCGTGATAATTGCTGCAACCTTTATCAGGTTTAAGCTCTTTCGCCGGTAGCTGTAGAAGAAAAGCATCATCGGAACCAGAACAAAACCGATCATTTCCAGCAGATACCAATAGCCCATTGGCGTGTTCAGCAGATCCCAGTGGCGGTCGTGAATAAAGACCAGCACGTTCAGGAAAAAATAGGCCAGCATGGCCCCGGCGCAGATTCTTGACAGGCTGATTACAATGTTGTTGTGTTCTGCATGGTGTTTTTCGCTGATCTGGCTGAAAAACACACGGCTACTGATCGATCCTTCGAATATGACCATGGATAATCCGGCGAAAACACTGGATACCAGGAACATAACAGGGATGAATTCTGAATACCAGAGAGGATGGATCTTGTCACGGGCCATCAGGAACAGGGCCCCTAATCCGGATTGGTGGAGGGTGGAAAGGGTAATGCCGAAGATCACGGCGGCAATGGTCATTCCCGATAGAATCTTTCGGGCCCGTTTTGCCCCAAGCCATTCAGCTATTGCCGGAGAAAATTCAATCAGCTCAGCCAGCATATATAGCAGGAAATGCCAGGCTACCAGGAACAGAACCGAGTTAGTGCCGAAACTATTGCCAATAATCGGATTAACCACGTTCCACGGGCGGCCGAGATCAAGGAGCAGGGCGCCGGCATAAAATACATAGGCCAGGAATCCGTTTAAGACCGTTACCCTCACAATGGAATGGTATTTACGGTTGTTAAGGATGTACACCATAAAGGTGATCACATAGGCGCCGCCGGCAAAGGCCACGCCGGTTACCACATCAAAACCGATCCACAATCCCCAGGGAACCTCCTGGGTAAGATTGGTGACAGATCCGATTCCTTTCCAGAACCGGATGACAATCAATACGATTCCGAGCAGGATTACCGGAGCGGAAATGATATTAAAGGGGGTGAATATTTTGCCTTTGGGCTTGAATTCACTCACCAGGAATTTCCAGATGTTTTTGCCATCATTATCCTTGGCAACGGGTATGGCATGATTACTCATTGTCGTCTCCTTCATTATGGTGATTATTCTTGGTAGCTTCATGGATGCCGAGCAGAAATACCGGAACCAGAACGAAAACAGATGGAACGGTATAGAGGAACCCTTTTGAAAGGGATGGGTAGGACTCATTCAGGAGGGTTGTTTTAAAACCGCTCTCGATGGGTGGAACCGGGGAGACATAGAGTTCGCCGGTACCGCCGGCTACGTCTTCCCCGTAAATAAAATCGGCGTAAATTTCCGGCTGGTCATGAATTCTTTTACGCGCTTCACGGATCAGGTCCCTTCTGGTCCCAAAGGTGATGGCCTCGGCGGGGCAATTCTCCGCGCAGGCAGGGATCTTGCCTTCCTTGATACGGTCATGGCACATGTCGCACTTGATAATCTTGGGATTCGAACTGAAGTATTCAAATTTGGGGACATCAAACGGACAGGAAACCATGCAATAGCGACAGCCCATGCATTTATTGCCACGCCAGATCACCGGGCCCTCCTTTGTTTTATACATTGCCTGCGTCAGACACGCGGCAACACAGGCAGGCTCGTTGCAATGCATGCACTGGTTTTTGGAGTAAACCTCACCTTTTGAAGTGTTGAAAAGGTTAACCACGGTGCGGCAATTCTCACTGGTTTTCCTTATGACTCCTGCTGTTGGAGCATCAGTGGGAGCAGGAAACCCGTGCGTTTCAGCACAGGTGATTTCGCAGGACTGGCAGCCCACGCATCGGGTTGAATCATACAAAACTCCGAAGAACTCAACTTCTTCACCCTTTTCGGGCGCTGCCTTCAGAGAGTTGCCGGCCGCAAGGGTGACGCCTGTCAGCCCCAGCGCTTTCATGAAATTTCTTCTATCTAAACCCATAACGTATAGTTTTTGGTTATTTGGTTGTATCCATGAATTGAGTCTGAAACTCTTCCCATACTTCAGGCCCCATGTTCGACAGAACGTTGTCCGAAATCTCGCCTCCGTCCTGCAGGGTAACATAAGCAAACTCAGGCGACTCGGGCTTGATGGCCATGGCCAGGAAATCCCTCAACCGGCGAAACTCGCCTTTTACCCAATCGGTATATTTGTCCGACATAAACAGGAATTGGTTCTCGCGGCCCCAGTTGGTCGGTTCAATCTGGTATACCCATCCCTCGTTATAGGGTGATTGATTCAGAAGGGAGGGATCCGTAAACAGCAGCTTATTCTCAGATTTTATTATCCCTGAAATGGGTGAATCCACAATCAGTTGCTTTCCATTCTGGATGAAGGTGACGATCGCCTCACCCTTGATAACTTTTTCGCCCGGTTTTTTCATCCTGATGCGGGTCAGTTTTCCCGTTACATGCTGGAGAAAATCATCAATGCCTACCTTAACGGTGCCATCGGCCTCCATAAATGCCCAGGTGTGTGATTTATCAAAATAGACGCCTTTCGGAATATTGAGCCCGGCTTCACTCATGGCCCCGGCGACCGCGGCAGACCTGGCAGCGAAAGTGGGCCTGTTCAGGCGGCGGAAACGAAGGGCATAGGTGACACCAATGGCTAAAAGGATCAGCCCCAGCGCAAGAGTGATAGCCAGCTGTAAAGGATCAATCGCTTTAGAAACAGATGTTTGTGGTAATGAAATAGGAAGCAGGTCGGCTTTGGAGGCTCTTTCGTTTGGAACCAGGCTGATCAGACCGGACTGCTCAACGGCGGACTGTCCGTCTGCAATGATGTACCTCAGAAAGGCGATTCCGGTTTCATTAACCGGTGCTACCGATGAAAGCGCATAAATATTACGGCTCAGGGTTCTCGGATATTTTCCGATCCAAACCCCCCTCAGGAAAGCGGGTACGCTAGCATATATGCCCTCTACATTGTCGAGTTTTCCATTGTTGTTTTTATCCAGTGGCAACAGGACAGCCATTCCGGCCAATCCGGATTTGTCTTCAGTAAGAACATCCGAAAGGTTGCAGAATGCCATTGCATAGGGATTGTTTTCAAACAGGGTTTTCAGGCCTGATGCATCGGTGGTCTGGATCCCGGCGACCGTTTCGGCATCGACACCCAGGTATTCAGCCAGTGCGGATTTAACGGATTGGTCATCTGTTATAAAAAGAGTTACCGGTTTATTCTGATCCCCGCCAAGGAGTGAACCCCAGCCGGCAATACCCCCTGATTTAATCAGCCCGGCAAGTTTTGTCTGTGAAATCCCTGTCTGGTTAATTAGGTCTGCGTAGGGATTGGCGGAACTGATGACAGGAACCACTATGTCTCTTCCTACGGTCATTTTCCAGGGTGAAGGAGTGCCGGGATCGATGGTGTAATCCGATGAGACCACCGCCAGGCCTGATTCCGTTATGAAATTGCGGGCACCCGACGATAACTTCACGACGTTTATTTTCACATCAGGATTAGCCTTAGTGAATTCACCTGCCCAAACCTCAGTGAGCTGGGAAAGGTCGGGACTGCAGGTCACAGTCAGGGTACCTTTCAGGGTTGACCCCTTTTCGGTTTTCAAACCCCGGGTGCCGGTTTCTGCCGCACACGTGAAGCAGAAGAAGATGACACCGATTAAGAAGAGAACAGATTTTTTCATGGCCGTAAGTATTAATTGCATGGTATTGTTTATTCTTTCACACCTCTATTCAACAACAGTGCCACGAATTTTTGGGTGGTGTAAAATGCAGATTATCTGTATGTTGAAATGTGGAATGTGGAAATGTGATACGGAGGAGGTGTTGAGAATATATACACAAAAACAGACGAATTATCATAACAATCAGAAAATCAGACAATAACAACAAGTGATGAAAATATCAACACGTGTAAAGAAAATATACACAACCGCTGCGCCCTTACTGCCACGTGTCTTTTATCGAACATACCCACCCCAACCCCATAGCCGTCAACCTAAGGGATTTCCATCTAGATAAACAAGGGCAAGAGGGC
>CAZEKJ010000066.1:0-15788 GCA_964512915.1 uncultured Porphyromonadaceae bacterium
CTCGATGCTCACCACCTGCATGTATTTCGGCAAGCGGTTGTTCAGCTCGATACGATTTTTCTCCATGGCTTCTTCCATATCCTCTTTTGTCATCTGGCCCGATTTCAGTACTTCCTGATCCGGGAAAACCAGTGCAATGATCTTGCTATTGCGCTCAACCACAACGGATTCGGTTACATAGAGCATGTTATTGAGCTTCGACTCGATCTCCTCGGGATAGATGTTCTGACCCGATGGACCTAGTATCATGTTCTTGCTTCGGCCTTTAATATAAATGAAGTGATCTTTGTCGAAAACACCCAGGTCACCCGTCCGCAGCCATCCGTCGGGCGTCAGCGAAGCATTCGTGGCCTCGGGGTTTTTGTAATACTCCAGCATCACATTGTCGCCCTTCACCATGATCTCGCCTACCTCATGGTACGGATCAAATGAATCGATCTTCATCTCCAGCGTATCCACTGCTTTTCCCGAAGCACCGTTCCGGTGGGTCCTCCAGCCGGCATAGCTGACCAGCGGTCCGCACTCTGTCATGCCGTAGCCAATGGAAAATTTAAACCCGATTTTTTTCAGAAAGGCCTCAACCTCCGCATTCAGGGCAGCTCCCCCGATCACGATCTCGCGGAAACGGCCGCCGAAAGATTCGGTCAGGGTTGCATTGATCTTCTTTTTAATCAAAGAGTTAACGCCAGGAACCGCGAGCATGATCTTCATGGCCGGCTTCCTCAATTTGGGCAGAAGCCGGGTGGTATAGATCTTCTCCAGCACCAGCGGCACAAACATCACCAGGTGCGGCTTGATGTCCTGGAAAGCCTTGAGGATCACCTGGGGCGAAGGGATCTTGCCCAAAAAGGTGATATGGCAGCCGAGCGTCGTCGGGAAAATAAAGTCGAACGCGCAACCATACGTGTGCGCCAGAGGCAGGAAAGAAACGATGCAGTTCCCCGGTTCCAGCGGCATGTTGTCCTGGGCATACTGCAGGTTTGCCATGAAAGAGTTATGGTTCAGCACCACCCCCTTCGAAAAGCCTGCCGTTCCCGAGGTGTAGTTGATGGTAACGAGTTCCTCATTCCCGACTTTAGGGACCTTGAATGCATCCTGATCCAGCCCGTTCGGAAACTTCGCATCAAACAGAGCCTGAATGTTGGCCACATCCTCCTCTAGTCCCTCCGAGCGGCCCAATATCAGGCTGAAATCATTCAGCTTAAAGATAGCCCTCAGTCTGGGAAGCTTTGACGCATCAATCTCAGGAGCATACTCCTCAGATACAAACAGAACCACCGATTCCGAATGCTCGAGAATATGCATCACATCCTCCCGGTGGAAATCCGACAGGATCGGCACCGCCACCGCACCGTTCAGAATCGTCGCCATATACGTAGCCGCCCAGTTCCGGGAGTTCTTCCCGAGAATGGCCACTTTGGATCCTATTCCGATATTGTGCTTCTGGAACAGGATCTGGAACTTCATCACCTTTTCAGCAACATCTTTATACTGATAGGTTTCGCCCTGGTAATCGGAATAGGCATTCTGATGCCAATTATCCCGGATGCCAGCAGCAACGGATTCGACAAAATTTCGTTTTAACATATGGTACTGATTTTGAGGGAAATATACGCAATTAAATAACAGGTCGCTTCGCTCCTAAAAGGCCTCGCTGCGCTCGGCTAAAAGGCGCTTCGCGCTAATAGGGGCTTCGCCCTAATAGGCATTTGGCAAAATCTCTATTAGCGCGAAGCGCCTGTTAGGAGCGCAGCGACCTTTTAGCGAGGCGTAAGCCGAGCCAATTAGCGAGCGCAGCGAGTCAATTACTTCACTAATTTGGCCAGCGCCTTCTCGAGGTCTTCGCCACGGAGGTTCTTCCCTACAATCTTCCCGGTTTTGTCAAGAAGCACGTTGGCGGGAATGGAGCGGATGCCGTACATTTTGGCAACCTCGTTGTCCCAATACTTGATGTCGGATACCTGTGTCCAGGTCAGCTTATCGTCAGCGATCGCCTTTAGCCATGCGTCTTTATCGCGGTCAAGGGATACGCCCAGAACGGTGAACCCTTTGGATTTAAACTTATTATAGGCCTTTACCACGTTGGGGTTCTCGGCACGACACGGACCGCACCAGGCTGCCCAGAAATCAACCAGCACATATTTACCCTTGAAATCGGAAAGCTTAACCGGCTTGCCATCGGGATCATTCTGCGTGAATTCCGGAGCCATTACGCCTACAGCAGTGAGCCTGAGTTTCACGAGACCCTCTTTCAGGGTTTTTACATACTTGGAATCCGCCAGGCCAGGTCCGAATCCTGCGATCAGTTCGTCCATCTGGGCCGGGTCCTGAATGGTGTACGCTATCGAACTTACGATATAAGGCGCCACCGGGGAGCTTCCCAATGATTTGATCAGGGCCATTTTTTCAGCGGTCTGAGCAGTTTCCATTTCATCCATCTGGGCTTCAGCCTTCTTTTTCTCCACTTCGTTCTTGGCCTTATCAGCCTCAGAGTAAGCAGCATAGAGCGGACGCATCTTTTCACTCTGAGCCTTCGACAGCTGGGTGAACCTGGAGAAAGCATCATGAGTGGACGATCCGGTTATTACGGCATTCATCAGGGCATCTGATTTTGCCGTTACCGTGATATCGGAATTGTCCAGAAACAGACCAATCATACCCCTGAGGTCTCCAATTTTCAGATAATACATATCAGGTTCAGCCACTTTCCCCGAAAGGGTAAAGGTGCCGTCTTCGGCCAGTCCGGTGGAATATTTGGTAGCCATTTTACCGGCTTCGCGGATCTGAAGTTCAACTTTTCCGGTTTTGACGCCGTCAATGGCACCCCGGATGGTAAAAGTCTGTGACATAGCCCATCCGCCGGTCAGCATCAGGCCAAGAATCATAGTAAGGAATTGTTTTTTCATGTTTTACGGATTTGATTTAGTTTTCGAATGTATAAAAATTCAGTCATTTACCACTCCCAGGTCTCGGTGACCTCCCAGTTGGCCTTGACGTTCAGCTCCTTGGTAAAAATAATGACCCGCTCGGGCTGCAGGTGCCGGAGGTATCTCCCGGTATCCCAAACTCCGTTGCTGTTATCGTCAAAAATCAGGCGGAGGCTGTACTTGCCTGCAGGAAGCATCCCGAAGAACACTTCGCCGGCCTGAGCCAGCCGCTGCGTAGCCACCACCTTGTTTTGCCCCCCGAGGAGCTCGAGTATGGCCGGCTCCTTCAGAACGGGGAGCTTGATTCGCACCGATCCGAAATCCTCCGGCTTCTTAATTTTAAAACTGATGTCAACAGAGTCCGATAGTTGCCCTGATATGCCGGTAAAGGCGCCGGCTTTCATCGCCAGCCGGTAGGAGGAGTCGGGAACAAAAGCTGCCTGCAGGGTAAGGATCCTTGGATGGTTCTGAACCACAGCTGCCCCATTGAGGGCGAGCCCTTTAAGCGTGTCCGGAACCAGCCTGTACTCCACCGCTTTCACCGAGGGTTCCTTCCCGGTGGTCAGGTGTATTTTACTGGTATCGGCCGCCGACCAGGGCAGGGTAAAGGTGAGGGTCAGCTTCTGCCCGGGATCCAGCGTTTTGGTCCTCTCGGGTGGGGCCGAAAAGGTGAAATCCTTCTTGGGTGCGGTGGCCGCCTTTGCCACGGGGCGATATCGGAATTTAACCGTATCTGTCTTTGCAAAAGGCTGTTCCAGTGAATCATAAGCCCGATACGTGAGAAAGGCCACGATCGAATCGCGCGCGGCAACTGCCGGATTGGTGATCCAGATATCAAGCGTGTCAACCGCATCGTACCAGTCGAGCTTCACAGGCATGCTGTCCTCCGGCAGATCCAGGAATTCTATCCCGATGGAATCAACCTTTTCATTCATCCGGAAACGAATCTGCTCAGGCCGGATCCGGTCGGTTCCGCTGAGATACTGATTGGGCCGGGCCTCGGTGAAGAGACGCAGCTCGAGGTCGTCGGGGAGGTAGCGGGTTTTCGGCTTCGAAGAAATGGAATCCGCTGCATTCATTTTGCCGGATCTTTTTACCGTATCCGCCCTTGCTACCGTATCCGCAACAATCTGCCGATCGGCAATCTTTAGGGAATCGGCAACTTTTATCGTATCGGTAATAACAAGTGAATCAGCTACATGAAGTGAATCCGATACGGCAACCGAATCAATCGTTACAGGCTCGGTAGCCGCCACCGTCGGGACAATCAGGGAATCCATGAAAGCCACGGCTTCCGTGGGCTGATCAAACAGCATGTTGCTGTTGGCATCCTTGAGGGCAAAAATTTTATAGGATCCGGCCGCCATGTTCCTCAGGGTGAACTTACCCTCCTTGTCGGTCCGGGAAATATAGATCGGAATCTCCGTGATCGGCATCGAATCGGAGGTTCCCGCGTAAAGCATCACCAGCACATCCTCAGCCGGCTTGCCGTCGAAAGCCAGCACAAC
The DNA here is from genome assembly GCA_964512915.1 of uncultured Porphyromonadaceae bacterium. GTDB lineage: Bacteria > Bacteroidota > Bacteroidia > Bacteroidales > UBA12481 > UBA12481. The sequence continues at coordinate 4,436 of CAZEKJ010000066.1, forward strand.
CTTTCCGGATGCCTCCAGCGAGTCGATCTCGGTTCCCGTGGAGAACACGTACTGGAAGTTTTTCAGCGGGTTGGCCTCGTTCAGGTCCACCAGCGCATCCCCGAAATTCAGCGCATACGTGCGGTTGGGCTGCAGCGAATCCTTAAAAACAATCTCCAGTTCCTTTCCCCGGATCTTGAACTCCGGCTTCTTATCCATCGGCGGAGAAACCACCAGCTTCTGACCGATCCCTCGCAATTCGAAATATTCATCGAACGTAAGAGTAACTTTACTTGCTGTAAAACGAGTAGAATAATTACCCGGTTCACTCTTCACCAAAACCGGGGGCTTATCATCCTTCGCGCCGCCGGTTAAAGATCCCTGCTGGGCGCAACCCAGAAAAAGGCAGGAGGGCAGGAGGGCAGAAAGACAAAAGTAAAGGCCCCAAGTCTTAAAGTCTCTAAGTCTTATCGTCTCTAAGTCTTCCCCCTTATGCCCTTGTGCCCTTGTGCCCCTGTGCCCTTGTGCCCCTGTGCCCTCGTGCCCTTGTGCCCCTATGTGTATTCTTCGTGATTTCATTTACCTTTGCAAGGTATATCAACAAGTTGGAAAAATGAATCGTAAAGGACTGAATATTGCTTTTGGAGCCATCTTTGTTATTCTGGCAGGTGCCATTATTTATATGATGACACTGCTGTCGGCCGGAAAAAAGGAAGCGGAGGAGATGCGCGTTACGCTTGAGATGCAGAAGGAGAAGCTGACTACCGAACTCAATGTATTGTACGAGGATTACAACAAGCTGAAGACCAACAACGACAGCATGAACGTGCTGTTAAACAGGGAAAAGCAGAAGATCACCGACCTGCTCGCCATCAAGGCTTCCAACGCAAAGAAGATCCAGATCTATGAGGCCCAGGTAGGCAGCATGCGCGATATTCTGAAATCCTATATTGTCCAGGTTGACTCCCTCAATCAGGCGAACCTCAGGCTCCGGGCTGAAAATCAGGAGGTAAAAAACCGGTTCGAAGAAGCCAAGAATGTGAACCGCGAGCTCGAAAATCAGAATAAGGATCTCACCGGAAAAGTTGAAAAAGCTGCCGTACTGAAAGCCAACAATATTATCGCCGAGCCGATCAACGAGGCCGGCGTGGTTCAGAAAAAGAACAAGAAAGTCGACAAGATCCGGGTCTGCTTTACCCTGGTCGAAAACTCCGTGGCCAAGCACGGACCGCGCAAGATCTACCTGCGCATCGCCAATCCCTCACAGCGCGTGATGGTGAAATCCGGCACCGAAACCTTCACCCTCGAAGGCAAAACCGTGCCCTATTCCGCCATGCGTGAAGTGGAATACGAAGGCAACGCCCTCGAAGCCTGCATCTTCTACGAACTCGGCGGCGAAGAGCTCCAGGCCGGGACGTACTACATTGATCTTTTCCTGGAGGAGGGGCAGATAGGGACGACGAGTTTCTCGATTAAGTAAGAGGCTCGCTGGCGCTCGCTAAAAGGCCTCGCTGACGCTCGGCTAAGAGGCTCGCTTCGCTCGCTAACAGGTCGCTGCGCTCCTAATAGGGAGGGTCAATGGGGAAGGTTATTGATTTGATCACGGGTGTTTCGGATGATTCGGTTTATTTCCAGTTCGAGGATATGGTGTTTTTTAATCAGGTCCTCGAAATCCAATTGAGTAATCAATTTTCTGGCATAGCACTTTTCAAGCCAGCAATGCGTTTCAAATAAAGAGCCCCGGGCGTAAAGGTTAAATAGGTTGCGATCCCGAAAATGATACCTGCCTAACCCTTCTTTCAAATTGGCACTAATCGAATCTGCAGACCTGACAATCTGTTTTCCCACCGTATCTTTTGCAAAAAAAGACCATGGCGCTGCCAGGTCCCAGATCTTTTGGCTGAACACCATCGAAAGATCGTAAACTTCATGATGATCCATAATCAGAAATTTGGTTTCTAATTATAGATGCACAAAACCATCCGGAATGGAAAAAAGGGAACCACTATTTCCGTCTTTCCTTCATGCCTCTTAGGAGCGAAGCGACCTATTAGTGAGCGAAGCGAACCTCTTAGCGAGCGCCAGCGAGCCTCTTAGTGAGCGAAGCGAACCAATTATATTTCTCTTAAAGCTTTCCTCTGGAAGATAAGTACCCAAAAAACCCCGCACGTAATCGCTGTATCTGCCAGGTTGAATATCGGCCTGAAGAACTCGAAGGATTCGCCGGCATTGATGGGCGACCACTCGGGCCAGGTGCCGCGGATGATCGGAAAATAGAGCATGTCCACTACTTTGCCCTGCAGGAACGGGGCGTAGCCGCCCTCTTTGGGGAACATCTCAGCGATACCGCTGTTGGCAACCATGCCGTTGGCAAAGCCGGATTCGTTGAAGATCACTCCGTAAAATGCGCTGTCGATGATGTTGCCCGCTGCACCCGCCGTGATCAGCGCCAGCGCCAGGATAAATCCCGTGGGCGCCTCTTTCTGGATCATTTTATGGATAAAATATCCCAGCCCGACCACCGCGATCAGCCTGAACAGGGTCAGCGCAATCTTTCCGGCCACCCCGCCCATGCTCACACCGAAAGCCATCCCGTTATTCTCCACAAAATGAATGATAAACCACTGGCCAAACACCGGAATACTCTCACCCAGCGACATGTTCGTCTTAACCACGATCTTGACAATCTGATCGAACAATAGCCAACCCAATATCAGGATAACAACTTTAGTACGAATGCTCAATTTCATAATTGTTCAATGTGCTAATGTGCCAATGTGCCAATTTCGCAGGGGCGAATCATTGGCACATTGGCACATTGATTAATTGGCAAATTAATTAACGTTGCATATTCTTGGCCTCAATGCTTAGGGTAGCATGAGGGACGGCGCGCAGGCGCTCTTTGGCGATGAGTTTGCCGGTCTGCCGGCAAACGCCATATGTTTTATTTTCAATCCGAACCAGCGCAGCCTGGAGATGCTGAATGAACTGGGCCTGGCGCTGAGCCAGCTTCCCTACCTCCTCGCGCGACAATACCGTGGCCCCCTCTTCAAGAACCTTGAAGGTGGGCGACGTGTCCTGCGTGTCATTGCCATCCTGGTTTGCCAATGTCTTTTTCAAAAGGTCGAAATCTTTCATCGCCTTATCGAGTTTCGCCAGAATCAATTCCTTGAATTCCACCAACTCCTCATCTGAATACCTGGTTTTTTCCGACATGTTGATCAGTTTTTCGAAATATACACAAATTATTAAAACAAATGTTGCCGGTTGCCGGTTGCCAGTTGCCGGTTAGGCCAGAACTGTCATTCCAGCGGATGCTGGAATCTCCTGCCTCGGAGCACCTTTCAGGAGATTCCGGTTGTCACCGGAATGACATCTAAGCGTTAACCGGCAACCGGCAACTGGCAACTGGCAACCTATTCCACCTTCTCCACCCCCACTCCGAGGATAAGGTCCTCGTCCAACTCCACCTCCCTCACCGATCCGCCCTCCAGCGTATCAACCAGTTCGACGGAAACGGCTAAAGTCTGTAAACCGATATGATCGGCGAAATGTTCAACGGCGGAATTGATTTCAGGATGTTTGCGAATCTGTATCCTGATTTTATCCGTGACCTCAAACCCGCTCTCTTTCCTGATATTCTGGATGCGGTTCACGAGCTCGCGCGCAATGCCCTCTTCCTTAAGCTCTTCGGTGATAGAGATATCGAGAGCCACGGTAAGGGTGCCTTCGTTTGCCACCAGCCAGCCGGGAATATCTTCGGAGAGGATCTCCACCTCTTCGAGCAGCAGTTCGGCCGGACCTTCCGAAAGTATCAGGGTAAATTTCCCCTCTTTTTCTATCGAGGAAATATCGGCCTGGGTAAACATTCCCACCGCCTCGCTCACCTCTTTCATCTGCTTGCCGTATTTCTTGCCAAGCAGTTTGAAATTCGGTTTGATTTTTTTCACGAGAATGCCGGATGTGTCGTCCAGATAGCTGATATCCTTTACGTTGATCTCAGTCTTGATAATATCCTGAATGGCACGCAGCTGATTCGCAAAGCGGTCGCTGAGAACCGGAACCATGATCTTATGCAGCGGCTGGCGAACCTTGATGTTCACTTTTCTCCGCAGGCTCAATACCATCGATGAGATCTGCTGGGCCAGCGCCATGCGCTCCTCCAGATCGGAGTCGATCCGGTCGGGATTGCTCACCGGGAATACCGTCAGGTGCACCGATTCGGCCTGGTTGAGACCGGTGGCGCTGTTGAGGTCGAGGAAAAGCCGGTCGGCGAAGAAAGGAATGATCGGGGCCGATAGCTTGGCCACCGTTTCCAGACAGATATACAAGGTCTGATAGGCCGAGATCTTGTCGTGGTCGTACTCCCCGCCCCAGAACCGTTTGCGGCTCAGACGGACGTACCAGTTGCTGAGGTTTTCCGTTACGAAATCCTGGATCGCCCGTGCAGCGCGGGTGGGCGAGTAGTCGTCCAGCTCATTGTCCACCTCGCGGATCAGGGTGTGCAGCAGCGAAAGGATCCAGCGGTCGAGCTCCGGACGCTCATCGGCCGGAATCTCCGGCTCTTCATAGCGGAATCCGTCGACGTTGGCGTACAGGCTGAAAAATGAGTATGTATTATATAGTGTACCAAAAAACTTCCTCTTAACTTCCTCAACTCCCGCAACATCGAACTTCAGGTTGTCCCACGGGGGCGAGTTGGTCACCATGTACCAGCGCAGCGGATCGGCTCCGGATTTGCGGATCACCTCGAAGGGATCCACGGAGTTGCCCAGGCGCTTCGACATCTTATTCCCGTCCTTATCGAGGACCAAACCATTGGAAATCAGATTTTTGAACGATACAGAGTCGAACAGCATCACCGCGATGGCATGCAAAGTGAAGAACCATCCGCGGGTCTGGTCAACCCCCTCGGCGATAAAATCAGCCGGGAAGAAATGGTCCAGATCCAGCTGATGCTCAAAGGGATAGTGCAGCTGCGCGAAAGGCATTGCGCCGGAATCAAACCACACATCGATCAGGTCGGGCTCGCGGAGCATGCGCTGGCCGCTGCCGGAAACCAGGTAGACCTCATCCACAAAGGGTTTGTGCAGGTCGAGGAGTGAATAGTTCTCCTTGCCGTTGTCGCCCTCCTTGAAGTTGGCCAGGGGGTTCGACTGCATGAATCCGGCTTTCACCGATTTTTCGATCTCCGATTTCAGTTCCGCCACCGAACCGATGCAGATCCGCTCTTTTCCGTCTTCCGTAACCCAGATCGGCAGCGGCGTTCCCCAGTACCGCGACCGCGAAAGGTTCCAGTCGACCAGGTTCTCCAGCCAGTTGCCGAACCGTCCGGTTCCGGTTGACTCGGGTTTCCAGTAGATCGTCTTGTTCAGCTCGATCATCCGCTCCTTCACCAGCGTCGTCCGGATGAACCAGCTGTCGAGCGGATAGTATAGAACGGGCTTGTCGGTCCGCCAGCAGTGCGGATAATTATGCACGTGCTTCTCAATCCGGAAAGCTTTCCCTTCCTGCTTGAGCATCACGGAGATATCCACATCTACGGATTCAATCCCGATCTCCCACTTGTCGTCATATTCGTTTTTCACATACCGGCCGGCGAACGGCAGGTACGAATCGTACCGCACATATCGGGCTACATATTCCGGATCCAGATTTTCGATCGGGAAAAAGCGGCCCTTGCGATCTACCAGCGGCTGCGTTTTTCCGTCGGTATCCTTCACGAGCAGCGGCACAATGCCTGATACTTTTCCAACCCGGTCATCATCGGCACCGAACGTGGGGGCGATGTGCACGATCCCGGTGCCATCCTGGGTGGTCACAAAATCGCCCGTGATCACGCGGAACGCGTCGCCCATCGGCTCAATCCAGTCGATCAGCTGCTTGTAGCGGATTCCTTCTAAATCTTTACCCTGATATTCCGCGTCGATGAGGTAAGGGATTTTCTTGTCGCCATGCTTGTAGGTGCCCGGGTCAACCCCCTCCATCGAGGGATCGAAATAGGCATGCACCAGCTCCTTCGCCAGGATCACCGATATCGGGTCGCCCAGATAGGGATTGAACGTCCGCACCTTCACGTACCGGATATTAGGCCCCACGCACAGCGCCGTGTTCGACGGGAGGGTCCAGGGGGTGGTGGTCCAGGCCATGAAGAAGATTGACGAATTACTATTTACGATTGACGATTGAGGATTAGTGACCAGTGACCGGTGACCAGTGACCAGTGAGGGATCGCTAAGCTGCGAACTACTGGTCACTGGTAACTGGTCACTGGTCACTAACCGTCCAAGGTCTTCAGCCACCACCTCAAAAAGAGCGGTTGCCGTAGTATCCTTCACATCCTTATAGCACCCCGGCTGGTTGAGCTCGTGCGAGCTGAGACCGGTGCCGGCGGCGGGGGAGAAGGGCTGGATGGTATAGCCTTTATAGAGTAATCCTTTGTTGTACAGTTCTTTAAGAATCCACCAGAGGGTTTCGATATAGCGGTTGTCGTAGGTGATATAAGGATCATCCATATCCACCCAGTAGCCCATGATGTGGGTGAGATCTTCCCACATATCGGTATATTTCATCACCTCCTTGCGGCATGCCTCGTTGTAATCGGCTACGGAAATGCTTTTCCCGATATCGTCCTTGGTGATGCCGAGCATTTTCTCCACGCCGAGCTCCACCGGAAGGCCGTGGGTATCCCATCCGGCCTTGCGCCGCACGCGGTAACCCTTCTGGGTTTTGTAGCGGCAGAAAATATCCTTGATGGTACGGGCCATCACATGGTGAATGCCCGGAATGCCGTTGGCCGACGGCGGTCCTTCGTAGAACTTAAAATCGGGATATCCCTCGCGGATCTCAATGCTTTTATGGAATGTATCGGCTTTAACCCAGTACTCCATCATCTCGCGGTTCACCCGCGACAGATCCAGCTGCTTGAATTCAGGAAACTTCTTACTCACAATAACTTGTCTTTTGAAAAAGTGCACAAAGATACGGAAAGAAGGCAGAAGGCAGAAGGCAGAAGGCAGAAATTAGTAAAAAGAAATAAGGAAGAAGGAGCAAGTTAGGGCAGACCACCCTTTTTTCATCTTTCTTCTGCCTTTTTACTAATTTTTGCCTTCTGCCTTCTGCCTTCTGCCCTAAATCCGCCCTTGCGCCGCCAGAATGCGTGCGATATATTTCCCCAGAATATCGAACTCCAGGTTTATCACCGATCCGGGCTGGAAGCAGTGAAAATTTGTAATCTGATACGTATAGGGAATAATGGCCACCTGGAAGCTGGTATCCTTCGCGTTGACCACGGTGAGGCTCACGCCGTTGACGCAGACCGAGCCTTTTTCAACGACCAGGTATCCGGGCTCATTTCTAAGAGGTTCAAATGTAAATGTATAATACCAGCTGCCGTCGGCTTCCTCCACGTTGGTGCAAACAGCCGTCTGGTCCACGTGCCCCTGCACGATATGCCCGTCGAGCCGCCCGTCCATCCGCATGCTCCGCTCCAGGTTCACCTCGTCGCCCACCTTCAGCAGTCCGAGGTTCGACTTCTCCAGCGTCTCTTTGATAGCGGTAACGGTATACTCTTTTCCCTCCTTTTTCACCACCGTCAGGCATACCCCGTTGTGCGATACGCTCTGATCGATCTTCAGCTCATCCGTAAACGAGCAGGTCATGGTAATGTGCAGATTCTCCTGGTCCTTCACCAGCCGTGTAACCTTTGCAGTCTCTTCAACGATTCCGGAAAACATAGTCTTATGGTTTTGGGCAAAAATACCCAAATCTTTAATCTTTCGCCTTGCGACCTACCCATCCCAAATAGTAGATTTCCTATATGTTGCCCCCGAATTTATTCGGGGGATCAGGGCAATGGTCACAAACATCACTTGTCAAGGCCTTTAAAGGCCTTGACAAGTATAAATGAGTGGCCCTTCACGTCCACCCCGGTTTGAAAACCGGGGCAACATATAGGTTTTTCAATGCTAAATCTCATTTTGTCCCAGCCTTCTACCTCCTCACCACCACCTTCATCCTCACCCCCCCCTCACTATTCCTCACCTCCTCACCACACCTCACTTCAATCCCATACACCCCCTCCGGCACTCCCTCCACCGGAAACTCAATCCGGCCGCTGGTTTGCGGGAATCGCTTTTCTGCAACTTTTTTGCCGGTCATATCGTATAACGTCACCTGGATTTCGGAGCCGGTCGCCGGACACTCTATAAGTAAGCGGTCCGATACCGGATTCGGATAGACCTTGATGCCCTCATTCCACCATTCACTTTCCACATTCAACACAATCGCATTCGCCGTGCAGATCCATCGCTCCGGATCAAACTGCACCGAATCCACCACAAAGCCCGGGTCAACCGTGAACACCTGGTGATTGGCGGTATGATGAAGTCTGAAATCGGCACTCACACCCACACCCACACCCACACCCACACCCCCCTTTGCCCCTGTGCCCCTGTGCCCTTGTGCCCTAATCGGCACATCCATCTCAAAAAAAGATACCGAAGGATGGCTCGTCTCCTGCGTCACCTCGATTTCCAGCGCGGTGCCTTCACCCCGCCGGTATATCAGGCTATACGTCGGATACCCCTCGCCATACACCCAGTCGTTGAAGAACTCGCGGAAGCTGGTGTCGGAAACGGCCTCGCAGTGGCGGATCAGGTCGTCGGTTTTGGCGTAGCCGTTGGCGAGGGCGGGATCATACAAATAATTGTTGAGCGCCTTGAAAAAATTCCCGTCGCCCATCTCCCAGCGCAGCATGTGCAGCACCATCGCGCCCTTGCTGTAGGAGAGGCGCGCGTCGAAGATGCGGTCGATATTGGTGGTGTCATAACAATAGACCGATCCGCCGGGTTTTCTGATTATCCTGTTGATAGATAGCCGTTTGAAAGGCTCCCAATAGAGTCCACCCTGATCTCTTTCGTAGCAGAGCCCGGTGAGGTACGTGGCGAAACCCTCGTTAAGCCAGATATCGCGCCACGATCCGCAGGTGATGAAGTTGCCAAACCACTGGTGCGCCAGCTCGTGCGCCAGCAGGTCGTAGCCGAAGCTGCCCATGAAACTCATGGTCTGATGCTCCATCCCGCCGCCCCAGTTCCACTGGGCATGACCGTAACGCTCGTTGGCAAAGGGATAAATCCCGAAAAGTTGGTTGAACAGTTGAAATGGTTGAAGTAGTTGAAGGGTTTGGGTGCGGGTTTGGGTGAGGGTTTCGGGGTAGACATAATTCAGTATTTCAATAGAGTCGGTGCGGCCGATATTGGCCAGACTGACATAATCGGAATAGACGGCGTAATTGGTCACCGCCACACCCACGAGGTAGGCGGCAATCGGGTGCTTGTGCATCCACTGGTAGATGGACCGGTCATCACAATGCTGTTCCCGGATAAGCATCCCGTTGGCCGCCGCGCGGTAACCCGTTGGCACCGTGATCACCAGGTGAACCGAATCGATCTTGTCGTTCAGGTCCTGCCTGCATGGCCACCAATCCATCGCCCCGTATGGCTCCGATAACGTATAGAGCACCGGAATCCCCTCATGCGTATCGGTTGTGAACGAGCCCGAGCCGTTATCCGGCGGAACGCCCTGGTAGTCGACCATGATCGAATCCATTGGGAAAATTAACGATTTACGATTTACTATTGACGATTGAAGACCGGACAGCGGAGTTAACTTCTGGCTTAAATCGTCATTTGTAAATCGTAAATCGTAAATCCTCAATCTATTGCTGCTATGTTCCCAAGTATGTACCAGTTCGCCATGGAAACGTACAGCCGTCACTGCCAGACTGTCGCTCAGGTCAAACGTGATCTCCCTGAGGTTATCGCTCATCGGGGTAAAATAGGTTGATACCGAGCCGGATACGTAGCGTTTGGCGGGATCGAGCGTTAGGAGGATGCGGTGGAATTTGATGTCGATCGTAGGACTGGTTGAACTGGTTGAACTGGTTGAACTGGTTGAAAACTTCTTTAGGGCTGCCGAGTGGGTTTTGGCGTCCTGGTCGATCCAGTCCAGCGATTGGGCGGATAAGAATAAAGAAGAAAGATTAAAGATGAAAGAAAGAGATAAGAGATTAAGATAAAAAAGAGGGGTCGATTTTTCCATTTTGGTAGAGTTGATGCATCTATATGGGAAAAATACGACAATATGAATGATCTGCAAAACGGGGCTGATTCGGTAGGTTTCGTCGGTAAGTTCGACAGACATCAGTAACCCCGGCCTTCAGGCCGGGGTGGTAAGCAGCCCTCGCAATCACCACTGAGCCAGGCCTTTAAAGGCCTGGCTCAGTGGCCTAAAAGACTCCTGGTTACCCTAACCCCCGGTTTGCAACCGGGGATACTAAAGTGCCGCCCCTACCGGGGCTTTTGAAGCAATAAAAAAAAAGTTCAACTATTTTCTCCATTCTGAGCCCTCCGCCGCATATATACTTTTTGAACAACCACAACACCCATGAAAACCGAAACCTTCTCCTGGGACCTCATCGAGCGGGATCCGCTGCTGCGGACCGAGCTTGGGCAGATTGAGCGGCTGGACGGTGATCCGGACAAGCTGATCGCGGAGCTCATCGGGTTTTATGGAAAGGTGGATAAAATGGTCAAACTAATGGAACTGATATGCGAAGAGGTTTAGTAGTATTTATTCTGATGGGGTTCGCAGCTTTGACGGGCGCCCAGACCCTGATGTACCCGGGCGACCTGGCCCTCATTAACGTGAATGCCGATGGCACCAAGAATTTTGATGTGCTGATATTCAAGCCGATAGCGGCCGGCACGGTGATCTGCTTCACCGATGATGCCTGGATGAATGCCACCCAGAAATTCAAGGGATCGGAAGGCATCCTCACCTACACCGCCCCAACAGATCTCCCCTCCGGCTCGGTCATCTCCTGTCCCGGTATCGACGGCGGCAGCGGCTTCGCCAAAACCTCCGGCTCCTTCAACCCCTCCGGCTCCGGCGATAATATCATCGTATACCAGGGCACCGCCGATGACCCCTTCTTCCTCTACGGCACCGGCTGGGCCCGCGGATCCACCGTCTGGGAATACTCCGATGTGAGCTCCTCCTATCGTTCCGATATTCCCCCCGGCCTCTCCGTATCGGACTTTACAATCACCTCCCTCGGCACCCTCGATAACTACCGCTACAGCCCAACCGCTCCCACCACCGGCACCCTCACCGACCTCCTCACCGCCCTCGCCACCCCTACAAATTGGACCTCAAATGATGCAAACCCTTTTTCTGCCATAACGAACGTATTTACCCTAACCCCCACCATTTCAACCATTTCAACCCCTTCAACCATTTCAACCCTTCCCGATTTCCACTCCTCACTACACCTCACCTCCTCACTAACCCTAAGCGGCCCACTAACCTGCCA
>CAZEKJ010000067.1:0-14774 GCA_964512915.1 uncultured Porphyromonadaceae bacterium
TCACTGGTTTAGGTATGCCGATCAACAAAGGGAATAAGCCTCCTGCACTGGCAGGTACTTACCTGGCCAGCCCGTTTATTCTTAAAAGCAGTAACAGGCCGGGCGATTATGCCGGTCAGACCTTTTCTGATTACGAAGTCAGGTTCTACAACTTCAGCAATAGCGCATTGACCCTCACCGTTGACTATTATAACGGTGGAGAACAAGGCTCCGGTTTGGGGTCCTTTGTATCAGGATCCGGCAATAATTTCAGCGTATTTGCGGAACTAAACTCAACCTACAATAACCATCCTGCAAAACTTGTACACATCATTTCAGGAACATTGACCGCAACCGGCATTTCCAACCTGCACTTTGCAAATATTATGATCAATAACTTTGGTAATCCCGATGGGACCTGGATCGAGAACGGGCAGGGACGCGTTATCTATGATTCCGACGGAAATTCGCCGAAAACAGGCCAGCCTAAATCATATAGGAATACCTATTCAGGTCGGGGATCTGGGGCTGGAAAGTAACAAATGCTTATTAATCAACTATTTACTCGTACATTTCAGGCTATTATCTGTCTCTTTGGAGGTTTTTCATTACTCGCCCAGGTCCCTTTTCCTGATCCAGGACATGTTTTCCGAGATGATCTAATTCCTGTTGTCAAATTGTTTCTCCCTGCCGACAGCCTGGCAACGCTTTACCAGAATCCATCATCAAATCATGAGTATCCAGCAACCTTTGTTTTTGAGAGTGGCCTGATCAGGGATACTATGTTTAACGTTGGGTTGCGATTCCGCGGAAATACTTCCCGCGGTTCCGGTAAGAAGTCATTCAAGGTTTCCTTCAACACCTATAACAACCGTCAATCATTTTTCGGGCTTGAGAAGATGAACCTGAACGGCGAACACAACGATCCCTCAATCATTCGCTCAAAGCTCACCTGGGACCTCTACCGCATGATCGGTGTCCCGGCCCCGAGATCAAACCACATTTACCTATATATCAATGATGTATTCAAAGGGATTTACATCAATGTTGAGCAGATCGATGAAGAATTCGCCGATCTGAGGTTCGGAAGCAAGCAGGGCAACCTGTATAAATGCCTTTATCCGGCCGACCTCACCTACCGGGGGCCCTATCCCGGCGACTACAAATTCATGAGCGGCTCCCGGCGGGCATATGCTTTGAAGACCAATGAATCAGCTGATGATTATTCTGATCTGGCCACGTTCATAACCAAACTAAACCGAACCCCTGACAACCAGTTCCGGGCTGAAATCGAATCGGTCCTTAATGTAGGCACACTCCTGAAGATCATGGTGGTGGATGTTTTTACCGGGAACTGGGACGGCCCGTTTTACAACAAAAACAACTTTTATTTATACCACAATCCCCTCACGGGAAAATTTGAGTTGATACCCTATGATGTTGACAACACCTTCGGAATCGACTGGTTCAATGTGGATTGGGCCCAGAGGAATATTTACGCCTGGCCTCCCGCGGGACAGGACCGGCCTCTTTTTACCCGGATTTTAGCTGTCGCAGCCTATCGGGCTGAGTACACAAGGCTTTTCCGGGCATTTCTGGATCAGGTCAGTTCCGGTGACTATCTGGTGCAGCATGCGATAACACTCCGTGACGGCTATGCATCCCGGGTATCGCAGGATCCTTTTTACAAGCTGGATTACGGATGGGAGGTTGCTGACTTCACAAAATCATTCAACAACAGGCTTTCCGCAGGCCATGTAAAATACGGTCTGATCCCATTCATATATGCCCGTATTGAATCGGCCCGCCAGCAGCTGGATCCGGTATCGGGATTGAATGAAATAACTTCAACAGCAAACATCCGCATGTATCCCAATCCCGCAAGTGATTTTCTTATTGTTGAAGGTGCCACCGGATTTGAAAGCTGGTCCCTGACTAATACCTCCGGCCAACCAATATTATCAGGAAAAACTGAATTGTCTCAATCCTTTTCGATATCGATATCCACCCTGCCTCCCGGCATTTACTTCCTATCCCTCACCCGTAAACCGGCAACCGGTAACTGGCAACCGGCAATTCAGTACTGGCCGGCCTCAGAGCCGGCCAAACCGGCAACCCGTAAGATCCTTGTCACCCGCTAACCCCCACCCGCTCCATCCCCCGCGCCTCCTCAAAAACCTGTCCTTCGCGGTTCTCGTCGAACCCGCATATTTCATTCAGGAGATGGTCGGTTCCCCGGTCGAAATGTTTAATGAATTCAACATCCCGCGGAAAAAGCTCTCCGTTTTCGTCGGTTGCGCGGAAATGAAAGCCACAAATTAGGGCATTCAGAATCTTATCATACGGAAGGTTATAGGTGATGGCTGCCTTGATTGCCCCTGAAAGCCGGTCTTCCGGACCGAGTTTTCGCATTAAGTCACAACCCACCCTGAAAACGGTATCGCCGAGCGCTTTGTTCTGGAACCGCATCAGCAGGTCATCAATATGGAGGGTCAAATCCTCGGTTGAGAATTCCCCGGGGTACTTTTTCATCAAGATGTCAGCCGATTGCAGCATTGCCGCACGGGTTTGGTTGAATACCTCCGGAACCGTCAGAACCTCGAACATAAAGTTATACCCGGGGTTCTGGATGAATCCAAAATAGGCCCCTGCAGCATGACCGAGATTGTGGATAAATGATTTCCGGTCAACCCAGGCTTTCATATTCTCCTTGGGTGCGAGCCCGCTGATGTCAGGAACCGGATTCCTGAAGGCTTTCTTATCCAGGATCAGCGTATTATAGGGCTCGGCAAATACTTGTAAAATATCGGACTCAATATCCTTTTTCAGCATGATAGGGACCATTTTCCCTATGCTTGTTTCCACCAGGCCAACCAGACCGTCGAAAGGATAATCCCGGGGGAGGAGCACCTTTAGGTTTTCACGGAAAAAATCATCCGCATCCCGCATATTTTCAGCGATAATAATATCCAGCGGTGCCTGGCTATTCACACCATATCGGAGCTTCATGCCTTCCGCCAGCAGCGGGAAGATGCCACCAAGCCCATGCAGCCCGACCGAAACTGCCACGATTCGGGCAGTTGCGATTTCTCCAGCCACTGCCTCCTTATCGTCGGTGTGCACACCCCGGACATTGTGAATAGTGATAACCTCGTCTTTATCAGACCTGATCACAACATTGTAGTTTCTTCTGATGTTCAATTCACGGATAACCGGCTGGTACACGTCACAAAAAACCACTTCAAAACCTCCACGGCTGAACAGCTGGCCAATGAACGATCTTCCGATCTTCCCCGCGCCGAAAATGACTATTTTATCCTCCCTGATGGCACTCATTCAGTATCCGATTTGCGTAAGATAGTCTTGCCGTATCCTTTGTGTTTCCTTCATTTTTTGCCCGGGATACTCTTCGAGAAAGGTTCCGCCAACCTGAAAGCAACAAAAACCTCCGGATGCAACCCCGCAGCATACCGCCTCAACCAGGCTGAAGGCCCCTCTTTTTCTGATTTTATATTGTCCGGCAAGCGAGACAATAATCCCACCGGTAAAATTATCGCCGCATCCGGTGGTATCACCTTTCCGGCCGGGATCCGACCGTAGTTCGTCCGTTACTTTTTGGGAAACCGGAAATTTGGCTAGCCTGCTCTTTTCAAACAGCCCCCCGCCCGACCAGGCAACCAGGTCCTGGGCTCCATTCGTAATAATAAAGGAGGAGACCCCTGAAGAAATGAAAAAATCAGCCGCCGATTCCATAGTGTTCTCTCCGCTGATGGCAAGAGCTTCGGTGCAGTCCATGATCAGCACATCGATCAATCTGAAATCTTCCGGGCGGCTCACCAGAGGCCAGGGTTTTCCCGGATTGGCCTTCTCATTCCGGAAATCGAATACTGTGTTCACCAGGGTGATGCACCCCTTGTCGCGTGACTTCCCGAGAAGGGCCGACAGATTATCATGGATGAGGGGCACCAGAGCAGTGCCGCCGAAACAAACGATATCCGAAGTAAAAAAATCATCGGTCAGATGTTCGGGGGTATACTCCCAGGCAGCACCAATGTTGTTGATGAAGGTTCGCTCGCCATGGCCGTGGTCGAAATCCGGGTCGGAGAGGACATCGGTGAAGGGTGTGCGAAGGTGAGGGGGGGTGAGGTGTGGTGAAGGATGGTGAGGTGTGGTGAGGGATGGTGAGGTGTTGTGAGGTATTGTGAGGTATTGTGAGGTGTTTAGGGGGGTTTGGCGAAGGATGGAGAATATTTTTTGGGCTATATCATCGTTTGCGGCCATTCCATAGAAACGGACATCAAACTCCTTTCTGGTCAGAAGCTGGGAGGCATGTATCAGCGGCACTACCGAAGGGCCGCCAACATTGAAAGCATCCGGTGCCTGACTTCCAATTAACTCCGCGGCAATTTCAGCATAGGGTTTTCCGGCGAAATGCTCCAGTTCCTCTGTAAAAACCAGTTTTCCAGGACTCAGGCCACCGTCACCTGGGCTGACCGAATGGTACTTTTTAAAGGCAGGCCCGGAAAAGGATATACGGTTGTATAGAAAGTCGGCAAGGGCGCAGCCGGTGCCGGAAATGATAATTTTATCTGCAATCATAATGCTTTAGAAAACCGAAAGATATTAAATATCATCTTTTACTTCAAAGATCAGGAGCCTGCCGGTGTCTGTGAAAATCGACCGGGCACTTCGGATTATCGTAGAGAAAATCTATTTTTACCTGTAATTCAGATTCCAACCTTTCGTCTGATCCCTAAAAAACCTATGAAGCTGAGCCACTTACTCCTCGTATTTTCAGGCCTTGCCATTGGTTTCCCGCCGAAACTGCAAGCACAGACAAAAACTCCGGCCATAATCCCTGAAATTATGGAGGCATTTAAAGTTACCCAGCCTCCGGCTATCGATGGCATTCTTTCTGAGGAGTGCTGGATAATGGCCAAGCCCTATTCGGCCTTTAAATCCTTTATTCCCGATTACGGAAAGGAGATTGAGCAACTCACCACCTCCTATTTGGCTTATGATGCTGAAAACCTGTATTTCGCATTCAAATGCATTGACCCTGAGCCGGATAAGATTAAGGCCAATATTTCGGCCCGGGATGATATCATGAAGGATGACTGGATCTGTATTAATCTCGATCCGCGATTCGACCAGCAAGGTCTCAACGCCTTTTATGTCAACCCGTTAGGTATCCAGAGCGACTCGAAGTTCGCAGCCGGGAATGAGGACATCAGTGTCGATCTCGTCTGGTATAGTGCCGGTAAGCTGATGGATGGGGGGTATTGTGTGGAAGTTCAGATTCCGCTTAAAAGCCTCCGTTTTTCAGAGAAAGAGCCGGTTTCGATGGGGCTTCTACTGGAGCGGTTTATTAGCCGGACCGGAGTTCATGTGGGTTATCCTGAACTGGACCCCGCCATGGGGTTCAATCTTTTGCCTCAGCTTCTGCGGGTGGATTATGCAGGTGTTAAGCATTACAGTTTGTTTGAGGCTATCCCGGCAGCAACCTACACCCATAAGGATGTCTATGACGGGGAAAAGCTCGTCAAGGACCTGCGAAAGCCAGATCTGAGTCTTACCCTGAAGTATGGGATTACATCGGATCTTGTTCTGGATGCGGCCATTAATCCGGATTTTAGCCAGGTTGAATCAGATGCCGGTCAGGTTGATGTTAATCTCCGTTACCAATTATATTACCCCGAAAAGCGTCCATTCTTCCTTGAAGGAAGGGAGAAGTTTAAAATCGGGGCCACCCAAACCTCCGTGGCTGATCCTATGTATTTCCTCGTCCATACCCGAACCATCGTTAACCCGATAGCCGGGATAAAATTTACCGGAAACCTGGATGCTAAAAACTCTGTGGCACTCCTTTACGGTGCGGATGAATTACAGCGGGACTCTGACACTGCCGGGCGGGCCTTTGCGCATTTCCCGATTTTCAGGTTCAAACATAACCTGAAAGATGACGGGTATCTTGGCATGATTTATACAGGTCGTGAATCGGAATTGAACGGCAACCGAGTGCTCGGTACCGATGCCCAGATCCGTCTGAACAAATCCACCATGCTGGAATACAACCTTTTCGGGTCTCAATACTCAGACACTACCGGCAAGTATAACAGTCAGGCCGAGGGTCTATATCTCCATGCCGAAACCAGGAATCTTGATTATGGGATCTCCCTGAAAAACATCGGCAAGGATTTTCGGGTGGAAACCGGCTACATATACAGGACAGGCCTCACTCAGGCCAGCTTGCTGCTTAAGCCTAAGCTATACCCTGATTCCAGGTTTTTCAGGCGATTCGACTTCGAATTGTTTGGCTCTGCCACGTATGACTGGATTTACTCACTCTGGGAAACAATGAATCACGGATCGGCCCAGGTTTGGATGGGCGGTACCACGCAGGTTAAGATAAAATATCAGCTGTCGAATGAAGTATTTCTGGGTAAACTTTTAAATACCAGCGGCATTCATGGCGCTATTCAAGGCCGATACTGGAGCTGGTTCTCGGGAAACATCACACTGAGGCGAACGAATTCCATCTATTATTCAAGTGATCCGTTCCAGGGGATCA
Source organism: uncultured Porphyromonadaceae bacterium (assembly GCA_964512915.1). GTDB lineage: Bacteria > Bacteroidota > Bacteroidia > Bacteroidales > UBA12481 > UBA12481. The sequence goes on from CAZEKJ010000067.1 coordinate 6,551, forward strand.
GCAACCGTGCCTCCGTTAGCGCGGGTTTGCAGCCCTGGTCGAAATTTGAAGCCTCCTTCATCTTTACCTACAGCGATTTCCGAAGACCCGGTGAATCCGATTTACTGTATAAATATTCCATCGAACGATTGAATCTCACCTATCAATTCAATAAATATCTGTTTATCAGGGGGATCCTCGAATATAATGGGTACCGGAAATCACTCCTGACGGATTTCCTGATATCCTTTACCTACATTCCGGGCACCGTATGCTACCTGGGCTATGGATCGATATTTGACCAAACCACACCGGAGCAGCCTTTCTTTGGCGGTGATAATGAGCCCGTTGAATTACAAAGGGGATTCTTCCTGAAATTATCCTACCTGTTCAGGCGGTAGGGACGCATATCTGTAGAGACGCATATATGCGTCTGTACAACATTTTTGCGTACAGGATGTTATAGGTGAAAATCGTTTTATGAAGGGAAAAATCGTTTTGATCACCGGTGCCAATTCGGGTATTGGTCAAGCTGCGGCCACCGAAATTGCCCGAATGGGGGCTCACGTGGTTATGATGTCGAGAAGTCTGGAAAAAGGTGAAACCGCGCGCAAATCGGTTGTTTCGGAAAGCGGGAACAGCCTTGTCGACCTGATGCAGTGCGACCTCGCCGACAGTGCCAGTATCCGGCGGTTTGCCTCGGAATTTCTGTCAAAATATGACCGGCTGGATGTTTTGATCAACAATGCCGGCATTTTCACGAATAGCCGGATGGAGACCGCCGATGGCCTTGAGTACCAAATCGGAGTAAATCATTTCGGTCATTTCCTGCTTACGGATCTTCTCCTGGATCTGATTAAAAAAAGTGCACCGGCGCGGATCATCAATGTATCCTCTGCTGCACATTTGGGGGGAAAGATCAATTTTGATGATTTGCATCTGAAAAAGAAATATTCTGCCTGGGTCTCCTATGCACAATCCAAGCTTGCAAATGTTCTCTTCACCTATGAATTGGCCCACCGGCTGGCAGGAACCGGGGTCACTGCAAATTGTCTGCATCCGGGCCTGGTTAGCACGAGGTTCGCTTATGACCGCAAGGATGAAAAACCGCATTGGATGATGAAACTGATGGGTTCGTTTTCGATTTCCCCGGCAAAAGGTGCAGAAACCACCGTTTACCTGGCATCCTCGCCCGAACTGGAAGGCCAGACCGGCAAGTATTTCGTAAAAAAGAGAGCGAAATCCTCCTCGAGGGCCAGTTACGATCTGGAGACCGCGCAACGATTGTGGGAAATTTCCGTGGAAACCACCGCCGTGCGGCCGTAAATTTCCGTCCCCGTAAGGGCGTCCTGCGGACGCCCGTGATGCCGGGCCTCCTGCGGGTGCCCGTGATGCCGGGCGTCCGCAGGACGCCCTTACGGGGACAAAAGTCAGTATGTTGGCCAGTGTTGTGAGGGTGAGGTTTTTTGGTTATTTTCAAAAACCATTAATCCATTCAGCCATGAAATGCAAACTCCTCACAATCTTATCTTTATTCCTGATTCCACTTATTTCGGAAGCACAAAATCCAGCAACCGGATTCGTTCCTTTAGGGAAAGTAATTGAAGGCAGGTCCATGACCAGCCAGATTCTTGGAAAACCTGTAAATTTTGCCGTCTACCTACCCCCGGATTATGAAATCGGGGAGAGACGGTATCCTGTCGTTTATCTGCTTCATGGATACACTGATGACCAGTCGGGCTGGGTGCAGTTTGGCGAGGTTCAGCTTGCGGCAGACCGTGCCATTGCCGCAAGGGAAATCCCGCCAATGATCATTGTGATGCCCGATGGCGGAGTTGCCTGGTATATAAATAATGCAGACGGTTCCGTACGTTGGGAAGACATGTTTGTGCAGGAATTCATCCCATTTGTCGACAAGGAATTCAGAACCCGTGCAGCCCGCGAGTTTCGGGGGATATCCGGGCTTTCCATGGGCGGACACGGTTCCCTCGTTCAATCCCTCAAACATCCCGAGCTTTTTGTTGCCTGCGCAGCATTCAGCGCTGCGGTCTGGACAGAAGAGGAAATGAAGTCCATGAGCTCCGGAGGCCGGAATGAAATGTTTACCAAACTATTCGGACAGACTAAGGACAAAACCTTGCTTACCGATCATTACAAGGCCAATGCGGCTATCGAATTATGCAAATCCCTGCCGAAGGAGCAAATCGAAAAAGTCAGGATCTATATCGACTGTGGTGACGATGATTTTCTCTATAAGGGTAATGCCGCGTTGCACGTTTTGCTGCGCGACCGCCAAATCAAGCATGAGTTCAGAGTACGTGACGGAGCACATTCCTGGATTTACTGGAGAACCGGGATCACCGACGGGCTGAAATTCATCGGAGAGAGCTTCCACAGATAATTCAAAATCAAAATAACAGTTCAATGAAAACCCTGTCAAATTGCGGTCTGGTGTGCGCCGACTGCGAGTTCTATGAAAAAACCTGTTCCGGCTGCTATGCCGTTCATGGGAGCACTTTCTGGTCCAAGGAAATGATGCCCGATAAAGTTTGTCCGCTTTACAAATGTGCCGTTAACGACCGGGGGTATGAAAGCTGCGGCGACTGCGCAGAACTTCCATGCGAAACTTTCCTGCAGATGAAGGATCCTGCCCTCTCGGATGAGGAGCATCAGAAAATGTTGCAGGTGAGGGTTGATCGGTTAAAAAACTAACAGGTGAGGTGTGGTGAGGTTTTGTGAGGTTTTGTGAGGTTTTGTGAGGTTTTTCACAACTACCAAATTAGTGCAATGCAAAAAAAAATCATTATTATCTTCTTCCTGTCCATGGCGATTGCCGGTCAAGCACAGGACGCAAAGGTAACTTTCGCCAGTGACGACAAGGTTCTGGTTGAGGGCTTCGATTGGGCAAAAAAACAGGCCATGGCCTATGTGAACCGGGGTACCGACCCGGTCGGGCATTGGTATGAGGCTGCACTGCCGCGACGGAATGCCTTCTGCATGCGCGATGTATCGCACCAGCTGGTAGGAGCCCAGATGCTTGGACTGGCGGATATCAATAAAAACCTGTTGAACAAGTTTGTTGCTGCCATAGCTGACAGCCGCGACTGGTGCGGCTATTGGGAGATCGATAAATGGAACCGGCCGGCCCCTGTCGACTATAAAACAGATCAGGATTTCTGGTATAACCTGCCCGCCAATTTCGATATCATTGATGCTTGCTTCCGGGCTTACCAGTGGACCGGCGATTCGTCATATCTTAAAGACCCCGGCTATGTCAACTTTTACGAGAAATCGCTGAATGAGTATGTCCACCGGTGGGATCCGGATGGCGACGGACTGATGGAGGGTGCAAAAGACAGTACCACCAGCCGGGGACTCAGTTCTTACAATGAAGAGAAATCCGGCAAAATCGGAGCCGATCTTCTGGCCGGGCAGTTCATCGGAAACTACACGTATGCGCAGATGCTGAGACTTCGCAAACTACTGCCGGAATCAGCTCTTTACCTGCAGCGGGCTGAAAAAATCAGGGCTTATCTTAACGATATCTGGTGGGATCCCAAATCGGAATTATACCATCACTATATCCGGTATGACGGCTCCTGGCTCGATGATAACCAGATGATGTCATTCCTGCTCCGCTGGAATGTGGTTCCTTCGGTTCGGACGGATGCGGTGCTGGATCATCTTCTGCTTGTTTATCAGAAAGCCGGCGTGGAAATGAACACCTATTATCCGCTTGAGTTTTATCGTGCCGGTCGGAAAGAGGAAGGATACTCTCTTTTGACCCGGCTGATGTCCCCCGATCTTAAGCGGCGGGAATACCCCGAGGTTTCCTATGCAGTCCTGGAAACCGTGGCTATGGGCGTAATGGGGATTGAGCCGGATGCTGCTACACGAACCATAAAAACAACTGCGAGGTTTACCGACAGAACCCGATGGGCGGAGATCAGGGATTTACCCCTTTTTGACGGGAGGATAACCCTCCGTCATGAAGGAGGCGCCACCTCGAAACTCATTAATAACACCAAACAGAAGATCACCTGGAGAGCCACCTCGGGAACTGGAAAAGTTCATTCACTGATTGTCTGCCCGGGTCAGGCCGGATCTGTGTTATTTGACCGATGACCGATGACGGACGTCGGTCGTCGGTCGTCGGTCGTCTGTCTGTTTTATCTTCGCAGCGAGGCCCAGATTCCAAAGAAGCTGAGTACAATAAAAATCCCGAAAGTTATCGGAATCGTATCAAGGAATTCGGTCTGGTTTGCGGATGATATCACTGCCTTTCCAATGTATATATGAATAATCAGGGTTGCGATTGCCATGCTGAGCATCTGACCGGTCAGCCGCATGGTTGCCACAGTTGCGGATGCAATCCCCAGGTCTTTCCGCTCCACGGAACCCATGATTGCATTGGTGTTCGGGGAAGAGAACAATCCGAATCCTATACCCAGTATGATGAGGCTGGCAATCAAAAAACCCTGGCTGGTTTCGCGGTCGAGGGAAAGTAGCATCACCAGGCCCGCCGCAATGATACCCATACCGATTGATGCCAGAATGCCAGATGGATACTTATCGGAAAGTTTACCTGAAAACGATGCGGTTATTGCCATGAACAGGGGTTGAACCACCAACAGCAGCCCGGCATCGCGCGGGGATAAGCCTTTGATGTACTGAAGGTAAAGACTAAGGATAAAGGTCACCGCAAAGGTTGTGGCATAATTGATCAGTGCTGCCAGGTTTGACAGGGCAAACAAGCGGTTTCCGAGGAAGAGTTTCATGTTGAACACCGGAAACGCCAGTTTAAGTTCGACTCTGGTAAATAACACCATGCCAAGAAGGCCCAGCGCCACCAGCACAATAGCCAGGGCATCGGGCAACTTCGACAGGCCATACATCAGGGATGACATGGACAGAATATAAATAAGCGATCCGCGGTAATCGAAGCGATCTCCCGTGCTCTCCTGCTTTTTTAATTTCAGAAGGATGATCGCTGTAACGGCAACAATGAACACCAGCGGACCGGTAAAAAGAAAAATACTCTCCCACCCCATATGCTGGGTCATCAGGCCGCCTAGCACTGGCGCGACCGAGAGCCCCAGATAAACCGCAGTTACGTTTATTCCGATAGCCTTCCCGCGCTGTTCCGGCGGAAAAACAGAAGTCACAATCGCCATATTGGTGCCGAACATCATGGCACTGCCGATCCCCTGAATGATCCGGAAAGCAACCAGCATTCCGCTGTCAGCAGCCCAGGCGCAGGCAAAGGAAGAGAGGGAAACGACAATTGCGCCATAGATAAAAATGCGAACCCTGCCAACCATGTCGGCCAGCCTTCCCATGGGAACCAGGAACACGGCAGAGGATAAAAGATAGGACATCGCAACCCAGCTCAGGGTCACCGCATTCATGCCAAAATGCTCTCCTATCGTGGGAAGTGCGATATTCACCGATGCACCCAGAAAGGGTGTGATAAAGGAGGTTGTTACCACCAGGGCCAGTACGACGTTTTTGTTTGGAGTCATCCTTTGTGCCTGTATGGGCGTCCTGCGGACGCCCGGGTGCCTTAGTACAGTGAGTCTCACGGGCGTCCGCAGGACGCCCTTACGGGGACAGCCTACACTTCCAACGGGTACCGCCCGTGTTCCCGCACCAGCTTCACCACATAATCATAATTTTGCCCGGAGACATTGGACGGAACGGAATGGTCAGACTGGAAAATAAATCCACCTCCCCTGGCAGCCTGCAGGTTATGGAAAACCATTCTTCTAAGATCCTCCTGCGAGCCATTAGCCCAGTTCAACACGTCAAATCCTCCGCAAAACCCGATGGAATGGCCAAATTCTTGCCGGTAGGCTACCACATCCATGCCCGCCTTCACTTCCATCGGATTATAGGAATCTATCCCGATTTCAATAAAATCAGGGAAGATCCGGTGAGAATTGCCGCATCCGTGGTAGATAACCGGAAGGTTGCGTGCATGACAGATATCTGTGAGGGATTTAACAATCGGTTTGAAATACTCACGCCAGCATTCAGGGGAAAACAGAAGGTCACGCCCGTAGGCTACATCGCCCCAAATCACCATGCCGTCGAGCATCCCGTTGGCTGCCTCGATCTGTCCGATCGTAATCCCTTCGAGGAATTTCCCAAGACGCTTCATAAAAGCACCGAACTCATCGGGATACATTAACATCCAGAGCATTACATTCTCCGGTCCTATGATGCGCCAGAGCAGCTCATGCCCTTCGCAAACCGATCCATAAACCGGAAAATCGGAATATATGGATTTAACTGTTTCCGTCCAGGCAGGTGTATTACGGGCATATCCATCGCCCATTCCCCCCAGCTGGTTATCCCCGGCCGAGTAATACCGGCGCGGATCGAGCGGATCATCAAACTGAAAACCCGTAAGCTTTTCAATAGTGTCTGTTTCGAATTTCAGGAAAGCCGGCATCGGATCGGCAAACTTTTTCCGTATAACAGCCTCAAATCCAGTCCGTACGGTTACCAGCTCCGGGGTTTCCTCAAGGATCTCAAAGGGTTTTATGTGCGGATCGTTGTTGGGACAGGTCACCTGCCAGTCGAGGTCGTAATATCTGTAGATGTCGGTTTCCGGAGGCAGCCCCAGATCCTCCCGCCATCTTTCAATAAAACTTCCCCAGAAGATATCGCTGATCGGCACCCGGTCGGGTTCTTCATGCCGGAGGGTTTTGTTCATCCGCTCCAGCTTGGCCTGGCAATTGGCAGTTCGTGTTTGCATTCCGAAAAATACGGAATCAAGGCGAAAGGCGAAAGGCGAAAGGCGAAAGATTTTGTACCCGGTTTATCCCGCCAGGAACCGGGAGGCCTGGGTGAAAACCTGGTTGAATGAATGATCCACCGCCATGCGGATCATGGGTTGGTTCATCGGGAAAGGGTTTTCATGTTGATAGGGGTATGGAAAATCAAGAATCTTCACGGGTATCCTGTTACGGTTATTGCTTCCCCGCAGCGTCCTTAGGATGGATTTACCCGGGATAACCGTGTCCTTTGCCAGACCAATTGCGGAAATCTGTCTGCTCAGACGGTAAAAGGATCGATCACGGATGGACTGAAAACGGTCCATCCGAAGCATCGTAAGAAAAGAGTTCCACAAGGTGTTGAAATGTGGTAATTGTGGAATATGGATTTTGCTTTTCACTTCCTGGGGATTCTGATGGATAAAAGCCTCTTCCAGCTTGTTAAAGGCTTCGCTGTCCATGATGTATTTCGATATTCCCTTCATTTGTTCGAAGGAACTGCCGCCAAGGAAAAGGAAGCTTTTGGACTGGCTGTAAAGACTGTCAGGATTCGCTATGAGAATTATTTCGAGAAGGAAGGCGCCTACCGAATAGGCAAAAAAATCGACTGGGGAATTTGCGGCAAAAAGCGGATGGTTGCCCGACTTGATCGATTCTGTAAGGGAAATGATATCATAGCAGGTCTGCAGTCCGGAGGTGCAAAACCATTCGGGATGCAAATCGAGTCTCGAGCTCAGGGCAGCATTAAACGGAGAGGTAAAAGCGTTCCCGCTATTCATGTCGGAACGTCTCTGCGCCACGGTAATCATGGACCGCGGATCCGCCCAATATTCCGGTGAGCGGTTTACGTGCCAGGCAATCGGAAACAGGATCACTGCCTTGCCGGTATTTTCGGCCAGATTCCGGGCCCAATAGAGGTATTTACCCCATGAGCGTTCGTTCAGCCCGTGCAGCAGTATGATAGCGCCCTCGCTGCGATCCCTGTTCTCCGGCATGAATACCGGATAGGTAAAATCTGAGTTCCCTTCATAATACCGCAGCATCAGGCCATCGCCGGTAACTGGCATTTCCTGGTCAGCCGGCCGTATATCAGAGCGGAATTTACAGTTCATGATCCGGGTGCCCGATTCCGGTATCCGTATCACCTCATCCTGAAGGTTAAAAACACCCTTTAATAAATTCTGATTATCAACGTAGTCCATTCATTGATGTTTGATTTCCAGCAAAAATAAAGCGCTCTTTTCCACCGGTCAATAGGCCGGTGACGACCTCGCTGCAGGCGTGATTACGAGGTTGATTTTGGGACGAAAGTGGACATGCAGGGACGAACAGGATTGGGTTTCGGGTATCGGGTATCGGTTGTTGGGAACAGGGCTCTCCGATGTCATCCTGACGAAAGTCAGGATCTCCCCCCACACTCACACTCACACTCACACTCACACTCACACTCACACTCACACTCACAC
>CAZEKJ010000068.1:0-14261 GCA_964512915.1 uncultured Porphyromonadaceae bacterium
TGCCCTTATGCCCCCATGCCCTTATGCCCTTGTGCCCTAATACGCGAACATCGGCAGCCCCCCCATCATCCCATTAACTTCCTTCCGGGTTTTCAGGATCAGCTCCTCATTTGTTATATCGGTAATAACCGCATCGATCAGTTCAACGATCCGGCCCATATGCTCCTCCTTCAGTCCCCGTGTAGTGATGGCGGGGGTCCCGACGCGGAGTCCGGAGGTCTGGAAAGGTGAGCGGGAATCGAAGGGGACCATATTTTTGTTAACCGTAATATCGGCTCGAACAAGAGTGTTCTCTACCAGCTTGCCAGTGATTTCCGGGACCTTGGTTCTCAGGTCGATCAGCATGCTGTGGTTATCGGTGCCACCGGAAATTACCTTATAGCCCAGTTTCATGAAGGCTTCGGCCATAACTGCCGCATTCTTTTTCACCTGCTGCTGATAAACCTTGAATTCCGGTGCCAGGGCTTCGCCGAAAGCCACGGCTTTTGAGGCGATCACGTGTTCGAGCGGTCCGCCCTGAATTCCGGGAAAAACGGCTGAATCTATAAGGGAGGACATTTTACGTATTTCCCCTTTTTTTGTTGCAATTCCCCACGGATTATCGAAATCCTTGCCGATGAGAATGATCCCGCCACGTGGTCCGCGGAGGGTTTTATGGGTGGTGGAAGTCACAATGTGTGCATGCTTCAGGGGATTGTTCAGCAGTCCGGCGGCAATCAGTCCTGCCGGATGGGCCATGTCGATCATCAGGATCGCCCCGATCCGGTCGGCGATCGAACGCATCCTTTCATAATCCCACTCGCGGGAATAGGCCGAAGCTCCCCCTACAATCATTTTTGGCTTTTCACGCAGCGCAACTTCCTCCATCATGTCATAATCCACCCTGCCGGTCTCCTCTTTCACGCCGTAGGCAACCTGACGGTAAAGAATCCCGGAGCTATTTACCGGGGAGCCGTGTGAAAGGTGACCGCCGTGCGACAGGTCAAGACCCATGAACGTGTCGCCTGGTTTAAGACAGGTCAGGAATACAGCCATGTTTGCCTGTGCTCCTGAATGGGGCTGAACATTGGCATACTCCGCATCATAAAGCTGGCAGAGCCTGTCTATCGCGAGTTGCTCAGTCTGGTCAACGATCTCGCAGCCACCGTAATAGCGGTGACCCGGATACCCTTCGGCATACTTATTGGTCATAACAGAACCCATCGCCTCTAAAACCTGCTCACTCACGAAATTCTCGGAAGCAATCAGTTCAATTCCATTTTTCTGCCGTTCATATTCTTTCCGGATCAGGTCAAAAACAACAGTATCTCTTTTCATAGTCAGTTATTTACTTGTAAAAATCAGAGTGCTAAAGATAGGCAATCCTGCTGAAATGAACCGGTTCTGCCTGTCAAAATAAGGGTTAAAAGAAGTTAACGGATTGGTTGCAAAGGTTATCTTTACGCTTCATAATCAGAATGGCAAAAAAGATAAATAGGTATAATATCCTGGTGCGATTCCTCCGTTGGAGAATCCGGCACATCTCAAGCAGAAACTTTGTGTTGTTCATGGCTATTGTGGTCGGCATCCTTTCGGGACTGGCCACCGTCCTGATGAAGAACCTGGTCTATTTGATCCGGACACTCCTGACGCATGGATTCTCTGCCGAAGTTCATAACTACCTGTACTTTATCTATCCGGCTATCGGAATTGCAATCGTCATCATTTTGGTTCATCTGGTTCTGAAAGTCAGGATCGGATTGGGTATTCCCGTCATTCTCCACGCCATTTCGAGCACAAAAGGGGCGATCAAGCCTCATCACATGTTTTCTTCTGCCATGACCAGCACCATCACGATTGGGTTTGGCGGGAGCATCGGGCTTGAGGGACCGGCCATCCTGACCGGGGGCGCTATCGGATCAAACCTTGCCCAGCTCTTTCACATGAACTACCGGCAGATCATCCTCATCATCGGATGCGCAGTAACTGCTGCAATCGCAGCGCTTTTCAAGTCACCCATCGCGGCCATTATCTTTGCCATCGAGGTGTTGATGCTCGACCTAACACTGTCATCCCTTGTACCCCTGCTTTTTGCTTCCATGAGCGCTACACTTATTTCTTATATGGCTCTTGGTCAAGATGTTTTAAAACCGATCAAGATTGATGAAGTTTTTCACCTGCACCAGGTACCACTGTTTATCCTTCTTGGAATCTTTACGGGAATCCTGTCGCTCTATTTCACCAAAGTGATTGTTGGCGTGGGCGACCTTTTTGAAAAAATCAGGTCCAGATGGTCGCGCTGGGTAACCGGATCCGTATTGCTGGGCGTAATTATCTTCTTGTTTCCCAGTCTTTACGGAGAGGGGTATGGTGCTATAAACCGTGCCCTCAGCGGTGACCTGGGTTTTATTTTTGATAAATCAGGATACTATACCTTTCAGGGTGAGGCGATTGCTACCATGCTCCTGCTGTTAATGCTTATCCTGATGAAGGTGGTGGCCACGGCCCTCACTATCGGTGCCGGAGGGGTTGGTGGAATTATTGCACCAAGCCTCTTTACGGGCATGGCGGCAGGTTTGCTTTTCGGTTCGGCATTCAATTATTTTTTTCATACGGATACTTCTCTCGTTCTTTTTGCACTGGTTGGCATGGCGGGCGTTTTTTCCGGTGTTCTGCATGCCCCGCTGACAGGGATATTCCTGATGGCCGAGATCACCCTGGCCTATAACCTGATAATTCCGCTGATGCTGGTGGCCGGGCTTTCCTATGCAACCATCAGGCTGTTTCAGCCGGTTTCGTTCTATCATATTCATCTGAGAAGAAGAAAGCAACTCTTTACACACGATAAGGACAAAATGGTCCTGTCACTGATGAAGGTGGACAAACTGATTGAAACCAATTTCTCAACGGTTCGGCTCGATGCTTCGCTCGGAGACCTGGTTGAGGTTATCGCGAAATCCAAGCGGAACCTTTACCCTGTTATCGACGATGAGAACAATTATTATGGTGTTCTGAACATGGACAGCGTCAGGGATGTCATGTTCCTTCCTCAGCATTATAAAACCGTTTTCATCCGTAACCTCATGTCAAAATCGCTCGTAACCATTCACCCGGGTGAGATCATGGAGGATGTTGCACATAAGTTTCATCAGTCGACCGAGTTTAATATTCCGGTTCTGGAGAATGGCAAGTATGTGGGATTCGTTTCGAGGGCAAGGTTGTTTTCTTCGTACCGGCAGCTGTTGAAGAAATGGTCGGAGGACTGAGTGGGAATAAGACTAAGAGACTTTAAGACTGAGAGACTTTAAGACTGGGAGTCTGGAGTCTGGAGTCTGGAGTCTGGAGTCTGGAGAATGGAGACTGAAGAATGAGGGATAAGGTAATTTCATATTTCAGGAGCGGGAAGAGATCGCCGGTGATTATTCTGGCGTTTGCGATGGGATTGGTGGCCGGCCTGGCCGCGGTGATCCTGAAGAATGCCGTACACTACACCCAGGTTTTTCTTACCCGCGGATTTGATACGGGCGAGGTCAACTGGCTCTACATGTTATACCCGATGGTTGGGCTGCTGTTGACGGTTTTGTATGTCAGGTATCTGGTTAAGGATTCCATTTCCCATGGAATCAGTAAGATTCTTTATGCCATAAGCAAAAAGAACAGCCTGATTAAGACCCATAACATGCATACGTCGATGGTAGCAAGCACAATGACCATTGGATTTGGCGGATCGGTTGGACTGGAAGCCCCCATCGTTCTTACCGGTTCGGCGATTGGCTCGCGGATCGGACAATATTTTCACCTGCCCTATAAAACGATTACCCTGCTGGTGGCTTGCGGTGCCACGGGTGCGGTTGCCGGGATTTTCAAGGCGCCGATTGCAGGAGTCGCATTTGCCCTTGAGGTGCTGATGATCGACCTGACCATGGCCTCCCTGCTGCCCCTGATGATCGCTGCAGTAACCGCAACCTCCGTTGCCTGGCTCCTGATGGGTGACGAAGTGCTGTTTACCTACAATCTTACCGACGTTTTTACTGTTACTGAATTGCCATCATTTATTATCCTGGGGCTGTTTACAGGCATAATATCGATCTATTTTTCTGTCGGACTGCGTAAAATTGAGGGGTGGATGCAGAAAATCGGCTCGGTATGGCTGCGTTGGCTGATCGGTGGATTGGCGCTTTCGATGCTGCTGGTTTTGTTTCCTCCGCTGTTCGGGGAAGGCTATGACACCCTGCGGCAGCTGCTCATGGGTAACCCCAATGAGATTCTGGCCAACAGCTGGTGGTTCATCAAGAGTGAGACCCCCTGGATATTTCTGTTTGCCATAACCCTGATTATCCTTTTTAAGGTGGTTGCCACCGCGGTGACCAACGGTGCCGGTGGTGTAGGAGGGGTTTTTGCTCCGAGCCTTTTTTTAGGCGGTATCAGTGGTTTCTTCCTTGCACGTCTCCTCAATACCCTGGGCTGGATGGAGGTTTCCGAGGTACATTTCACCCTCGTGGGTATGGCTGGAGTGATGGCCGGAGTCATGCATGCTCCGCTCACGGCGATGTTCCTGATTGCCGAAATAACGGGCGGCTACACCCTGATCATACCCCTGATGATAACGGCAGCCATCGCCTATATCACTGCCCATCTTGTCGAACCTCATTCCGTCTATGCCCGGAGGCTGGCTCAGCTTGGCGAGCTGATAACCCACAATAAGGATAAGGCTGCCATGACGCGAATGAACATGAAGAGCCTGATTGAGAATGATTTCATGCCGGTTAAGGAGGACCAGACTCTCGGTGAGCTGGTGCAGGTGGTTGCCCAGTCCAACCGGAACGTATTTCCTGTTCTTGCAGATGATAACACTTTTCAGGGACTTATCATCATGGAACGGCTTCGCCCGGTTATGTTTAAAACCGAGCTGTATCAGAATACCTACTGCCGTGATCTGATGTATATGCCGGAATACCTGGTTGATGCCGATGATTCAGTGGAAGAGGCTGTCAGGAAAATCCAGGCCTCCGGTAAATTCAACCTGGTAGTACTCGATGAAGGAAAATATATAGGCTGCGTCAGCCGAGCCCGCGTGTTCTCAAAATACCGGGAGATGATGAAGGAGATGGCGGAGGACTGAGGAAGGTTGCCGGTTACCAGTTGCCGGTTACCGGTTAGGCCAGAACTGTCATTCCGGCGTAGGCCGGAATCCCATACTTCGGAGTATTGTTCAGGAGATTCCGGCATTCACCGGAATGACATCAGAGCCTTAACCGGCAACCGGCAACCGGCAACCGGTAACTGGTAACTGGTAACTGGTAACTGGTAACTGGTTTCTACCTGTCCTTCACACACCTCACTGAAATCGCATACGCCTTCTTGTAGTTGTAAATGAAGGTGCTGGCGTAGTCATAGCCCAGGGTGAGATTGTAGGCATCCCGGCTGTTGTATTCGGTTGATGAGAAGAATTGTGCGTAGTAACTCAGCCCGGCATAGAGCCCCTGGTCGTAGCGGCGGCCGCCGGGCAGGGCTGCAAATCCGGATTCATTGTTTGCGCCAACGTTGACCTCCCTCCAGAGCAGGGATTCGTAATCCTTTAGTTTACCCCCGGCAACTTCAGCGCCGCCGAGGTGGTCGACCATACGGTTGAACTCTTCCAGGGTCGGTAAATGCCAGCCTTCAGGACAGGAACGCATTGCGGCATCCCAATTGTAGAGGCGGCCATAGGTCTGACATCTGGTCAGGTTGTTATCATAGCACCATGAACCTGCACCCGCATCGAAGCGAAGGTTCTCAGCCATCCACCAATCGGTCCCGATCTGGATCGTAATGTAGTTCTGCCCGTCGCGGCTGTCGCTCAGGGTTCCAAAGTGCATGTCGACGGTGGTAAAACTCCATACAGGGCCTTCAGTTATATTTCCCTTGATATCCTTAACCCTCACTTTCCAGTAATACCGGGTTCCATATTCCAGCTTGCCCTGGGTGAAGGTTCCGAACATCTGGCTGGCTATCACCTGCTGGGGTGGGTTGGTCGTTCCAAAAAAACAGGTAAACAGCAGCGGATCTCCGTCGGGATCACTGCTTTCCCATTTCATCCATGGTTTATTGGTCATGCAAATGGATTCGTTCGCAGGGGTAGGGCTGTACGGAGCTTCAGGCGGCAGGTTTGAGCTGGTAACCGTTAAGGGTACAGAAACAGTGTCGGTAAGGCCGCGTGGATCCTTAACCACCATAGTCACCTGATATTGACCGGGTTTACTGTATTTGTGATCACCCGTTTTGCGGGTAGCGTATTGTGAGTCGAAAATGCCGTCGCCTTCCCAGTCCCAGATGATCAGGAGATCTTCGGTCTTGTCGTCAGGATCACTGGTTGTGGAAGCATCCATGATAAAAATGGTTTCTTCGTTAGCGGTGGCAGGTTCGATGGTAAATAGTGCAACCGGAGGCTGGTTTTCCTTGGTGCAGGAGAAAAAAATCAAGGAAATCAAAAAAGAAAGGAGAATGGGAATACGGAGAAGGTGTTTCATCGGGTTTGGAATTCACAAATGATCCTGTAAATATAATGAAATAGGTTAAATGGGGCATAAGGGCATAAGGGCATGAGGGCATAAGGGGGAGGTAAATTTCAATTACCTTTGTGTTGCAAAACATACCCGATGCTTAAGTTCCTTCTGGCCTTATCGATCATTCTGCAATTGGTGGCGGCCGGTATTGCATTGAAACTGTTCAGGGTAACCAAATATGCCGTATCCTGGATATTGATCACTATCGCGCTGCTTTTCATGGTGTTTCTGCGGTTGATCGAGTTTCTACCTTTCATCAGCAACTTTGAACCTGATTATTTTCGCGAGCTGTACATCTGGATCGGGGTGATTACTTCCCTGTTTTTCGCGATCGGAGTATACCTGATACAGGCAATTTTCAATTACATGAAGCGCGTGGAAACGGAGAGGAGAAAAACCGAGAAACGCTTCCTGTCAACCATAATAAAGACTGAGGAGGATGAGAGAACCCGCATTGCGAAGGACCTGCATGACGGGCTGGGACCCCTGCTCAGCGCCGTGAAAATGTCGGTTTCAACCCTTGAGCAACTCACCAAAGACAAACGCAGCCAGGATATCATCCTGAATGCAAGCGAATCGGTTGATGAGGCGATCAGAAGCCTGAAAGATATTTCGGACCACCTGAGTCCCCATGTACTTGCCAATTTCGGGTTGATCCGTGCACTGAACAACTATGTGAACAAGATCATCCAAACCCGGCAGCTGAATATCAGTTTTCAAACAAATGTGAAGGAGGAACGGTTTGACGAAAATATTGAAGTGGTTCTCTATCGGGTTACCAGTGAATTGATTCATAATACGATACAACATTCACAGGCGACTTCTGCCAGCGTGGTGCTGAATTTCGGAAACGGAGAGCTATTTTTGGAGTATCAGGATAACGGGATCGGTTTTGAGGCTGACCGGATTCTGAAAATGAGAGAGCGGGAAGGTTCAGGGTTGCTGAATATTCAATCGAGAATCAATTCGCTCAAAGGAGATATTCAAATGGAATCTAAACCCGGTCTGGGAGTCAGGGTTTCGATCCGGGTTAAAGCCAATAAAAAATGACAAAGTACAAGGTTCTGCTGGTCGACGACCACAAACTGTTCAGAAAAGGTCTCCGGATGCTGATCGAAACCCTTGACCGGTTTGAGGTAATCGGCGAGGCTTCCACCGGAAATGAGTTTCTGGGTTTGCTGGGGCACCTGTCGCCCGATGTGGTGATGCTCGACATCGCCATGCCTGAGATGGACGGAATTGAGGCAGCGAAGCGTTCGCTGGCGAAGTTTCCGGACCTCAAAATCATTACCCTCAGCATGTTCGGTGAACAGGACTACTATTTTAAAATGGTCGACGCAGGAGTAAGAGGTTTCCTGCTTAAGAATTCCGATGTGACAGAAGTACGGATGGCATTGGAAACGGTTGTTGAAGGCGGTAACTACTTTTCCCATGAACTGCTGATGAACCTGGTGAACTCCCTGAAAAACTCACCGGAAGAGCTTACACCCGATTCACCCCTATCAGACCGGGAAAAAGAGATTATATTATTGATATGCAAAGGATTATCTACCCAGGAGATTGCCGATAATCTTTGCCTGAGCAAACGGACGGTTGATTCTCATCGGGCTAATATTCTCGCTAAAACCGGCTGCCGGAACACGGCCAGCCTGGTTATTTATGCCATCCGGCAAAAGCTCGCGGAGCTGTAGATCGGTATAAATACCCGTTCGTACCCCGCACTTTTTACCAGAAAATTCCGTATTCCTTACCGGTTGGTTTGGGTATTTACCATTATGCAGATGCCTGATAATGAGGGTAAATTTGTATAAATGGCAATCACATGGAATCCGTCAGCCAGCAGATAAAATCCGATCCCCGGTACCACGAGGCATGCCAGTCGTGCATGAACTGCGGGGTATGCACAGCTATCTGTCCAGCAGCGGGTTACTACTCTTATGACCCACGGATGATCATGAATCTTGTGACGGAAGGGGACGATTCCACGCTAACAGAAATTATGTCGGAAGACGTGATCTGGTATTGCGGCCAGTGCATGAGCTGCAAGCCTCGCTGCCCGCGCGGAAACATCCCGGGAGTGGTGATCCAGATTCTCCGGATGGTATCCCAGCGAAGCGGCCTTTTTGTCCGATCCCCCATGGGCAGGGGGCAGCTTGCGGTGAAACGATCCATCGGGCATAATATTCTCGAAACCGGCTATTGCATACATCCTACCCGCGTGAATCCGGCCATGCACCCCGAACAGGGTCCGGTTTGGGAATGGATGTCGGATAATGCCGATGAAGTCTATGGCAGGTTTGACCCTAACTATAATCGGGAAGGCCCCGGGAACATGCGTAAAATCAGCCGGAAATCGCTTGATGAACTCGACCGGATATTTGCGGTTACCGGGTGCAAGAAACTTTGGGATACTATCGAGGCTGAATCGGAGAAGAGGATTGATGGGAGGTTTGGGAAATATGATTAGGAAGTGACCAGTGACTAGTGACCAGTGACCAGTAAAACGGTACCTGTCACTGGTCACTGGTCACTGGTCACTGGTCACTGGTAACTTGAATATGAAGACCTACTGGAGAGACTATCAGAAAGAGATCGCCGAAGACAACTTCTTCCTCGTCCGCAGCTGCATTCGGCAGAATTTTTTCCCCGGGGCGGAGAACCTGTTTATCGACATTCTGCGGAACAAGCTGGGGAAAAAGGTTTTCGAGGATGCCGACCATACAACCTGCACGGGGATCGGGTATCATTCAGATATCATTCCATTGGAGACGATCATGACCGTTGTTGCGCGGCAATTTGCGCTGATGAAGGAGATGGATTACCGAAACCTGATTGTTTCCTGTGTCACTTCTTTTGGAATCTATTCTGAGATTCTGGACCTCTGGAAGCATGATCCGGCGCTGAAAACGAAAATTGAGGGGTTCTTGTTTGAAGCCACAGGCCGCACCTTTGAGGAGCCCGCCAACATGGTTCATGCTTCGGACATTCTTTATAAATTCCGATATGAGATCGCTGAACAGGCTGTTAATAAGCTGGTTAACAAGAAAACCGGACTGCCGCTAAAGGTGGTTGACCATATCGGGTGCCACTATGCCAAGACGTTTCCCGAGCGGGGAGTAGGGGGATCCGAGTTTCCGCAGGTTCTTACCGGGTTGATCAAAGCCTGGGGTGGCGAGACGGTTGATTATCCGGAACGGAGGCACTGCTGCGGATTTGGTTTCCGCCAATATATACTTCAACCCAGTCGGGGGTACTCAATGTCGCACTCCCGCACCAAGCTGGAATCCATGAAGCCGTACGAACCCGACCTGATTGTGGCCAACTGTCCGGGTTGTGCCATGTTTCTCGACCGTTGGCAATACACACTGGAAGAGACCGATGGTTCGGTTTACGGGCCCGGACAGACTAAGATTCCTGTGGTTACGCATGAAGAGCTGGCCGGCCTGGTTCTGGGGTATGATCCCTGGGAGATCGGCCTGCAGACACACCAGGTGCCGGTAGAAGGCTTGCTCGATAAGATGGGAATTGCCTATGATCAGGAGAAAAAATATTGTGACAGGGAAGGAAAGTTAATTGGTGAAAAAGTAGCGGTATCTGGAATTGTATAAGGTAAATATGAACAGTGAAAGATCAGATAATGAGAGTAATAGCCAGGAGATTCCGGCTTTCGCCGGAATGACCGTAGAGACCCATAATGATGCGTCTCTACAACCGGCAACCGGCAACCGGCAACCGGTAACGGTCCGGGTGGCCGTGATTGGCGGCGGGCCGGCCGGAATGGCAGCTGTTGCGGCGCTGGCGGCGATGAATATCGGGGTTGATTGGTATGAAAAGGAGGATCGGGTGGGCGGCAAGCTGAATAATTACCACCAGCTGTTTCCCGACCGGGTGCCGGCCAGTGAAGCATTCGGGCAGCTGGTAAAGGGGACGCATCATGACAATATTGACCGACATTTGGGCAAGACTATCACCAGCATCGGAGTAAATGCAGGACGTATAAGCCTGAATGGCAAGGATAATAAGATAGGCGAAGCGGATGCCGTGATCCTGGCTACCGGTTTTGATTTTTTTGATGCCCGGCTTAAGGAGGAGTTCGGATACGGAATCTATAAGCATGTAATCACTTCTGCCGATCTGGAGACCCTTTTTACTGGTGGAGATAAGCCATTGAATGTAAACGGATCAGCCCCTGCTGCCGTCGCTTTCGTTCACTGTGTGGGATCGCGGGACGAGCAGGTCGGGGTAAGCTATTGCAGCCGGCTCTGCTGTATCACCGGTATCAAGCAGGCCATTGAAATTGGCGGGGTGTATCCCGAAGCCAGGGTCTATAATTTTTACATCGATATGCGTGCTTTTGGCATGGGATACGAAGAGCTTTACCGGGAAGCCCAGCAGAAACATGGTGTACGGTTTATCCGGGGCCGGGTTTCCGAGGCGTCCGAAGATGCCCAGGGGCGCATCCGGGTTAAGGCTGAGGACACCCTGATGGCCAGGCCGATAAAGCTCACAGTTGACTGGCTGGTGCTGCTGATCGGGATGAGTCCCTCCTGCAGTGCGGTACTTTCCGGAAACGATAAGGGGGAAAAATCATTCGCCGATACTGAAAACCCGCTCACGGGCAGCGCCGTAAAGGGGCACCCCGGGGTTTTTCTGGCCGGCTGCTGCTCGGGTCCGATGAGCATTCCGGAATCTGTGGCATCAGGACGATCGGCGGCCGTGCAGGCAGCTGAATATCTGAATAAAAGGACAGGAAATTCTGAATGAAAACGAAATTCGGCTTCGATATCCATGATAACCGCCAGATTGATCTCGATCTGGAGGATACACGCCTTGCCGATGAAGTAGCCGCGGTGGTGAAGTCGTGGAAGGCATGCATGAAATGCGGAGCATGCGTGGGGACGTGT
Source organism: uncultured Porphyromonadaceae bacterium (assembly GCA_964512915.1). GTDB lineage: Bacteria > Bacteroidota > Bacteroidia > Bacteroidales > UBA12481 > UBA12481. The sequence continues at coordinate 11,429 of CAZEKJ010000068.1, forward strand.
CCGGTGGGGAGGGGGGTGTTAGACCTGACAGGTTTCCAAAACCTGTCAGGTCTGTGCACCTGCCTCATGTGTGGTAAATGTTTGCTTGTTTGCCCCCGCGGGATCAACACGCGGCACCTGATTCTTGAGGTTATGAATAAATGCAGGGAGTATGGAAAAGCTGTTTGATCCTTTCGTGCTTCTGTTTACTGCCGGTTTTTCCGTATCCGGCTTATGGTTTATTTATAAGGTTTACAGATGGTTGGCCGGGCTCTCATCGGCCGACCGGTCCCTGGTTTTCAGTGGGATTTTTAGTACCAGGTTGTGGAAAGCCCTGATCGAAACCATTTCGGAATCCCTGATTCACCGGAAGATTTTCAAACGCAACCTACGGCTGGGCTACATGCACATGAGCCTGGCGTTCGGTTGGTTTATGCTGATCCTGATCGGGAATATCGAGTCCACCTGGTACACCGGACAAATGTTCAAGCCGATCTATGTATCGGTATTCTGGCGCTTTTTCGATCCCGGACCGGCCTTCCCAGAAGCCGTTTGGCAGCCGGGATTCGCCTTCATCATGGACCTGTTTCTCCTGCTGGTGCTCAGCGGGCTGCTCTTTGCCATCGTCAAGCGTTTTCGTTCGCACCTTGTGGGAATGAAGAGAACCACCCGGCAGCAGCCTGTTGACCGGATCGCCCTTACGGCGCTTTGGCTAATCTTCCCGGCCCGCCTCATCGCCGAAAGCATGACCTGCGGCGCCCACGGCACCGGCTCCTTCCTTACGGGCTCCCTTGGCGCTCTCTTCTCTTTATTCTTTTCTCCTTCTTCTTTAGTCTTACCAAGCTGGTGGTTATACTCTTTTATTCTTTCGTCTTTCTTCTTTCTTCTTCCGTTCACCCGCTATGCACATATACCTTCAGAACCTGTCCTGATATTTTTCAGGCGCTTTGGAGTGCGGGTTTCGAAGGAGTCCCCCTCTTTTACCGATCTGAACCTGCACGCGTGTTCCTCCTGCGGGATTTGCCTCGATGCCTGTCAGCTTTCGGAAGTTATGCCGGGAAAACCGGTTCAGAGCAATTATTTCAATCGGGCGCTGCGCAATGGCGCCAACCCGCCTCACCAGTGGGATTGCCTGTTATGCGGCCGGTGTGAGAGCGCCTGTCCGGTTGGCGTTGAACTTGTCCCGATCCGGCAGCTCCAGCGGCCCGACACGGGCATCGGCCGGGGCCTGATGTTGCCCGGATTGGTAGGGAAGAACGGCCATAAGGTTACGATCCTCTATTTTGCCGGATGCATGACGCACCTCACACCGGGGATTATCAGCTCGATGCGCAAGATTTTTGATCAGTCGGGGGCATCCTGGCATTTCTTTGATGACGACGGGCAGAATTGCTGCGGGCGGCCGCTGAAGCTGGCCGGGCAAACGCAGGCCGCATCGGAGGTAAAGAAAAAGCTGGAACAGGAATTTCTCCGGTCGGGTGCAGGTCTGCTGGTGACCTCCTGCCCGATCTGCTTCCAGATATTCAATGAAGAGTACCGGCTACCCGGCATGCGGGTGCTGCACCATTCCCAGTATATTTCGGAACTCATTGATTGGAAACGGATTAATGTAGGAACTTCGGGTCTGACCGCAGCCTACCACGAACCCTGCGAACTGGGCCGGGGCTCGGGGATCCGCGAAGAGCCCGGATCGGTGATTCGTTCCCTTTTCCATGCCGATGTAACCCCTCCCGGCGAAGGACTATGCTGCGGAGGGAGTCTTGGCGGCGTTGCCCTGGAACCTGCCATCAGAAAAGCTGTGGCGCGGGGTGCGGCGGAACAGCTGACGGTCAATCATCCAGATGTTCTGATTACCGCCTGTCCGCTTTGTAAAAAGACCTTTAAACCAGTTACATCCATACCTGTTCAGGATATTGCCGAAGCTACGGCACATAACCTGATTTCCGGGTCCTCTATGCCGGAGCGGCGAAAATCGGCCAAGGTTCTAGGTTATGAGATTAATAAATAGCAATTTAGAGTTGCTTTTTATCTGATCATTAACCAGCCTCAAAATAAGAATAGTGCCATGAAGACCGTTTCCGTGCTGCCAGCCAGGAGTTTGGGTACCGATTTTATTCCCGTTGAATATTTGCCCGAAGGATGTGACCAGTATTATCAGAGAAACCGGCAGTCGGTGTGGCCGCTTGATAAATGGCGGCATCTTCGCTCCGATGAACTGGAAACCCTGGTAAAAAACCATAATACCTCGCCCGATTGGGATGACATCCTCGTAACTAATATTTTTGATCCCAGCCAGATCAGAAACACCGAATTTTTTGGGCTTGTGAGGATCGGAAGTGTCAGTGATTCTGTGCTTGAACACCATGATCTCAGACTTTCTGTCGGAATAACCAACAGCCTGATTATTTCCTGCGATATCGGGGATGATGTGGCCATTCACAATGTTCGCTACCTCTCGCATTATATTGTGGGTGACCGTTGTATTCTTTTCAATATCAATGAGATGAATACTACGGATCATGCCAAGTTTGGCAACGGTATTCTTAAGGAGGGCGAGCCTGAATCCGTTAGGGTCTGGATCGACCTGATGAATGAAACCGGCTCGCGTCAGGTGCTGCCCTTCAACGGGATGATCACTGCCGACGCCTATCTGTGGGCGCGGTACCGCGATGACGGAGCCCTGATGGACAAGCTGAAGAATATAACGCAGAGATCCTTTGACCATCGCAGGGGATATTATGGCACGCTCGGAACCTCCTGCGTGATCAAGAATTCGCAGATCGTGAAGGATGTGACGATCGGATCGAACTGCTACATCAAAGGGGCCAACAAGATCAAGAATGTGACCATCAAT
>CAZEKJ010000069.1:0-8942 GCA_964512915.1 uncultured Porphyromonadaceae bacterium
CTTGTGCCCTTGTGCCCCCGTGCCCTTGTGCCCTCGTGCCCTTGTGCCCCCCTTTTTTTTATCTTTGCGGTGGTTGAAAGAAAAAAATTATATGAAAAAACTGGTTGTCCTTAGTCTCCTATTGTCTTTCAGTGTGTTACTGTTTTCACAGAGCACGATTCCCTCGATTAAAGTTCAGGATCTGAAAGGGAAATCCATTCAGAGTGATAAGCTTCTGGTTGCCGGAAAGCCATTGATCATGAGTTTCTGGGCCACCTGGTGCAAGCCCTGTGTGAAGGAGCTGGACATGATGTTTGAGAAGCTGCCCGACTGGCAGAAGGAGACCGGCGTGCAGCTGGTGGCCGTGAGTATCGATGATTCGCGCAGCACGTCAAAAGTGGCTCCGTTCGTGAGCGGCCGGGGCTGGGATTTTCCGGTGGTGCTGGATGTGAACGGCGACCTCAAGCGCGCCCTGAACGTGGTGAGCGTACCCCATACGTTGCTCTTCGACGGAACCGGGAAACTGGTCTATTCGCATACCGGGTATGCGGAGGGGGATGAGAACGAGCTTTTTGCCAAGGTGAAGGCAATTAAATAATGTGCCAATTTGATAATGTGCCAATGTGCCAATTTGATAATGTGCCAATGTGCCAATTTGAAGCATCGGAGACATTAGTAACCCCGGGTTTCAACCCGGGGATTTTGCCCCAGTACCATTTTGTGCCGGCCACATTATGAAAACAATACTGATGCTGTTGTTGCTTATCCTGCCGGTGGGGCTAAGGGCCCAGTCGGGGGGAAGGCTTTCGGGGAATTTCCAGGTGGATGTGCAGTCGTACAAGGCGGACTCGCTGATCGGGGCGCCGCGGGTGGATGAGAAGCTGCTTTCGAATTCGTATGCGAATTTCCGGTACGACTGGGGCAGGTTCTCGGCCGGACTGAGGTACGAAGGCTATCTGAATACATTGCAGGGATACGATTCGAAATACGACGGGATCGGGATTCCTTATTTATTTGCCGATTACCAGGCGGAGGACCTGGGATTTACGGTAGGAAGCTTTTACGAGCAGTTTGGCTCGGGGCTGCTGCTGAGGGCATGGGAGGACAAAGCCCTTGGAGTTGATAATTCGATTAACGGGGTGCGGGTCCGGTCGACTCCCCTGCCCGGATTGCGGATTACCGGGCTGATCGGCAGGCAGCGTCATTTTTTCGGACTGGGCGAGGGACTGGTGAGGGCCATCGACGGGGAAGTGACACTGAACGAGCTGGTTAAAGCGCTGAATGATAAGGCGACGCGCCTCACGCTAGGGGGCAGCTTCGTCAGCAAATATCAGAAAGATTCGGACCCGATTTATAAACTGCCCGAGAATGTGGGTGCCTGGGCGCCGCGCGTCCAGCTCAACAGCGGCGGTTTTCAGCTGATGGCGGAATATGCCAGGAAAATCAACGATCCCTCTGCCGACAATAATTTCATTTACAAGCCTGGCGAGGCGCTGCTGCTGAATGCCACCTATTCCGGTTCGGGTATCGGCATCAATCTTACCGCCAAGCGGGTGGATAACATGAGTTTCCGGAGCGACCGGGCGGAAAATCTGAATAAACTGATGATCAATTATCTGCCGCCGATCTCAAAAAACCAGATATACAGCCTGATGAACCTCTACCCCTATTCATCCCAGCCGAACGGCGAGATGGGGGTGCAGGCCGAGGTGATGTATCAGGTTAAACGAGGATCAACAATCGGGGGAAAATACGGCACCCAGATCAGCCTGAATATTTCGGCTGTCAACACGATCGAGCGGTTGCCCGTGAACGATACGACTCCGGTGGGCACGAACGGAACGATGGGGTACACGTCATCTTTTTTCAAGCCCGGACCGGAAAAGCTCCTGCGGGATTTCAATATCGAGATTTCACGAAAACTTTCACAGAAATTCAAGTTGATCACTTCTTATCAGTATCTGGTTTACAATCAGTTGCTGCTTGAAGGAAAGGGGGAGACGGTTAAGGCTCATGTTGCGGTAGCCGATTTTACCTGGAAGCCGGCCGAGGAGCATGCATTCCGGATGGAGCTGCAGGGTTTATGGACCCGGCAGGACAAGGGCAACTGGGCGATGGCGATGCTGGAGTATTCCATTTCGCCCCACTGGTTCTTTGCCGTGATCGATCAGTGGAACTACGGCCATCCGGATGTGCACAAACGGGTACACTATTTGTATGGCTCGATAGCCTATGCGCGCGATGCCAGCCGTATCATGATCAGCTACGGCAAGCAGCGCGAAGGAATTCTCTGCGTGGGCGGGGTTTGCCGGAATGTGCCGGCGATGAACGGGGTGACGCTAACTGTAACGAGTAGTTTTTAGGATGGGGAAGCGAATGGATAATGAGAGCAGTTGCCGGTTGCCGGTTACCGGTTGCCGGTTAAAGGAAGAAGGGTGCCGGTTGCCGGTCACTGGTCACTGGTCACTGGTCACTCTGGTATTAGCCCTGCTGCTCCTAGGATGTGACTACATACAAGCTCCTTTTATAGAAACGAAAGACGACGGAGGACAGATGACGGAAGAAGTGCAGCGGGTGCTGGTTATCGATTTTACGGGGCATACGTGCAAATCGTGCCCGAAAGCGCATCATACTATCGACCAGCTGAAGGAATTGTATGGCGACCGGATTGTGCCGGTGGCTTTTCATCTTGGGTATTTCGCGAAGACGCAGTCGGGGGAGAAGTTTACTACCGATTTCCGGACGCCGGAGGGGGCTTTGCTGGAAAAATATTTTGATTTTATCTCTTTTCCGATCGGAACGGTGCAGAATATCCGGACCGACGGGCTGATCCCGCACGGGACCTGGCCTTCTGCGGCCGGGGCACTGATGTCGGGGAAGGCTCCGGTAAAAATCGGGGTAAAAACAGAATACCTTGCCGGACTGCACGCCCTGACTGCTGATGTGGAGATTACTGCCCTTGAGGCGGTTGCGGGCACGCTGAAAGTTGCGGTATGGGTGGTGGAAGACTCGATCACGGACTGGCAGAAGGATGAGGATTTTGACCCTATGGATATACCGGATTATGTGCATAACCACGTTTTCCGGACCTCCATGAACGGATTATGGGGGGAGACAATAGGTTCGGCGGCGGATATGGAAAAAGGTTCTACCTTTACAAAGGAGTTCTCGGTGGCGCTGAAAAGCAATTGGCTGGCAAGAAATTGTTCCGTTGTGGTGGTTGTTTACCGGGAGGAGGGGATGGAGGTGGTGCAGGTTGCTGGTTACTAGTTACTGGTTACTGGTTACCGGTTGCCGGTTAGCCAGAACTGTCATCCCGGCGAAGGCCGGGATCTCCTGACTGGTGCTCCGAGCGAGGGGATTCCGGCTTTCGCCGGAATGACAATCCTTCGCCAACATCGGTCGTCGGTCATCGGTCATCGGTCGTAAATCGTAAATCGTAAATTGTAAATCGTCAATATGAAATATCTCGCAGTTGCAATAGTGTTGTTGGTTTCGTCCCTGATGGGGGTGAGTGCGCAGGATCTGGTTCTGACGCATGGGGATAAAATTGTAACAAATGATACAATTCACATCAGGGGGCCGGTGACGACGGAGTATTTTGAGGCGAAGATTTCGGTTACGAATAACCGTGAGAGCGCGGTAGTGATGAAGGTTCGCAAAACCGAGATACAGGTTCCAGCTAACGGGGAGAACAGTTTTTGCTGGGGTGAGTGCTATACGCCGGCGGTGATGCTGTCGCCAACGGCAATAACGATTCCCGCCAAGGCTACGGACCGGACCTCTTTCATCGCCGACTATCGGCCTAACGGGGATGTCGGCGCCAGTATCGTCAGGTATACCTTTTTCAGCAGTACCGATGAGAACTTTCAGGCAACCGTTGTGATCTACTGGGAAATCGGAGCTGCAGGGACCGGTCCGCTGGCGGCCACCAAACCGGTGATCCGTGTTTACCCGAACCCCGCCGATCAGTTCATCACGGTTACCCTGTCGGAGCATACCACCGGAACCAACACCGCACTTATGGTGAACATGCAGGGCCAGACGGTCATATCGGAAGTTTTTGAGGCAGGTGAGCACCAGTTCACCTGGCAGACCAGGAACCTTGCCTCCGGGATTTATTTCCTTAAAGTGAGGGACCAGGCCGGTTTGCAGAGTGTGCAGAAGGTTTGGATCAAGCGCTGATATGAATTCCATTTTGCTACATTTGAAGTTCATTCGATTCAAAGGAAGGTGGCATGAACTATACGGCGGAACAACTGATCGATGTTCCAAAATTGCAAGCCCTTCAGGATAAGCTGAATGCAATCGTTCCGTTCCCTTCGGCATTGATTGATAACACCGGGAAGGTTCTTACGGCAACCGCCTGGCAGGACGTGTGTACCAAATTCCACCGGATCCATCCCGAATCCAACCTGGAGTGCATAAAAAGCGACCAGTATATTCTAAGCCACCTGCCCGACGCCAATCCGTCGGTCACCTATAACTGTCCGCACGGCCTCGTGGATAATGCCATCCCGATCATCATTGAAGGCACTCACATCGCGAGCTTTTTTACCGGGCAGTTTTTCCTTGAAGCGCCCGACCTGGATTTTTTCCGGGAGCAGGCGCATCGGTACGGATATGATGAAGAATCTTATATTGCGGCGGTTATAAGTGTTCCGGTCTGGTCGAGGGAGCATCTGGACCATTACCTCGATTTCATTAAATCATTTGCCGAATCCCTTGCACAAACCGGACTCACCAGGCTGCGCAGCCTGGAGACGGTAAACCAGATCCGTGAAAATGAGGCCAGGCACCGAACGCTGGCTCACGCAATCGAGTCGATCAATGAGTGCGTTTCCATGACGGATTCGCAGAATAAAATTCTTTTTGTGAATCAGGCTTTCTGCCAGACATACGGATATTCCCGCGAGGAGCTGATCGGGCAAAATATCAGTTTGGTCAGGTCTCCGTTGAACGGGTCATCGGGTTACGATGAAATTCTGAGTGAGACCATTGGCGGAGGGTGGAGCGGTGAGATTCTAAATCGGCGGAAGGATGGTACCGATTTTCCTGTCCATGTTTCCACTGCCGTGGTAATGGACGAAGGCAACCGGCCGATTGCCCTTATCGGTATTGCGGTTGATATCACGGAGCGGAAACGAAATGAAGCGGAACTCATTGCGGCAAAGGTGAAAGCCGAGGAGAGTGATAAGCTGAAGAGTGCATTTCTGGCGAACATCAGTCATGAAATCCGGACACCCATGAACAGCATTCTCGGTTTTTCGGAGCTGCTCGAAGAGATGGTGACGGAGCCCCAGCAGAAAAACTACCTGAAGATCATAACCAAAGGCGGCGAACGGTTGCTCAATATTATCAATTCCGTTATCGACATTGCCAAAATCGAATCGGGCCAGCTTTCCCTGTCACTGACGGATTTTGATTTGAATTCCCTGATGCAGGAACTCTATGACTTAAACCTGAAAATTCATTCGAAGGTTGAGTTTACCCTGGATACACAACAGAGAGGACCGCTGATCATCAATACAGACAAAATAAAACTATTCCAGATTCTGAATAACCTGGTCAGTAATGCGCTCAAATTTACCCGCCAGGGGTATGTGCGGTTCGGATACACTACCGGTAAAGACAGTGTTACCTTTTTTGTGATTGATAGCGGCATAGGAATCTCCGACAGCTTTAAAAGCAAGGTTTTTAACCGGTTCCACAAGGATGATCTCCACAACCGGCTGGAATTTGAGGGAACCGGCCTGGGGCTGGCTATAACCAAGGAGCTGGTAACCATGCTGAAGGGGGAGATCTGGTTTGATTCGGAGGTGGGGAAGGGGACGACGTTTTTTGTAAAGTTACCAGTTACCAGTTACCAGTTACCGGTTGAAGGTTATAAGTAAATTATCATACTATGAAAAAATATCCTGGTCTTTCTTTCTTCTTTATTCTTTCTTTCGCCTTTTTTCTTTCGCCTTTTGCCTTGGGTCAGACCCGTCTGCCTGCCGTCATAGGTTCCCACATGGTTCTGCAGCAGCAGTCGGTGGCTCCGATCTGGGGCTGGGCCGGGGCGGGTGAAACCGTCAGTGTGAAGCCGTCGTGGGATTCGCAGGCTCTGAGCACGGTTGCCGGGGCCGACGGCAAGTGGATGGTGCGGCTAAAAACCCCTACGGCAGGCGGTCCGTATACGATCGAAATATCAGGAAAGAAAAAAACAGTACTTGAAGATATTCTCATCGGGGAGGTTTGGGTTTGCTCGGGACAGAGCAACATGGAGATGCCGTTGCGGGGCTGGCCGGAATGGGGCGGACCGATCGACAATTCAGCGGCCGAGATTGCCGGGGCGAACTATCCGAATATCAGGCTATTTACCGTACCACGGGTGTTTAGCGACAAGCCGCTGGATGACTGCAAGGGAAAATGGCTGGCCTGTACCCCGGAGACCATTAAAGATTTCAGTGCCACCGGGTTTTTCTTTGGGAGGGAATTATATGAAAATTTAAATATTCCGATAGGCCTGGTGTTCACAAGCTGGGGCGGTACTGTAGCCGAGGCCTGGATGAGCGAGGAGTTTGCGGCCACCATCCCGGCATTCACTACGGAGCCCGGAAAACTGGATGTGCAGAAATTCAAGGCTGCCAAGCTGGAAGATTTCAACAAGCGGCAGGCTGAATGGGCCGCCGCCATAGGATTCCAGCCGGGCGACAAGGCGCCGGATTGGGCAGCCAAAGCAACTGCCGATGCATCATGGAAAGCGATGACTGTGCCGGGTGAATGGAGCAAGTCGGCGATCGGGGCCCATGTAGGGCTGGTGGATTACCGTCTGGTTTTCAAGGTGCCCGACAGCTGGGTTGGGAAGGAGCTGGTTTTGGAGCTCGGGCCCATCGATGAGATGGATATTACCTGGGTTAACGGCCAGCTGGTGGGCTCGCATCTGAATGTATCCGACTGGGCAACCAACCGGGTTTATGAGCTACCGGCCGGTATCGTTCAGAAGGGCGATAATATCCTGGCTGTTCAGGTGGCCAATACTTCGGGGCTGGGCGGCATCAACGGGAAACCGGAGCTGCTGAAAATCAGTCCGAAAAAATCAAAAAAAGGCCAGGCGCTTGCCGGAAACTGGCAGGTGCGCAAGGGCGAGGCCTTTTCCCTTTTGAAGCCGATGCCCGACTGTGTGGATTGCGGGGAGCCCAACCTTCCGACTGTCCTGTACAACGGGATGATTGCCCCGATCGTGCCTTTTTCGATCAAGGGTGCGATCTGGTATCAGGGTGAATCGAACCGGTATGACGGAGAGCTGTATAAGAAGATATTTCCAAAGATGATCGTCAACTGGCGGCGCGACTGGAACCGGGGTGAGTTTCCGTTCTATTTTGTGCAGATTGCACCGTACACCTATCAGGATAGATACAGCACCGGACTGCTCCGTGAGGCCCAGGACTATACCATGCGGACCGTGCCGAATACGGGCATGGTGGTGACCATGGATATCGGGAACCTGAAGAACATTCATCCGGCCAATAAGCAGGATGTAGGTAAAAGACTGGCATTATGGGCCCTTGCAAAGGATTATGGAAAGAAAGATGTTGTATTTTCAGGCCCGATATTTAAATCGTTTGTCAGGGAAGGGAACAAGATCCGGATTTGGTTCGACTATGCAGAGGGCGGCCTGAAAACCGACGGCAAGGAGCTGAAGCATTTCACCATTGCCGGGGCCGATCATCAGTTTAAACCGGCCAAAGCCGTGATCGAAGGCAACACCGTGGTAGTTTACAGCGACCAGGTGGCCAGGCCCGAGGAAGTTCGCTTCGGCTGGGGATCGACGGATCTGACGAACCTGTTCGGGGCCAGCGGGCTGCCGGCGGGGCCGTTTAGGACGGACAATCGCAATTAATCAATTTGCCAATTTGCCAATGTGCCAATTTGCCAATGTGCCAATGTGCTAATGTGCTAATGAACTTGATATCTAAGCGAAAGCGGGGACCGCAACCCTAAACAACAAATTATGAATAAAGTACTCCCCTTAATTTCGCTTGCTCTGCTGGCTGTTTCGTGCGCCGAGATTCCTGCCTACAAGCAGCTGGTGGCCGACTATAAAGGACGGAACATCGTGTTTATCAGCATGTCAGTTGACAAGGACAAGGCTGCCTGGGAGAAGATGGTAAATTAGGACAAATTCGATTGGATCCAGCTGCATGACCCTCAGACCATCAAGGCCAATAAGAAATATCTTGTTATGTTTATCCCGACGTTTACCCTGATCGATCCGGAGGGGAAGATTGTGAACGCCAGGTGCCCGAGGCCTTCCAGTCCTGAGCTGAGGGGTATTTTGGACGAAAGACTTTGAGACTATAAGACTTTGAGACTATAAGACCAAGAGACTTAGAGACCGCGAGACTGAGAGATTGTCAAATGCGAAATAACCGGCAACCGGTAACCGGTAACCGGCAACTAAACTTAACCAGTAACTTAATACATACATGAAAAAAGCGTTTATTCTACTTTTTACGGCGGCCCTGATTGTGAGCTGCCAGCAACAGCCGGCTGATCAGATCAGGCTAACCGGAACGATTACGAGTGCAGATACCCTTGTGCTGAAGTTTATGGAAGGGCAGAAGACGGATACCATTGCCAAGGCGGCTGACGGTACCTTTACCTATGAGAAGGTCGCTGCCAAGCCCGTGAGCGGTTATCTGAATATCGGAAAGAAATATTTGCAGGTTTACCTGATTCCGGGTAAAGACCTTTCCGTGACTGTTGACTATGCCAATTGGGACAGCACGATGGTTTTCGGCGGGAAGCTGAAGCCGATTGCCGATTATAATCTTGAGAAAACCAAGATCATGCGGGCGTGGAGCAAGGGTTTCATGGCTATTGTGGTTAAGGAGCCGGCTGATTACCGGGTTAGCAGGGATTCGCTCCAAACGGCCTATGATGCGCTTCTGCAGAAATATGAGGCTGTGAGGGGTTTT
>CAZEKJ010000069.1:8952-13147 GCA_964512915.1 uncultured Porphyromonadaceae bacterium
TCCCGGATATGCCAAAGTGGAGAAGCTGAACCTTCGTTTCGGTCAGATCATGGACATGAATCAGTTCTCCATGATGCACCAGTATTACGCCAAAAAGGATACCGTGATCCTTCCGGATAATTGGAAAGACCTGGAGAAGGGGATCGACCTGACGGATCCGACCCTGGCTGAAGTACCTGCCGCCATGCAGTACCTGACGAATTACATTTCCGAGGAAGCGCAGAAGGCTGCCGGACTGACGGGAGATGTGTGGGGTAAACCGGAATTCCTGGTCGCCAAGTTTGACTTCATCAAGAAGACTTTTACCAATCCGGATATGGTTGAGACGTTTATGTTTAATGACCTCGGCCAGCAGATTGACGGAAACAGCACCAAGGGGATTGATGCCCAGCTTGCGGAGTATTATGCCCTGGCAAAAAATCAGGAGCAGGTAGCTGAGATCAGGAAAAAGGCTGCCGACTGGGCCGCCATCATGCCCGGCATGCCGGCGCCTGATATGAAAGTTGTGGATATGCAGGGAGTTGAATATACCCTGTCGCAGTTCAAGGGCAAGTACATCTTCATTGATTTCTGGGCTACCTGGTGCGGACCGTGCAAGGTGGAGATCCCGTTCCTGACGAAACTGTACGAAGATTATCAGAAGAAGAACATTGTCATCATGAGCATCTCGGTAGATCAGGACAAGAAAGCCTGGGAAAAGATGGTTACCGAAGAGGGCTTCCCCTGGATGCAGCTGCATGACGGAAACAAGGAGAACGACAAGTATGTGGTCCGGTATATTCCTTCCTTTATCCTGATCGACCGCGAAGGGAAGATCATAGACCCGAGGGCGCCGAACCCGTCAGACCCGAAGTTGCGCGAGGTTTTGAGCACTTTGGAAGGGATTTAGAAGAATAAAAGGCTCCCTTCGGTCGCTAAAAGGTCGCTGCGCTCCTAAGAGGCGCTTCGCGCTAATAGGTCGCTGCGCTCCTAATAAGCATCTTGGCAAATGCCTGTTAGGGCGAAGCCCCTTTTAGCGCGGAGCGCCTCTTAGCGAGCGTCAGCGAGCCTATTAAATAACTTAACCATGAAAAACCTACTTACCCTTTCTCTCCTCACCTGCCTCAGCGCCGGTGCTTCCGCCCAACTTTCGTATACAACAGGCAACTGGAATGCCGATTCGCTTGGTAATCAAAGAATTGTTGTTGAGGTTGCCACGGCGGGCGATGCCGTTTATGTGAATATCCCGTGGCGAAGGAAGGATATGAATCCGCAGGATAAGGAGATACTTGTTTATCCGGCGAACGGCGGGAAAAGGATTGCGAACGTTATCAGGCTGGAGATAAACCGGGAGTACGGGGAGATGATCTTTGAGCCGGCCGCCGGTGCGGGGACTTACTACCTCTATTATCTGCCATTTAAAAGCGGTGGCGGGTACTATCCGGTGGTTCATTATCTCAAGCCTGAGGATAAGAGCGACGCGGCCTGGCGGGCGAAGGCCCTGAAGCCGGTCGGGGAGCTGCCCCATGCAACGGCCACCGAAATGCAGTCGATCAACCGGTTCCATTCGTTCTGGCCCATGGAGGTGATCGCCACCCGGAGTGAGACCGCGAATTTCCTCACCTCATCGCCGGAATCGGATTTCCTGCTCTTCCCGGAGTACCGCGAATATCCGGTTAAGATGTGGACCGATCTGCCGCTGCGATGGATCCAGCGCGGACCATTGAAGAGAATTCAGGACACGGTGCAGCAGTTTGAATATTACTCCTTTCAGATCGCTGTGTATGCCGCAAAGGAGGATATTTCCGATCTCGAGGTCGTTTTTTCTGATCTGTCGATGCCCGGTGGCAGCAAGATTCCCGCGGGCAACCTGACCTGTTTCAATAAAGGCGGCAACAACTGGGACCAGAAGCCGATGGTTAAAACAGTGCCGGTTGAAAAGGGGAAGGTGCAGCCGTTGTGGATCGGGGTGGATGTGCCGAAGGGGTTGGCGAAGGGGTTGTATCAGGGGATGGTGACTGTTAAGGCAAAGGGCAGGAGGGCAGAAGGGCAGGAAGGAAAGGTTGAAGGTTTAAGGAGTAAGGAAGAGGTGGTGGGGGTGGAGTTGTGGGTGAAGGAGGGGGTGCTGGCGGATCGGGGGGATAGCAAGCCGGAGAATCATTCGAGGTTGCGGTGGCTGAATTCCGATATCGGGATGGAAGATGGGATCGTGGCGGGCTATGAGCCGGTTAAGGTTGACGGAAACCTCGTTAAGATCCTCGGCCGGGATGTTAAACTCGATTCCAGGGGATTGCCGGAGCAGATTTACAGCTGGTTTGCGCCTGAGATGACGAAGCTGGCGGCAAAGCCGGAGCCGGTTCTGGTTGAAGGTATGGGGTTTGAGGTGGAGATGGAAGGGAAAGGAGTAAAATCGGGGAAAGGGAATTTTAGCATAACCAAACAGGCTGAAGGCGCGGCGGAATGGACATCGGGATGGAAAGCAGGAAACGTAAAATTTGACCTGAAGGGTCGGCTCGAGTTCGATGGATTTCTCACCTACCGGATTGCCGTAACGGCAGATCAGGCGGTTGATTTATCGGAATTGGAATTCGTTATTCCGATGCGCGGCGACAAGGTTGAGTACATGCTGGGGCTCGGCCAGAAGGGCGGATTTGCTCCATCGGAGTACACCTATAGCTGGGATCCGTATTTCAACTGCGACGGGCCCTGGCTGGGGACGGTGAATGCCGGCCTGCAGGCAACGTTCCGTGCAGAAAACTATGAGCGGCCGCTGAACACGAATTTCTATCAGCAAAAACCCCTGAACATGCCGCCATCGTGGTACAACGGGGGCAAAGGGGGTATCCGGCTGGAGCGTGAAGGCGGCGAGTACGAAGTGAGCGCCTTCAGCGGCGGGCGGACCCTGAAACCTGGCGATACGCTGCATTTCGACATAAACATGCTGATCACCCCGTTCCGGACGCTTGATGTGGCGAAGCAGTGGCACGACCGCTACTATCACAAGTTCATTTCGCTGGATACCATTCAGAAGGCCGGCGCCAACACGATCAACGTGCACCATGCCACGGATATCAATCCATACATCAACTATCCGTTCATGCTGCCCGACCTGATGAAGTCTTACATTGATGCCGCGCACAAGCGGGATATGAAGGTGAAGATTTACTATACCGTGCGGGAACTGACCAATATCTGTCCCGAGATATGGGCGCTGAAATCCCTTGGAAATGAGATCCTTTCGTACGGTCCCGGCGGCGGTTACTCCTGGCTTCAGGAGCATCTCGACGGGAACTACATCCCGGCCTGGTTTGTGCCTGAGCTGCGGGATGCGGCGGTGATTAACACGGGAACATCCCGGTGGCACAATTACTATCTCGAGGGGCTCGACTGGCTGACGAAGAATGTAGGAATCGACGGACTTTATATCGATGATGTGGCTTTTGACCGCAGCATCATGCAGCGCGTGCGGAAGGTGCTGGAGCGGACCAATCCCGGTTCGCGGATCGACCTGCACTCGGCCAACCAGTTTAATCCCCGCGACGGGTTCACCAACTCGGCCAATCTCTATCTGGAGCATTTTCCCTACCTCGACCGGCTCTGGTTCGGGGAGTATTTTGACTACAACGCGAATCCGGAGTACTGGATGACTGAGGTCTCGGGCATTCCGTTCGGCCTGATGGGCGAGATGCTGCAGGACGGAGGAAACCAATGGCGGGGCATGGTTTACGGGATGACAGCGCGCCTGCCGTGGGCCGGCAACCCAACCAATATTTGGAAGATCCAGGACCAGTTCCGAATTACGGAGTCGGAAATGATAGGGTACTGGGTAAAAAGTTGCCCGGTGAAAACAGGAAGGCCTGATATACCTGCAACCGTGTATAAAAAAGACGGAGAAGCACTGGTGGCGATCGCTTCCTGGGCTGCGGGTCCGGCGAGGATAACACTCGATATCGACTGGAAGGCCCTGGGGATCGATCCGGAAAAGGCGGAGATCTATGTACCTGCGGTGGATAAGTTTCAGGCTGAAGGGAGGCTGAAGGTTGGGGAATCTTTTCAGGTGGAGACGGGGAAGGGGTACCTGATTTGGATCAGGTGATTTACGATCTACGATCTACGATTTACGATTTACCTCACCCCCGGCCCCTCTGCGACAAACGCGATTCACCTCACCCCCGGCCCCTCTCCCGCGCTCCCGTTGGTCGCGGGAGAGGGGTGT
>CAZEKJ010000070.1:0-12764 GCA_964512915.1 uncultured Porphyromonadaceae bacterium
CAAGGGCACAAGGGCACAGGGGCACAAGGGCACAAGGGCACAGGGGCACAAGGGCTTAGGGGGCAGGTGCGTGGGATAATTGGCACATTGGCACATTAGCATATTGGCACATTGAGTATATTCCGTTTTATAGTAAAAAGTTTGTGGCACTACCGCCGGAGGAACCTGACGGTTGCACTGGGTATGGCGATCGGTATGGCTGTGATCACCGGGGCACTGGTGACCGGCGATTCGGTAAGGCAGGGCCTGAGAAACCTGGTGAATATCCGGTTGGGAAACACCGATGTCTCTGTTTCTGCCGGTGAACGGTACCTGACCGATTCACTTGCCATCCGGGTTTCGGCTGACCTGGGAATACCGGCCAGCGCTGTGCTGCAGCTGGAGGGCTCTGCAACGGCCGGCGGCGGGACGGCAAGGATTCCTAACGTACAAGTTTTCGGCGTGGACGCTTCGTTCCGTACGGTGCTCGGAACAGCCTCCTTTGTCCCGCCGGAGAGTGAAGGAGAAGCAATTATCAGCGATAATCTTGCCACCCGCCTGAATGTGGCAACAGGAGACGAGATCCTTATCAGAATAAACAAGCCGGGGCCTGTGCCTATCGATGCCCCTTTTGTCTCCGACGAAGAGAACATCATTACGGTACGTGTAATCATAAAAGAGATTGCCGGAAAGGAGCTCCATGGACGGTTTCATTTGCAGAATACGCAAACCGCACCCTTCAATGTCTTTATAAGCAAAAAACAACTGCAAAAACTGGCAGAACTCAACGGCCTGTCGAACCTCATTCTTATGGATGGTCAAGGCAAAGCGGATGCATCACAGGCAGAAAATTCCGTAAACCGGAATCTTTCCCTTGCCGATGCCGGCCTCAACCTTGCCCGCCATCCCGCCTCCGGCGAATGGCTTCTCCGCACCCCGAGGGTCTTTTTTGATGCCCCAACACTCGCGGCAACCGACGGGATTCCATTACCCAAAACATTATGGTTCAGCTATTTCGTCAATGAAATACGAGTCGGCAACCGGTCCACCCCCTACTCATTTGTATCATCCCTCCCCGGTAGCCAGATTGAGCCCGGAGCTATCCAGATCAACCGCTGGATGGCTGAGGATCTGAATGCCGGGCCGGGCGATTCGGTGACCCTGAGCTATTTTATGGTGGGGCCGCTCCGGAAACTCACCGTTGAACAGGCCCGGTTCAGGATTTCAGGTATCATCCCGATGGAAGACCCGCGTTGCGACCGGCTTCTGATGCCGGAAATACCGGGACTTTCGGATGCCGGCAATTGCCGCGACTGGGAAACCAGCATCCCGATTGACCTGACCAAAATCCGGGATAAGGATGAAGAGTACTGGAACCGGTTTCGCGGAACGCCAAAAGCATTCATTAATTCCGATGCGGCAGCCGGACTTTGGAAAAACCGCTTCGGAAACTATACCCAGATACGGTTCGATTCTTCGGCGCTCCAAAAGGAGATAGAAACCGGCCTCCTCAGCCGCCTCCGTGCATCGGATATCGGATTTCAGTTTCGCGAGCCGGCGCGTGAAGGTGAGACGGCCGCCACTACTGGCGTGGATTTCAGCGGACTGTTTCTCGGACTCAGTTTTTTCCTGATAGCTGGCGGAATTATCCTGACCCTCCTGCTCATCCGGCTCGGTATTGAAGGCAGGAAAACGCAGATTGGCACACTCCGGGCGTTGGGCTGGCCGGAGAAAGTCGTACGCCGTGCATACCTGCAGGAGAATTTGCTGGTTGCTGCCTTGGGAAGCCTCCTGGGTCTTGCATTTACCTTTATTTATACTATCCTGATATTTAAGGCCCTGAACGGGGTCTGGAATGACATTGTCCTTACTGACACACTACGCCCGGTGTTCAAACCGACAACACTTGCGGCCGGCTTCGGGATCAGCATGGTGGTATCGGCAGGAACAGCCTGGCTGGCTCTCCGGCGCTTTTTTACCCGCAAAACCGTGGAACTGCTGCGGAAAACCACTCCCGCCGGGATGCCTTCCGGGAAAAGAATGACGACGGGTTTAACCGCGACGGTTTTAACCGTCGGTACGGGTTTGGGGGCAATATTTATGGTGATTATCGGGTTTGTAAATTTCCAATCCGTTGGCCCAACACATTTTTTCCTGGCAGGAACCCTGCTGCTGATCAGCCTGCTGCTGTTATCGGTGAGGCTGATCCGTTACCCGGGCCAGAACACTGCACGAACCATTACTCTCAGCATTCTGAGCCGGAACAATCTTCTGCGCAACAGCGGCCGGAGTCTCTCCGTAATCCTGCTGTTTGCCATCGGAATATTTATGGTTATCGCTGTCGGCGCAAACAGGAAGGACACAGGGGCACAGGGGCACAAGGGCACAGGGGCACAAGGGCACGGGGGCACAAGGGCACAAGGGCACGGGGGCACGGGAGGGTTTTTGTTTTATATGGAGACGACGGTGCCGGTGGCAGACAACCTGAATGATGCGGAGGTACGGGCCCGCTATGGGCTGGAGACAAAATCGGAGTTTGTGCAGATGAAAAAACTGGGTGGGGATGATGCGAGCTGCCTGAACCTCAACCGTGTAAGCAACCCGCCCCTGTTGGGCGTTCCTGCCGGCGCACTGGATGGCCGCTTTACGTTCGCTTCCCTCCTGGATGAGGCCGGTCGGGATCATCCCTGGAGAACCCTTGAGTCAGAAATGCCCGACGGAATCATTCCTGCCATTGCCGATCAGACGGTTATCCAGTGGGGACTGGGGCTGAAGATCGGTGACACGCTGAAATACACGGCAGAAAATGGTGACACTCTGCGGCTTGTTCTGATGGGCGGACTGGCCAATTCCATTTTCCAGGGGAATATCCTCATATCGGAAACAAATTTTATCAGGCACTGGACCTCCGTGAGCGGAACCAACGTAATGCAGGTAGCATCCAATCCGGAAAACCAGGAAGCGGTGCAAGCTGAGATTCTCAGGGCCTTCCGGGACTATGGTACGGATCTGAAGCCTGCGCCCGTGAAGCTTGCGGAGTTCAATTCCATCGAGAACACGTACCTCTCAATCTTTCTGGTAATGGGTGCGCTGGCCATGCTGCTGGGAACCATCGGCCTGGCCATCGTGCTGGTCCGAAACCTTCAGGAACGCCGCAGCGAGATCGCCCTGCTCCGCGCAACCGGGTTCAGCAGGGGAAAAATCCTGAAACTGGTCCTTAGCGAATACGCGAGCCTGCTTTTCTTTGGAACGTTGGCCGGAGGTCTTCCGGCACTGGTTACCGTTATGCCGGGTCTGCTGAATCCGGCCGGTGAGGTTTCAGCCCGGTTCCTGGTAACAATAATGCTTATCCTGATTGGCAACGGGGTAGCCTGGATACTCATCTTGGCCCGAACAATGATCTGGCAAAAGGAGATTATTCAGAGCCTCCGGAATGAATAAAACCTCAATTCTCACGAGACTTTCCGATAAACCGGGGCAAGGTAAAAAAGAATGTGCTGCCTTTCCCCGGCCTGCTTTCGACCCAGATCCGGCCACCGAGCATTTCAACGTATGCTTTGGATATTGCAAGCCCCAAACCTGCTCCCTGCCGGGGTGCCTTACCAGGAACCCCGACCTGAACAAACCGGTTAAAGACAGCTTTCTGCAAATGGTCCGGAATCCCGTCCCCGGTATCTTTCACATAGAACTCGAAATATTCGCCACTTTTATTATATCCAAATTCTATCGATCCTGATGATGAATACTTGATTGCATTCTTTACCATGTTTGACAGAATTGCATAAAACTTCTCCCGATCCGTTTCGAAAACGGCCCTCGCCCCAGGCATACCGTATTTGACGAATAACTCCATCCCCTTATTCTCTATCTCAGGCTTAAAAAAGGTGTAAAGATCCTCTAATTGTTCATTGATATTTGTAGCCGTCAAAGAAACGCGGATTTGTCCCGATTCAATTTTGGAAATATCGATCAGATCGTTGATCACGCCCAGCATTCTTGCACCACTTTTTTCAATTATTCCAATGTATTTTTGTTGTTCTGCACCTGTCAGATCTGGTTCTTTGAGGAGTTCTGCAAAACCGAGAATGCCATTCATCGGTGTCCGTATCTCATGGCTCATGTTAGCCAGGAAGGCTGATTTGAGCCGATCGCTTTCTTCAGCTTTTTCCTTCGCCTCAACCAGCTCTTTTTCAATACATTTCCGGTCCGTAATGTCGATGGTAAATCCTGCCAGAAGGTTCCGCCCACCCTGGAAGATGGGAAACTTAATGGTTGTATAATTTCTCCCGTTAAGATCCTCATCAAGTTTAATAACAAGCCCTTCTGAGACTACATCCCAGTCATCTTTTGAAATCTTTTTTGCAAATTCAGCAGGAAATAGCTCTTCCATTGTTTTTCCTGTCATTGCAGATCCGCTTATGCCAATCATATCGATAAAACTCTCGCTGGCCTTTAGTACGCGGCTTGTCTCCGGAGTCACCTCTTTGATAAATGCGTAAATCGGAGCATGCTTCATGAACAATGAAAACAGCTCATTGCTCTCTTTTAAAGCAGATTCAACCTTCTTCCGCTCAGTTACATCGCTGAACATGGCAACCATCTTTTTGGGAGATATCTGGAAGGCAACTACCTCATAAGCTCCGGTTATCTTCTTGTCCTGATAACTGATTTGTTCGGTTTTCCACATGTCACCGGAAAGAGCCACTTCCCGGTATTGGCGGGGCACTTCTGTTTCAATAAGCGGAGGAAAGGCCTCTTCAATAGTCTTTCCTACAAAAATCGAATGATCGACACCCAGAATTCGGTTTGCCGCAGCATTTGCCCCGATAAATATCAGTTGGTTATCCTGACGCAACTCGTATATATGCATTCCCATTGGGCTCGAATTAATGATACTCTTCAGGCTGACTTCACTTTCCCGGATCTTTTCATTCACAGACCTCGCCTCAGTAATATCTGTCCAGGCCACTGCAAACTGATCTGATTTTGGAGAAAAAACCTTAACATCTAAGTATTTACCCAAAAAATCGAAATGATCAATCCTATTTATTGATTTCCTGCGCTCAGCAACTTGGTTATATATTTTAATCCATTTTGGATCAAGTTCAGGAAGGATTGCTGATCCCCGCTTGCCTATTACATTTTCTGCTTTCAGGTTGGTTAACGATTCAAATCCCGGATTAATTTTCAGAATAACATAGTCGATTACCTGTCCGTTGCGATCCTTGATTACCTCACAGAGGCACATGGCTACAGGAATATTATCGTAAAAATCACTGTATTGATTCTTATATTCCATCAGTTCCAACGAGGTGTTCTGGATTTCAGTGACCTTAGCTTTCAACTGAAGATTTTGGTAAGCTTTTTCAGAAAGTTCATTTGCAAAGGCGAAAAGCATGTGTGCCACTTTCTTAAATCTGTCCGTTGTCATAACCGGAACTTCTGCAAGGGCGGATCGAAACTCATCCGGGTTGACTCCGATTTCATCAGCATAAGCCATCATGCCCAACTCGTCCAGCTCATCGTTCCGCACCTGGCCGATAAGCCAGTTCGCAATATGGTTCCCACCTACAGTAATGCTGGCACCTGCGTCCCATAATCCACAGCTTAAACAGGGTTGAATAACCGGACCTGAAGAATTCTGGCTTCCGATGATTCTGTCGGACTGGTAGCAATTTGCCCTGCCCTTGTCGGTTGCCCTGATAACATCGCTGCAAAGCCGGGTGAAATTACTGGGTCTGGTGAGAGGCGTGCCGTCGGAATTAGTTATTATTGAAGCTACGCCGGTTGCATCGGAAAACAGATCCTGCATACGCTGGATTTCCTTAAGGTCAATAATGTCAGTAAGTCCGACTTCCGAAATGGCTTCAAAAGGTTGCACAAAGCCATCAGCCTTTTCATCAAGTTGATTTTCCATACTTTATCCTGCTCAAATCGCTTGAAATCTAAAGATTTCCCTTCGATGCTGCAATGATTAGATAAAGTATTTGACCAAACGGGCTGGCTCTCCCACTTTGATTGAAAACAGTGTCCCGTCCGGAAGACGATACGGTGCAATTTCTCAGAAATGAATAACCCGCTTTCCCTATTAAGTAGTCGAAGAAATCAAGGGGATTGTGAAAAAGAAAGTACTTCCTTTCCCCTCCTCGCTTTCGACCCAGATCCTGCCGCCGTGTTTTGTGACAAAATCCTTGCAAAGGATGAGCCCCAGCCCCGTGCCTTTCTCGTTGCCGGTACCCCGGGTTGAAACGTTCGATCCAACCAGGAAAAGTGCCTTTATCTTCTCCGCACTCATGCCGATTCCGGTATCGCTGACAGAAACCCGAATCTCCCCATCCAGTACAACGGCTGATAATTTAACCATCCCGCCCGGGTGCGTGAACTTGATTGCATTGCACAACAAATTACGCATCAATGCATTCATCATATTTTTATCCACCCTTACGACGAGTTCTGGTGGAATTTCATTCAACAGCCGGATATCCTTGCGGACAGCGCTGACGGCAACCATGGCCAGGGCGTCAACCGACAAATCTCGAAAGCGGTTATCAGTCCGCTCAAAAACCACGCTATTCTGCTGCATTCGTGCCCATTGCAGCAGGTTTTCGAGCAGCTGAAGTGTTTGGTTAGCAGCAGAATAAATGGCTTCAGAATACTCCTTAACCCGATTTGGGTCCAAATCCCCGGCTGCTTCCATCAGCATTTCACTAAAGCCGATAATGCTGCTGAACGGATTTTTCAGATCGTGAGCAATGATGGAAAACAATTTATCCTTGGTTGCATTCAGTTCCCGAAGCAGGATTTCGGATTCTTCCAGCGCCTTTTCAACTTTCTTTCGCTGCGATATATCCCTGTTAATACCTATAAGCCCCAATAACTTGCCGTTATCATCAAAATAGGGGATCTTGGTGGTCAGATTCCAGGAAACCTCTCCTGTGTTCTTATTAACGATTTTTTCTTCATGATTGATCAACGGGATGCCTTGCTTCATCAAGGTTTGCTCATCCTCAAAATAGACCTTAGCATCTTCAGGCGGAAAGAAATCGAAATCGGTTTTACCAATTAACTCAGCAGTATCGTTTGTTCCGGCATTGACGGTTACAGCCTGATTACACAGAATAAAGCGACTCTCGGTATCCTTAATGTAAATCTGATCCGGAATCGTATCAATAATGGCTCTCAGCATTCCTGGCTGGGCCATTACCCTTGAATCGAAACTGATCTTTTTCATATACCGCTAAATAAAAGAGGGCGAGTTGCTTACATCAGAAAACAAACTTAAATAAAAGGGTTGGACAAAGAGAACAATCGGATTATTATTTGCATTACAATCGCCAATAAAGATGACTTCCAACTCTAAACCATGCAACGCTCCCTTTTAACCGGCAACCGGCAACTGGCAACCGGTAACCAGCAACCAGCAACCAGCAACTATCTTCCCCCCAACCACTCCCCCACCACCTTCAGCATCTTCGGCGACAGGGTTTCCTCAATTTGAGCATATTCATCCGGTGAACCTGTGGTACACTCCTGGAACAGGTGATTCATCCCGGGAAACTCGATGATGGTTACCGATTTATTCTTTTTCAGGGCTTTTTTTATGGGGCCAAGATTCTCCTTCGGCGGCACCTGAAGGTCCTTTTCACCGTTGATCGCCAGCACGGGGCATTTCACCTTTTTAAGCGCCGGTATCGGGTCATAGGTAAGGAAAAAGAGCATCCATGGGGAACAGAGCTGGCTCACCTGTGTTTTAACCAGGTCTTCATCGCTCATTCCCTGAGGTTTTTCGTTTGCTGGCAGGTCCTTGATCACGCTGTTGAGGTAAGTTGTCACCTGAGTCTGCAGTTTCTCAGGATCCTTGGATTTAGCGACCATATCAAACAGCGTGGCGTTGATCTCTTTACTTTTCGCAAGAGCGGCTTCAGGTATTCCTGCGGCCCTTGAGATCAGCTCCGACTGCAAGGGCAGCAGGCTACTCCCAGGGATTCCGGTGCCTGCCATCATCACGATAAAGGCAACATCCTTTGAGCGGGAAGCCACCAGCGGTGCGATCACTCCCCCTTCGCTATGCCCGATCAGCCCGATTTTTTCAGGGTTGATCTCCTTTCTTGTTTTCAGAAAGGCTATCGCAGCCTCTGCATCCGTGGCCAGGTCTTCCGTGGTGGCCAGGCTGAAATTGCCCGTTGAGGCGGCCGTACCCCGGTCATCATAGCGCAGCACGGCAATGCCGTTCCGCGTGAGATAATCGGAAAGGACCAGGAAGGGCTTGTGGCCCAGCAGCTCCTCATCACGGTTCTGCGGTCCGCTGCCCGATATGAGCACGGCAACGGTAAAAGGGCCTCCGGTTTTTGGCAGGGTCAGGGTTCCGGCCAGCCTGGCGTTGGCGGCTGCGTTGTCGAAAACAACCTCCTCCGCCAGGTACGGATAAGGCTGTACCGGCTCCTGAGGGCGCTTAACGGTCACTTTCTCTGCAGCCTCGCGTTTCAGATCCATCGGAAACGGTTGGCCGGCTTGCTTAAAGGTTCCGACAATGATGCCGTCCTTCAGCTCCCCGGTGTAGACAATCATCGCTGCGTCGTGCTTCAGTGTGAGCTGGTTGTTTTCATAAACCGTTGATGTCATGGGTATTCCTGCAGCGCCCTGATCGGGGCTGTCCATGGTTGAACTGAATCCGGTGTCGGTTTTTGTGACATGGAATACCAGCCTTAGCTGCATACCCTGCACTTTCAGAACTCCGTTCCAGGTACCCGTAATATCCTGTGCGGAGAGCGCTGCAACCGCCAGAAGGGAAACAATAATCAGTAGAAATTTTTTCATGGAGAATGGTTTGTTATAAGGTTTGTAAAAAGGTTTTCGCAAAGCAGGAAAACGCATGCCTGTTGGGGCTCTGCGATGTATTTAACTCTTTTTGGAATTCACCCTGAGGATCAGGTATCCGAGTAGTCCCGCGATAACCGATCCTGCCAGAATACCCATGATTGAAGAATCACCGAGTGTGGTACTTCTTCAGGGAGCTCTACCAAACGGGTTTTAATTCCGATAAATGAAATCAGAGTGATTCCGATACTTTTTCCCAGGATCAGGCTCAGGGCCAGGCTGCTGATCAGCGCCATATCGGGCTTAATTGTGCCATTGAAAACGACACCCGCATTGGCCAGAGCAAACAGGGGCATGATCAGCCAGGCTACCCAGTAATGAAGGACGTGTTCTAAATGCTGGAGGGGCGACCGAACCCGCCGGGTCCAGTCCTCCAGGTCATCCATAATCTCAATTTGCCGGTGGCTGAGGACCGGCTTGCTGTTTTCAGGGCAGGTATTGAGAATACCTGCAATATTATCCAGATAACCCGTGAAGGCTTTAAGGTCGCTCCTCTGCCGGATGGGTACGGTTATAGCCAGCAAAACCCCCGCAATCGTTGGATGAATACCGGCCTTCAGGAATAGCACCCAGGTAACAATTCCCAGGAACAGGTGCAGGTATTTGGAAAAAAACTGGAACCAGGCCAGAATACCCAGAAAAATGACAATCAGGATACCGATACCGATCAGCAGCCAGTTTATACCTGAACTATAGAACAACGCGATTACCAAAACCGCTCCCAGGTCATCTGCAATGGCAAAGGCTGTCAGAAAAACTTTAAGGCTGAGCGGCACGCGGTTTCCCAAAAGCTTGAGAATTGCCAGCGAAAACGCGATATCTGTGGCGATGGGTATTCCCCAGCCACGTGCTGCTTCGGGATTCCGGTTCATCAGCAGAAATACTCCAACCGGCACAACCATTCCACCAATTGCCGCGAGAATTGGAAAGGCAGCTTTCTTTGGACTATTGAGCTCCCCGATCATTAGTTCCCGCTTGATCTCCAATCCGATGAGGAAAAAGAAAATGGCCATCAATCCGTCATTGACCCAGAGCCGCAGGGGCTTCACCAGGTCTATGTCGGCACTCTTGATTCCAATTTTATAGTCCCAGAAAGAGTTATAGGAATCCCCGAGCGGCGAGTTTGCCAGGATCAATGCAGCGATCGTTGCCAGCAGGAGCAGGATTCCGCCGAGGCTTTCAATGCTGATAAACTTTTGAAAAGGGGTAGAATTCTTGTTCATCAAGACCAAAAATAGCAATTATTATCCCTCACCATACCTCACTATACCTCACAATACCTCACTTTACCTCACAATACCTCACTATACCTCACTATACCTCACCATTCCTCACCATACCTCACCATACCTCACAACCCCTCACAACCCCTCACCACCCCTCACCCATAAACATTTTCACGTTGGTATTGTTATTATTGCTATATTTGCACCCAATTAATACTACTCTACACACGACAAGGCCTCTCTCTTCAGAATACTGCCCCGACCGGCCTTCATTAAAACAATCACATGTCTTTTGAGAACTTAAATTTAGCTGAGCCCATTCAGAGGGCCTTAATATCTGAAGGTTACACACACCCCACACCTATCCAGAAACAAGCCATACCGATCCTGCTCAATCATAAAGATTTGCTCGGATGCGCCCAGACGGGCACCGGGAAAACTGCTGCTTTTGCGATACCGATTATCCAGTCATTGCTGGATAAACCTGCTCCTGCTAACCGGCCGCGTCAGATTAAGGCGCTGGTTTTAGCTCCTACCCGTGAACTTGCCGCCCAGATCGGCGCCAGTTTTAACTCTTACGGACGATACACCGCACTGCATACCGCAGTGATCTTTGGTGGTGTTCCCCAGCGTGCACAGGAATCGATGCTGAAACGCGGTGTTGATGTTCTGGTTGCCACCCCCGGACGATTGCTCGACCTGATGGGTCAGGGCTATATTCATCTGGGTAACCTGGAGTGGTTTGTCCTCGACGAGGCCGACCTGATGCTCGATATGGGATTTATCCACGATATCAAGCGTGTCATCGCCGCCCTGCCGTCGCGCCGCCAGTCGGTCTTCCTGTCGGCCACCATGCCGCCCGAAGCCATCAAGCTGGCCTCTGCCATTCTCATCAAGCCTGAAAGGGTGGATGTAACGGAACAGATCTCTAGCGCCGACACCATAAATCAGTCTCTCTATTTTGTTTCAAAGCCTGATAAACGCGCCCTGCTGATCCACCTGCTTAACAGCACGGGTAACGGTAATGCGCTTGTTTTCACACGGACAAAGCATGGTGCCGACAAGGTTGCCCGAAGCCTGAACCAGGCTGGAATCCGGTCGGAAGCCATCCATGGAAACAAAACCCAGAACGCCCGCATCAAAGCCCTGGGCGATTTCAAGAGCCGCCGCACGCGAGTGCTTGTAGCCACTGATATCGCAGCAAGGGGAATAGACGTAAGCGACCTGTCAATGGTGATCAATTTTGAGCTGCCGAACGTAGCTGAAATGTATATCCACCGCATCGGCCGCACCGGCCGTGCAGGAGCCGGCGGATCCGCACTCTCTTTCTGCGACATGGAAGAGAAAGCGTACCTGAAAGACATTCATAAGCTCCTGGCAAAGAACATACCGGTGGTTGCAGACCACCCGTATAATAACAAGTAACATTTTTTTATCAAATCAATTTTATATCATGAAGTACGGAAAAGTAAAGTTCTTTAACAATGACAAAGGCTTCGGCTTTATTAAAGAACACGAGACCAATGAAGAACATTTTGTACACCACACCGGTCTCATCGATCCCATTAGGGAAGAAGATGAAGTATCCTTCGAACTCGAACAGGGTAAAAAGGGGCTGAACGCCGTTAAGGTGAAGAAGGTTTAACCAGTTGCCGGTTACCGGTTACCGGTTGCCGGTTGCCGGTTTAAAGAGAGTTGCCGGTTGCCGGTTACCGGTTGCCGGTTTAAGGTATGAGGTATAGGGTGCGGGGTATAAGGCCGGTTGGCCACATTCCCGTACTTTATACCTTTTCCTTTTAACCGGCAACTGGCAACCGGCAACCGGTAACTCTCTTCAAACCGGAATCTACGGGAAGTTGCTCCGAGGCATGGGATCCTGACTTCCGTCAGGATGACAGTTCTGGCCCAACTGGTAACCGGCAACCGGCAACCGGTAACCGTCTCAACCCCGCTTCCTTCCCACCAGTGATGGCAGGATCGAAAGCAGCAGTATCAGCACAATTACTCCCAGACTGATCCCAATCGGGATCTTGTAAACATCCGTCAGCAGCATTTTTGCACCTACAAACACCAGAATGGCTGCAAGACCGTAATGCAGGTATTTGAACAGATGCATGAGCCCGGCGAGGGCAAAGTACAGTGAGCGGAGACCGAGAATGGCAAAAACGTTCGAGGTGTAAACAATGAAAGGATCTTTAGTGATTGCCAGGATCGCCGGAATGGAGTCCACGGCAAAGATCAGGTCGGTGAATTCAACCAGTAGCAATACCACAAACAAGGGGGTTGCCGTCCATTTTCCCGCTTGCCTGATCCAGAATTTACTGCCATGATACTCATCGGTCACCGGGAACATCCGTTTAAAAAGCTTAACCATTACATTCTTCTCAGGATCCACCTTGGTGCCATGGTTCATGGCCATCCGGATACCCGTGAATACAAGGAAAGCTCCGAAAATATAGATGATCCAGTGGAATTGTTCAATCAGGGTGGCTCCGGCTGCGATAAAAATGGCCCGCATAATCAGCGCCCCAAGAATTCCCCAGAATAAAACCTTATGCTGATACTTTGCCGGTACTGAGAAATAAGAGAATAGCAGTACGAAAACGAAGATGTTATCCACACTGAGCGACTTCTCAATCAGGTATCCGGTAAGGAACTGCAGCCCGATCTCCGGCCCCCGCC
>CAZEKJ010000070.1:12774-13060 GCA_964512915.1 uncultured Porphyromonadaceae bacterium
AGTAAATAATCAGGTTAAAGACGAGTGCCAGGCTGATCCAGACCCCGCTCCAGGTCAGGGCTTCCTTCATGGTTACCTCATGGGCCTTCCTGTGAAATACCCCCAGATCAAGTGCCAGCATCAGCACCACAAACAGATTAAAACCTATCCAGATATACAGTTGTTCAGTCATCGCCTTTAGTTTGAAACTTCAATATTAAACAACTTTCACGAGGAAAAGGTTGCTGAGGACCAGTTGCCGGTTGCCGGTTACCAGTTGCCGGTTAGGCATTGTTGTCATTCCGGT
>CAZEKJ010000071.1:0-616 GCA_964512915.1 uncultured Porphyromonadaceae bacterium
GGTCAGCCTGATCCCGATTCCGTAATCCCGCGGTTTCTTCTCGATAATCGTATAGGTGTGCAGGATGTTCATAAACATCGACACCATTTTCGCTACTTCCGGATCCATGGATTTTGTTTAGAACCTATACAAAGGTAAGAATAGTTGCCGGTTACCGGTTACCAGTTGCCAGTTATTTTGGTTGCCGGTTGCCAGTTGCCGGTTACCGGTTATTTTGGTTGCCGGTTGCCAGTTGCCGGTTACCGGTTATCCTCGCTGATGCTTCCTCCTTATGCCCTTATGCCCTTATGCCCTTATGCCCCTATGCCCCGGTCACAACCGATAATTATCCCTATTTCCCATATTACCGGGTTTACTTATTTTTGCACCATGAGGAATGCAATTAAAACCGTCTGGTACCTGGCTCTGGCGACCTGCTTTGTCATGATTCTGGCTGGCCATATTTGTTTGGTTCCTGCCGGGAATCAATGCCATCCCTCTGCACCTGTGGAATGTTCAGATATTTCGGGTCATGCACCCGGAGTCACAAGCTTTTTCACACATTTTAAATTAGCAAAACAATGAATTGTCCAAAATGTAACATTAGTCTTGCGATGTCGATTTCCAACGGAATAGA
>CAZEKJ010000071.1:626-10059 GCA_964512915.1 uncultured Porphyromonadaceae bacterium
GTGTTTGGCTCGATCGCGGTGAGCTGGAGAAGATGATTGAACGTTCGAATAATTATGGATCTTCGGTTCCGGGAGGCCAGAGTCAATACCGTCCGCAAGGTGATTCTGATAGCCGCTATGACTATAAGCGTCATGATCATGATGATCATGGCTACAAAAGCGATGGCTATTACGGCAAGAAAAAGAAGGGATTTCTCGGGGAGCTGTTTGATTTCTAGTTACCGGTAGGGCCGGCACTCAGGCCGGCCCGTACATCGGAGCATTGTCATTCCGGTGAAAACCGAAATCCCCTGCCTCGGAGCATTGTCATCCCCGAAAGCGGGGACCCCTTGTGCCCTTGTGCCCTTGTGCCCCTATGCCCCTAAGCCCTTATGCCCCTACGATTAGCCTATCCCAGGTGCATGATTTATCAGGAATTACTTGTTTTTATAATTGTAAAAACACGGGAACCGGCTCCGGTAGTTTTAATTATCGGGATATTCAGCTTGTGCAGGATTCCAGGCAGACCGCCGGCCGCAAGATAGGTTTGATAGGCAGCATAGTGCTCCCCGCCAGCCATCTTTTCCAGGGTCAGCGCTACCATTCCCGAAAATGAGGCGGGCCTTGGAACTGAGTAGTCGGCCAAAACCAGGTGACGGCTTATACGGATGGCTTCTGTGAGAATCTGAGTCCGGAGCGGCTCCGGAAACTGGTGAACGGCCAACGACATAACAACGATGTCGAAGGGTTCCGGAAACAAGGCCTTTAAATGAGTGGCATCACCCTGTATGAATCGGACATGCTTTTGTCCAGATTTAGCAGCCTGGTCTTTCCCATAGGCGATCTTCCCTCCGTTCAGATCTATGCCGGTAACCTGGGATGCTTTCTCTGCCATCTCAAAAACCAGGGAGCCGGTTCCGCAGGCAATATCCAATACAGTGGATCCGGGTTCAATCAAGTCCAAAACCGATCGCCGCAATCCGCGGGTCAGGGGATCAATGATGAGTTTATACGTCCAGAGTCCGTCGGCCATGGTTAACAATTAGACATAGTTCACTCCGGCCTGGCTCAGAATCTCATCCAGCACCTGCATCTGTTGCAAGGTAAATTTGTGCGGCAGCAGGGGACTTTGTTTCAGCCCGGCATCGAGGCATTCCATCACATGCTGCGCCTCGAGGTAGAGACCGAATCCGGGTTTGAAGGAATAGGGAATTATTTCTTCAGAAACATCCTTCCGGTTGATGGTTACGGAAACGGACCAGGGATCAACACGTTTGACCCTGATAAAGCCTTTCTCGCACCAGATCTCGGTCTGTGTGTCGCTGCACCCTGCAAGGCTGGAGGCCAGCTGTGCGATCTGCCCCCCAGGATATTTAAAAGTGATGGCAATGCTCCGGTCGGCACCCGTGGGAGCCAGATCGGCGGTGGTTTTTATTTCCGATGGGGTGCCAAACA
Source organism: uncultured Porphyromonadaceae bacterium (assembly GCA_964512915.1). Taxonomy (GTDB): domain Bacteria; phylum Bacteroidota; class Bacteroidia; order Bacteroidales; family UBA12481; genus UBA12481. The sequence continues at coordinate 2,061 of CAZEKJ010000071.1, forward strand.
CTTGCAAAGCCCAGAAAACGGGGTATATCCCGATATCGAGCAAGGAGCCGCCTCCAAGGCTGAGATTGTACAAACGGTTTTCGGGGTTATACGGTGAGTAAAAGCAGAACTCCGATCGCATCATGGCAGGCTTACCGAGCTCACCCGACCGGATAACCTCCATCACCTTTGCAAAGGAAGGCATGAGGCGGGTCCAGAAAGCCTCCATCAGGAACACTTTGTTTCGGTGTGCGGCTTCGATCATTTCAGTGGCCTGGCTGGCGGACAGGGCAAAGGCTTTCTCAACCAGCACCGCCTTCCCGTGGTTCATGCAGAGAATCGCGTGCTCCCGGTGGTGAGAATGGGGGGTGGCGACATAAACGATATCTACATTCGGATCTGAGGCCATCTCTTCATAGCTGCCGAATGCTTTTTCAAATCCATATTTATCAGCAAAGGCCTGTGACTTATCCAGATCTCTGGAGGCCGCTCCGTAGAGGTGCGCCTGTGGCAGCAACTTAAGGTCGGAGGCGAATTTCCCGGCGATTTTACCACATCCGAGGATGGCCCAGTTGTATTTTTTTAAAAGCATGCAACGAATATAAGAAATTGCCTCCTCTATTGTGAAGGGGCCTGTTGCTTGATCCGTGATAAAATAATTATTTGGTTGTTTAGTTCGAGTGCCGTAACTTTCAGTATTATAGATACTAACTCATAGCCAAAACCCAAAATGAAGACACATTTTCAAACATCACTTGTTGCGGCTTGTGCCGTTGCCTTGTTACTTTCTTGTTCAAGAGAGAATGATCCCGAATTGGAACCATTTAGCCAAGACAAGATGGCCATGATGGATTCTGTGTTCGATGCTGCGATGAGCAGCTATGAGATTCCTGGTGCAATAGTGGGGATATGGTCACCAAAAGGCAATTATCTCCGGACCAGAGGATATGGCGATCTTGCGAATATGGAGCCGATGAGTGTGGACAACCATTTCAGGATCGGGAGTGTGACCAAGACTTTCACGGGGACCATCGTCCTGATGCTCGTGGAGGATGGGAAAATTGACCTTGATGGAACTCTCGCCGAATACCTGCCCCAATATAACTTCCCGGAATCGGACAAAATCACGGTCAGGATGCTGGGTGACATGACCAGCGGAATCTTCGATTGCACAAGAGATGAGGAATGGGTAAGGCATAACCGCTCAACTAACTGGGAAACGGTTTATACGGCTGATTCCCTGGTCAAAATCGCGCTGCAGCACCCGTTGAATTTCGAGCCCGGGACACGCTACAACTATACCAACACGACACCGCTGATGCTGGGGTTGATCTGCGAGTCGGTTACAGGTAAAACCATGAAACAATTGCTTGAGGAAATGATATTTGAACCCTGGGGATTGAGTAATACAGTTTGGCCCGATAACCGCTATCTGCCAGCTCCCTATTCACACGGTTACAGCAAGGAGAATTCAACGGGGGTATTTATGGACATGAGTTTGCATAATCCCAGTTATGCAGGTGCCTCGGGGAATCTGGTGTCAAATGTTTTTGATTTGAAAAAATGGATTACTCTGCTCGGAACCGGAGAATTGTACTCACCAGCGATGCATGAGGAGCGATTGAAATGGGCAGCAGGTAGCTCCAATGTGTATGGTTTCGGCATCGGTAACCTATATGGATTCACTGATCAGGAAGGCTTGATATTAGGTCATGCCGGTGCGATATGGGGATACAATACAATGGCCTACTATATTCCTTCACTCGAAATGGCTTTGATTGTTCATGTAAATTATTATTCCCGTGGTGAAAGTTCACCTGCTGAGCCGTTGCTTCTGAATATGCTGAATGTTGCTTTGGAATAGACTGGTATTATTTGACGCACCGAACCGACATGGATTGATCGGGACCGGCCATCCCTCGCACGATACCGTTGGAATTGTACCGAAGCTGCCGAATCCAGACTGCCATCCCATTTCTGGAGCTGCTCCAGAAACTGGCCCGCTCTGTTGCTTTCCGGCGGGACCCGTCTTCCTTGGCCATGCCTGCCGGCACAGCATTGAATCCCAGGAGGTCATATCCGTTTCCCTCCGATTTCCAATGGTCTATTGATTTTAGAAGGCGTCCTGTATTGTTGTTTTCGCGGTAACCCAGACTTAACAGCTGCTGAGGATCAAGCCCGATTTCTTCTTCCAGCTGCAGCCATTCGGCATCACTTGGCAGATGCCATCCTTCCGGACACGCTTTTTCGGCGGTTTTGAAATTATAAAGCCGGCCATATTTCTGTATAACCAGATTCGGTTGGGCGGTCTTCGGCTTGTTTAAGGCTGAGTAGCGGAGGTTCTCCGCGAGCCACTCCTGGCTGCCAATCCTGACCCACCGGTAGGTCTCGCCATCACGAATATCGGTAATGATACCCCCATCGGTTCCTGAAGCCTTTCCTGAACAGGAAGGCCTGACCTTTTTTTCAGGAATGTCAGAATAAAACGGTGCAGGCATCGGAGTAATCTGTTCCATGCTGCGGACCCTTGTCATGGGCACAGAAGCTCTGTCTGTAACCGCAAAAGCATTCGGAAAGCGACCGACTCCGGACCGGATCAGCCTGCCATTTTTATACCGGGCAATGAAACCGGGCTTTTTCATTTTACCGAGGTAGTCCTGGGCAGACTCATGAGTCGGGAAATTGCCCAGGTAATACTTATACCAGCCCTCAACCAGCATAACATTGATCAGGTCGGAGATTTCAGGATCCAGGTTGAGGCTTTTCGCATCGATCAACTGCCTGGAAGCGGAGACCTGAATGTGGAAAAGGGAGTCCTGATGGATACCTGCGCTCCCCGGATTTTGTGCAAATCCCTGCGGGTGAAGGAATACCATTAATCCCAGAATCAGCACGAACAGATAGTACTTTGCCAGCTTGCACATGATTACCAGTTTATCTTCCAAATTTAGTTTTTTCTCGCCTATAAACCCCATCCGGGTCCTGGCCTTGTCACTTATTCCGGGTCGCTTTCGTACAGACCCGAGAGCGGGGTGGAGGCGAGTTCTATCAGGAAAGATGAAACCTTTTCGATGGTGTCCCGTAAAAAGGTTTCCCCTTTTTCCTGTGTCGCCTTCCGGGGATTGCCCACTCCGGTTGAATCTGTGATGGCCGACCATTTTCGCGGGGCCCAGGCCCAGCGCTTTTTCAGGCCTTCAATTGCAAAAGGCCGTGAACGTCCATCGCCCGCCTCACTAAGCGGAAGAACCAGATCCGGACGGATCGCCATCATCACGCTGGTTTCGAGTTCCCCCGCATGATCACCCGGCTCCTCAAAATATTCAGGAGCCGGACAGATTTTCCACCAGTCGACTGTGCAGATGAACAGATCCGGAAACCTGACAGAGAGCTCGCGGATCATCGGGATAAAATCGTTGCCGCCATGACTGTTCAGGATGACAAGCTTATTTATGCCATGCAGGTTGAGGCTGGCGGCAATGTCACCCAGGACCGCCAACTGTGTGGAAGGCATCATGTTAAGGCAGAATTTCAGGTCGGTCTGACCGGTATTGACACCCCAGGGTACCGATGGTAATACCATCACACCTGCTCCTTTGCCCGATGCTACGGCAGCACTTTGCAGGGCTATATATTCCGATTGGATCGTATCCGATCCGAAAGGGAGGTGATAGTTATGGGGTTCGGTGGCCCCCCACGGCAGAATGGCAACTTCAGCCGGGTAATTGCGGATGTCGCGCCAGTGAGCTCGTTCGAGATGGTATGGAAAATGGGTCATCAGCGTTGTTTTATCGGGATAACTTCATGATATTATTTTTTTTGAGATAGGCCGCGGTTGGCCTGGCGGGCGATTTTCATCGCAATCCGGTTGGAATGATCCGTAAGCCGGCGCTTCGCCTTTTCGGGATCCTGGGCATACCCTTCGAGGATCTGCTTTTCGAAGGCATCCTGGCGTTCGAAATTTTGCTTTTCGAAACGTGCAATGCTGTTCTGTGCGGGAATCATCCGGTTGCCGAAGTCCTCATCGACCTTTTCCACGCGGTCCACAAAGATCCGGAAAGCATGCCGCCTGCCGTCGGGTTTACTGAAACTCCTGTCGAAATGGCGCTCGAGAAGCGTTTGCGGGTCACTTTTCGCATAGATGGCTGGCGTATTGGAGATGCAGGGATACCAGGCGGCATAGGCCTGTATACAGGGCCTGAAGGGGGCGATCCATACCCGTGTCCCGATTTCAACCGGCAGCCAGGAGCGAAGCTGGGCCACGGCACTGTATTGGGAGCCGCCGGAGCAGATGGTTCCGCTGCTGAGCTTGTGCGGGTTTCCGGCGGTGTAGTGATGCGATTTGTCGAGTTCCGTACCCTCATAGTGATCGCGCAAAACCCTCATGAGATCATGTATAGTTGCTTTCTGTAGCGGCCTGAATGAAAACGGCAGATCATCGGTCAGCTTGTAGGAACGGCCTGAAAGCATATTGATTCCCCGCCACATGCGGCTGACATTATCGGGATGGGTCAGGGAGCCCGGATTGGAGTACGCTTTGGCAAAACGGAAAGCCCCGTCGGTTGCGGGATTGTACCATCCGCGGGCAATGGCATACGTAACCAGGTCAGGGCTGCCCAAATAATTAAGCGTATCGGCCAGATCAACTTCCTGAATGGTATAGCTGTTTGGTATCACGGCGATTTCATCATCCGGCACCCGACTGGCCACCCAGTGCCGTCCGTTCACCACTGCCAGCATCCAGCCCTCGTTGGCATCCGCGATGATGTAGGTGCGGCCGGAGGAAGCATAGCCGTACCGGTCGATCATCTCGCCGGCTAGTTTAACGGCTTCCCTGGCCGTCGTGGCCCGATCGGCCAGAATACGTCTGAGCCAGAATGCGATTCCGCCCTCAGTCAGGTCCGGCTTGTCCTCGCGCGAAGGGCATCCGTCGGATCCGATAAACACGCCGGATTCGTTGACGTAAGTGTCACATACGTCACATACCGGTATGTTGATCCAGAGGGAACCCAGCGTATGGTTGATCTGTTGAGTCTTCCCACCGGTCTCGAACAGAATTTCGGAGCCGGCCGGATGATCAGCAGCCGGAACCTTGGTGAAATTAACCAGATCGGTTCCCGTATCCTCATTGTGCGCCACAATGACCGATCCGTCAATCGAGGCATTCTTTCCGACAACTATGGAGAAACAATCAAGCTTTTGCTGGTACGGGTCGTCAGCCAGGCAATTGAATGCGCTCAATGCCGATATCAATCCTGCCAGGAAGATAAACCGGAACCGGGTACTGCTTTTTGCCATTTTGCTTTTTTAATTGATAAAAAATATTCATGTTTATTGCCTTCATCCCTGTCAACCATCCGGTCAAATATTACAAAGAACTTTTAAATATTTTTACTGGACACTAGTGTTATCAGATTAATAATAACATTGTAAAAGGAAACAATTTACGAATATCCTAAAAAGCAAAACCTCATGAACCTTAAACTTCGGCTGATCCTCCTGAATTTCCTGCAGTTTTTCATCTGGGGCGCCTGGCTGATCACGATCGGGGCCTGGTGGTTCCAGAACAAGCAATGGTCGGGAACACAGTTCGGAGCTATTTTTTCGACGATGGGCATTGCCTCGATTTTTATGCCGGCTATTGCCGGGATCATAGCCGACCGCTGGATCAATGCCGAAAAATTATACGGGATATTCCACCTGTTGGGAGCGGCTGTCCTTTTCATGGTGCCGCAGATAAACAATCCGTCCGCCATGTTCTGGATCATGCTGCTGAACATGATGTTCTACATGCCAACAATTGCACTGGCCATCACGATTTCCTATACCAGCATGAAGAACCAGGGCATGGATATCATCCGGGAATATCCGCCGATCCGGGTTTGGGGAACCATCGGGTTTATCGTTGCACTGTGGCTGGTGAGTCTGTCGGGACTGGAAACCTCACCGTTTCAGTTTTATATCGCCTCCGCCGCTTCCCTCTGTCTCGGACTTTATTCCTTTACACTGCCAAAATGCCCGCCGTTGAGCAGAGGACACAAGAAGACCTTTGTTGAAGCATTGGGATTGAATGCCTTTGCCCTGTTCAAGTCACCCAAGATGGCCCTGTTCTTCCTTTTTGCCATGATGCTGGGCGCCGCACTGCAGCTGACCAATGCCTATGGGGATACTTTCCTGCACGATTTCGCCAAAGTGGATATTTACAAGGACCTTCTGGCGGTTAAATACCCGGCAATAATCATGTCCATCAGCCAGATGTCGGAAACTCTTTTTATACTCACCATCCCGTTCTTTATGAGACGGTTTGGAATCAAGAAGGTGATGTTGTTCAGCATGATCGCATGGGTGCTCCGCTTTGGCCTGTTTGCCTACGGGAATCCTGCCGATGGTCTGTGGATGATCATTCTTTCCTGCATCATTTACGGAATGGCCTTCGACTTTTTCAATATCTCGGGCTCGATTTTCGTTGAAACCCAGATAGATCCCCGCTTTCGTGCCAGCGCACAGGGACTCTTCATGATGATGGCCAACGGCCTGGGAGCTTTTCTGGGCAGCCGGATCAGCGGGATTGCCATTGACCGCTACTTTAAAATCGGGGAAAATTATGACTGGCCGAGGATATGGATTGCCTTCAGCATTTATGCAGCGGTGGTTGCCGTGCTGTTTGCCGTTTTCTTCAAGCACAAGCACGATCCCCAGGCTGTAAGACAGACTATTTAAACCTGATAAACGACTTGATCATGCCCGGGGTGCGTACACCCGGCCTTATTTCACCCGAGGGGATAAACAGCATGTTTTCAAACAGGGCCGCTTGTGTAGTGACCGGTGTGGGCGAAGGAATCTCGGAAAATCTCTTAACCTTGCCGGTTAAAGTGTTGTAAATCAATATATCACGTTCAAATCCGGGATGATCTTCAAGTCCTTTGTTTTTTAGCCTGATGAGCTCCTGCTTTTCAGTTTCATTCGTGGTTTGAGCAATAGCGTTCACCAATTCTTCCGTTTTGTTAAAGGTTTTCCCGTTGTCACCTCCGAATATCAGGATAAAATGATCTCCGACAGCCACTCCGGTTCCTGCCGACAGAGGCAGCGGATCTCCTTTGGGGGTGGCTATCTCACCCGCAGGTTCCCATTTTCTGACGGATGGTTTGTATTTCCAGATGGCCGAGCAGGTGGTGGAGGTGATTCCGTTCTTAAAGCGGCCGCCGATTACGAACAGGCAGTTTTCCCGGCCGTCGTCCTGACTTAACACCACTGCATGTGATAGCGCCATGGGCAGGGATGGTAGCTTGATCCAGCTGAGGGTATCTTCTGTGAGATTAGCCGACCACAGTGTGGCAACGGCTCCCTTCCGGTTTTGCCCGCCGGCAACATAAAGCGTATTGCCGATCACCACGGCCCCGGCGCTGGCAACCGGCTCCGGAAGCGGGGTGAGCTGTGTGATCACCACTTCTCCGAGGATGCATTCAAGTGCGAGAACCTGGCTGATGGGACCGTCAGCACTCTCGCCGCCTGCACAGATCACACGGTTGTTCCAGGGAGCGCATGCGCCGTAGGCTAAAGGAGCCGGCAAGCGGTCGCCTGTTTCAACCCAGCGGCCATTGTTATAGAGCGAGGGTGTATAGACAAAGATCTCATCATGATACTTCTTAACCCCGCCCTTCCAGGGAAGCGTATCACCAAAATTGGCTCCGCCGGCGAGGATCAGGTGGTTATGACTGAATCCGATGAGTCCGCCGGCCACACCGGGCTGAACTTTCTCCTCCATTGACGGAGGCAGCGGAGCGGCTTTGTCCCAGCTGATTTTGATACCTTTCTGGGCTATGGTGGTGCCAGCCATGCTTATGAGAATAATAATGAGGCCGGTAGTTTTTCTCATAACGGAGAATTTGATGCGAAGGTAGGGAAAAGAATAGTTACTGGTTGCTGGTTGCTGGTTGCCGGTTAACGCCGGTTGTCGGTTGCCAGTTGCCAGTTGGGCCAGAACTGTCATCCTGACGGAAGTCAGGATCCCATGCCTCGGAGC
>CAZEKJ010000072.1:0-1468 GCA_964512915.1 uncultured Porphyromonadaceae bacterium
AAGGGCACAAGGGCACAAGGGCACAAGGGCACAAGGGCACAAGGGCACAAGGGCATAGGGGGTCGAAGATGTAACAATTGTTACAATTCATCCAAAGTAAACTTGATAGCTTTGTTGCGAAAAGGTCGTAACTTATCGCAACTGAATCGAAGCTATGAAATTCATCCGATATCTGATACCGCCTCCGGCCTGGAGATTTCCGGTAATCCTGGCACTCGGGGTTTTTGCGGGACTGTTTGGTTTTTCTTTTTATGTGTCAAAGGCCTGGTCTTATCTCTCGGATGATCCCAAAACCTGCGTGAACTGTCATATCATGGCGCCGCAGTATGCAACCTGGACGCACAATTCACACCGTCAGTATGCCAATTGCAACGATTGCCATGTTCCGCACAACAACGTTCTCAACAAATATTTCTTCAAAGCAAAGGATGGAATGCGGCACTCCTACATGTTCACGCTGCGGCTGGAACCCCAGGTCATCCATATTAAGGAAGCCGGGCAACGGGTGGTTCAGAATAACTGCATCCGGTGCCATAAAAACCTGCTGACCGATGAGCCGATCCTGAGCAAGACCCTCGAGGCACACCACAATCGGATGGACCGGCAGTGCTGGAGCTGCCACCGGGAAACGCCGCACGGACGGGTCAATAGCCTGTCAAGTGTTCCCTATGCAAGGGTTCCTTTACCTGAAAGCCCGGTTCCCGATTGGGTTAAAAAAATCATGAAAAACAAAAAATAATCCGAATACACGTTGACTATGAAATCGATTCCCGAATTACTTAAAGAGAAGCCCTGGCTGGGTTGGGTGCTTTTCCTCGGCACTATAATTGTTGTTTTTTTACTGGGCCTCGTAGCCTCCTCCATTGTAGAGCGGCGCGCTGAAGCTTCTTTTGCCTATTCACCGAAAAATGAGTTCTCCCAGTTTGAGCCCAACAGTGCCGTCTGGGGAGAGAATTTTCCCCGGGAGTATCAATCGTATCTGGAAACATCCGACACTTCCTTCCGGAGTCGCTATGGCGGATCGGCCACCCATGACATGCTGGAGGAAGATCCGAGGCTGGTTGTTTTATGGGCCGGCTATGCCTTTTCAAAGCAGTATAATCAGGGTCGCGGGCATCAGTATGCCCTCAGCGATGTGCAACAAACCATCCGTACCGGAGCACCCGGACCCGGGAAACCCAGTCCGCAGCCCAATACCTGCTGGGCCTGCAAGAGTCCGGATGTACCAAGACTAATGAATGAGATGGGCATTGCCGAATTCTACAAGGGAACCTGGGATACCAAGGGAAAAGAGGTGACTCATTCCATTGGCTGTGCCGACTGCCACGATTCAAAAACCATGAATCTCCATATTTCACGTCCGGCCCTGATCGAGGCTTTTGAGCGCCAGGGAAAGGATATCTCCAAGGTTTCCCATCAGGAGATGCGCAGCCTGGTGTGTGCCCAGTGCCACGTGGAATATTATTTC
>CAZEKJ010000072.1:1478-9588 GCA_964512915.1 uncultured Porphyromonadaceae bacterium
CGATAAAAAGAAAATTGAAGGAGTAGCCTACCTCACTTTCCCTTGGGAAAAAGGGATGAGTATGGATTCGATTGAAGCGTATTATGACAGCTATGGATTCACGGATTGGACCCATTCCATCAGCAAAGCCGCGATGCTGAAAGCCCAGCATCCGGATTATGAGCTATTCCAGATGGGGACACATGCCAGCCGGGGAGTATCCTGTGCCGACTGTCATATGCCTTACAAGAGCGAAGGAAGTCAGAAGTTTACCGATCATCATGTTCAGAGCCCGCTCAATAATGTTGCCAACTCCTGCCAGGTTTGTCACCGTGAAGAGACCGATAAACTGGTGCAGGATGTGTATGTAAGGCAGGAAAAGCTGCTGGAGAACCGCGATAAACTTGAAAAACTACTGGTGCAGGCCCACGTGGAAGCGGGCAAGGCATGGGAGTTGGGAGCCACTGAGCCGCAGATGAAAGAGATTCTGTCTGGAATCCGAAAGGCACAATGGCGCTGGGATTTCGCAGCCGCCGGGCACGGGAGTTCCTTCCACGCTCCGGTTGAAACCGCCCGCATTGTGGCCTCCGGGATTGAGCTTGCAGGCCATGCACGGGTAACCCTTGCCCGTCTTCTAGCCACTCTCGGCTGGAACCATGAGGTTCCTTACCCCGATATCGAAACCAAGGAAAAAGCGCAAAAGTATATCGGATTAGATATGGAGGGATTGAACGCCGAAAAGAGGGAGTTCGTTGAAAAAGTGTTGCCGGGGTGGAAATAATGGGGCATAAGGGCATGGGGGCACAAGGGCATAGGGGCGTGTGGGTGTGGGTGTGGGTGTGGGTGTGGGTGTGGGGTGGGTGTGGGGTGGGTGTGCCGGTAGGGGCGCGCTGCGTGCGCCCGTTCTGCCCACGCCCGACAATTACCCATTGAAAAACGAATATTAATCATTCAACCATGAAACATATAATTACGGGATTATTTTTTGCCGGAATGGCAACTATCAGTGTTGCCCAAAATCCGGTTGATACGGGCAATAAACCATCTCTGCGGATATCGGCAGAACTGCGTCCGCGTACGGAATACAGTCATGGATATTCAACCCTGGCTGCACCTGAGCAGAAACCATCCTTGTTTACCAGTCAGCGCACCCGGCTGAATATGGATTTTAGGGTCGGCAAGGTGCAGTCGAGGATATCCCTTCAGGATACCAGGATCTGGGGTAACCAGCCGCAGCAGGTTACAAACGAGGACTTTGCCGTATCCGTTCATGAAGCCTGGGCTGAAACGCCCCTGGTAAAAGACCTTTCGCTGCGCCTGGGAAGGCAGGAGCTGAGTTATGATAACAGCCGGATTTTCGGCAATTCCAACTGGAACCAGCAGGCCCGGAGCCATGATCTGGCTTTGCTGAAATACAAAGGTTTTGTTGAGGTTCATTTTGGGGTGGCCTACCACGAAAGCGGCAACCGGAAGAATAATTTCTATTCTGGTCCCGATGCCTATAAGTTTATGCAGCTCCTCTGGATGAACAAGAGTTTCGGAAACCTGAAGGTCAGCGTCCTTGGAGTGAATAACGGATTACCGCTGAATACGTTGAACGGCAAAGGGGAAATCACCGATCAGGAGATCAGGTTTAACCAGACGGTTGGATCGTATGCCGAATACAAAGCTGGAAAGCTAAGCTTTGCAGGCAATGCATTTTACCAGACCGGCAGGCTTGTAAATGGAAAAACCCTGTCGGCTTTTGAATATCTGCTGGAAGCAACCTGGAAACCCGGTGAATCATTTACCCTGACTGCGGGGTTCGAAGAGCTGTCTGGAACCGATGAGGTCGATTTCGCCACCAAGGCAAATTCATTTTTACCACTCTTCAGTTCGGGCCATATATTCAACGGACACATGGACTATTTCTATGCGGGAAATCACACGGCAACCGTTGGACTCCGGGATCTTTTCGTTAAAACCAGGTACCCGATTAAGGGCATAAATCTCGGGCTCGATATACACCAGTTCTGGGCACAGGCTGATCTGAAAGATTCTCCCGCTAAAATGCTCGGCACCGAACTGGATTTCTACGCCGGATACAAGATAAATGAGGTAACCGAACTGAATATCGGATATTCCCACATGCTTCCCACCGAAACCCTGCAAATCCTGAAGGGCGGCAGTGCAGATGCCACCCAGAACTGGGCCTGGGTGATGGTGACGTTCAGGCCGGGGGTGACCTTTTAGTTGCCGGTTGCCGGTTACCGGTTGCCGGTTAAGGCCAGAACTGTCATCCTGACGGAAGTCAGGATCCCCTGCCTTGGAGCATCGGGCACGAGATTCCGGTTTACACCGTAATGACATCAATGCTAAATAACCGGCAACCGGCAACTGGCAACCGGCAACGATAAACATTATTATGACCATTGAAAATGAGCGAACTACTAAACAACTCCGATATACGGAAACAGACACTAAAAGGACTTCTTCTGAAAATTCATGAGGGAGTGGATCCTGAATTGGTTAAGGCTGAGCTTGTTGAACTTCTGCGCGAGGTTCCCTACGGGGAAGTGGTAGAGGTTGAACAGCAGCTCATCGAGGAGGGCTTGCCTGCTGAGGAGATCCAGAAATTCTGCGATGTGCATTCCCTGGTGCTTGACGGCAACATCGATCTGTCGGGTGCCAAATCCATACCACCGGGCCATCCGGTGGACACTTTCGTGCAGGAAAACAATGAATTGATGAAGGTGGTAGATGAAGCATCGGAGCTGATGGATCAGGTTAAGGGATTGAAAGAGCCCAACCTTAATCCGTTGGCGATGAAGCTCTTGTCGGCATTCAACCGCTTGCTCGACGTTGACAAACATTACCAGCGCAAGGAATATCTGTTGTTCCCCTTTCTTGAAAAGGCCGGAATTACGGGGCCTCCGAAAGTGATGTGGGGCAAGCATGACGAGATCCGCGACCTGCTTAAAGGCTGCATCGAGGTACTTCGCACATCGGAATTAAGTAAAGAAGACCTGATCAGCACCTATGAGCTCCTGTTCAATCCGGCGCTCAACGGCGTTGAGGATATGATTAAGAAGGAGCAGGATATCCTGTTCCCGATGAGCCTGGATCACCTCACCGTTGAAAACTGGTGGGATGTTTATCAGCAAACCCTTTCCATCGGATTTTGCCTGTACGATCCGCAGGTGGAATGGAAGCCTGAAGGGATGGAAACCAGTCAATCGGAAGATGCATCGATCTCAGGATCCAATATCCAGCTCCCCTCGGGAAGTTTTACATCCGAAGAATTATTGGCTATTCTTAATACCCTGCCTGTTGACATGACTTTTGTTGACCGGAACGACAAGGTGAAATACTTCTCACAGGGACCACACCGGATCTTTACCCGGAGCCGGTCCATCATCAACCGGGATGTCAGGCTGTGCCATCCACCGGCCAGCGTCCACATTGTAGAAAAGATTATCGATGACTTCAAGAGCGGCAAGGCCAGCCATGCCCCGTTCTGGATCCAGATGCAGGGCAAGTTTATTTATATAGAATATTATGCGCTTCGCAATGAGCAGGGCGAGTACCTCGGAACGCTGGAGGTATCGCAGGACCTCACCGAATATCGCAGGCTGGAGGGGGAGCAGAGGATACTTGAGTACAAGTAAAGGCAGAGGGCAGAAGGCAGAAGGCAAAAGTAAAGTGTTAATTATTAAGTATTAAGTATAAGTAATAAGTAAGTTTCTGGCATAACTGGCAACCGGAAACTGGCAACTGGCAACCATCATGATTTCACCAAAAACAAAAATCCTGGATCTGCTCCGGGAATATCCGGAACTCGAAGAGTTACTATTTGAGATAAGTCCGGCTTTTAAGCAGTTAAAGAATCCGATTCTGCGTCGTACCGTGGCGCGGGTAACCACCTTGCAGCAGGCAGCGATTGTGGGGGGATTGAAGGTAGAGGACCTGATAAACCGGTTGCGGAGTGCGGCAGGGGAAGAGGGGCACGAGGGCGCAAGGGCACAAGGGCACAAGGGCACAGGGGCACAAGGGCACGAGGGCACAGGGAAGCCGGAGTGGTATGATCCGGAGAAGGTTACCCAGCGGCTGGATGCCCGGGAGATGCTGAACCGGGGAGAACACCCGGTAGGTCAGGTTCTTGCTGATTTGCAGCATCTTGCTGACGGCGAAATCTACGAGCTTACTGCCCCCTTTAACCCGGCGCCACTCATTGACAAAGCCACCGGCCTGGGATTCAGGCACTGGATTGAGCAGGTGGGGGAGGAGGAGTACAGGGTTTATTTCACGAAGGGATAGACTCGCTGATGCTCGCTAAGAGGTCGCTGCGCTCCTAATAGGCCCTTCGGGCTAACAGGGGCTTCGCCCTAACTAGCAATAAACCAAGGACTCTATTAGGGCGAAGCCCCTGTTAGCGGAGCGTAGCGGAGCCTGTTAGGAGCGCAGCGACCTCTTAGCGACCGTCAGTGAGCCTTTTATTCGTAATTTGCCGCCTTATGATACCCGTACTGATTATCGAGGACGAAGCTTCCCTGAGGAAGTCTATGGTTACCTACCTGGAGTCGGCCGGATATACCTGTACAACAGCAGGATCTTACCATGAGTCGCTGAAGGTGATCGACCTGCACGATTATTATTGCGTGCTGGTGGATCTGGGGCTGCCCGACGGGGACGGGCTTTCGATTATCAGGCTGATGAAGGAGAATAAGTCCACATGCGGAATAATTGTGGTTTCAGCCCGAGATACCCTTGAGGATCGTGTGAAAGGACTCGAAACCGGAGCCGATGATTACCTGGTTAAGCCCTTCCACCTTTCGGAATTGAACGCACGGATCCAGAGTGTAATCCGGCGCACCCGCCGCGGTGGTCAGATCAGCCTCATCTATCGCGGGCTTACCGTGGATCCGGAAGGCAAAACTGCTACCCTTGGCGGCGAACAAGTGGACCTTACCAAAAAGGAGTTCGATATCCTGGTCTACCTCCTGACCAACCGTAACAAAGTGGTGACCAAGGATTCCATCGCAGAGCATATCTGGGGCGACAACTTCTATGGAGTGGAGTATTCGGATGCGGTATATACGCACATGAAAAACCTCCGGCGTAAACTCGAACAGAAAACGGGAGAGGTTTGGATACAAACGGTTTACGGAATGGGTTACAGGATGGAGGACGAAAAATGAAACTCCTAAGCCTGACTTCCATGTACCTGGCAATTATCTCCATGGTCGTTTTTTTCCTGATGGGCAGTGCACTTTTTCTAACACTTCGTTCAGTCAGTGACAAGGATACAGATGACCGTCTCCTCCAGGAACAAACGCAGGTACTGGCCAATCCGGAGCTGTTTCTGGTAGCTTCCATGGGCAATATTCCGTTCTATGAGCGCCTGTCGACCCGGGATGCAGGTTCAATTCCGGAGCCTGCCAGGTTTTTCTTCGACAGCACCTTCCGTGATACCGTCAGCGGGGAACGCTCACAAGCACGCTATTTACGGTTTTATACAGTCGTTCAGGGGGATCCGGTTGAATTCACCCTCCGCCACAACAAACTCTCGTATCCCGAACTTTTCAAGCGAATTTCCATTGCCACCACCCTCCTGTCGCTCCTTTTTATCACCCTGCTGTTCCTGTTGAACCGTTTTGTGTTTATCCGATTATGGAGCAGTTTTTTTGATACACTGAAATCAGTGCAATCATATAAGCCTGATCAGAAGCCACTTACACTTCCTGATTCAGGCATTGTTGAGTTTCACACCTTGAATCGTACCATAGAAAAAATGACGGTAAGGATCAGTGATATGTACCGCAACCTTCAGGATTTTACGGCTCATACCACTCATGAAATTCAGACACCCCTGGCCGTGATCCGATCGAAAGCGGAATTACTGCTCCAGACCCCCGGACTAACCGAGGAGCAGCTTGAACTGATCGGCTCCGTTTCCGACAACAGCCGGCACTTGTCGCAGCTTAACCGTTCACTTTCTTTGCTTTTTAAAATAGGGAACCACCCCGTAACCGAAAATGCCGGCTTCCCGGCAACTGATTATATCATCCGGCAGATAGAAAATCTGGAAGAATTAATTGAACTCCAGAATATAAAGGTAACCAGCGACCTTTCTGATGGGGTGATTATCCCCATGGACCCCGCAATGGGTGCGATTCTGGTGCAAAACCTGGTTAAGAATGCTGTCGTCCATAATTTACAGGGTGGAACCGTGACCATATCCCTGCAACCGGGATCATTAATTTTGCAAAATAGTGGAAAACCGCCTGCTCATCCCACCGAGTATTACTTCAGGGAGTTCATTAAGGGGCCTGACTCCAAAGGGCTTGGCCTTGGTTTGTCGCTCGTCAGAAAGATCTGCCTTGCAACAGGAATCCCTGTGGACTATATCTATCGGGAGGGATTGCATGCATTCCGGATCACCTGGGATGAAAAAAAAGTGTGATTAGACAGAATCTTCAGTTTTTCTTCAGAATCGCACCCTACTTTTGAATCGTAAATCAGATAGTAAGATAGTTTGTTGATAGTTTTGCGGAAGGCGTAGTGACCACAGATCACTACGCCTTCCTGCATTTCAGGAGTCAGGTAAGTGCAATGTCAAGATAAGGCCTGCTGATGTCAATCCCCTCTTTTTCAATGCAGTCCGGATCTTTTGCCCCAAAAATAATGTGCGAATAAAGCGGTTGGGAGAAGAAACCTTTAGTGGCGGATAAAATCGGATCCCCGGCATAGCTGCCGATCTGCACCATATTATATCCTGATTTTCTCGATTCCTGATAAATGTGCGTGATCAGGGCCTTCAGAATTTCCGGATTGCGTCCCTCTACCCCATAATCGTTAATCACGATTTCCCTGAATGGAGAGCCTGTTTTAGGGAGTTTGGGGAAACCAAAAACCGGTGCAGCCAGGCTATAGACCAGCTTGACAATCCGATATTGCTTCCGGTAGGCCATTACCCGGAGTTTGCGAATCTCTTTTATATCCCAGGCAGAACAAGTCCCCACAATCTTTCCGCCGGATTCTGCTACAAAGTAATCATGAACCGTAAATCCGGGCCTCCGGGCAATTGTTTTCAAAAGATTATCCTCTGTCATAACCGGCCCGAATAGCCTTGGCCGGTATTCATCGTCAAGCAGCCTGGCTATTTGAGAAAGATCATCGTCGGTTGCTCTCCGGATTTTATAGCCCGATCTGCTGCGCTTACTGAAGGTGATAAGAATATTATGAATATGATTGATCCCGATCGAAACGGAATACGGAATAAAAGGGAATTTCTGGATTTTGCGGCCGATCATCGGTTCCGTATTCCTGTTACCTTTCATGGTTGTGGCGTACCCCAGCCCAACCTCGTCAAGAACCTCACTGAAAAGCGGTTCGGAGGCCTTATAGAGCCAACCCCTCTTTCGGCCTTCGGGGCGGACATACATGTTTGCCAGGTAGCCGATTTCCCGGGGTAACCCATTAACATACAACCACTTTCTGCAAACCATGATAAATCCAACCAACCGCTCATCCATAAAAAATCCGAATGCCTTGTACGAATCAAAAAAAAGTTTGGGTACCGCAAACATATCGGGCGACCGGTCGAGGCAGACCGATAGTCCATCGGATTCCATGGGAGAATCAAGGAGTATGCTGAGCATTTCCTGGTTGTATTCCTCTCCGATTTGTTTTACAGACAATGCCATGATAATGAGGATTTACTGTTTACGATTTATGATTGACGATTTAGGGTTGTTTGGGAAAACCGGACTTTATCACCGGGTTTAAGTTGAGCCAGGATAGGCAGATCCTCGAGGATTACGCAGCCGATACGGGTATAGCCGCCGGTGGTCTGACAGTCATTTAAAAGAATGATCGGTTTACCATCGCCGGGCACCTGGATGGTTCCGGGGATGACTCCGGATGACAGGATATCGGGCCCGTCCGTATGCTCAACCGATGGCCCTTCTAACCGCATTCCCATTCTATCGGAGTTTGGAGATACGGTGAATTCAGATCCCAGAAATGTACTTAATCCTTTTGTTGTGAACCGGTCAGCCTCCGGACCCGGAATGAAACAAATGCGGGCATAAGGACCAGAACCTTTGATATGCCCTTGTGCCCCTGTGCCCTTGTGCCCTTGTGCCCCTGT
>CAZEKJ010000073.1:0-9548 GCA_964512915.1 uncultured Porphyromonadaceae bacterium
GATGGTGTAACTGGCAACACGTCTGATTTTGGTTCAGAAGAGTCCAGGTTCGAGCCCTGGTCGGACAACGTTAAAGCTGTCAGCTTTTTAAAAGCTGACAGCTTTTTTGTTGCTATTTGGTTGACACAAAGAATGTTGACAGGGCCAATCCGCCGAGGTAAGAGCCTAAGAGGCACTCCTGAATGGATAGGCCGAATATCCAACTAACAAGAAAAGCGATAACCGGACCAAAAATGCAGGTCAATAGGGTGATATTAAGGATGGTCTTCACTACTGTTCGAAGTTGTTTTACCACTGGCATTGCTTTTCTCTGATTAAGTTTCTGCTTTACTTCTGTTGAAAGGCGATGGTCCAGCTTACTCGTCCTTCACACAGCGGACGGATAATCCTTCGTCCCATCTGGACCAGGGGTCATGCCCCCCTGTGACCGAAACAGACATAAACCTGACAACAGAAACATAGGCTTCGGGTCTCCAATATAAATAATGATCATTTGTCGTCCAGAATAGCGCTGCATAATATTGTCCGCTAAAAGCATAATAATCACCCCATTCTGACCGGTAACCACCAGGAAATACGTTAAAACCCCTTTTGTTGCTACCATTATTTTCTCCAAACCACCCGCTGTCAGAAAGCAGGTCGGTTTGAACCTGTGTATGGGGAATTAACAACATGGAGAATTCATCAAGGGACGGTAAATGCCAACCATCCGGACAGGCACCCTTCAGACCGCTGGGTACTGTAGAACTATTCTCTTCTCCTCCACTGGCTGCCTGCCAATTATATAAAACTCCGTATTTGTTGTAATTCTCGGTCTGCTTGGCGAGGTCAACGTCATAACCCTCATAATCATAAACATAATACAATGCGGTATCCATGGATCCTACCTTTCCAGGATATACCTCCGGCAGCCAAGCCAAATTCTCCGCCATCCAGATCTGCGTGCCGATCTTCACCCATTTGTATATATGACCGTCACGAGCATCGGTAAAAAAGCCAGTGGTGTCAAATACATGGATCAGCACACTATCGGTAACCTGGTCTGATAAGTCGCCGATCATTAAGGTCAGGTAATAATCACCCGGCTCCTTCGGCGCAATCCATGTGGTCGGTTCAATTGAACCAAAACCAGTACCCCAGGTTCCGGAGGATTTACTCAACATGTAATGGATTCCATCATCATCTGCATCAGAAACTCTAAAAGTAATAGTCACCGTATCTCCAGGGAAGACTGAATCCGGTTCAGCAACAAAGTACTCGATCACCGGGGGGGTATTCTTAGAACAAGAAAGTAAAAGGGCTGACAACAGGATGAGTAATGTTATCCGCTTCATGATGGTACGGGTTGGATTTCCCCACTAAGGTAGCGCAAAAGTTTTTTCTGGGAGTGGTTTATATTTTAATTTTGCGCTTAATATTAAAATATAGATATTTGTGTTTTAAGTTCAAATTTAACGTCCGATGTTCTTAGCAGGAACCTATAAGCAGCAATATCAGTATAAAAGTTTCCTCCCAACCCTGTTGGAAAGACCTTTCGAGTGGAAATCCGACACCGTGCTGGAGCTTCTGACTGAGGCCAGCCGGTATATCGGCGAATTGAACAGTTATGCGGATTTGGTTCCCGATATAAATTTCTTCATCGAAATGCATAAACTGAAGGAGGCTACCACTTCCAGCCGGATCGAAGGAACCCAAACAAACATTGATGAAGCGGTTCTCACGGAAAACTATATCCCTGCTGAAAAAAGGGATGATTGGGAAGAGGTGCGCAATTATATCCGGGCCTTGAATCATTCCATCGATCGAATGCGGGAGCTTCCGCTTTCCATGCGGTTGGTTAAAGAGGCTCATTCTATCCTGCTTTCCGGTGTCCGGGGCGAGAACAAGTTGCCGGGAGAGGTGCGCCGGAGCCAGAACTGGATCGGTGGCGCCGACCTCAGAAGTGCCTCTTTCATTCCTCCGGCTCATACGGATTTGCCTGAGTTACTTTCCGACCTGGAAAAATTCTGGCATGGCGGAGCGCAGCAGATACCGCAATTGATCCGTATCGCAGTCAGCCATTACCAGTTTGAAACCATTCACCCGTTCCTCGATGGGAATGGAAGGATTGGACGATTGCTCATAACGCTGCAACTGCTGAATTCGGAATTATTGACGAAGCCGGTGCTCTATATCTCCGATTTTTTTGAGCGAAACCGTACGGAGTATTATCAGGCACTGGAGCGGGTGAGGGTTTCCCATTCAATGGATCATTGGCTGCGGTTTTTCCTGACCGGCGTCATCCAAACGGCGCAAAACAGTAAAAAGACCTTTGTGGAAATTGGAACGCTGCGTGACTCGTATCGCGAACGGATGAAAAACCTCGGCAAACGTGGGAAATTGGCACAGGATTTCCTTCAGCACCTCTATTCGGCCCCGATTATTTCCCCGCGGGAAGCTGAACAAAAACTCGGTGTAACCGCGGCAACGGCAAACAGGCTGATTGACGAATTGGAAAAACTTGAGATTTTGAGGGAGATGACCGGGTTTTCCCGAAACCGCCTGTTTGTGCTTCATGAGTATCTGAACATCTTCAGGCAGTAGTTTTGTTTACTATCTTCGGCCAACCAGCAAGTTTATCATGATAGAAATTTCCAGACAAAACAGGCGGCCGTTCAGAAGTATTCTGATTGGCTTTACCCTGATGATGGCCGTTGCCCTGCAGGCCCAGGAGCAGAACCCGCTGATGGCCTCTTGGCCCCAGTATCAGGAACATAAAAAAAACACCCCTTTCCGGCTGGACTGGATCCCGCTTGGCCCGGTGATCAATTCGGCCCGGGTGGATGCCGTCCAGTGCGACCCCACGCGGCCGGGCACGTGGTATGCCGGCTTCGGATCGGGGAACCTCTGGAAAACCACCGATCATGGATTGCACTGGAGCCCAATATTTGAGAACCAGCCGGCCCTCTCGATCGGGGATTTTGCGCTCGCTCCCTCCAATCCCGATATTATCTACCTGGGCACGGGGGAATATCTGAAAAAACCGAGAAATTTCACGCTGCCGGGAGTTGGGGTTTTCCGCTCCGATGATGGCGGCTCCACCTGGCGGCATATCGGGCTTGAACAATCGTGGCATATCGCCAAAATCAAGGTGCATCCGCAGAATCCCGATATCGCCTTCGCAGCGGTTCTCGGCCGTCTGTGGTCCCCCAGCGCCGAGCGGGGCATCTACCGCACCCTCAACGGGGGCAAATCCTGGGAGCGGGTGCTCTATGTGAACGACCGCACCGGGGGCAACGATATCGTGATTGCGCCGTCGGACCCGCAGATCGTCTATGCTTCCACATGGGAAAATTACCCCGGGATCTCCGGCCGGGAGAGCGCGGTGTACAAGAGCTCTGATGGCGGTAGCACCTGGCAGAAGCTTGCCGGCGGTCTCCCCGATGGCGACAGGAACGGCCGCACCGGTCTGGCCGTCTCCTGGCGGAACCCGCAGAAAATCTACGCGTTCGCCGATAACCTCAATCGACCGGCGAACCGCAGCGCGGAGTGCTATCTCAGCACCGACGGGGGCTCCAGCTGGAAACGGACCCACGATGAGGACCTGCAGCTCTATTCCGTGATCGGCTGGTATTTTTCCGATTGCGCGGTTAACCCACAGAATGACGACGAGATCTACCTGCTCGGTATCCGGCTGGCGCACAGCGCCGACGGCGGCAAGCATTTCGACATGATCGGGGGCGACGTGTTTCACCTGTTCCCGAGTCCGGCCGTACCCTTCCACCTCGATCAGTGCGACATCTGGATCAATCCACTGAACCCGGAGGAGCTGGCCGTTGGGAACGACGGCGGATTCTATTACAGCTACAACCGGGGCCGGTCGTGGATGCATTACAATAACCTGCCCACCGGCGAATTTTATGATATTTCAGTCGATGAGCGCTCGCCCTACAAGGTGTATGGCGGCACGCAGGACGATGCCTCCGTTTACGGGCCCGCAAAGGAGTGGAACCCCCGCTTTGCCGATGAGTGGAAGTATATCTGGGTCGATGCCTGGAGCGGCGGCGACGGCTGCTACACCCTGGCCGATCCGGAGGATCCGAACATCATCTACACCTCCTCGCAGCACGGCGGCATTTTCCGGAAAGACATGGCCGCCGACCGGTCGGTGCATATCCAGCCCCGCCTGCCGCGCGGCACCACGGGAAAGCTAAACTACAATTTCATTGCTCCCTATATTATATCCCGATATGACCCGAAAGTATTGTATCATGGCGGCAATTATCTGTTTAAGAGCCTGAACAAGGGGGATACCTGGGAGCTGATCAGTCCCGATTTGTCGGGCTCCGCCGATCCCGCCAAAGCCTCCACGGCCGCTGGAGCCCTCGCCGAATCCTCGCTGCAGCAGGGGCTGCTGGTGATGGGAACCGATAAGGGAGCCCTCTGGGTAACCACCGATGACGGCAAAACCTGGACCGAGCGATCTGCCGGACTGCCCAACGCCTATATCCGGAGCATCGTAACATCGGGCTATGTGAAAGAGAGGATCTATGTTGCCCTCACCGGCATCAACAGCGACGACCTGGCGGCCCACCTTTTTGTTTCCGAAGACCTGGGGGTTACCTGGCGTTCGCTCACAGCCAATCTGCCCGATGAAACTGTCAACTGCATCGCCGAGGACCCGCTGAATGCGGACTTCCTCTATGCCGGCCTGCACCGCGGTGTTTTCATCTCCACCAACCGCGGCGGGAGCTGGTCGCTGCTCGGCGGCAACATGGCTCCCACGGTGATATCCGACCTGGTGATACAGAAAAAGGAAATGGACCTGATTGCGGGAACCCACGGCCGGGGCATGTACAAAATGAGCCTGAAGCCGATCCATGAGGCCTTCTCGGCCGGCGAGCCCGCCAAAACGCGGCTCCTGAAAACCCCCGATCTGATCGCTCCCACGCGGAACGACACCCATCGGGATATCAATGAAAAGAGCGTTCACAAAACGGAGATCACCTGGTGGCAGGAAAAGGAAGGGAAGGCACAAGTATCAGTAAAACAAGGAATTAAGTTAATTAAAGTGATTGAGGTGGAAGGAAACCGCGGATTCAACCAGATCCGGTGGGATGGGGTGGTGAAGGAAGTTCAGGGGAACGATGCGTATTTCTTTGGGGGGAAAACTTATCTGGAACCGGGGAAATATACCTTGGTGCTAGCCACGAGGGGGGTGGAGGAGAAGGGGGAGGTGACGGTGAGGAAGGGTGAGGGGTTGTGAGGGATGGTGAGGAAGGGTGAGGGATTGTGAGGGATGGTGAGGGATGGTGAGGATTTGAGCAATGAATCGGTTACCTGTTGCCCCGGCCTTCAGGTCGGGGGTAGGGCAATAATCACAATCATCACGTGTCGAGGCCTTTAAAGGCCTCGACACGTAAAATTTGTTATGTTGTTCTGATCCTTCCGCGGTTTGAAAACCGCGGCAACCGGTAGGGACGCATAAATGCGTCCAGAAACTTCGGCAGACATCAGTAACCCCGGCCTTCAGGCCGGGGGTTTTACCCACGCATAGGTGTTACAGAATGATCATCCCGATATTCGTCGTCTGCCCCACCGACACATCCACATCGGCAATGGTCATCACGGCGAAGGGTGCTTCAGGTGTTACGAGCAGGGAGTAGGTTCCGGGGGGAAGACCTCCGAGCAGGAAGTTGCCTGTTGCGTTTACCGTGGTTGAATACGAAAGACCGCCTGAGGTGGCCATGATAGTGGCGGCGGTTCCAACCGGTGAAATCTTGCCCATGATGGCTCCGGAGAGGGCCGTTTCGATGGTGCGGATTACCGGCTTGAGCTTGTAGTCCCCGTTGCCCAGTTTGACAATGGACTTGTTGGCATCAAAATCCAGAAGAACGGTGTAGATCACGCCGGGCTGCAGGTCTTGCTGGACCTGGAGTTTCAATCCAGATTGGTCGGCGCTGGGGGTGCTCAGCGGGTAGCTTTCGCCATTAACGGTAACGGTGTTATCCGAACCCAGGATGAGCCGGATCTGGTTGATCCGGGAGACTTCCAGTCCGCCGGTGGCGATCAGTGTATCCACCCCGTTCGAAAAATCGAGCAGGTTGTATATCCCCGTGTTTACGTCCATCATAACGGCCACCCCGTCGTTCCCGGTCAGTTCTACTTTTTTCAGATCGATATAAACTCCGTCATACGGACCGTCATCATCCGTCATCCGTACGTCAACCGGATAGGTTTTTACGCCCTTGTCGCAGGACCCTGCGAAAACAGCAAGGATAGCGATGCTGAGCAGGAATGTTAGTTTTTTCATGGTACCTTATTTGAGCCGCAATTGATTTATTGCGACGCCGCAAAGGTCGGACGAACGCCAGCGTGAAGCGTTGCACAATTGTGGATTTATGTTGCATAATTCACACATGGATAGGGCAGAGGGCAGAAGGCAAAAGGCAGAAATTAGGAAAAAGGCGAAAGAAGGAAGAAATAAGGGTGGTTTTGGCCTTACTTCTGCCTTAACTTATTTCTTTAAGTACTTAAGTCTTAAGACTAATTTTTGCCTTCTGCCTTCTGCCCTCTGCCTTAATAGTGTGAATCCTGTAACAATTTTAAATAATAATGTAACCGATTCCCTACTAAATATGTCAAATTGCTGTTATACTATTTTACACACCATCAGCAATACCAGTCATGTATAAGTTCGGCCTTTCGGTACTCACCTTTATCAACCTCCTGGCGTTTATACCCTACAACCTGAAAGAGGGACCCGGCATCAAAAAGGTAACAGTCATAGCTTCGGAAACCTTCGATCCACCCTATATGCAGCACGAAGTGCAGGTGCTTAAAGACACCTGGCGGCAGATGCACAAGGGAGCGGTATATGGGTCGGCGGCGGGGATAGTTATTGTTGTGGCATTGGTTATTGTGTTTCTGTAGAAGAAGGCAGAAGGCAGAGGGCAGAAGGCAGAAATTAGGAAGAAGGCAGAAGAAAGAAGAAATAAGGGGGGTGGGATGGATTCTGCTTATAGTATTGAAAAACAGTATGTTGCCCCGGTTTTTAAACCGGGGTAGCGAATCGGATCAATTCATTTTACGTGTCGAGGCCTTTAAAGGCCTCGACATGTGAGTTTTGTGACCATTGCCCTGATCCCCCGAATAAATTCGGGGGCAACATATTCGAACCCCTGGGAACCAAGGCAGAAGGCAGAGGGCAAAAGGCAGAAATTAGTTTTATTCCTTAAGAAACAGGTATTAAGGTCTGGCTCTGATGAAGGCTTATTGAAGGGCTTGCTGCTTAAAGTCTTAAGTCTTAAGACTAATTTTTGCCTTCTGCCTTATGCCCTCTGCCTTTCGGGGGTGCCACGTGCGTCGGCGTTCCATGATACAATTCCGCCGCCTCCATGATCGTCTCCGATACGGTCGGATGCGGATGAATGGTTAGCGCGATATCTGAAACACGTGCGGCCATTTCGATGCCTAAAACCGCTTCTGAAATGAGATCGCCGGCGTTTTTGCCCACGATGCCCGCGCCGAGGATCCGCTCGGTGCCCTCTTCCACGATCAGCTTCGTGAGTCCCACCGGATCGCCCGTGGCCACTGCCCGTCCCGATGCCGACCAAGGAAACTTCACGGTCCTGTATGTAATCCCCTGCTCCTGACACTCCTTCTCACTCAGTCCCGCCGTAGCGATCTCCGGATCGGTGTACACCACCGCCGGAACTGCCCGCGCATCCCAAATGGATTTTTGTCCGGCAATTACTTCGGCCGCCACGCGGCCCTGGTAGCTGGCTTTGTGTGCCAGCAGCATGCCGCCAACGACGTCTCCAATCGCATAGATATTTGGAACATTGGTTTTGCCTTGCAGGTCTGCCACAATGAAACCGCGAGAATCCACCGCAATACCTGCGTTCTCTAATGAAAGCGAAGCGGTATTGGGCCTCATTCCGATCGACAGCAGTACCCTGTCGTATTCACGTTCAATGAGCGGGGGGATCCCGGCTTTCGCCGGGATGACATCGGAGCCCGACTGGTCACTGGTCACTGTGTCACTGGTCACTTTCTGGTCACTGGTCACTACGTCACTGGTCACTTGCTCCATTGAAACACTCACCTTCCCATTCTCCTCCGTAAGTCCAACGACCTTCGTGGAAAAGAACGTTTCCTCAAAGAGCTCACTGTTCTGCTTCCAGAAGATCTTGACTAGCTCTTCGTCCATGGTGGGCATGATGCCGGGAGTAGCCTCAACAAGCGATACTTTCGAACCTAACGCCTTATAAATCGTAGCCGATTCCATTCCGATATATCCGCCGCCGATCACCAGCAGCCGCTCGGGAATAAACTCCAGCTCCAGCGCCCGCTCCGCATCCATGATACGTGCCGTATATTCTTTGATAAACGGCAATTTTATCGGTACGGCTCCGGTAGCAATAATCACCGAGCCAAACTTAATTCTTAAAACTTCATTACTTAATTCCTTTACTTCCTGCCCTTCTGCCCTCCTGCCCTCCTGCCCTGAGGCGGGTGTGATTTCGATCGTTGTCGCATCGACAAACTTCGCCCAACCTCGTATATAATTTATCTTTCTCGCTTTTGTTAATTGTCCGAGTCCTCCGGTCAATTGTTTGACCACAGAGTCCTTCCACTCTTTCACTTTTTCACGGTCCACAACCGGCTCGACGAAGGTCATGCCCCAGGCCGAGGCCTTCATGGCCTCTTCTTTCACCTTTGCGAGATGAAGCAGTGCTTTCGTCGGGATGCAGCCGCTGTACAGACAGACGCCGCCGGGGTTGGACTGGGGATCAATAAGCGTGACCTGCAGTCCGAGGTCGGCGGCCATGAAGGCGGCCCGGTACCCGCCGGGACCGGCTCCGATTACTACAACCTGATGTGTTTCCATACTCATATTATAACCAGGTGGTAAAGGGTTGTTCGAGTGCGGTGCAGATCCAGGAGAGGAAGCGGGCACCATCGGCGCCGTCAATCAATCGATGATCATAGCTCAGGGAGAGGGGCACAAGGAGGCGGGGCACAAGGAGGCCGTCCTGATAAACCGGTTCTGTACTGGCTTTTGAAACACCCAGTATCGCTACCTGGTTCGGGTAAACGATTGGTGTAAAGGAGGTTCCGAAGATTCCGCCGAGGTTGGAGATGGTAAAGTTACCGCCCTGCATCTCTTCGGATGTGAGCTTCCGTGTGCGCGCACGCTCGGCGATGCCGGCGAGCTCCTGCGACAGCTGGGTGAGCGATTTCTGATCCACATCGCGAACCACCGGCACCAGCAGTCCCTGCTCGGTATCCACGGCTATGCCGATATGGATATAATTTTTCATCACGATCTGCTTGTTCCGCATATCCACGCTGGCGTTGAACTTCGGGAACTGTTTGAGCGCCATCGCCGAAATCTTCAGCAGGATGGCGGTCATGGTAAGCTTTCCGCCCGATTTTTCAACCAGCGCCTTGCTGGCCAGCCTGAACTTCTCCACCTCGGTGATATCGGCCTTGCCGAACTGCACCACCTGCGGAATCGTCTGCCAGCTCTTCACCGTGCTCTCCGCCGTAATCTGCCGGATGCG
>CAZEKJ010000074.1:0-8481 GCA_964512915.1 uncultured Porphyromonadaceae bacterium
AAATCGTCAATCGTCAATCGTCAATCGTCAATCGTCAATCGTCAATCGTCAATCGACAATCGTAAACACCGTCCTCCCCCCCACCACCGTCCTCACCACCTTCACATTCCGGATCTCTTCGGGGGGTATGCGGGTGATATCCTGGTCAAGGATAATAAAATCCGCAAGTTTGCCGGGTTCCAGGGTTCCTTTGCGTTTTTCATCAAAGGAGGCAAAGGCGGCACCAAGGGTATACGCCTGCAGGGCTTCATCCACCCCGATTTTTTCTTCGGGAACCCAACCGCCGGGATACCTGCCATCCAGCGTTTGACGGGTCGCTGCCGCATAAATTCCTTCCAGAGGTACCGGCGGAGCTACGTACCAGTCGCTTCCAAAGGCAAGCTGTGCGCCGGCATCCAGCAGCGACCGGAAACAGTAAGTCGTCTTGATACGGAACCGCCCGATCGACCGTTCGGCCCAGCGGCCGTCGTCCATCTGGTGCCAGGGCTGCATGCTGGGAATTACCCCCAACTCTTTGAATCGGGGTATATCAGCGGCCAGCAGATGCTGGGCATGCTCAATCCGGAAACGGCGGTCGCGCGGTCCGTTCTTCCGGATAGCCTCTTCATAAAAGTTCAATACCAGGTGGTTGGCCCGGTCACCGATGGCATGGACCACGACCTGCAGCCCGGCTGAATCAGCGGTCAGGATATCTTTGAGCATGTTTTCCTCGGAATCAACCAGCAGCCCCGTTGTGCTTTCATCATCCGTATAAGGTTCCATAAAGGCGGCGGTGTGCGAACCAAGCGAACCATCCGCAAAAATCTTGGCGCCCCCGCATTTGAGCCATTTGTCATCAGCGGAGGTTTCCCTGATTTTTTGCTGAATCTCTTTCCAGGCCGGAATCGGGGCGGTGGCATAAATCCGGGTGATCAGGGAGCCGGCTCTGAGCGCCCGCTGGAATACTCCGATATCCCCGATGCTTCCCATGTGGTGCACGGAGGTGACTCCGTTCGAGGCCACATATTTCATGGCTGCGTCAAGCGCCCTGTCGTATTGCGCATCAGAATAATCGGGAATATGACGGCTGACAAGCCCCATGGCATTGTCGCGGAAGATGCCGGTAAGCTCCCCGGCGGGATTGCGTTCAATGGAGCCGCCGTCAATGTCCTTAACCTTTCTGTCCAGACCTGCAGTCCTGAGGGCGGCACTGTTGGCCAGGGCCATGTGCCCGTCGCTGCGGCTTACAAACACCGGATTGTCAGGTGTATACTGATCGATCCACTCTTTCGAGGGGAGCTCTCCTCCCCAGTTCTGATGATCCCAGTTCCCTTCCAGAATCCATTCACCGGGCTTCAATGTTTTCGCAAAATCCCTGATCCGGCCGATGAACTCTTCCCGGGTTTTCGCATCCTTCAACAAAACACTGGAAAGGCTCAGCCCGCCTTGCAGAAAGTGAACATGACTGTCAATGAATCCTGGCAGCACGAGTTTGCCGCCTGCGTCAATTACCTCCGTGTTTTTATCCTGATATTTTCCGATCTCTTTTGCCGACCCGATAGCCAGAATCGTATCTCCTTTTACTGCCATGGCCTCAAAAAATTCAGGTCTTGAAGCATCGGGCAGAATGGAAGCATTGGTGATAATCTGGTCAGCCATAGGCTTTGGGGTTGAGGGTTGGCAGGAGGTGAAGGCGAGTAAAATCCCAAAAAACAAAAAACAAAATCCAAATAAATTCCAAAAATCAAATCTCAAAAAATCAAACAGGAAGGGGGATTTTGGAGTTCTCATCAGGTATTGATTTTAAGAAATTAAAGATAGGCAACAAAATTCCATCGGAGCGCCGTTTGGATTTTGATTATTGAGAATTGGAATTTATTTGGGATTTGTTTTTTGTATTTTGTGATTTGTGGTTTAATCCCTTTCCCATGAAAACGAAAATTGCATTGGCTGTATTGATTCTGACGGGTGGAACCTTGTTGGGTCAGAAGCTCAATCCTCCCCCGATGACGGAACTTGACCTGCTGATCACGAATGCCCGGGTGGTTGATGGCACCGGAAAACCTGCCTTTGCCGCCGAAATCGGGATTTATGGAGATCAGATCATCTGGGTATCGGAGCACATTACCATGAAGGCAAAGAAGACCCTGGATGCAGCCGGCCGGGTGGTAGCTCCGGGGTTCATCGATATTCATACACATTGTGATGAGGGGCTCGACCAAAAGGCTACACACGGGAACCTGAATTACCTCATGCAGGGCACTACCAGCGTGGTAACGGGGAATTGCGGGGATGGTACAGGAGAAATTGAGAAATGGAGAATGGCTTTGGAAAAGGAGGGGATCGGAACCAATGCCTTGCCCCTGACCGGATTCGGCTGGCTCCGGCAGCAGGTGATGGGGAGGGATGACCGCAGACCGACGACGGATGAGATGAAGCAGATGAAGGATCTTCTCAGGAAATCCCTGGAAAATGGCAGCTGGGGATTGTCAACCGGCCTGCAGTATGTCCCTCAAAAATATGCAGATACGGAAGAGATTATTGAACTGGCTAAGCTGCTGAAAGAGTCGGATGGATTGTATGCCACCCATATGCGGAGTGAGGAGGATGAACTCCTTGCAGCGACCCGGGAGGCGGTCCGGATAGCCAGAGAAGCCGGTGTCAGGCTGAATATTGCACATCTCAAGGCAAATGGCAGAAAAAACTGGCCTGCCATGGAGGAGCTGATCGGTATGGTGAACAGGGAAATTGAACACGGGATGCTGATCACGGCCGATATGTATCCCTATGACAAGTCGCAAACCACCACGCTTGTTTCAGTGCTTTTGGCACCGGAGGAGCTTAAACTTAACTCGATCTCCGATTGGCAGCGGGCGCTTCGTGAAGGCGTGACGCGTGAAGCGATACGCGGGATGACGGAAAAAGGGAGAGCAGGAGAAACCAACTGGGTGGCAAAAGGGGGCTGGAATTTCTTTTCCATCGTGAATGCGCCAAAACATCCGGAAATGGTGGGCAAAATGATCATCGACCTGGCGGAGAAATTGAATAAATCCCCCTTTGATGTGGCGGCCGACCTGGTGATATCGGAGGGCGACGACCTGATCATTTCCCTGAGTACGATGAAAGAAGAGAACCTCAGGCTGCAGATGAAGCAGCCGTGGGTCATGTTTTCATCAGACGGATATGCGGTGAATCCAAACGACAAAGGGGTCCATCCCCGGAATTACGGGAGTCAGGCACGGGTGATCCGGAAATATGTGGAAGAAGAAAAAATCCTGACCCTTGAGAAGGCCATCAGTAAGATGACCGCCCTTCCGGCCGCGGTGCTCGGGCTAACCGACCGGGGCCTGATTATGTCGGGCTTCAAGGCTGATCTGGTAATCTTTGATCCCGGAAAAGTAAGAGATCCTGCCACTTACCTCGATCCCCACTGCTTCGCCACCGGAATCGATGAGGTCATTCTGAACGGGGTACCGGTGGTGGCGGGTGGGAAGTTTAGTGGGGTGTATGCGGGGAGGGTTTTGAAGAAGTGACCAGTGACCAGTGACCAGTGACTAGTTGGGCGGATCGAAAACTTACTTACTGCTCCGTCAAACCGGTCACTGGTCACTGGTCACTGGTCACTTATCACGAAATCTCAATCTCCCTCGCCGGCTTCGGCCTGGCCTCTTCCCGCTTCGGTATTTGAATGTGCAGGATCCCAGCCTCATACCGGGCAGCAACCTTGTCGGTTTCAACCCTGCCGACCGGAAGGGTGAAGGAACGCTGGAAGGATTGATAGCTGAACTCACGGCGGCTGTAGTTTCCTGACTTCTCTTCTTTTTCATTTTTTCTTTGCGAGGAGATAGTCAGGACATTGCCATCGAGACTGATTCTGAAGTCGTCTTTTTTCATGCCGGGAGCGGCCAGTTCAATCGCGAATTCATCATCCTTCTCGGCCACATTTACTGCAGGCAGTGTGGTGTTGGTGTCCGAGAAATTCAGGTTTGCCCAGTCCATCCAGTCTCTTGACCATAGATTGTCAAACAGAGACGGGATAGAAGGGAATTCCGGGTTGTAACGTTTCATCAGTGACATAATTTAGTCCTCCTATTTTTAGTTTAACAATCAGTTTCTGATTAGATTTAACAAACAAAATACCAGACGCAGATAACTGTCATTATTGCGCTTATAATGAGATAGTTGAGACAATTTGACAGCGACAAATGACAAAATTTCATTTCATTCATATAATCTGAATAAACCCACTTTTATGACAATTACACGGATCCAGAAAAGTCTGCTGGCATTGCTAATCGGTGCCGGCCTGGTTTCCTGCACCCCGGCCTCGAAGGAAAAGCATCCTGGCGAGCGCTGGAGCGCCGAGAAGGCTCAAAAATGGGCCGATGAAAAAGGCTGGCGGACCGGGGCAAATTTCACGCCCTCCTCGGCCATCAACCAGCTGGAGTTCTGGCAGGCGGAAACCTTTGATCCGCAGACCATCGACCGGGAGCTGGGTTGGGCGGAATCCATCGGGTTTACAACGGTCCGGAGCTATCTGCATCATGTGGCCTGGCAGGTGGACCCGGAAGGATTCTTTAACAGGGTGGATCAGTTTTTAACGATAGCGGCCAAACACAAGATCGAGCCGGTGCTGGTCATTTTTGATGATTGCTGGCTGCCCGCCTATGCTGCCGGCAAGCAGCCCGATCCGAAGCCGGGTGTCCATAATTCAGGCTGGATCCGGGATCCGGGCGATCTGCTTTTTACCGATACCACCCTGATGACCGTTCTTGAGAAATATACCAAAGCACTTCTTACCCGGTTTGCCGATGACAAGCGCATTCTGCTGTGGGATCTTTATAATGAGCCCGGAAATTCAGGGTATGGAATGAGATCCATGCCGCTCCTGCAAAGCGTATTCCGCTGGGCGCGAGAGGTGAATCCATCGCAGCCCCTGTCCGTCGGTTTGTGGTACAGGAACTACGGTGAGATGAACAGGTTCCAGGCGGAGAATTCCGATATCCTTACCTACCATAATTATTCCGATGAGAAGGATCATGCCGCCGCCCTCGATACCCTGAAGCTGTTCGGCCGGCCGATGATCTGCACCGAATACATGGCCCGAACCAACGGAAGCCGCTTTGAGAATATTCTGCCCCTCCTGAAAGAACGCGGGGTGGGAGGAATAAACTGGGGCCTGGTCAGCGGCAAAACGAATACCATTTATGCCTGGAGCACGCCAATTCCCGATGGTTCTGAACCGCCTCTCTGGTTCCATGATATTTTCCGCATCGACGGAACACCTTACAGCACAGAGGAAACCGACCTGATCCGCAAACTGAACGGAAAATAAATCGTACGGACGGATATATCCATGGACGGATATATCCGTCTCTACAGATGCAAATGGGGAACCTATGAAACCAGAATTTTATTCCGACGAAGGGTGTTACATCACCGAATTGTACAATACTCCGGCCGACCCGATAGTATCGGTTGCACGTGTTCGCGTGATGCCTGGAATAACGACCCGGTGGCATTCGTTATCAGGAATAACCGAACGTTACCTGATCATCGAAGGCAACGGCATCGTTGAAACCGGCGACCTGCTGCCTCATGAGGTGGGCCCCGGCGACGAGGTGGTCATCCTGCCGGGAGTTCCCCAGCGAATTTGCAACGATGGCGAGGAATCACTGGTTTTTCTGGCGGTGTGCACACCGCGATTTGTTCCTGAGGCATACGCCGAAAACTCGTAGAGACGGATAATAATCCGTCTCTACTGCAACCTTGAGGCTTCAACGAAGAGTGTCGAATGTTGAAAATTAGATTCAGGGGATCATAAAATCAACGGGACCACCTGAATCTGAAATTTCAGCATTCGACACTCTTCGTTCGAATCTCTCAATTCTACCTTTGTCCCTCCGAAAACATCCCCTTCCTGTCCAGCAGGTGATCCAGACAGGCCAGCCCGTAGATCACCACAGCCTGAACCGTAGCGGTGTGTTCCTGATATTCAGGGATGCTCATATTATATAAGTCCCTTTCAGTATGCCAGATTTCACCATAGTTGAAATCATAACCCTTCGGGTCAGCGGTTCCAAAACTGATGGTAGGTACACCGTTTATCGCGAAATAGGCATGGTCGGATCCGCCGGCGCTGGTAGGTTTTGGCCGTGGTTCTGCCTTGCTGAGGGTAAACGGAAAATCGGGGTTAATCCGGTTTAAGGGTTCGCAAACCTTCTCAAAATCAGCATACATCGCTTCGGGGACGCGCAGGCTGTTGGCCACAGTGGGACCGCCGTCGCGGTTGAAATAATTCGAGAATTTATCCAACTTCTTCATGTTCTTTTCCACGAAGGCTTTCGATCCCAGCAGTCCGAACTCTTCACCGGCCCATGCGCAAACCAGGATGGTCCTTTTCGGCTTACCGCCGGCCATCATTATTTGCCTTGCAGCTTCCATGGCCGGGGTAAAGCCCGAACCATCATCAACACCGCCGGTAGCTACGTCGAAGCAGTCGAGGTGACCGCCCATCAGGACATATTCATCCGGATATTTCGTTCCAGGGATGATTCCGATCACATTATAATATTTCACCGGGCCCATCCTGAACCAGTTGCGGATATCGAACTCCAGCTCAAAGCGCTGGCGCTCCTTGCACATCTGTTCGATGATTTTATACTGATGTTCGTCGAGCTTGATATCGGGAACAGTGGGCAGATTGTCGAAGGTCATTTTGTCAATATTGGCGCGGTCATACAACACGCGGATGGGATTGGCGGATGACTGGATGATGCCCAGGATGCCGGCCTCGCGCATTTGCTTATAAAAAAGTGCGGGCTCATCTTTTGTCGGGAGCAGAGGTTTTTGTTCTGATTCGGGCTTGCCCCAGTTCTGACGCTGGATATCCTGGTTGAGTTTATCAACGGAATCGTTGGCAGCAATACTTTTTGCCCTTCTTGCATCACCGTTTTCCGAATAGTCGATCGGCCAGCCGCTGTTAACGCCGGTGATCAGGACCCATGCCCCTTTCAGTTTACCTTTCATGGCATCAAACTGGCGCTGGGTTTTCGGTTCCATCATAACATGTCCCTTTTGTACTCCTTTGGTACCAGCCGTATAGGAAGGTGTGCAAAAGTGCAGCGTCATTCCGTTGTCGGACAGCATTCTTCCGAACCAGGGGCCGCGGTTAAATCCGACGGGTAATGTTCCTGCATAGTCCATCTCCACCTGCATGCCCCATTTCTTAAATTCCGATGCTACCCATTCTGCAGAATTTTCATAGGCATCCGATCCGAGGATGCGGCCGCCGAAGCGGTTGGAGAGGAAATCAAGGTGGCGCATCGACTGGTTATCGGTCTGGCCTATTTTAATAATCTCATCAATCACTTTCTTATCCTGGGCATTGGCAACAGGAGCCAGAACCAACAGGAGCAGAGCCATGGCAAACAAAAGAGTACGTTTCATTGGAATCAAGTTTACGGTTTCAGGAGGGAAAGATAGGCGAAAGATGCGTGCGATATGCTGCTGTAAAGCTTTTAGCGGTTGCCGGTTGCCGGTTACTAGTTACCAGTTAAGCGTTGATGCTGCCTAGGTGATTAAACCTGCAACCATTTATTACTATTTTCGCTCTGGCCTTAACCGGCAACTGGTAACCGGCAACCGGCAACTTTTTTAAACGACATAATACTCCATTTCATGCACCTTGGCCTACTCATCTGCGACCACGCCCGTCTCGAGCTGAACCATCCCGATGGCAGCTATCCTGAGATGTTCAGGCGTTTACTACCGGATTTTGAGATCCGGGATTATTATGTATGCGACGGAGTATTTCCTGTGAATCCGGATGAGTGCGACGGCTGGCTGATCAGCGGATCGAGGTTGTCGGTGTATGAGGAAGTTGATTGGATAATCAGGTTGAAAGAGTTTGTTAAGTTGATCAGGGATTCAGGGAGGCCTTGCATTGGGGTTTGTTTCGGGCACCAGATGATCGGAGAGGCCTTGGGAGGAAAAGTGATGAAGGCTCCCGGCGGTTGGTGCACGGGTGTGCATCCTTTTGATATTCAGATCCCGCAACCCTGGATGGATCCCCCGCAGGATAAGGTTAACCTGCTGATGATGTGCCAGGATCAGGTGATCCAACTGCCTCCGGATACCCGGGTGCTCGCCACATCACTCCATATCCCGAACGGCATGATACGGGTGGGCCGGAATATGCTTGGCATACAGGGTCACCCCGAGTTCTCGGTGGATTTTGAAGAACAGCTGATCCGGATCAATGCGCAGTACCTGGCTCCGGGGCAAGCGGAGGAGGATCTGGAGAGTTTGAAACAGCCGGTGCACAGCGGGGTGGTTACGCAGTGGATGGCTGAGTTCCTGAGGACCGCTGACGGCAGACCGCAGACCGCTGACCGCTGAGGCCCCTGTGCCCTTGTGCCCCAATGCCCTTGTGCCCCTCCCCGGCGATCCACCTCACCCCCGGCCCCTCTCCCGCGACCGCAGGGAGCGCGGGAGAGGGGC
>CAZEKJ010000075.1:0-7631 GCA_964512915.1 uncultured Porphyromonadaceae bacterium
TGGAACTAACGGCCATATCGGCTTATTAGGAGAAAGGCGAATCCGATCCACTCTTCCGCGAACTCCACCAAATCGTAACCCGCCACAACGGCCTCTGGAACACCGAAGCAGAGCATCACCTTCTCCAGAGAGGTGGGACAAAATGAGATTGTAGCATTGAAACGCATACATGTCGGGGGGTGGGACAGAAGGGTGGTTACCCTCGGAGCCCACTACCGGTTGCCACTAGCTTTAGCTAGTGGTTTGTGTTGATTCACAGTGTTTTATGGGCTTAAGCCCAAATTTTTTGTGTTATGGTTTTACCTTAGCAATTTTCAGGAATACGGTTGGCCTAAAGGCCGCAATGTACAATTAATCAATGCATTCCACTAGCTAAAGCTAGTGGCAACCGGTAGTGGGCTCCGAGGGCAACAATCATTTTGTCCCAGCCCCCAACATAAGGACCAGCAACCAGCAACCAGCAACCAGCAACTTATGCCTGACCTCCTTTCCCTTCAGAACGGCTCCGATATCCGCGGCGTCGCCACCGGCGAAGTTCCGGGTGAGCCGGTTACGCTCACACCCGAAACTGTCACCCATATTGCGGGAGCGTTTATTGTCTGGCTCCGGGATCGCCAGCAGTGCGATCCATCGCAACTAATAGTATCGGTTGGCCGGGATTCCCGGCTCTCCGGTCCGGCCCTCATGGATGCATTCGTCGAAGGAGTGGTACAAACCGGCGCCTCCGCCATCGTTTGCGGACTGGCCTCTACACCGGCCATGTTCATGTCTACCCTGTTTGAAAGTACACGGTCTGACGGAGCTGTTATGCTGACAGCCAGCCATCTGCCAGCGAACCGGAACGGTATCAAGTTCTTTACCCGCGAGGGAGGCCTTGACAAGCCCGATATCAGGGCTATCCTTGAAATGGCTGCGGCAACGAACCCGGAGCCGGCTAAGGTTCCCGGTTCCGTCAGATCCTGGGATATTATTTCCGATTATTCCTCCTTTTTGGTGCAAACCATCCGGAAAGACGTCAATGATCCGGATCACTATGATAACCCGCTGCATTCCTTTAAAATTGTGGTGGATGCCGGTAACGGCTCCGGCGGATTTTTTGCAAGCCGGGTGCTTGAACCCCTGGGCGCCGACACCACCGGAAGCCAATATCTTGACCCCGACGGCAGGTTCCCGAACCACGTACCCAATCCGGAAGATCATCAGGCCATGTTGTCGGTTCAGAAAGCAGTGCTTGAAAACCAGGCCGATATCGGAATTATTTTCGATACGGATGTGGACCGGGCGGCTGCTGTGGACGGGAAGGGCAGGATCATCAACCGGAACCGGCTCGTCGCACTGATGTCGGCCATCATACTGGAAGAGCATCCGGGTACAACAATTGTTACGGATTCTATTACCTCAGATGGCCTTACCGTATTCATTACTAAAGATTTAAAGGGGATTCATCACCGGTTTAAACGCGGGTACAAGAATGTGATCAACGAGGCGATAAGGCTGAACAGCGAGGGGCAGGAAGCATGGCTGGCCATTGAGACCAGCGGCCATGCTGCCCTGAAGGAGAACCATTTTCTCGACGATGGGGCCTACCTGATGACCAAAATTCTGGTCAAGGCCGCGAAACTGAGAAGGGTGGGGAAGACGCTGGATACCCTGACGGAAAACCTTGCCATGCCGGCTGAAAGTACAGAGCTGAGAATCAGAATAAAAAACCCTGATTTTAAAACAGTTGGGCAGCAAGTGATCGGCGACCTTCCGGATTTTGTACAACAGATCGCGGGCTGGGGCCTGGTCACGGAAAATTATGAGGGCATCAGGATTTCCTGTAATGAGGCCAGCGGCAACGGCTGGCTACTCCTGCGGATGTCTCTGCATGACCCGGTGCTGCCGCTCAATGTGGAATCCAATGAGAAGGGCGGGGTGGCCGCCATCCTCTCAATCATCATTCCATTTCTGCGGAATTACCCCGATCTGGAATTCGATATGCCAACGGACCTCTAAAACCTGACCGACATCACGGCCTGTCCGGCCATCTCAACGGTTGCAGGCAGTTCGCCCAGCTGGTTCTCACCTGAGTCACAGCGATAAATTTTACTGCCGCTAACGGTCGACAAGGTGAATGAATCGGTTTTAAGTGTTGGATTATAAAGCGTTAATACCATTCCGTTTCCGTCATCTGCCGGCTTGCAGGCAATCACCGTAACTGATTTGCTGATTAGCTTAAACGGAGCCGTAAGGGCAACTTCACCGGCTTGCCGTACCAGCAGGGGCTGACTCAAACCGGTGGCGAAACGGGTAGCATCCGTTGCGTCAAAACCGCCATGCGGCCTCAGAATGTAGCGGAATGTGACAGGACCCTCCTGGTACTGGCGGTAATTGGTTCCCCAATGGTTGTTCATCGCCCAGGAATACAGTGTCTGCGTCGGTTCAACACTCTTGCGCCATGCTTCCGGATTGTTCTGCGATCCGATCAGACGCGCCGATAATTCACCCACCTGTAGAAGCGGTGCATCCAGCGTTACCCAGGTTACCCCGAACTGATCATTGGAAACATCCGCCCAGCGGCCCACGGTATACCAGTTCTTGCAGGCGCTCGGGATCTGGTCGATCCACGGAATCATCTGGCCAAGTGGCAGATCAAGCCGCATGGTCCCCCCGGGAACGGCAAACGGAAATCCGAAATTCAGACTCTCCTTATTCTTGTTCTGCGCCAGAAACCAGTCGCCGATCTTTTCCGGCATGGGTGCCCGCTTTTTATCAACGGTGTTAATAACAACAAGATAATCAGCATCATGTGCAAGCCAAACCTCGGTTACGAGACCCTTGCAGCCGGGTGCCTGAGAGGTGATTTCCAAAGCACCAATCAAAGGACCATTCTCTTTTATCCTGATGTTTACAGAACCATTCGTCTTCAACCCTGCCAGGTCGTTTCCTTCAAAAAAGAGGTAGCGGTTCAACCCCTGACCCCCGGATACATCAGCAAGGTTTTTGCCGGTCCGTTTATCAATCAGCCTGATAATGTCTCCATGGTCGGCACCTATCTCGCATTCAACCAGATTATTACTAATAATATTCTTCGAAATGACAACCGATCCCGCAGGTTTAACAGCTCCTTTTTCTATTGTAAAAGAAGCGGATGAAAATGGCTCCGCCTCCAGGCCCAATACCGCCAGCCCGCCATCCGCCATCCGCTGAGTGCTCAATACCTTTCCATTTGCATCCTTCACCAAGTCTCCCGCAGCACTCTGCTCCCGGCTCAGAAACACCATCTCATTCCGCTTCCAGCTGGTAGTGTTAAGGATCTCCATCTCTATCTTAATCTCTTTCTTCTTTAAATCTTCATCTTTCGCCTTTCGCCTTTCGTCTTTCGCCTTCAAACCCTCCTCCAAAAGCAATGCGGTGAATTTTGCCGCATCATCCGCATACGACTTCTTTATCTCCCACTGCTCCACGGTCATCTTGTTCTCCGGATCGGTGATGCTGCACCAAGCTCCCCAGGTGTGCTCCGAATAGAGCAGAACCTTTTTCCATGCCTCCTCAAACCGGGCCACCGGGTAGGTACCCGGACTTTGCAGCGCCCACAAAACCTCGGCCTGGCTCAGCTTGTCGGCTGTGTTACGGTTCATTCCGGTTTCAAGGGCGGAAGAACCCGCGCCGTCCTCCCAGTAAGGAGTCCAGTCGCCTTTAACCGTTGGAACCTGGCTTCCGTATTTCTTTTCAAAAGCACTGAAAGCTTCTGATGTGGAGGATATTTTGAATTTTGGCCAGGTATATTTCGTGTTCCATTCTTTCACAAAATCGCAGATCGCGGGATCCGGCACGGCATTATCTCCATGACCGCTCCAGCGGATGTGCGCAATATCATACGGATAGCCCATTTTTTCCAGCTGTCCCGTGTAATCCGATACCCACGCCGGACTTAACTTTCCGACGATATGAGACATCGCGTATCCCTTCAGCGGAATCCAGACCAGCACTTTCTCCTGTCCCGACGGGGATTCCCAGTAAAAGGGTTTGTTCTCCCACTTCACCAGGATATCACCGATCCGGTCGAAATAGTTGGGAGCAACGGAAAAATACCGGATTCCGGCCTGGGCCATGGCTGTAACCGTTCCCCATGTGTATCCGGGAACATCGCTGATCATCGCCGCATCCACCTTCTGTCCGGTAATTTTCCCCAGCTCCGTGGAATATCGGAATAAACGCAGCAACTCCTCCGGACGGCATAGGCCGGTGAGTTCGTTCAGGTACATTCCGTTCATCGAGACCTGGCCTTTCCGCATGGCTTCGAGCAGGTCTTCACGCGCCTGGCTCCCAAGCCGGTTCAGGTACAGGTCGGCAGCCCAGGCTACTTCCACGTTCCACACAAACCGGGCTCCCTCCGGATAGGAGGCGGTCTTTTTCGCGTATTCGATCCCCTGTACCAGGTTGTTAACCTGCTTGTCTTCAATAGCAGTCTGGATTTCGGTGTACCCGATATCCGTGTGCGAATGGGGGAGTATATAGACCATCATCTGTTTAACCGGTTTCATCGGAACAACCGACGAAGTAATGACCTTACCACCCTTCATCACCCCGGCGGAAACCGAACCCTCGCGGTTGACTTCCGGAACCTGAACCACAAACTCCTGGCGGCCGGGAACAATGGTGACCTTTTTAACCGGGAGCGTGTTGATGGTGATATCGCCGGAAAACGAGTCCCCGCCATTGACTACGGTAAGATAAACTTCCCGCTTATAGTTCCCTTCGGTGCCGGTGAGGGCATTCCCTGCCTCGGACCGGGTGATCATCAGGAAATCCTTGACGGCCGTCGTTTTTATATTAGACGGTCCGGATAGCTGAACGGCATCATACAGGAACCAGCTGCCCTCAGTGGATGTTATAACAATCTCATTCATGCCCTCCTTGAATACGCCTGCCGGAAAAGTCAGTTCGAAGCCAAAAGGTTTGCTTTTAGATACGTCACCGTTGATGGAGGCATCTCCGCCCCCGGCTGGCAGCTTGTTCTTGTGGACAAAACTGTTGATCCTGATCTCCAGCTGCGTGGGCATCGAACCGTGGATATCGGTTAAATCAAGAGAAAGCTTGCAGGAATCCCCTTTTTGTATCCCCTTGATCCCGAACAGGATGCTGTAGCTGTGCTGCCGGGTTCCCGCCCAGGAATCAATCGGTCCGGGATGCGCGTAAGGCCAGTCAGTTGCAGGGTCCGATTTGCCGATAATGAAAAAGCCATCCGCTTTGATATCGCGATAGGCGGCCGGTGCCTTTGCAAATTCGTTGCAGGATTTGTCGGGCTTGCCGACCTGCCAGATTACTTTTTCCGTTTTTTCCTGTCCCGAAAGGGAAAGAAGGCTGGCGCACAATGCTGCCAATGAAAGGATTCCTTTTAGTTTCATTTTATTCTGATTATTGGCCCGATGCATCCCGGATACCGTACCGGGAACATCGGAATGAATCAACTGATATCTTCGTTTTACCCGGGAAGTAAACATGGCAGATCATTTTTCCACCCGCCGGCTGCTGCGAGATCCGGGCGCGCAGCCGCAGCAGTTTCCAGTTATCCCCGATATCGTAGAGTGTATGTGAATCTGAGAAGAATACCCCGTCAGCATTGGGATCCTGCGAACGGAGAATGATCTGGGCAGGGTCGGGATCTTCGGTTCTTATCCTGACCGTTGCCTCAAAATAGTCGCCGGTACGGACATCGGTAAAGATTAATTCCGATGAATTCCGTGATCCTGCGTCCAAAAAAGTCTCAGGGGATAATGTATTCTGCAGATTGTCAAGGGTTTTCCAGGAGTCGTTGTGCCCGAACCTGATGATCCGGTCCTGATTGAACGGGTTGGTAAATAGTGTGTCGCGGCTCAATGTAATGGCATAATGTCCGGCCATTGAATCAAGGGTCGCCAGAAATTCCTCAGGATAGCGCCCGGGCGAGGTGAACAGGTACATGGGCGTGCCGCTGCGGAGCAGGGCCTCCGGATCGGCCGGTACCGTCCGGAAGATCCTGAACGGCTGGTTCCGGCCCTCCCAGGTCACCACGTTGGGATACAATTTACTGAGCTCCTGGTAATACTGTTCCCTGTGCGCCACATAACTGATTCCGTAAACAACGGCATTCTCAACCATCGGGCCGGCCATCCAGGTGGGTTCAACCAGGAGGATGTCGTCCTGACCGATGGTTTTCCGCATAAAATCAACCGTCAGCTGGTTCTGGTCGATCTGAGCCCTACGCGCCTTGTAATCCTTGAAAAGCGGGAAGGCGGTGACGAATATGACAATCAGCAGGGAAGCTAAAACCGTGACAGAAAAAGACTCCGGGGGAGAAGGTTTATCGGAATTTTTCAAACCCGATATAATCCGGTGCTGAACCAGAAACGCAAAACCGGCCAGCGCCAGAACCGGGCCAAAATAATAGTTCTTGAAATGCTTGGCCACCATCAGGAATCCGAAAAGCGCCGCAACCCAGAAACCTGCAAGAAAAAGAATTTCCCTGAGGTGCTTTTTACGGCGGATTGCGCTGATCAGCAGGTATATACCTGTCGCGAATGAGAAAATGAGGATGATCCCGAAGACCAGGTTATACTGGAAAATCAGCCCGATATTGGTAAAAAAGTTGTGCCAGTTTATCATCTGTTCGGTGCCCTGTCCGTATAACCCGTCATGCGTGGCAACGCCTCCGATGAACCGGCGAAACTCAGAGAACTTGTTAATAATTGGCAGGATGCAGATAAAACCGGTGACCAGGAAGGTGACCCCGTACTGGATCCAACGGCGAAAATTCGGCACCAGGATCACGGGCAGCACTACCAGCGGAAGGAAATTGAACTTGGTGGCAAACCCGATACCCATCAGCACTCCGGAACTCAATATGAATGCTTTTTCCGAAAGAGTTTTTGTGTAGAGGTATTTGTAAACTAATCCGATGAATATCAGGGTATAAACCACTAGAATCCGATCGGGATTGTAGCGCATGGGAAAATCGATCAGGACCGAACTCAGCAGCACCGACGACTGCATCATCAGGGCTCCGTTCAGGTCCTTCCCGTTTCGCATGGCGATCCGTCCTAACCACCAGAGGGCAAGAAAAGTGAGGATCGCAAGAAAAAACGAGGACCAGGCAAGATACAATTCAGGCCGGCCGAACACATCTTCCGCAATCGGGCCCTGACCGGCAACCGTATGTGTAATCCGGATAAAGACACCCGTCAGCATCTGAAAGGGTGTTCCCGGATGATCCGTATGCCCGATCCGGTTGAAATCCAGGGTGGCACAATTCAGCCCGTTCAGCAGATAAGGGTACTCCGGATCCGACCGGTTCAGATAAAACGGCCCGGCGAGGTGGTTGACGTAGAGGCTCCAGGCGAGGAAGAGGATGGGGATGAATGACCAAAGACCGAGAGACTTGGAGACTTTAAGACCAAGAGACTTTAAGACCAAGAGACGGGGAGACTTAGAGACGTTGAGGTCTGGACGATCCTGTTCTGGTATCGGAAGTGTATCCATTGACTTATGAGGAGTCATAAAAAACAGTATAATAAGCTATTACAGACTTAATTTATTTCGTTATCGATTTTTCTCAGTCTCTCAGTCTCTCAGTCTCTCAGTCTCTCAGTCTCTCAGTCTCTTGGTCT
>CAZEKJ010000076.1:0-7504 GCA_964512915.1 uncultured Porphyromonadaceae bacterium
TCAAAGAACAAGGCGAACTATTCAACTTCTAAATATTAACGCATCAGTACTAATTGACGATTAACGATTGACGATTGACGATTGACGATTGACGATTGACGATTGACGATTGACGATTTGGGTATCGGGTATCGGGTTTCGGGCGCTAAAACCGTCAACCCTTAAAATCAGTCGCTCACCGGAGCCTTTCCTCCAATCACCGATTATTGTTTTGAAGGAAATTGGATCGGATTCTATTTTTGTGGCTGAATTCAAACCAAACAGATCATTTCTATATGCCCAAAAAAATTGTCATCATCGGTGCCGGGATCGCCGGCCTGTCTGCCGGGGTCTATAGCCGGATGAACGATTTCGACACGGAGATTTTCGAAATGCACACACTGCCGGGCGGCCTGTGCACAGCCTGGAAGCGAAAGGGCTTCACTTTCGACGGCTGCATCCACTGGCTCACGGGATCGGGTCCGGGGGATTCTTTCTACAAACTCTGGCAGGAACTCGGCGCCATCGAGGGTAGGAAGTTCGTGGATCACGACGTATTCCAGAGTTTCACGAACGGTGAAGGGCGAACGTTTAATCTGTATACAAATGCCGATCGTCTGGAGGCGCACATGCTGGAGATTTCCCCCTCCGACCACGAGCTGATACTAACTTTCTGTGCCTGGATTCGGAAGTTTACCCGGTTCGGGATGCCCATGGACAAGGCCTTTGAACTTTACAGTCCACTGGACACGGCAAAAATGATTATCCGCTTCAGCCCGTTCATGAGAGACATGAAAAAGATCAACCGGCTCACGATCGGTGATTTTTCCGACCAGTTCCGGGATCCGCTCCTGAAGGAGTCATTCCGGGATATGTTCGGCACATCCACCTATCCCCTGCTCGCCATTGTGGTCACTCTTGCACTCCTGCATAAACGCGCCGGTGGTTTTCCGATCGGGGGATCACTCGAGTTCGCCAGGTCCATCGAACAGAAATACCTGCGGCTGGGCGGACGAATCAATTATGGTAAAAAAGTGGATAAAATTCTTACGGCCGGCGGACCCGGCGGTGACCGCGCAACAGGCATCCGGCTCACGGATGGCACCGAAATTCTGGCCGATTACGTCATCTCGGCAGCCGATCTGAGGACCACCGTTTATAAGATGCTCGACGGTAAATACATCGAGCCTCAGCATGATGAACTGTTTAAAACAATACCCCTCGCACCCTCCTCAGTGCAGGTGTTTTTCGGCCTGAACAAGAAATTCGAACAGCCTGTCGCCGCTGCCTCCTATGTTTTCAAGCTCGACAGGCCGGTGATAATCGGGACCGAGAGCCACGCCCTGATACCCGAACGAAATTACAATTACGATCCGAGCCTGGCGCCGGATGGCAAATCGGTGGTATCCTGCATGTTCCTTGTTAAGGATTTTGAATATTGGGAAAAGTTGAGGGTCGATAAAGAGGCCTACGCCGCCGAAAAGGAAAAAATCAAATCGCTGGCAGCCGATATTTTCGAGCAGCGATATCCGGGTTTCAAATCCGCAATCGAAGTGGCCGATGTGGTGACTCCCATGACTT
Organism: uncultured Porphyromonadaceae bacterium; assembly: GCA_964512915.1. Taxonomy (GTDB): domain Bacteria; phylum Bacteroidota; class Bacteroidia; order Bacteroidales; family UBA12481; genus UBA12481. The sequence goes on from CAZEKJ010000076.1 coordinate 1,561, forward strand.
ATGTCCGCTATACCGGTGTCTACCGGGGCACCTATATGACATGGATTCTTGCAGGCAAGAACGCCGACCGGTTCAGGATGGTGAAAAAAACCCTCCCGGGACTGAGCAATTTCTGGCTCTCCGGCATGTGGGTGATGCCTCCCGGTGGTGTTCCGGTTGGAGCCAAAACCTCCAGGGATATTATCCAGCTAATATGCAGGAAGGAAAACCAAAAATTCAGCATCCTGGAATAAGATCTGCCCGCTCCATCGATCAAGGCCGTCATTCAATCCCCGATTTCCGTCATTCAACGGTATAATACTGAATTTTCCGGCTGCCGGGATTAATTTAGCCGGGTGAACGCTGAATCTGCAAATGATGCAAAATGAGTGACAAGAACCCTCTGACCTGCTGCCAGCTGCCCGATTTGGGTGAGCTTTACCGGGAAATGATCGAACAATCACGCGACGGGATCGCCATTACCCAGGACGGATTCTTCAAATACGTGAATGCCGCCTTCTGTGAAATGGTAGGTTATTCAGCCGGCGAACTGCTCGAAATGCCGGGATCGGAGTTGCTCGCCCCATCTGAAAAAGATCGAATGATGGGTCAGCATTTCCGTCGCATGGAAGGGCTCCTGGCGCCAAGCCTGGATTCAACCATCCTTCTGCGCAAGGACCTTTCGGAAGTCAATGTCGAGTTGAGTGCAACCTCGATCATCTACCAGGGAAGGTCTGCTTCGTTCATTTCAACCCGCGACATTACCGACCGGGTTAAGATGCAGGCTGATCTGGAAAAAAGCGAGCGCAGATTCAGGGAACTCACCGATTTCCTGCCGCAAACCGTTTATGAACTCGACACGGAAGGCCGCCTGGTTTATATGAATGAGGCGGGGAAAAAAGCTTTCGGTATGGGAGATGATTACGCCGGCAGCCCTTCCGAAAACGGACTCATCCCCGAAGACCGCGTAAGGCTGGCCGCTAACGTAAGTGCGGCGATAGCCCAAAACCATACCCGGATTACCGACGAATACACCGCACTCCGGACCGACGGAACAACCTTCCCCATAATGATCTACGGCACCCCTATGTTCAGCGGGGGCAAACTGGTGGGTTCCCGGGGCCTGATCATCGATATCTCCGACCGGAAAGCTATGGAGGAGGAGCTGCGCAAGGCCCATAAGCGGCTTGAGGAGATCAATCAGCTCCTGGAACAGAAAGTGGAGGAGCGCACCCACGCCCTTACCGAAGCCAATACACTCTTGTTCAAAGTACAGAAAGAGAACCTTCAGACACGTTTCGACGTCCTGAAGCAGCAGGTGAACCCGCATTTTCTGTTCAACAGTCTCAATGTACTCACATCCCTCATCAAACTGGAACCCGACCTGGCCGAAAAGTTCACGGAACAGCTGGCCAAGGTATATCGTTATGTTCTTGAAAATAAGGACAATGAACTGGTTGCACTCGCCACAGAACTCGATTTCCTCGAATCCTATGTTTTCCTGCTGAACATCCGGTTCTTGGACAAGCTGAAGGTGAACATCAATGTGCCCGAGGATTTGAAAAATGCAGAGGTGATACCGCTGGCCGTTCAGCTTCTGATCGAGAATGCTATCAAGCACAACTCCATGTCGAAAAAATCTCCGCTCGTTATTGACATCTTTATCGATAAAAAATGCAATCTTAATGTTATCAATAACTTACAGGAACGCGAAGCCCGCATTACCTCCACCGGTATCGGCCTGAAAAATATTGAAAACCGATATAAACTGCTGAATAATTCAGAACCTGAATTCTTAAAAACGGAAAATCAGTTTATTGCCCGCATACCCCTGATTTGCGATCAGGCAAGAACAAGATAAAACCAACAGTCATGAAAGTCCTGATCATCGAAGATGAACAGCTTGCCGCCCGCAGGCTCGAAAATATGATCCTTACCTACGACCCGTCCATTAAGGTGCTGGGCAAACTGGAATCGGTGGAAGAATCGGTGGAATGGTTCCTTACCAATGACCACCCGGATTTAATCTTTCTCGATATTCATCTCGAAGATGACCTCAGTTTCGTTATTTTCGACAAGGTTAAGGTGAACTCACCGATCATCTTTACCACCGCCTTCGACGAATACGCCATCCGCGCTTTCAAGCTGAAAAGCATCGATTACCTGCTCAAGCCGATTGTCCAGGAACAGCTGAACCACGCCATCGACAAGTACCGTGAGTGGAACGGGAAGGATTCCGGTGTCGATCTGTCGGCTTTGTATGACCTGATCAACAAGAAAAATCCCACCTACCGCGATCGGTTTTCCGTTTCGTTCGGTCAAAAAATCCGCTCATTCCTTACCTCGGAAGTGGCCTGGTTCTATTCGCTCGAGGGCGAAACCTACGCTAAGCTGTCCGACAACCTGGAGTACCCGGTTGAGTATTCCCTCGACAGCCTTGCCGGAGAGCTCAATCCTTCGGAATTTTTCCGCATCAACCGGAAATACCTCATCTCGCACCGGGCCATCAGGCAGGTCCATGTTTTTCCAAAAAGCCACCTGAAACTGGAGCTCCAACCCAAACCGGCGGAGGATATTTTCGTGAGCCTCGATAAGGTGACTGCTTTCAAGGCGTGGTTCGGGGAATGATCAATCTTTGAAACCTGCCATTCACAGACTGGTTTCCGGCATTCAACGTCATATATTAGTGACTGATATGCTGATACTTATACATTTGCATCGAATTTAAAACGACAACAAAATGAAACGCCCTTTCGAAACATACCTCCTCTGGTTTCTCCTCCTCTTTCTGTCGCTCAACGGACTGATTGCCGGAAGTCTGATGCTTGTCAGGCCCGACGGGTCACTGCTTCAGATGGACAGGGCCTGGCTGGAAAACAGTCCATTCGGCGGGTACTTCATCCCGGGATGCCTCCTCTTCCTTTGTATCGGCATCCTCCCGATGCTTTCATTCGCCGGAATGGCTTTCAGGCCTGCCTGGAACTGGCCGAAATTCCTGAATATCTACCCCGACCGGCATTGGGGCTGGACCTTTTCTCTTTACTCGGGCATCGGCACCATCATCTGGATCATTTTCCAGCAATTTGTTACGAAATTCTTCATTCTCCAGCCGGTCATCCTGAGCATGGCGCTGGCTACTGTGGTCCTCACCCTCATGCCCGGGAACATGAATTATTACAAACAAATCAATCATGGATAAGTCAAAGAAATTAAATGTGACCCTCGAACTGGTAAACCAGGGGGTCCTTTTTGAAGGGATGACCGATGGTCAGCCACCTGTTTCCATCGACTATATTCCTCCTGTTGGAGAAGGCAAGGGGTACACCTCGCTGGAGCTCCTGTTGCTCAGCCTGGCCTCCTGCATGGCCACTTCACTGCTGACCTTTCTGCGGAGATCGGGGAAAACCGTCGGGGATCTGAAGGTAAGGGTTGAAGCCGAGCGCCGGCAGGAGCACCCGACAATCCTCGAGCTGATCCACATCCGGTTTTATCTGGTTTCGCCCGATATACAGCAGTCCGATTTCGAGCGTATACTTGCCGTGACCGAAGAAAAGTACTGTCCGGTGTTCGCCATGATCAATCCGGAAACCAGGATCATATCGACCTGCCATATCGATCAAAATGTAAATCTTTTATAATCAACAATCCAAACCAAACAATTACCAAAATGAAAACGATCATTATTCTTACGCTTACCGCCATGCTCATGCTGGCCGGCTGTTTCAAGGAGTTTCCCTGCACACACGGCCAGGGATCCATCGAGCAGGTAACCCTTAACCTGGATGAAATCACCTCAGTCAACCTGCAGGGCTCGATGGATGTTGAAATATCCTATGGACCTGTCCAGGAAGTTGTAGCTGAGGGCCAGCTCAACATCATAGATGAACTGGAGACCTCCGTAGTCAACGGTACATGGTACGTCAGTCTGGGTACCGGCTGCTTTACCGACTTTGACCTGAAAATTTTTATCCGTCTGCCACGGATCGAAAAAACCGTGGTTTCCGGATCGGGCAACATAACACTGATCGATGTCGCCGGTGCCGATGCATTTTCGGCTGAAAGCCGCGGTTCGGGCCGCACCGTGATCACCGCTGTGGACGGATCACAAGAAATAAACGTTAACATTTCGGGCAGCGGCGACATCGAAATGGAAGGTCTTTGTCCGGAGCTGGAAAAGCTCAACGTAACCATCAGCGGATCCGGATCATTCCTTGGGTACCCGGCCCTTACGCCCGAATGTACGGTAAAATCGAGCGGCAGCGGCGCATGCAAGGTCAACGTTTCCGACTGGCTGAATGTCAGGATCAGCGGCAGCGGGAATGTTTATTACCAGGGCAATCCGGACATCGATGTTGATGACAACGGATCCGGAAAGCTTATCAGGAAAAACTAAACATTGCAAAGGGGTTTAATTAACAGTGTGCATGGGAACAAACCAGCCCCTAATTCCGTTACATAGATTCCGTTTGTAAATTGTTTAACTTTGCACCGGTTTTAAAGGCGACACATGTTTATAGAAGTCTGTAAGTCAAAGCTCCACAAGGTCACGATCACCGAGGCCAACCTTCAGTATGTAGGCAGCATCACCATTGATGAGGACCTGATGGATGCCGCCAACCTGATAGAAAACGAGAAGGTTCAGATCGTTAATCTGAACAATGGCGAGCGTCTGGAAACCTATGTGATCAAGGGCCAGCGCGGATCGGGCTCCATTTGCCTGAACGGCGCCGCCGCCCGCAAAGCCGAGGTTGGCGACGTGGTGATCATCATCTCCTATGCCAGCATGGACTTCGAGGAAGCGAAGAGGTTCAAACCGGCTTTAGTTTTCCCTGATACGTTTACCAATAAACTTGTATAAGGCGAAAGAAAAAAGGCGAAAGGCGAAAGAAAGATTCAAGACTTTAAGACCTTAAGATTAACTTTCTGCCTTCTTTTGATCTTTCTATCTTTATTCTTTCTTTCGCCTTTCGCCTTTTTTCTTTCGCCTTAATCATATGCCCAAAACCGTTTTCATCTGCTCAAGCTGCGGTACCCATTCCGCCAAATTCATCGGCCACTGCCCGAGCTGCGGGGAGTGGAATACCTATGTTGAAGAAATTGTAGAAAAGGCTCCTAAAGCCGGGAAACCCAGGATAATGGCTGCCTCTGTACCCAAACGGCTGCCCGATATTGAGCGTCTGGCCTGGAACCGGCTCCAGAGCGGGGTCATGGAATTTGACCGTGTGGTCGGCGGCGGGCTGGTGCCCGGCTCGGTTGTACTGGTCGGCGGGGAACCGGGAATCGGGAAATCAACCCTGGTGCTTCAGCTTGCACTCGGACTGAAAGGGAAAAAGATATTATATGTTTCAGGGGAAGAGAGCCTGGAACAGCTCAAGCTCCGCGCCGAACGGATCGGAGGCGACCATGAAGGGTTTTTTCTCCTGAGCGAAACATCCCTCGACCAGCTCATGCGCCAGCTCGATGAATTCCAGCCTGAACTGCTGATCATCGACTCGATTCAGACACTGGTCACTGACCGGGTCGACGGATCGGCCGGCACCATCAGCCAGATCCGGGAGTGTGCAACCGACCTGATGCGATTCGCCAAGGAAAACCAGACTCCCGCAATCCTGATCGGGCACATAAACAAGGAAGGGCACCTGGCCGGCCCTAAGGTTCTTGAGCACATGGTCGATACCGTGCTTCAGTTCGAGGGCGATCTGCACCACCAGTACCGGATCCTGCGCGCCAGCAAGAATCGGTTCGGCTCCACCGATGAGATGGGGATTTTTGAGATGAATGCGACCGGATTGCGTGAGGTATCCAATCCATCTGAACTCCTCCTCTCCAACCGCGATCTTTCACTCAGCGGCAACGCTATTTCTGTCTCCCTCGAGGGTCAGCGGCCGCTGCTGCTCGAAACTCAGGCACTGGTAAGCTCCTCTGTGTATGCCACTCCGCAGCGTTCCACCACCGGATTCGACGG
>CAZEKJ010000077.1:0-2723 GCA_964512915.1 uncultured Porphyromonadaceae bacterium
TTCTGCGCATCAAGGCAATTTTAAAAAGGCGTCCACCGGCAGAATCACCCCGGTAATGAAGGAGGATGCTTCCGAAAGCAGGAAGAGCACCGCCCCCTGCAAATCCTCAGGCTGCCCGTATTTCCCCATAGGGGTATTAGCAATAATTTTCTTTCCGCGCGGGGTAGCCTCCCCGGATTCTTTGTCAGTCAGCAGGAACCGGTTCTGATCGGTCAGGAAGAAGCCGGGTGCAATGGCATTGACCCTCACTCCACTCTGCGCCAGGTGAACCGAAAGCCACTGGGTGAAATTGTTGATTGAAGCCTTTGCGGCTGAGTAGGCCGGGATCTTGGTCAGAGGCCTGAAAGAGTTCATCGAGCTGATATTTAAAATCACCCCGCTGCCTCTCTGGGCCATAGCTTCACCAAAAACCTGCGTGGTTAAAATAGTGCCGGTGAAGTTCAGGTCGAAAACAAACTGAAATCCCGCCTGATCCAGATCAAAAAACGTTTTCCGTCCGTCATCCGTCGTATACGTCTCTACGGTCGTCGTCGCTTTGGCCGAATTTCCACCGGCCCCGTTGATCAGGAAATCCACCGGTCCCAGATCATCCAGAACTTTATCCCTGGCCTTCTCAAGAGATTCACGGTCTAAAACATTGGCCTCAATGCCGATGCATCGGGTTTTAAATTCCGACTGCAGGTCACCAGCCAGCCGTGCAGCTGATTCCAGGTTAATATCAAGAATGGCAACCTGAATTTCCGCTCCGGCCAGGCCTTTGCAGATAGCCTGCCCCAGAATGCCGGCACCTCCAGAGATAACACAGGTCCTGCCTGCCAGACCGGAAAAAGAAAAATTGTAAGTCATCATGTTTGGTAAAAGTCAATATTCTCTTTCGTGATAATATCAATCGGGCTATATTGTATTTTAACTGGTAATAGCTTAAATACCAGATACCTGCAAATGGTCATAATACTGTTGTAACCCTGGTCCTCAGGTTTCTGGCTGATCAGGAAATCAATTGTGCCTTTCTTCAGATATCGCCGGTTCGCTTCGGTCAGGTCATATCCGATAAGGATAATTCCTGATTTATTTCGGGATTCCAGATATTCGGCCACCACGGATGCCCTGGAACTGGTGACGAAGATCCCGGCTATATCCGGTTGTTCCGCCATAGCCCGGTCGAGGCTGGCTTCCGGCTCACCGGGTGCAGTCAGGTCAATGGTCAGGGTTCGGATCGAAATATCCTTGCTCCGTGCGCACTTACCGAAATAACCGGTGAATCCTTTTGCCCTTCGCGACAAATGATGGATAATCCCGTCCGGCCTTGCAAGCTTCAAAAGCAGGATTGATGAGCCTGGCCGGAGGCCGAAACACATGAGGTGAGCTGCGAGGAACCCACTTTTCAGGGCATCCTGGCCGAAAGCGGACAAATAGTTGCTTTTTCGCAGCCGGGAATCAATTAGCACACAAGGAATGTCCTTGTCGTTTAATTGTTTGAGGAATTCCGTAGCCCGATCCTGAAAAACCGGTGCCAGCGCCACTCCGTCCGGATTCGAATCCAGGACCTCGGTGAGCCGGCTAAGAAACGAACTCTGACTATCCATATCGAACCGGTAAACATCAACCCCGGTATTGTAATCACGGATCTCCACGGCTGCCCGGCGGATTCCCCTGAGCGGCATTTTCCAGTAAGGATTGGTATCGTTTCCCACAGGAATGAGGACTGCAATCCGATACGGGTTACGGTTGGCCAAGGATTTGGCAGCAAGGTTTGGCGTATAGTCAGATTCCTGAATCAGGTTGAGGATTTTATCCCTTGTTGCCTGGCTAACCTCGCCGCGGTTGTGTAAAACGCGATCGACGGTTCCGTTGGAGACGCCGGCCTGAATGGCTATATCCTTGATGCGTATGCGATGGGTCACAGATCCTCCGGTGAAATTGCAAGATCAAAAATAGGGGAAAATATGGTTCCGTGTGCGCACACGGAATTTATTTTTCATTCCGCATGTGTTTACATCATGATTCAAAACATTGACCTATCTTTATGTGTGAAAGTTCATAATGCTAAAGGTTTGAAGCTAAGTCATGACCAGAACGATTCAAAACAGGATACTATTATTGCTCGCACTGATTTCTGTCGGCATTGCGGCTGCTGTTATGGCATCCTGGCGGATGGATAACCAGCGGATTGTTGCACTGGTCGAGAAGGAAAAAAGCGATCAGAGCGGATTGCTCCGCCGGGTAGTCGATTTCAGATCGGAGAGCTTATCAGGCTTCGCATACGATTATACCTATTGGGATGACTTTGTGGAGTACATGGAGGTTCGTGATCGCCAATGGGCACTTGATAATATAGAAGTATCTCTTAAGACTTTCGATATCGATTATGCCTGGGTTTATTCGACGGATCTGGATACAGTTTTTACTTCAAATCCGGGAAAGAATACCAACCTTTCAAACGTTCCTATTGCCGAGAGCGACCTGAAGTGGGTGGTTGCAAACGGCAAGCTGTATGATTTTTTTGTCCGGACCGACACAACATTAATTCAGATCAGCGGCGGCTCGATTCATCCCACTTTCGATGAGAAGCGCAAGACCCCGTCAAAAGGTTACCTGTTTGTCGGCAGGATTTGGACTGAAGATTATCTCCAGGAAATTGAAAAGTTTACGGGATCAAAACTTACACTGGACGATCCTGTCAGTGATTTGGTCCCCCAGGATTCTATCGACCGGAAGGAATT
>CAZEKJ010000077.1:2733-6246 GCA_964512915.1 uncultured Porphyromonadaceae bacterium
TACCGTCTCTTCTTTTTTCTTGTCCAGCCCGTAGGCGAGACAAGCGGCGGTGGGACATGGCCGACGAAGACAAGGACGGACAATTGACTTTGAAGGAATTCCGGGCATTTGTTTTCATGACTATGAAAGGATGGAATGACAAGCCGGTTTCAATCCTGGGTTCTGAAACCAATGTGGAGATCGCACGTGATTTTTTTGCTTCGACCCGGAACAAAATGGCCGCATTGCTGGGCGCAATGCTCATAGCCCTGGTTATTGTCTCTCTAATCCTGATCAGAACTATTAACAGGCCATTGAAGAGTTTGATAACCAGTTTGATGCTTGATAATCCGGCACCCATACAACCCCTCGTTCATGAGAAGTCAGAATTTGGGCAGATAGCGCGCCTGATGGACCAGTTTTTCCATCAAAAAAAGAAGCTGGTCGAAGAAATCGCCGAAAGGATAAAGGTTGAGGAGGAACTGGTCATTGCAAAAAACCATGCCGAGGAGAGCGACCGGCTCAAAACCACCTTTCTCAATAATCTTTCCCATGAAATCAGAACCCCGATGAACGCAATAGTCGGGTTCTCAGAATTGATCGATGAACCCAGGATCACACCAGAGGAGAGAACGGAATTCACGGGCATCATACGTGACAGCAGTTATCGCCTGTTGGGAATCATTACGGACCTGATCAACCTTTCAACGGTGGAATCCGGACAGGAAGTTGTATCAGAAGAAAAACTTAACCTGAATCAAACATTAAAGGACCTTAACCACGAGATCAAACCGGCGGCAGATCAGAAAGGCATTGATTTAATGCTGGATATGGCTTTAAAGGATGACCGGTCACAGGTTATGCTGGATAAGCAAAAGGTTCATACGATTTTAGTAAACCTCCTCCGCAATTCCATTAAGTTTACAAAAGTTGGCAAAATCGAATTCGGCTATACCATCCGGACCGCTGAAATTGAATTCTTTGTGAGCGATACGGGAATGGGTATACCGGAAGAAAAATGGGATGTGATTTTTGCCCGGTTTCAGCAGGCCGACGACTCAATATCGCGTAAATTCGGTGGAACCGGTCTGGGACTGCCAATCTCCAAAGCCTATGTTGAGCTCATGGGAGGCCGTATCTGGCTGAAATCTGAAGTGGGTAAGGGAACGAAGTTCTTCTTTACGATTCCGTATAAGCCCGTCTGAAAGGGACCGCGGACCGCAGACCACAGACAGCGGTCTGCCGTCTGCCGTCTGCCGTCCTTTATGCGATCTTCTCTTTCCCCACCTTATGCCCCCAGAACGCGAAATACATAATGAACAGGTAGCAAGGAATCACCATCCAATAGGCCTGCTGGCGGCTGATGGCGTCGGCCAGCTTGCCATAGAGGAGCGGCAGGGTGGCGCAACCAGCAATGCACATGACCAGTATGGCGGAAGCGATCTTGGTAAATTTTCCCAAACCATCCAGGCTCAGGGGCCAGATGGCCGGCCACATGATAGCATTGGCAAAACCAAGCAATGAAATCAGGTAAACCGAAATATTTCCTTTAATCAGAACTGCTGATAAGCCGAGCAGCACGCCAAGGATGGCAGATATGCCCAACGCTTTGGATTGTGACAGGGTTCTTGGAATCAATGCAATACCGATGATATAGCCAACCACCATCGAAAACAGCGTATAAGAAGTGAATACGATGGCCCGGCTGGTTGCAAATCCTTTCTCCATCGCATACAGGGCAACGGTATCACCGGCGATCACCTCGCAACCTGCATAAAGAAACAGGGTAATCACGCCCAAAACAAAATAGGGGTACTGAAATACATGTTTTTTTGCCACGGCTCCCTCATTAACGTGCTGATCCTCCTTATCGGTGTCAATATCCTGTAACGGTGAATAGCGGACCAGAATAGCCAGTCCAGTCAGAATTATAGCCATGATAATGTAAGGAACGATAACCCGGCCTGCGAGTTCGTTAAGCAATTCCGATTTTACAGCTGCATCTGCGGTGGCAGCAACCTGCTCCTTAATCTTGTCTACGTTTTTCAGAACAATGGCTCCCAGGATCAATGGACTCAGAATCCCGGCGGTTTTATTGCAGATCCCCATGATGCTGATTCGCTTGGCAGCGCTTTCAATGGGGCCCAGAATAACGATATAGGGGTTGGATGCAGTTTGAAGCAGGGAAAGACCGGCTCCCTGAATGAAAAGCCCAGTAAGGAACAATCCAAACGTTCTCGATTGGGCTGCCGGAATAAAAACCAGGCTGCCAAGCGCCATCACAAACAATCCCAGAGCCATCCCATTTTTGAAACCGGTTTTGTGCAGGATCCAGGAGGAGGGAATGGCAAGAAAGAAATAGGAGATATAAAACGCAAACGTCACAAAATAGGCCTGGAAATTCGTCAGCTCACAGGCGATGGTCAGGAACGGAATCAGTGTGCCGTTCAGCCAGGTGACAAACCCGAAAATAAAAAAAAGCGCCCCGATAATCGAAAGCGACATAATGTACGAATTCTTCTGCGCCGTTGCGTTCGCTGTTGTTGCCATGATGGAGTTGTTGGTTGTTTAGGGGCGAAAGATAGGAAAAATATTAACCCACGGGTTTCGGGTATCGGGTGTCGGGTGTTGGGAACAGGGCTCTCCGACGGTGTCATTCCTGCGGAAGCAGGAATCCCCAGCCTGGGAGCACTTGTCTGGAGATTCCGGCCTCCCGGAATGACAGTTCTGGCGGCACCCGATACCTGAAACCCGATACCCGATTCCAAATCGTCAATGGATTACCTATTTTTACACCATGAAATTGGCAAAAAGTCCATACCTCCTTCTCTTTATCCTGATATTGGCCTTAGTGTCCTGCAACCCGCGCAGAGTTCAGGACCCGACCTCTTCGGGCGAGGAAACTGCGGTTAACACGGAGGAGGAATCCTTCTCCGGCAACGATTCCGATATTCCCTACGCGCTACTGGTTTCGCCTGATAATCCGCAATCCGGTGAGCCTTTCCGCGTTATGGCGGTCGGAGGCAAAGGCATACGGAAAGCAAAAATTGAGATCGAAGGCTCGTCATCAAGCGGAAACTCCGGGCACACCAGACAGGGCGACGGCCTCCCTTTCTGGCGCATTGAACAGTTTGAAGCCGGTGCCACCGGGCAATATCGGGCTAAACTGATAGTCAACAGACAAGAAGTCTGTAGTCTGGAGTTTACTGTTTTAGATGACAAGATTCCGGCCAGGCCTTCAGGATCGATATGGAAAACCGAGCACGGCTGGGATGGCCAATATGAAGCCCTCTATTCTGCCTGGGTAAACGCTCTCTTTAGCAGTGCAGGCGAAGGGGATTCCTGGCCGGCCCTGCATGAAGTGACCCAGGACCCGGAGCGGAATATCCTGCATAATTATTTAGGCTGGGGCGAAGATGATGCCGCCGGTAAAACACGGGTAATCATGGAGCCCGACTGCGCTGATAACCCCTTCTATTTCAGGGCCTATTTTGCCTGGAAGCTTGGACTTCCTTTCGGCTATCACGAATCCGA
>CAZEKJ010000078.1:0-6098 GCA_964512915.1 uncultured Porphyromonadaceae bacterium
TTTCGGCAGGTTTACCCCGATTTTTGTTCCGCCTGTGACCTGTGTTTCAGAATAGACCAGGTGCCTCATCGCCATATCGGGCTTCACCCAGGGGCCGCCCGACTGGCTCCAGCCGGGACAGTTGAATACCCCGATATCGACTCCCAGCCGCTTGCCTTCGGTTACGGCATGAACCATGGTTTCCCACCACAATTGAGAGAACAGGGGTACCGGCCCGTCTTTCTCATCGGGATTGATATTCCCGATAAACGCCCCGCCGATTCCGGCCGCCTTCATCGCTTCCAGGTCCTTCGTTACCCCCTCTTTTGTGATGTCATCGTTCAGCCAGTACCAGTAACACCATACCTTGTTGGTGTCGGCCGGAATGGTGAACCCGGACTGCAGGTTCCTGAACTCGCTGACAGAAAGCTTGTTGTCCTGTGTGCAGCTAAAAAGGATGGCGCTGGTCAGCAAGATAAAGAGGGTGGTTGGTTTCATTGGGGCTTGTTTTCGGTTTTGGGTTGCGGTGGATCATAAAGGCAAAAGGCAGAGGGCAGAAGGCAAAAATTAGTTTTAAGGGATAGGAAATAAGAATGAAGTTGATTCAGTAATTAGTTGATAATGTAGTGGTTATATCTTATTACTTTTTTTACCTTTTTTCTAATTTTTACCTTCTGCCCTCTGCCCTTTGCCTTTATGTCCCAGCCCCATGACAACCTCTATTGTCAAGTCTTCCGCATCGCATCACGCATCAGGTATTTCCCCCTAAATTACTAAATTTAGCTCGTAGCGATTAAACTTTAATAATGCGCACCTTCCTTTCTTTGTTCCTGGTTTTGGTTTTTGTCGGCTGTTCGGCGGATCATGGCAGGTTATTGAACATTAGTCTCGAGCCCATACAGATTCAGGGTTTCCGGGATTCCTCCAGGCAGGTTCCTGTTAGTGAATCGGTATTGAGCATGGAGGGACAGTTTGTATGGGGTGGATCGGTGGTCAAGGGGGAAGATGGCCGGTATCACATGTTTTTTTCGATGTTTGACGCTGGGGAGGGCAAGCCAGTGTTTTCCGACAGCTGGCTCCTCAGCTCGAAGATCGGCCATGCTGTTTCCGATTATCCTGACCGGGGGTTCCGGTTTGACCGGATTGTATTGCCCGGCGCGGCTGCCCAGGGAGACTCTGCCGCCTGGGATGCACAGGGGGTGTATAACCCTCATATCAAGAAGTTTAACGGGAGATATTATCTCTACTATATTGGGAGCAGGGATCCCGGGGAGCGCGCCGGCGATGATCCGGGAGCCGGACTTAGTAAGCGTGACCGCATCCAGCAGGTTCAAACTGTCAGTGTCATCGCAGTGGACCATCTGGAGGATCTGATCACCGGAAGTTTCGTCAGACCCAAGGTACCCCTGATGGTGGCCCGAACACGTGTCAAATCAGGAAAAACAATCGATCCTTCACCGCCCGGGACGCTAGCCCGGCCAGACAACCTGATCATGGTTAATCCATCTGTAGTCTATCGACCGTCGGATAATAAATACCTGATGTACTTCAAGGGAAACTGGTACGATCCGAACTGGCGAGGGGTTCACGGTGTTGCGCTGGCAGATGACCCGGCCGGGCCCTTTGTCGCGCAGGATGAAGTGATGTTTGATTTGAAAACCCCCGATGGAAAGGTTGCCAGCGCTGAGGATCCATACGTTTGGTATCACCACGGCACGAGGCTGTTTTATGCTGTTTTCAAGGATTTTCAAGGACATTTCACTGGCAGTAAGCCGGGGCTGGCTCTGATGGTTTCACCCGATGGCATTCATTGGGAGGTGCACCCACAGCGGCAGTTTGCCCCGAAAGCTCTTCCACTGGCGGATGGAACCTTTATTGCTTTAGCAAACCTGGAACGCCCGCAATTCCTGGTTGACGAGAGAGGAGTCCCGCATGCGTTCTATGCAGCTGCCTCCATCAACAACTGTGGGCCAAAAACCGACGGATCAACTTTTAATGTCCAATTCAGGGTAAAGGTCAGCAAAAGCATCCTCCTGAAATGATTAAACAACATCTCAATGCCAGGTAAGCCCGTTCACCGAAAGCCGCCCAAAAAGAGCAGGAACCTGCTGACCGATATCAGGTATTTTCTATTTAACCGGCCGGAACCGGCCACGTTGCTGCGTTTCGCCACCGAGGATGACCGCGAAAACTACAACAAAAGGATATTGCAGCGGCTTGGAATCCAGCCCGATGAATACACGATCCTGAACATTCACCACATCGGGGTGGAGGCGCCCCCAAGCTATGTATTCAACGAATTGCTCAAGTGGAGCGGAGAATCCACCTGCTGGCCCAACCATCTGGCCCGGGTCGACCGGATTGATGACAAGCTCGAAAACATCCGGATACTGCCTTTTGGCTGGTCGAAATATCCCTTCGGAATGAAGAGTTTATTTGGAATTCACCTGATTCCGCTGTTTCTTCTGAATGCTATCCGCTTCAAGACCGTTCCCGACTCCTTCGATTTCGATAATGCCCGCTACCTTCTGTACCGATGCAGCGGGGGCTACCCGAGCGGCTTTTTCTCGATGTATGTGAGAACCTCGATTCCGGAACTCGGCGAAGCTGAATCCACGCGGCTCTTCATTATCGTCGGGTTTAATTTCTATGGCCGGAAAGGCTGGGCTAAAAAGGGACCTGTCAACATGATCTGGCAGACCGTGCATAACCGGTTTACATCCAATGTGATTCACAGGCTCAAGATTCTGTGCGAGTGGAGGTTCGACATGATCCACCGCCAGCCCGATTTGCGAAGGCATTTCGGGGACAAGGAACCGGGCTGAATTTGTATCTTTAGTAGATAATTGAAATCTCCATGAAACCTCTCTCTTTCTTCTTTCTTCTTTCTTCTTTCTTCTTGCTTTCATCTTGCCGCCAGGATCCGCCGGCCCCAAAAATCGGCCTGGTCAGCGGTCTGGGCGGGTTCGACGACCGGGGTTTTAACCAGGATATCCATGCCGGATTTATGGAAGCCAAAGCGGAATTCGGATTCGAAGGCGATGCCCTGGCCTGCGATCTGGAGGGCGACATTGCCACCAATATCGGGGTATTGGTCGCTTACGGGTACGACCTGATCATCACCTGCGGCTTCCATGCGGCCGTTCCTACTCTGCACGCCGCGGAAGCCAACCCGGATATCGATTTTGTAATCCTCGACTATGTGTATGAAGAGCCGGTAGCGAACATCCAATGTGTGATTTTTGAGGTGGACCAGAGCTCATTTCCCTGCGGATTCCTGGCTGCCTGGTGGGCCAGCAAGCAAAATCCGGGTGCCCCGCGCACCGGGTTCGTTGGCGGTCCTGCTATTTCAGAAATTCTGCAGTTTTCACAGAGCTACGTGAAAGGAGTGGAGTATTTCAATTCAAAATATAGCAGGAGTGTTCAGGTATCGGGGTTCTTTGCCAGCAGTTTTATCGACACCCTCATGGGTGCCCAGCTGGCCGACAGCGCCATCCGGCAGGGGGCATCCGTTATCTTCGCCTTTGCCGGACAGACGGGCAACGGGGCGTTATATCAGGCTAAAGCGGCCGGAAAATGGGCCATCGGCGTGGATGTCGATCAATATATCTCGATCCCCCAGGTGGGCTCTGTGCTGCTAACCTCGTGCATGAAGAACCTCGGACAGATATTGTTTGATGTGCTGGAATCCTATCATGCCGGGAGCTGGCAGGGCGGTACCGCAGTGCAAGGGAATCTCCTGAACGGCGGGGTAGGCCTCGCGCCCTTCCATGATTTTGAGGCGGTAATCCCCGACAGCATCAGATCGGCGCTGACCCGGATTGAGGAGGGAATTATGGACGGATCGATTGATACGGGCTGGCACTGAATACCAACAAAATAATCCTTGCACATGTTTACCATCACGACGCTGAATGAGGGTCCTGCCATTTGCCTCGTCCCGCAAGGCAAGCTCGATACACTCAGTTTTTCCATATTCGACCGGGAACTTCAGCCTCTACTTGGCTCGGAGAAGTACCTGATCATCGACTTCAGCGAATGCAACTACCTGTCCAGCTCCGGCATCCGGGTGCTCATCTCAGCGGCCAAAAAACTCAAAAGCAAGGGCGGGGATCTTTTCCTGGCCAGCCTGCCGACTGAGGTTTTCCAGGTGATTGAGATGACCGGGCTACAGAGTGTTTTCCAGCTATTCGCGGATAAGGGGGCGGCGGAGGAGGAGGTGGCACGGGCCACCGGTCGTGCCGGGGGAGAAACAAACGTTGAGGCGGGGGGTATGGGGTTTAAGGTTTGGGGTATGAGGTATCGGGTTTCGGGTATCGGGACGGAGGGGGGAAGGGGCTTCATTTGGCAAGATGCTGGAATTGCGGGGTATGATGAGCTGGGGTTTTCGGTGGGGACCGGGTCGCCGGCTGGATCACTGGCGGAGGATGAGGAGATCTGCGGCCTCTTTGTTACGTTGGGCCGTTGTGCAGGTTTTATCCCGATAGATCCGGAACAGTCACCCGATTTTCGCGTCGTCAGGGATCCGGCCGAAGGCGGGATCTTTGTGCAGGAGGCGCACTCTTTCGGAATGGAGCCCACCAGCCGGATAGAGCTGGCCGAGGCACAGGAATTGAAAATTTCACAACTGTACGGGCTTCTTCCTGTGATAACCGGCGAAACCGGAAGCGCGGCCGCCTGGGTGGTTGCGGATTTTCATCCGGAACGGCCATCCATATCAGGGTTAACAACTGAAAACAGGGGGATTGCATTTATCCTCAATCAACTGACCGAAATTCAGCCGGGTGAAGTTTTGACGGATTACCTGGCCCGATCTTTAACTCTTGAAACCATTGAGTTGGTGGAGGAGGTCAATCCCGATACGATCCTGACACAACCGGTTATCTGGTTGTATGCACCTGAAGTGATGGAGGATGCGGCGGCCAGCCGTATCCGGGTGGAGTCGGCCGGGGATCCGCTGGAGTCATGGAAACTGTTCGTGACACGCAGGCTCTACTCCGATTCCCGCCGGGTGGTGGTGAAGCCGCTGCATGGCGGCTATTCGGCACAAACGTTCCAGGTGGAATCGTTCGACGCAGAGGGCCGCAAGCTGAGGCCGACCGTTCTGAAGATCGGAAACCGCGCGATGATCGCGCGCGAATCCGACCGCTGCCGTCAATATGCACTGCCCTACATTCTTAATAACAGCGCCCAGGTGCTGGGCACCGCGTTCTACGCCGATATGGGGGCGCTCCGGTATAATTTTGTGGGGATCGGCGGGGAACAGACACAGCTCAGATGGCTGGCACACTATTACAGGGAATGGCCGGCCGAAAAGCTGGAGCCGCTGTTCGACAAGATTTTCATGCAGATATTGCAGCCCTGGTATGGCCAGCCGGTGACCACAACCCTCTATCCCTACCGTGACCATGACCCGCGCGCCGTCTTTTTTAAAACCCTGTGCGAGACCGCTGAACAGGGGCTGGGTATTTCAGCCGACAATCCGGTTTTTACCGTCGCCGAAACGGGCGAATCAAGAGCCAACCCGTACTGGTTTCTTAAGCACCGGTTTGCCGAGCGCCGCGACTGGCCTGTCAGCTATCCCGCCACCGTTTGCCATGGCGACCTTAACATGCAGAATATTCTTCTCGACCAGGAGATGAACGTGTACCTGATCGATTTCTCCGAGACGAGACCCCGGTCGGCCATCTCCGATTTTGCCCGCCTGGAGGCCATTTTTATGATTGAGCATGCGGTACTGGATTCCGAAGAGAACCGCCGGAAGATGGTTGATCTTACCACCCGGTTCTACGACCGTGACCGGCTGGATGACCTGCCTGTGGTGGAATGGACCGGCAGTTCACCGGAAACAATGCAGCGAAACCTGGCGATGACCCTCAAAATGAGGCAATATGCCCTGCAAACCACATCGGGTAATCCCGATATCAGGCCTTATTACCTTGCGCTGCTGGAGTGGATTCTCCCGATTGTCTGCTACACCGGAGCACCGGTTGAGATCATGCGGTTATCGGCGTATGTGTCAGGGATGATCTGTGAAAAACTATAAGGAGCTCCGATATGTTGGGGGGGGGGGACAAAAAGGCAAAGGGCAGAGGGCAGAAGGCAAAAATGAGTAAAAA
>CAZEKJ010000079.1:0-5835 GCA_964512915.1 uncultured Porphyromonadaceae bacterium
ACCTCACCCCCGGCCCCTCTCCCGCGCTCCCGTTGGTCGCGGGAGAGGGGTGTCGGCTCCGGGCCAATGAAGGTGTTAATCTCTTATTTCTGTATTTAAGTTGGTTTTCTCTTGCTGACAACCCTCGAAGCACACTCCCCTCTCCCGCGACCGCAGGGAGCGCGGGAGAGGGGCCGGGGGTGAGGTGGATCGGGCGAGGGGATCCCGGCATTCGCCGGGATGACAGCCTCGCGTCACGCGTCACGCGTCACGATCTTCGGCGGCAGCACCTTGTACATCACCGGCGTCACCAGTCGGGCCAGCAGCGTGGAGGTAATGAGTCCCCCGATGATAACCCAGGCCAGGGGCGAATAGAGGTTCGACTTGCCCAGCGCGATCGGCAGCAAGCCGCCAATCGCCGTGAAGGTGGTGAGGATCACCGGCAGGAACCGGATCTCGCCGGCCCGCAGAATGGCCTCGTTGAGCTCCACGCCCTGCTGTCGCAACTGGTTGGTAAAGTCGACGAGCAATATCGAGTTTTTAATTTCAATCCCGATAAGGGCTACAAACCCTACGGCTGCCGCAAAGGAGAGGGTATACCCGGTTGCCCAGAGCATCACGATTCCGCCCATGATGCCCAGCGGGATCACCGACAGGACGATCAGCGTGCTTTTAAAGGTCCGGAATTCCAATATCAGGACAGAGAATATGCCGAAAATGGCTAACAGGATGGCTGTGCCGATGCCGCCAAAGCTCTCCTGACGGCTTTCAATCTCGCCCGAGGGCACAATCTTAAAGCCTTCCGGCAGATTCAGCTGCTCCACCTGGGCCAGGATCTCCTTGGTGACACGGTCGGTATTATAACCCGTCTTCACATAGGAGGAAATCATATTGTAACGCTGCTGGTTGTAATGCTGAATGAGGGTAGGAGAACTCTCAAATCCGATGCGGGCCAGCTGCGATAGCGGAATCTGTGCGCCAGTCACAGAGGAGACATAGATTTTATCGAGGGTCTCAAGGGTATTCACGGAATCTTTCGGCAGCCGTACCCGGATGGAGAATTCCTCTCCGTCGGCCTCACGGTATTTTCCCACCTCCAGCCCGGCCAGCCCGAGCCGGATGGTCCGGTCGATCTCTATCCCCGGAACCCCGAACATCCCGGCCTTATCGGTATTCACATCTACCCGGATGTCGGTCATGGTTTCACTCAGCGGATTCTTTTGATAGGTGGTTCCCGCAGTGTGCCGCATGATGCTGTCGATTTTGGCCGAATAGATTTTCAGTGCATCCAGATCGCTCCCCACCAGCCTGAGCGCAATGGGGGCCCCGATCACCGAACCGTTCTCAAATTCGGTTACAAAGATCCGGGCATTTACATAGGAACTGAGTGTATCTCTAATTTTATCAAGGAATTGAGTCATTTCAGCCTGTTCGGTCAGGTTCATTTCACAGAGCAATTCCCCGATATTCGACTGCTCGCTTTTCTGGAAAACATTGTAAAAAATCTTGGGATTTCCTTTCCCGATATTGGACATGAAATAGTTGATCTCCGGTTTTTGCGATACCACCGATTCAACAAACCGCACGGCCCGGTCGGTCTCCCGAATGGTGCTTCCCTTGGGTGTTTCCACGGTGATCAGGAACTGCTGCATCCCGGCTTTCGGGAAGAGGCTGAACCCGATAATCTTCACCAAACCCAGCGAGGCGACAAACAGCACAAGGGCCATGATCAGGGTGGTGCCCGGGTTTTTCAGCGACCAGATCAGCGCCCGGCCGTAGGTGAAATCGATCACCTTGTTGAGCCCGCGGAGCACGATATTACCCCTTGGATTTCCGCCGCCCTTAAACACCTTGCTGGTAATGAACGGGATGATAGTTAGTGCCACAAAGAGGGAGCCAAGCACAACGAAGGCAATGGTAAAGGGCAATATCCGGATATATTTTCCTGGCATTCCGGGGAGGAACATCAGGGGCAGAAAAGCGAAGAGCAGGGTAGCGGTGCAGCCCAGCACGGCCGGACCGATCTGCTTGGTTGCCAGGATTGCCGCATCGAACGGCTTGTGGCCCTCCCGGATCCATCGGGCTATATTTTCAACCACCACAATGGAGTCATCCACCAGCAGCCCCAGGGCGATCACCGCCCCCACGATGCTGAGCTGGTTGATGCTGAACCCGACGAAATAGAGCCCGGTGAGGCCGATCATCACCGATAGCGGAATGGCGATCATTACCACTCCCGAGGCACGGAGCCCCAGCGGAAGCAAGGTGACGAGCACCAGAAGGATGGCGAACAGAAAATCCCGGCTGAGTCCGCCCAGTTTTTTCTTGACGTTCAGGCTCTGGTCGAAGCCCCGTTCCAATTTGATGGTTGCGGGCAGTTTTTTCTCAAACTTCTGATATTCAGCATAAATCAAATCCTTTACGGCATGTATGTTCTGCGCTTCCATCATGGATGCTGTGATGAACACCGCCTGGTGACCGTTATACCGACCGAAATACCGGGGGTCCTCATTTTCCCAGCTGACGGTTGCAACATCCTTCAGGTAAACCACCTGTCCGGCCGACCCGCCCACAATGGTTCGTTCTACCTCCTCAACGGACCGGTAATTTCCGCTGGTTTTGATGTTGAATTTCCGGGATCCGATCTCCACGCTACCCCCGGGAATGTTGGCATTCTCGCTTTGAATGGCGTTCATCACCTGGGTGGCGGTAATCCGGAGCTGTGAGAGCTTGGGAAGGTCGAGTGAAACGCGCAGCTCCCTGGCCGGATAGGCGAGGGCGCCTGCCTTCTTAACTCCAGGAATGGAGGCAAGAATATCTTTCAGTTCCTCTGCCTTGTCGCGCAGCTCGCCAATGGACGCCTGGTCGGAGACCAACGCGCTGTGTATAATATTGGTTTCTCCCGCATTGATCTTATAGGCCTCGATCAGGTACAGGTCTTCGGGCAGGGATGGCCGTACCATCTGGATCTGCCGCTGTACCTCATCAAATTTTTTATCCGGATCGCTGTCCGCTGTAAACTCAACCACCACCGAAGCGAGCCCGTCCTTGATCTCGCTCCAGATCTGCTTCACATTGTCGAGCTCCTTGAAAGTCTTTTCGAGCCTGTCCACCACCAGTTCCTCCATGTCAACCGGAGAGGCCCCCGGGTAGAGAATGGTTACCGGCACAATCGGCATGGGCAGTTCGGGATCCTCCGCCTGCGGAATCTTTAGGTAGGAGTATACACCCAGCACGATCAGCATCAGGAAAACGACAATCGTAAACTGATGGTTCTTAACGGCTAATTCAGAGATTTTCATAATCTGGCCCGATATTATTTCCTGATTTCAACCGCTATGTTGTCGGAAAGGTAGCTTGCACCCTCCGTAACCACAGCCTGCACGTTATCAAGCTCACCGGTTAGTGCGGCCTGGTTTCCGATCAGGGTAATGATCCCGACTTTCACCTTTTTAACGGTACCGCCGGAGGTGGGGACAAACACGAAACCGCTCTGCCCGTCGGCCTCCATCAACGCCTCAACCGGCACCAGAAAACAGGTCGTTTTCTGTTTAGGGAGCACTTCCACATTCGCGATAAAGCCGGAGGCCAGCTTAAAATCGGTCTTATCAAGCTTCATCTCGATCTCATAGGTGCCCGTCTGGGGATTGGCTGCTTCATCGATCTGGCTCACCACGGCCGTAAAGGGCTGATCGGGCCAGGCATCGATCAGGATCTTTGCGGAATCTCCCGGATGAATTTTTACTATATCCCGGTCGGACAGCCCGGTGCGAACCACCCAGTTTTTTCCGGAGATCCCGAGGGCATAAACCGGATAACCCGCAGCTACCAGCTCATTTTCCCTCACCAGCTGTTTCAGGATGATGCCGGCCTTGGGTGCAGTAATTTTGGAATGCGACAGGTTGTAGTTCGCTGCTTCCAGAATTGATTTTGAAACATTCAGTGCGCTTTCCGCATTCTGCATCTGCTCCAGAGTGGCCACGCTGTCGGCATACAGGTTTTTCGCCCGCGTAAAATCCCGCTGTGCCTTCTCAAACCCGATCTTGGCCTGGTTCACCTGGGCATTTATTTCCGATAGATTCAGTGCGGCCAGCAGCTGCCCGGCTTTAACGGCATCACCCTCCTTCACATAGGTGCGGGCCACGATCCCGCCGGTCTTGAAGGATAGTTTTACCTCGTCGCTCATCGCCACATATCCGCTGCTCCGCACGGGAACACTGATCTCCTGCTTCACAACCGGCGCCACCCGAACCTTAACGGCTTCGATCTTAACGGCTTCCTGAACCGGCGCGGGCTTGCATCCGGCAACCAGCATCAACAACATCAGTGTCATCCCGGCGAAAGCCGGGATCCATCCGACGGGCGGACACATGGGTCCGCCCCTACGGCGTTCAACCAATTCAACCAATTCAACCAATTCAACCTTTTTCATATCCTAATATTTTCTAATCGCAGCAACTTTCTCAAATTCAGCATAATCACTCAGCCAGGTGAACTTGGTAATGATCAGGTTCTCCTCGGCTTGTGTAAGGGTGGTGCGGGCATCGATGAATTCGATCAGGCTGGCCTGACCCTCATCGTAACGCCTTTTCACCAGCCTGAATCCCTCCCGGGCACTTTTCAGCTGGCTCTCTGCAGAGGCGATCCCCTCCTGGGCGCTCTTCAGCTCACTGTATGCATTTAAGACCTGAAGTTCGATCTGTTTTTTCACTTCTTCCGTCTGCTGATCGAGCATCTCTTTCGCCAGTTTGGCCTGACGGATTTTTGCGCGGTTCTGGAACCCGTTAAACAGGTCCCAGGTCAGGACCGCGGAGGCCTGGGCGAAATCGGCATCCTTGTTGAACTTGTACTCTTCCCCCTGAATCCCGTAATCCGCTACCACCATCAGGTTGGGCAGTGCACCTGCCTGATTCATTTTGAGCTGGAGATCCGTGATGTCACCCGCTTTTTCCAGTTTCCTCACCTCTTCCCTGTTTTCCATTGCGGTTTGCGCGAATCCGGTGGAATCAGCTGTTGTTTCCGGGATCAGGCCCGGCTCGTCGATCACGATCTTTTCGCTCAGCGGCCGGTTCAGCAGGAAATTAAAATAGCCGGCAGCCATCGTGCGATTCTTTTCCGAGACCTGCATTTTCTGATCAAATCCGGCCAATTCCGTTTCGGAGCGGTAGAGGTTGTCAATGGTGATCTTGCCATTATCCACCAGCTTGCGGTTGACCCGAACGTTTTCCTCAAGCAACTTGCGGGTTTCCGCCAGCATGCCGGTGAGACGGTCGGCCATGGCAACATTATAGTACGCTTTCCGGATTTCGGCCGCGAGCTCCTGCCGGTATTGGTCAACCGTGATTTTCTCCGTCTCAGTTAACTCTCTGCGAATCTTCGAGTTGTAATAGATATCGGAGTTAAACAAAGGCTGGACCATCCTGATTTTTGTTTCCTGCTCATGAGGCCGGAGGAACATGAACGACTGGTTTTCAATTGCGGGAAACATATTCTGATGCAGAAGCTGGTTCAGTGTGGCATAAACCGGATTCAGCAGATCCCCGATTGGCAGGTCGATGGTGCGCCCACCCTGTGCCACCGAATAGCGGGCATTCAGGCTGATGTTGGGGAAGAAGAGCGCCTGGGCCTCCTTAAGCGACTCCAGACTCTTCTTGTAGCTGATCTCCTTCTGCTTCAGCGCCAGATTGCTCTCCAATCCCTGACGGATGTAATCGTCGAGGGGAGTTTGGGCCAGGGTGGCTTGGGCGAGGAGGCAGAGTAGTAGTAATCCTTTGGTTTTCATTCGTATTGATTAAGTTACCAGTGACCAGTGACCAGTGACCAGTGACCAGTGACCAGTGACCAGTGACCAGTGAC
>CAZEKJ010000080.1:0-4825 GCA_964512915.1 uncultured Porphyromonadaceae bacterium
AAACCGGGACAGCGGGCGATGGTGCGGCTTGGAAAGAATAAGATACTCTCCGGGATCATCTGGGAAATACACAACCGGGCTCCGGAACAGGAAGCCCGCGACATCCTGAAACTAATCGATACCGATCCGATCCTTGAGCCCAGGCAGTTCGGACTGTGGGACTGGATATCAGGCTACTACCTCTGCACCCCGGGCGAAGTAATGAAAGCCGCCCTCCCCGCCTTCCTCAAAGAAGATAACCGCAAACGGGAAAACATCAAATCACAAAAAACAAATCTCAATAGTGCCAGCCCGACCCCCGATGCCCGAAACCTGATACCCCTGAGTCCTTCCCAGCAGGAAATCATCAACAGCTTCAAGAGCAACCTGAGTGTGAAACCGGTGCACCTCCTTCACGGCATCACCTCTTCCGGCAAAACGGAGATCTATATCCACCTGATTGAGGAACAGCTCGCCATGAATAAGCAGGTGTTATACCTGCTGCCTGAGATAGCCTTAACCACGCAGATCATCAGCAGGCTGGAAAAAGTCTTCAGCGGACGGATGCTGATCTACCACTCCCGCTTCACCCAGGTGCGGCGGCTGAGCGTGTGGAACCAGGTACTGGCTGGCCCCGCGGGAACCGGACAACTGATCCTTGGGGTCCGGTCCTCAGTTTTCCTTCCGTTCCGCGATCTGGGACTGATCATCGTGGACGAGGAGCATGAGCATTCCTACAAGCAGCAGGACCCGGCTCCGCGCTATCATGCCCGCGATGTTTCGATCGTCCTCGGACAAATGCATAAAGTGCCGGTCCTGATGGGCACGGCAACGCCCTCGCTGGAATCCTACCAGCAGGCACATACAGGCAAATACGAGCTCCTGGAACTGAACGAGCGTTTCGGCGGGATCGAGATGCCGGAGATCCTCCTGGCCGATGTCAGGGATGCACGAAAGCGAAAAAAAATGCAGGGACCATTCAGCCCCCTGCTTTTGCAAGCCATAGACGAAACCCTCGTGCGCGGCGAACAGGTGATCCTGTTCCAAAACCGCCGCGGATACAGTCCCTATATCGAATGTCCGGAGTGCCACTGGATCCCGAAATGCACCTCCTGCGATGTCAGCCTCACTTATCACCGTATAACCAGCCGCCTCGAATGCCACTATTGCGGGTACTCCGAGCGGGTGCCCTCCCGGTGCCCGAAATGCAGCTCCACGGGACTGGCCATGCGGGGCCAGGGCACCGAACGGATCGAGGATGACCTTCAGCTGATCTTTCCGGAGGCAAAACTGGCACGTCTGGATCTCGACAGCACCAGGTCGGTAACCGCCTACAGCCGGATTCTCACCGACTTTGAAAAAGGCAATATCGATATCCTCATCGGCACCCAGATGATCTCCAAGGGCCTCGATTTCAATAATGTCAACCTGGTTGGAATCCTGGATGCGGACCAGCTGCTCAATTATCCCGATTTTCGTTCCTTCGAACGAAGCTTTCAGATGATGACCCAGGTGAGCGGCCGCGCCGGCCGGCGAAACCGCCAGGGTCTGGTGGTGATCCAGTGCACCGATCCTTCACATCCCGTGCTGAAACAGGTTCTCGAGAATAACCTGCCTCAGTTTTACCGGACCGAACTGACAGAGCGCCAACAGTTCGGCTATCCGCCCTACACGCGTCTTATCAGGCTAAATCTTAAACATCCCGATGCGTCCGTTGTAGCCGAAGCCGCTGCCGACCTGGCAACCGAACTGAAAGAGGCGCTTCCTGGACGGATCATGGGCCCCAATCCACCGGTTGTCAGCCGCATCCAGGGGAAATACATACAGACGATCCTCATCAAAATGGAACGGAGTCACGAACTGATTTTACAGAAAAAGAGCATAGCTTCGCTGATTCAAAATTTCTCAGCCAAAAAACTTTACGGAAGCCTGGTGATCCAGGCCGATGTGGATCCGCTTTAATACTGATATTCATGTACTGGAAAAATGGAAACCTGGTACCTCAGCCGTACCTCGACGATGCCGATCCTACCCTCGTGCCGATGGTGTACGAAGTATTCAGGGTGTTCAAACATATACCGCTTTTTTTAGAAGAGCATATGGACCGGATGTTCCGCTCCATCGCGCTCATGGAGTTCGAAGAGCCCTACACCCGTGCACAGATGGAGGCCCATCTGAATGAGCTTCTCGATACGGAACCCGACCGGATCGGCAACATCAAAATCAGGCTGAGCTGGTGGCCCGAGCCCGTCCTCGAGATCGGCTACATTCCGCATCGCTACCCCACAATCGAGGAACAGACTGTGGGCGTTGTGGTTACAACCTTCCATGCTGTGCGGAACACACCGAATATCAAACTCTGGAACGCTGCCCTGCGAGCCAAAACCAACCAGGAACTTCGCGACAAACAGGTATACGAGGTCCTGCTCGTGAATGAAGACGGAAATATTACCGAAGGAGGACGCACCAATCATTTTTACGTCAAAGATTCTGTTCTATATACAGCGCCGGTGGTTTCGGTTCTGCCCGGGGTTACGCGATTGAAAGCCATTGACCTTGCTGAAAAACTGAACATCCCGCTGGTTGAGAAATACCTCCACGAGAGCGAGGTTGGCTCAGTGGATGAGATGTTTACCACCGGTACATCCGCAGGTATCTGCCCGATCGCCTCGGTTAATGGTATCCGCCTTCCTGAACAGAAACCGGTCACCATGCGTTTAAAGATAGCATACGATCAACTGGTTGAACAAATACTCGGACCGAACAACTATGGCTGGTAAACTATACACGCAGGAAGATTTCGACAAGCAGACAGACCGCACCGGAACCCGCTCCATCAAATGGGACAGACGAGAGATGGTTTTTGGCAATGCCGGGGTTATTCCACTCTGGGTTGCGGACATGGATTTTGAAACCCCGGATTTCATCAGGGAAAAGATTGCGAAACGTTTGGAGCATCCTTTTCTTGGCTATACTTTCCGAGGCGATGGTTTTGCCAACTCATTCGTTGGCTGGGTCCAGCGGCGTCATAACTGGACCGTCCATCCTGCCTGGGTAACGTTCATGCCCGGCGTAGTCTCGGCCGTTTCGGTTGCCGTTCTCGCTTACACGCAACCCGGTGATGAGGTGATCATCCAGCCGCCGGTTTACCATCCGTTCTACTTTTGCGTGGAAGGTCATGGAAGAAAGCTGATACTCAACCACCTGATCCACAAGGATGGCAGATTTACCTTTGATCTGGAGCTGCTCAAAAGCCAGATCACACCCAAAACCCGGATGCTGATCCTTTCAAGCCCGCACAACCCCGGCGGAACCGTCTGGTCACCGGCGGAACTCGCCGGACTGGTCGCCGTCTGCAAGGAGCACAACATCTGGATCATATCCGATGAGATCCATTCCGATCTTGTTTTCAGCCCGAACAGGCATACTCCCATCCTTAAGGTTGCTGAAGATTACCAGGAGAGAATCGTAATCACCATGGCTCCCTCCAAAACCTTCAACCTGGCTGCGATGAGCACCTCGGTGGTGGTGATCCCGGATCCGAAAGCCCGAAAAACCTATGAAGATCTTGTACATACGCTTCATATCGGAATGGGAAATGTTTTTGGATTTGAAGCACTGGAGGCCGCCTATGAAGAGGGAGACCAATGGCTTGACCAGCTTATGATTTACCTCACCGGCAACCGGCAATTCATTCATGATTTCCTGAAAGCTGAACTGCCGCAGGTTGGTATGATGATCCCCGACGCCACGTATATGGCCTGGCTTGACTTCAACAGTCTCGGCCTGTCGCAGGATGACCTGAATAAATTTATGATTGAGAAAGCAGGTTTAGGCCTCAACCCCGGCACCCAGTTCGGCCCGGGAGGTGAAGGCTTTATGCGCCTCAATTTCAGCTGCCAGCGATATTTGCTCGCTAAGGCATTAAAGCAATTAAAGGCAGCGATGGACCAAATTGGGCCCACGCAATGACCATGGAAAAAATTGCCATTGCGGGAGGATCGGGTCTGGTTGGCCAGGCACTGATCCCGGTGCTCCGGGCTGCCGGGCACGAGGCCTTTGCCCTGAAAAGACCGTATCTGCCTGATGATCTGAAAGGTGTTACGGTCCTGATAAACCTGGCCGGAGAAAACCTCTCTTCTGGCCGGTGGACACCTGACCGCAAGCGCCGGATCATCGACAGCCGCGTGAATGCGCTGGATGCCTTGCGTGAAATTCTGGCCAGCGGCCCTCACTCGGTAAAAACACTCATATCTGCTTCTGCATCCGGGTTTTATGGCAACATCACATCGGATAAAATCTACACTGAAACCGATCCTTCCGGAGGGGATTTTCTTGCAGATGTGTGCCGGCAATGGGAATCAGCCGCAGATCGCTTTGTTGAACTGGGCATCCGGGTGGCAAAAGTGCGTATCGGGGTGGTATTCAGTGAAAAGGGCGGCGCCCTGCCAAAACTGATGATGCCGCTGAAATTCGGGGTATCTGTCCCGCTGGGTTCCGGCAACCAGTGGCTTCCATGGATACACATCGATGACCTGGTCGGCATATTCCAGCATTTGGCTGAACACCCGGAACTCTCCGGCGCTTTCAATGCCGCTTCCCCCAACCCCCTTACCAGCCGCCAGCTGATGAAAATACTGGCAAAACAGCATCACCGGCTCTACATACCGGTTGGAGTTCCCTCTTTTATGCTGAAACTGGCTTTAGGCGAAATGAGCACTGTGGTGTTGAAAGGCTCACGCATTTCCCCCCAAAAAATCATGCAATGCGGCTTCACCTTCCACCATCCATCAATCGTAAATCGTCAATCGTCAATCGTAAATCGTCAATCGTAAATCGTCAATCG
>CAZEKJ010000081.1:0-4641 GCA_964512915.1 uncultured Porphyromonadaceae bacterium
ATAGCCTTCTTTTTTCTCTTAAATCTTAAAATCTTTCTTTAATCTTTCTTCTTTCGTCTTTCATCTTAAAGGCCTTAAAGGCCTTGAGGTTTCATCGCCGCAAAAAACTTCACCACCTTATTCCCGATCCCCGGTGCATCAACGTAAACGATGTAAGCCCCTGATGCTACGGTGATACCATACTGATTTTTCAGGTCCCAGTCGAGGAAGGTTTGCTGAGTGTCCTTAATGAAACGACGGACCAGGTTGCCGTTAAGGGAATAAATGGAGATCGTGCAGGTTTTCGGAAGGTTGGTTATCTTAACGAGGTTGTCACCAGGAGTCTGTTGGTAGGCCGAGCTTCCGTAGTAAGGATTGGGTACTATCCTTATCAGGTCAAGCGCTGCAAGGGATACAAGGGGATCAGAGACATAACGGGAAGCATCATGGGTATTAATGGTGTACATCGGGTTGTTGTTGTTCAGGGCCAGGGAATCCGGAACTGCGAAATCCCAGATTCCCCTGCAGTACTGACCGGCCACCCTGAGCCTGATTTTCAGGTTTCTGCTGGTATCAAGGGTTGGGAGGTATCCGTACAGATCGTTTTCGGCATCGTTTTCTTTCAGAAACAGGCTGTCCATGAGCGGAATAGCCGTCCATGTAGCATTGATGAGGAGTTCCTTGATTTTGTTCGCGTTGGTGGAGGCCATCTTTGCCATGTAGAAGGCCCCGGCATCATAGCCCGGAAAGAAGGTGGCGTCTTTCTTGCCGGGCAGTGTGCTGTTGTGCCCCATGACATATACATAATGCTTGCCGCCGAAGAGAACATCAGCATAGTCGGCCAGCAAACCGTTGCTTTCCCTGTATAGTTTCGATCCTTCCCGTGCCGAAGGGTTCCATGCCATATCGGCACCATGGTCTCCCGTGAGAAAGGAGCTCTCCCCGTAGACGATATTCAGGCGTTCACCGGTTTCCACGTCGATGGCGTAGCCCGGGAACCAGCCCATGCCGGTTTCGCTGATGTAGTTCGGATCTTCCTCCCTGGTACTGGCACCGCTGCCAGGCGAGGCAGGCTGGCCGGTTTTGTCGATTGACTGTCCAGCCCGGAGACTAAATTTGGCTACCTGTCCGACTGAAAGTTTCGGATCATCGTTCATCTCCAGAACCGGGGATCGGCTCCAGCGGCTCCGGTTGCTTGTGATATAGAAATCAATGGAATTCAAACGCTGCCTCTTCGGATCAATGGCACTGACTGCCTTTTGGTAAGCCGGTCCGTGGAGGGCATTGGAGGTTATCTGCATAGGAGTCCAGCTTCCTCCGAGGATCTTCTCGTAAACGGAATTCTTATCGGTGCTGTTCCCATCATTGGAACCTGCCCTGATCCAGTTGCGCGGGACGTCGCGGTCGTCGTCAGCAATAAAAGTCAGCCACTTCTTACCGGGATCGCTGTAAGAAATCGTCGCATCGATAAACCCATTGTCGATCGCACCGGCCTGAAATGGGACTTCAACCTGGTTTATAGCCACCGCCAGGCCCCACCCGGGGATTAGCTGCTCATATTCCGTTGCAATCCAGCTGTCTGAGAAAACGGTATCCCCTTTTGTATTACAGATGAACCAGTTCGCGTCATATATCTTGCCATTCATGAAGTTCGATGAGATAAATGAGTTTACGGAATCGAACTTCAGCGTGTAATTATCGTCCTGCACATTCATGGGATCCACAACCGTTACCGATATCGGGCCACGGCCGGGCAGAAATTCCAGTTTTTCGGCTTTCCAGGGAGTGCCCTTCATGATTGCGTCATGGGTTGACTGGTTGATGTCGATGTTATTCCGCCCGTTACCGTGCCCCTCAATCTGAGTGATCAGCGGGAATGCAAATGGCTCGCTGCCGCCAACCAGGCGCATTCCGTTCGGTTCGATTTTATGCGGGATCGCCTCAACGGTTTTAAAGGGACCCCCGGCGCCCTTTCTTCCGGCCAGGTATGGAAGTTTCTGTCCTTCAAGTGATTCCGGATTGCTTTGGCCGTATTGCATATAGTTGTTGAAAGCATAGGCCACGGCCACAAAATAGTATTTCTTAAAATTTACCAGGGGCTGACCGCCGAATGTAAAGGCATCTTTGGTGATCTCAAACGTGTGCTGAATTCCGGAATCCTTGCCAACCACCTCAATAACCGACTGGCTGGATTCCGTATTCGGATCCCAGTAGAAATTGATTAAACGGGACACTCCATTTCGAATATCCGTCTGGAAGATTTCACGCGCCTTGAACTCGTTATGCGCTGTTATTTCGCTCATTGGCACATTCGGGTCTTTTACCTGCCAAACCTGATAGCCCTCAAACGCATAATACGTATTGCAGTCAGGAACCGGGGCGGGGCATATGATAAACGGATCGCGTTCCCGGTATTTTTCCAGGTAGTTATTGGATGAAGGCTTGTTCCAGATGTGAAAGACCAGCTTCTGATCCTGTTCAACAATGGTGAGTTCCGGGGCATCCGGACCGTCGACCACCCGGAAGCAGTTATCAAACAGCCGCTGAGCTTTCTCGTCGGCCAGCAACATCTTATTCACCGAAGCCATCAGCCCGCCATCATAGGATCGGGCCCAAACTACGCCGATAGTCAAATCATTAACGGCGCCAGGTTCCATGGTAAAAGGTCCTGAAGACTGCACCATCAATGGGTCAACTGGTTTGTAATCTGCTGATTCTTCGGTCCAGGGTGGCATCTTGATGCCACCTTGTCCCCAGCCGCACGGATCTGAATCACCCGGATACATATAATCACAGAGTGGACCAGTACCTCCGGAGATCGGATGCCCATTGCCCCCGTATTGCATGTGTTGATTGTCTGGCCAATAGCCAGTCATGTATTGATAGTAGGAAAAGGCTGATGGGAATGGGGTATAGCCGACACCTCCCGAAACAGCAATCGATAAAAACCCTCTCATGCCCCATCGTTCATTGTCGATTATCCCGTCTCCAAAATTCAGCCCATTGATATTCCCATTGAGGATGCAGTCGTTGCAGATCAGGTTATACTGGCTGTCGTAACTGGTGCAGTCGTCCTGCCCGTTACGATCCTGATAGGGACCTTCGAGAAAGTCGAACCCGATAGCCGGAGGGTTGGCTCCGTAAGCCGTGGTTTCGCCTTCTCCATCAAAAGGATCCCCGTTATAGAAATACCCGATCCCTTTGGAAACATGACAACCCGTAAAATCATCGTTAAAAGCGCCGATATCCCCATCGGCAACAAGTCCCACATAGGTTTCGAAAAGTGTGTAGGTCGACCGGTTGATCAGGGTGAAGTTGTAAAAACTCATGTCATTCAATGCATCGTTGGTAGAAAATTCAAAGGCTTGTGCACGAATCTCTATGCCAATTGGTTCGCCACCCCGCCAACCATGAATGTTGCCACGGTCATTAATTACCCACCATATATTTGCATCACCGTACAGCCTCGGAATCCGCATTTCTCTGGAGGTGCCGCAGGCCAGGACACCATCAAGGTCATAGAATGGATAATCTCCGTCGACCGGATTGTACACTCCATCTTCATTATTGTCCCAGTAAGGGGCGAGGTTTATGTCATAACCAGCCGCTACATCCCCATGGGCAGGCCAGTCCAGTATCGTCTGGGGTATTGAATAGCCATTGAATTCCCTGTCCCGATTCGTCAAAGGAGTATTAACCCAATCCCGGAATGTTTCCACTTCGAACCTTGATGTAGCAAAATGCCGGTCATACTGGTAGCAGATTTCAGCATCCGTAGTGCCCTGATCAGGGCCGTCTGATTTCAGAGGTCCTGGCCAGTAATTACGGGCGTTACCAGACCAACAGGCACATGATTTGAACTGCCCGTTCGCATCCGTTCCACCAATTGCGATTCCGCCGGAATAGATGGATGACTTCCCTGAGTTTTTAGGGATCTCATACCCTGGAATGGTATCGCTGTAAAGTCCGTTCCACAAAGATCCGTCTGTTCGCATCCAGGTGCGGACATTGTTGAGAGACAACTCGGTTACCGTTTTTCCGGGAAAACATCCGGCAGCGGAACTTTTTATTAACTGAAAGGATTCCTGGGTGCTGACCGGAACATCTTTATACTTTTGGGGTACTGCGGCTTGGGCGAAAAGACAAAGGAGACTTGCAAGAACAAGAGACCTTTTCATGATACGGGCATTTAGGTAATGGCTTGAGGCTTAAAGATAAGAAAAAGGGCAGAAGGCAGAAGGCAAAAATTGGGATTAAGTATTAGGAAAAAAGAAGAAGGGTTTCCAATCAGTCAAATTTCGTATAAGCCCTCTTAATCCTTAATTCTTTAGACTAATTTTTGCCTTTTGCCTTCTGCCTTCTGCCTTTGGACGCATATATGCGTCCCTACAGGTTTCCAATGCTACAGACTGTTAAGGTCTTGCGGCCGTATCGCCCCAAAAAACTTCACCACCTTATGCCCGATGCCCGGAGCATCGATATATAAAATATATGCTCCTGACGCGATAGGTATTCCGTACTGGTTTTTCAGATCCCAATTCAGATAGATTTGCTGGCTGTCTTTTGTGAACCGGCGGATCAGGTTACCGTTCAGTGCATAGATCGAAATGGTACAAACCTTTGGCAGGTTGGTGATCTTCACCCAGTTGTCCAGCTGGCTCA
>CAZEKJ010000082.1:0-4243 GCA_964512915.1 uncultured Porphyromonadaceae bacterium
CCTGGATAACCGGAGGGGCATCACCGAAGGTCCCCTGGATCACGGTTCCACCCTGTTCGGGCTCAATCATGTGCGGGATGGCTTCGTATGTTTTAATCGGACCACCGGCACCCTTGCGCCCGCTGAGGAATGGATGCCTCTGGCCTTCAAATGAATCCGGGTTGTTCTGGTCGTATTTCATGAAATCATTATGAGCATACGCGACAATCAGGTAATAGTATTTCTTGTGATTGACAAGTGTTCTAACTCCCTCAGCAAACGCATCCTCTTCCATAACAAAAGTATGCTCAATCCCCTGGTCACGGCCTACGACCTCAACCGTGGGCATGTTTGCCTCAAGTCCGTCGTTCCAGTAATAATTGATGATTCTTCCTATGCCATCCCGGCGGTCACACTGGTAAACCACCCGGGTAAGGGCATTGTTATGTTCGCTGGCATCGGTGAGCGATACGGTGTGATCCTTAAGCTGCCATACGATATACCCCTGAAAGGTGTAGTTGGTATTACAATCGGGCATGGTTGTCGGGCAAACGATGAACGGGTCGCGTTCAACATACTTCTCCATGAAATTGTTGGAGGATGGCTTGTTCCAGATATGGAAGATCAGCTTCTTATCCTGTTCAACGATGGTCAGTTCCGGGGCATCCGGACCGTCAACCACCTGGAAGCAGTTTTCAAACAGACGCTGAGCTTTCTCATCACTCTGTAGCATCTTGTCAACCGAGGCCAGCAGTCCGCCTTCATAAGAGCGGGCCCAAACCACACCAACGGTGATGTCATTAACTGCACCGGGTTCCAGAACAAAGGGTCCGGATGACTGTACAAACCGGCGGTCGGCCGGTTCATTTCCTGAAGTTTCTTCGGTCCAGATCGGCATCTTGATACCACCCTGGCCCCAGCCACATAGATCGGACTCCCTGGGAAACATGAAGTCGGCAGCAGTTTGTGTTGAGCCACCGTTAGGGTGTCCGTTTCCGCCATAACGCATACGCTCATTATCCTGCCAGTAGCCACGAAGATAATTATAGAAGTGTGTCGGAGTATTCGGGTCCCCTGTTACTCCACCACCACCGGTGTAATAAACAAACCGGCGCATGCCCCAGCGTTCGTTATCCACGATACCGTCGCCGAAGTTCAGTCCGTTAATGTTGCCGTTAAGAATGCATTCATTGCAGAGCAGGTTATATTGCTGATCATAGCTTTTGCAGTCATCTTTACCGTTCGGATCCTGATAAGGTCCTTCGAAAAAGTCGAATCCTACTGCCGGGGGATTGGAACCATAAGCCCAAACCTGGCCACTGCCATCCACTGCATCTCCGTTGTAAAAATATCCGATCCCCTTTGACACATGGCATCCAACGTAATCATCACCCGCATCTCCCAGGTCACCATCGGAATAAACACCGAAATAGGTGTCGACAAGGGTATAGGTTGATCGGTTAATTAGAGCATAATTATAAAAACTCATGTCGTTCATGGCATCATTCGTCGAGAATTCGAACGCCTGAGCGCGTATTTCCATACCGATGGGTTCACCGCTTGGCCCTGAGTGTATAGAACCCCGGTCATTATAAACCCACCAAAGGGTACCATCCCCATACAAACGCGGACGCCTCAATTCGCGGGTAGTACCGCAGGGAAGGATTCCGTCGAGATCGTAGAACGGATAGTCGCCGTCGGCTGGATTGTAAAATCCGTCATCATTATTGTCCCAGAATGGGGCGAGGTAAAAATCATATCCCGCCGATGCATCAGCATGTGCCGGCCAGTCGAGTATTACCTGGGGAATTGAGTACCCCTTAAACTCAACATTTCGCTGGTCAGTCGGAGTGTTGTACCATTCACGGAAGGCCTCAACATCATACCGGTTGATCTGAAAATGCCGGTCATATTGGTAACATACCTCCACATCCGTGGTGCCCCTTTTCTCTCCTTCCATGATCAAAGGCCCCGGAAAATAGTTTCGACCTCCTTTGAAGATGATGGCAGTTAGTTTCATCTGACCGTTTACATCAGTACCTCCGATCCAGATACCTCCTGCATAGAGGGACGTTTTACCGGAACCTTTAGGTACTTCGTAACCTGCGCTCCCACCGCTGATATCGGTCCAGAGAAGTCCATCCATGTGGACATACGTATGAACGTTGTTAAGTGCGATTTCGGTAACAGTCTTACCTAACTGGCATGCTGCAGCAAATCCTTTTATTTTTTCTGCAGGATCCTCTGCACGCTTCGACGTGTTTTTATACTCCTTAGCTAAAAGAGTTCCGGCGAAAACGCAAAAAAAGGCTGCTAAAGTGATGACTTTTTTCATTTTTGAGGTCTTCCTAATGATTTATCTCCAGTATTTCAAGTAACAGCTGTCCGGATGGAACGGTTATTTCAGCACGCTCTCCAATCTTTTTTCCTATCAAACCCTTGGCAATGGGCGTGCTGATCGCAATTCTCCCCTCCTTAACGTTTGCTTCGTTCTCAGCAACCAGGGTGTAATTCATGATTGCTCCGGTCTTCAGATTTTTAAGCTTGACTGTGCAAAGAATCTGAACCGAATTGCGATCCAGCTTTGACTCATCAATAATCCTGGCGTTCGCAACCATCTCCTGAAGCTTGGAAATGCGCAATTCAAGCATACCCTGAGCCTCTTTGGCAGCATCATACTCAGCATTCTCTGAAAGGTCTCCCTTATCCCTTGCCTCAGCGATCTGACGTGAAATCTTTGGGCGCTCAAAGGTGGTGAGCTGATCCAGCTCCTCACGAAGTTTGCGCAATCCCTCTTCAGTCATATAAATAACCTTGCCCATTGCTATCAACTTTTATGAAAAACAAAAAAAGAATCCCGATGCCGGGACTCTTTTTTTGTTCTATGTGGTTAATAAAGTACTACAGAATTATTCTTGCTCCAATAGTATGAACGCCCATGAACGGATCAGTATCCCGGAAGGAGTAGTCAACCGAAAAAACTGAGCCGTTTTCCTTGTTCAGCGGAACCCTCAAAGATACACCGCCCGTAGGACCAGTAAAAACTGTAGTCCTTGACTGGAAATCATCTTCAAAAGGATTAACACCATTCTCATAAACAAATCCACCGCGAAGCAACAGGATGTTTTTGAAATCATATTCAACACCCAAATGAATCTGGTCTTTTGAGAAGGAGTTTGACGTAAAGTTTCCGGCCACGGTAATGCGCTGACCGACACCAAAGTTAAAGTCATAAGCAAGACCGATTTTAACCTGGGTCGGCAGTTCAAATTCAGCAGAGCGATGCTCAACAGTCATATCCACTCCAAAAGGCGGTACAGTACCTCTGAAAGACATACCGTCACCGGTATACTTCATGGTAGGACCGACATTACGAAGTGTTATGCCAAAATGCAACTGCCTTTGGGCACCGGTAACATATTGAATACCTGCATCGATAGCAACTCCTGTCGTTTTAATATCGGCAATACCGCCACTAACGATCTTCAGAACCGCACCACCATAGATGCTGTTTGAAAACTCCTTGGCATATGAAATTCCGATTGTCGAAAACTTGGGATTAAATGTTCCAAGTCCACCTTCAGGATTATCTACAGTTGTAACCTCAATATCCCCCAGGTTCATGCTTTGAACATAAACTCCCAGGGCTCCTGCATCGCCAACTTTCTGAATCAGACCGAAAGCATTTACAGAGATATCGGTTCCAACCAGCCAATTGGTATTGACATAACCGAGTTCAGTTTTATTAACAAAGGCAGTTCCTGCGACGTTCAAACTGAGTGCCTCAAGGCCGGTTATGCTACCCACGTTAGCTTCTCCCCATCCGCTGGAACCAGCCCAGGGATTGATCAGAAGCTCAGGTGCGCCTGCCTGACCAATACGTTGCTTATTCCCCGCGAATCCTGCAGGAGCAATCAGGAGTCCGATCAGAAGCAGACTCAGAATGTATTTGGCATATGTTTTCATTTTGCTCATTTTTTCTTTTTGATTATACATTTTGCTTCCTACAGTGAATTTAAGTCTTGTGGTCTCAGAGCTCCGAAGAATTTAACCACTTTATTCCCAATCCCTGGTGCATCTACATAGATTATATATGCCCCTGATGCGATCGGTATGCCATACTGGTTTTTCAGATCCCAATCGAGGAACGTCTTCTCACTATCCTTTGTAAATCTTCTGATAAGGTTACCATTCAGTGAGTATATCGATATGGTACAAACCTTTGGCAGGTTGGTGATCTTCACCCAGTTGTCCAGCTGGCTCA
>CAZEKJ010000083.1:0-3600 GCA_964512915.1 uncultured Porphyromonadaceae bacterium
ATTTATTATCAGTTAATTACAAAATATTTCGAAAAGTTAACGCATCACCAGTAATTCAAAAATAGCAATATGAAAACACTTGCATTCATGGTCCTTTGGTTTTCTTTTCTGACTTATGCAGAGGCTCAGGACCTATCGGTGACCTTTTCCGGAACCGGCGCTTCAACTCTCGTAGAAAGTGTGACGGCAACGAATCTGAACAGTGGCCAGAGCATTACTTTTCCTGGTATGGATACGCTGGTCCTGACTTCAGGGAATGGAATACCCTCAGGTCCCGGCCTTGCGGAGCAAGGACTTGTCTTTCCCAATCCATTCACAGGATTAGCAACTTTCTGCACCTCGGTGGTACAAGCTCAGGCAGTTACTTTAAAGATCCAAAATTTATCCGGCCAGGTTATCGCGGTTTTTCATGGCTTTGTCCCTGCGGGGCAGCAGCAATTTGGGATCCGGCTGAAAGCACCGGGCCTTTATTCGATCAGTTTAACAACCGACCGGGGGACCATCAGTCAAAAAATGATTTGCATGGACGGGGAAAATGGGGAAAATGGGATTCAGTATCTGGGATTATTACCGGATACTCAGAACCATTTTGCCAAACCGGAACTAAAAAGCCACCAAACCCTACATTCTCTGGGATTCACTGCAGGCGATGTCATACACTATGAGTGTTCCAGCGGCGACTATACCACTATCAGGACGGATTCTCCCGTCAGTTCTGTTAATTATCAGATTGAATTTGTCGAATGTGCCGATGATGACGGTAATTTCTATCCGGTGGTTAACATTGGCGGGCAAACCTGGATGGCCCGGAACCTGGCCTTTCTTCCCAAGGTGGATCCTTCCACCGGGGGTTCTGAAAACTCACCCTACTTGTATGTAAATGGTTACGAGGGTACTGATGTCGGTTCCGCCCGGGAGACGGATAATTTCAAAACGTATGGGGTGCTTTATAACTGGTCCGCAGCATCGATTGCCTGTCCGGCAGGCTGGCATTTACCTTCTGATCCGGAATGGGATTGGCTTACAAATTTTTCTCAGGCCTCGGAGCTGACCGGCTTTGATGCTGTGCCTGGAGGTATCCGCCAGGCCGACGGCAGTTTTGATTCCCTCGGGAAATCGGCAGGATTTTGGTCTTCGGTGGATACTGACTTATCGGAGGCATTGAGCAGGAATCTGGATTTTGAAAATGATCTTGCCAGCCGGATAGTTGAAAAGAAGAGTTCCGGCCTTTCTGTTCGCTGCGTCAGGGACCCGGGCAATTCCGGACTGCTTCCCACAATTAATACGTATCCCGTTACCGGCATAACCTCATTTTCTGCAGATGGGGCAGGAAATCTCATAGCCACCAATGCAGAATCCGCCTCTGAGCGCGGAATTTGCTGGTCGACCAGCCCGAATCCAACCCTGTTGGACCATTCTACCAGCGCATCAGCAGGACTTGGCGTTTATACGGTTGGTCTCGCCGGCCTCTCCGCCGGAACCCTTTACTATTATCGTGCTTTTGCAACAAACTCAGCAGGAACAGGATACGGTGCGGAGTTGAGTTTCACGACCCTTGAAGGAGGATCATTTACGGATTCAAGGGATTCCAAATCCTACCATTATGTCAAAATCGGGGACCAGTATTGGATGGCTGAGAACCTGGCCTACCTGCCCGTGGTCAGCCCGGCGGGCGCCGTATCCGGGCTCAATCCGCACAATTATGTATACGGGTATGATGGCACGAACGTTACCACGGCGAAAACAACTGCAACTTTTTCCACCTATGGAGTGCTTTACAACTGGCCTGCAGCATTAACCGTATGTCCGGCTGGCTGGCAACTGCCAACCAACGCTGAATTTACCCGTCTGGTAAATTACACGGGAGGGGAGGCGATCGCCGGCTATAAAATGAAATCCACCCGGGGTTGGAACGATAACGCCGGGGCCAATGGCAACGGAGACAATACCTTTGGATTTACGGCATTACCGGGTGGGGATATTGAAGGAACCGGCGTTTTC
This sequence comes from uncultured Porphyromonadaceae bacterium, assembly GCA_964512915.1. Classification (GTDB taxonomy): domain Bacteria; phylum Bacteroidota; class Bacteroidia; order Bacteroidales; family UBA12481; genus UBA12481. The sequence continues at coordinate 2,002 of CAZEKJ010000083.1, forward strand.
CTTAATGTGGGGAACTATGGATCTTTCTGGACGTCAGATCCGGATGGTGCCTCCAACGGACGGATGTGGCTGCTTGACAATTTTAATGTAGGTGCTTTTCCGCACAGTTACCCAAAAAGTATAGGTGTTTCGGTGCGGTGCGTAAAAAATTAAAAATCCTCATCCATCGCCACATAACCCTTTGAATTGATCAGTTTTACCTCATCAATGGCCCCCAACCCCGAAAAATTGAAATGAATACCCTTGATCTTACCGATATCAAAAACCTGGCCTGCGGAGTAGACTTTCGACGCTCCAGTGTAAATTGTCACGCTATCCCCGGAGACCACTGATCTGAAGGGAATCCAGTTTCCTCCAAGAAATTCGAATGAAGTTAGCTCCGGGTAGCTGGTCATGTAGTCCTTGCCTGTGAAACTCAACCTAAAGTAGGCCGAGCACCCAAGATCCCCGATGGAAAAGAAGTGCTTGCCGTTTTCACCAATCATGATAATCGTACACAAGCTGCAGGGTTGAGTTCCCAAATTTGTTGGTGGATTGCTGATTCTGCCAGAAATGGTGTAATCAGTGCCGTAAATGGGACCCAGATCGTTTACATAATAATAACTGGTAAGTATCTCACTGTTGGGTGCGAGGTTCTGGGTGTTGATCATGGACTCTGTCACCTGCAGAACTCCCTGGTTGATGATTTCACTGTTTCTGATGTACAAGGGAACCAGCTGCAGTCCGTTATGCCGCAATAGTGCCGTCCAACCCGAAGTTTTTATATAAACCTTTTGTTTCCCAATGACCTTCGAATCAGCAATTAGTCTGCAATTGTGCACCCCAGGATAACAATAGATGGCTGAAGTTCGGTTTAGGTCGGGGTTCAGGTTGACACTCTCCTCGGGATTCCAATAAAGCTGCAGCCAAAGTTTATCAGGTTTGTAATTACCCAGATCATATTCAACCTGGACGGTGGCAGGAACTCCGGTAATTTCACGGTTAGTGATCCTGAACTTTATTTTTGCAGGATTAATAGAGCGATTCGACACCAGGGCCCAGATGCCAAAAATACCTGCCAGAATAATGATCGCTGATCCCGCGATATAAACTAATCCGGGAATCCGCTTTTTTGGAGCTCTTGCATTTTGTTCTGCAAAAACCCCTGACTGCGAGATATCCGCACAGGTGCTGTAAGAATGCCAATTATCGAACCCCACGAACTGAGCCAGTGCATCAAGTGTTATTTTCTGGGGATTCCGGACGGAGGTTCCTTTGTAAAGCCTGATAAGTGTAGATACACTGAGGATTATCCGGGTTTTCTGTTCGATAAGCATGCTGAGCTGTTCGAAATCCCGCTTCGTCCATTGTCTCCAGTCTCCTAAGCCCGATTTCTCGGCAACCAGAGAAAGACACTTTATCAATTTATTATCGGTTCCGGTCATAGGCCAGTTACAAATCCGAATCTAAAATTAAACAAATAAATTCTGAAAGGGCTCACATTCGTAAAATACTGAGGTGCAACTGTATAATTATGGTCCGCTTTTGATCAGATTTTGATTCTGAAAATAGTACTGATGCGTTAATATTTAGAAGTTGAATAGTTCGCCTTGTTCTTTG
>CAZEKJ010000084.1:0-1905 GCA_964512915.1 uncultured Porphyromonadaceae bacterium
CTCTTCATCAATCGACGTTCGTGATGCCTCCTCGTTCGCTCACTGGCCTTGGTCCTCAACTCGATGCGCAAAATACTGAGCCCTTCCCGATGGTGAAACACGATCGTCAACCCCAGATGTTGAAGGAAGAACAACTCGCCATGGAGGAAAGGGACCATTTCGGCCTATATGATGAACGATTTCATTTCATTTTTATCATCCTCATCACTATCATTATAAGCATCATCACCGCTATCATTAGTCGATTATATTTAATGGGCCGCCGAGAAGGAAGTCAGAGCAAGGGTCCCAGCATGGCACCTAAACTGGAACAACGCTTCAGATTTGGAAATTATCACTTGGACTTGGCCAAACATCACGAAAATGTTTACGCGGTTCAGGTGTTGATTCATAGCAAAAATATCTTCGGTTTTTGGACGGGTTTTCTATCTATGCCTCGCTGACACGTGGACATATTTTGTGAATGCGGTAATCCCCAAAGTGAAGTTGTCAAGGTATGACATTGTTACTATTTTTAGATCGTGTGTTCTATTTTTAGAAATATAATCTACATATTACGAAACATGACATTCCGTATTCGAAACATGTCGCCTATTTTAAGGAACGTGACTTCTAATTTAAGAAACATTATTTTTGAAATACACATTGAGTCATCAGCACCAAACAAGTCACTCTATATAAACAAATGCAATCGAGCTATTGTTAATCTTTGCGTTTCAATCCTAATTTATTTCATGGAGTTTAAAAACCAGACTGAAAATAAGGAGTTTCTCACTCTCATGAATTTCAAAGTACCGAACACTAAATATACGGAAGTGTTCGCTCAGTTGGTTTCAATTCACGGAAAGATTTAAGTGGGTCTCCAACGGAAGAGTTATTACGACTAAAAGAACAATCCAAGGCTCAAGAGCATCCTGCTTTCAATTGAAGCGTGGACACCCTTCGAGACTCAAGCAGTACCGGCGCTAGACAAGGCGATCAAGGAGCATCAAGCGAAGGCGGCGGCGCCACCGTAGATAGACAACTCGTGGACGCGACCATATTGTAATTGAATTCTCACTCCACTTTAATTTTCGTAGGTTCTTTCTTTCTTCATCAGTCGATCTATATATTCATCGTTCAATATTTTGAATCCTGCTCACATCTTTGCAGAGATATTTGTGATATCTCGTGTGATAGGACGAGCAAAGCAGCACCCTCGAGGCGGCATGGCACGCGGGATTCGGGGGTATTACGGAAGCCGAGTTGATGGAGCTGCTGCACCCACTCCCCGAACATCCACCAGAATTCCCGACCGCAATCAATACAGCCGCCCAGGACTCCAATTCGGGATTAACATCGACGAGTATATCAACAAGGCCGCAGATGCTCAAGCTGAACCCGGACACCCTCGGGTATCCTAGATTAGCAACGACGAGTATGTCCCCCTACCGCCTGGCCACGTTAACTACTCGACTGGTGCTGAAGGAATCCACGAGATGTTTGCAGTAAAGCAAGCCCCTTGGGCACGGCCTTCCAAGTCCAACTGGGTCCCCTCCGAAACTCATGGCAATTGAGGCCTACGGCATCACCCAGCGCATCAGCTCGATTCGACCTGGCAACACCCCCACTGGGTCGCAAGCAAGCTGTTCGACGAGCACTCACCTTCATCGCACAACACCGCTCCAACATGTCAATCGAAAAATTGAGTGGAGAGACAACGTAGATCAGTGCCCGAGCGAAGAATACACGGAAATCCAAATCTAAGCAGAAGTCGAGTGAGGTCCACAAGGCAGACAAGACATCAATCACCACCGAAGCCGCCGATCCCATTTGTCCTGCAGCTAATGCTGCCCCACCTCCAACACATCGACTCGCATCCCTCCCTGCCCCGTGCCCACTGATGAGGACGCCCTTTCATTCATT
>CAZEKJ010000085.1:0-1768 GCA_964512915.1 uncultured Porphyromonadaceae bacterium
TCACTGTGGCAACATGGAACAATCCTTCTGCTCGAACCGATACGCAGTAATTTGCAATATCTTTACTGATTTGTCCTATACTACAGTCGCGGAACGACAATGTCAATATATATTTTATCCGGCGTTTGAAAATGAGCAAATCAGGATGGAGCGGAGAAAGGTGCGGATAAAGTGTATGCGGCCAGAAGGCTGTCTTTCCAGTAGGTATTATCCGGATTTGAAAAAAAAGATTTAAAGATAAAAAGGCTTTTATCGCGAAGGATATGGGGAACGATGTTCACCGGCCGGCTGCTGTACAATGGGGGCATTTGGCCTAAATCACATTGGGTACCGCCGCCCATCACATCTTCATAGGCAAATACGAAGTGCCGTATGCCGCTGATAAGAGCGGCGCCAAAGCACATCAGGCAGGGCTCCAGGGTGCTGTAAAGCGTCAGGCGACCGTGATCGATTGCAGGCGACAGTTCAAGTTGCTTTAACGCCAGGATTTCAGCATGATCGGTTTCGCTGACAAGACCTCCGGTGGTTCCCCGGCGGGATCCGGTGGCGATGATTTTTCCTTCGTGCACGATCACGCATCCAACCGGGAATTCTCCCCGGCCCAGGGCTTGCCTTGCCTCGGTCAGCGCTTTTTCCATGAATAATGAATGGTTCATTGAAGCGATAGCCTCCAATTCCAGTTTCCGGGCCGATCTTTCATTCGAATGCCCGGTGGGACGGGCTCTGTCAGATAAATGAACCGCTGGAAACCTGCCCGTTCCAGTTCGTTGCGGTAACCCGTCAAATTAAGCATCCAGTTGGGATATACCCAGTAATTTGAATCTGATAAACCCGTCCATGCCATTTCTCCCCGCGGACCCTGAAACAGGGTGTCGGGTTTCAGATGATCCGAGAATATTCGGGAAATACTGAGAGGCCAGTTTGCGGAAAGCACGATTCCAAGAGGCAGGAGACTCTGTTTGGGAAGAGAAAGGTAATCCGTCTGCCCCAGCTCAGGGCTGACAATGGCTCCGGAGAAACCATAGGATTTAATCTCGTTGATGGATAAAGAATTGCTAAGATTGCAGAATGGACCGGCCCAGAGAGAAAGTTTTCGGGGATTCTGAAAAAAAGCGATTTGCCAGGGGATGTTCAGGACAAACTTTCTGGACCCGGCATGTAACAAATGATCAATCATAGATTTGATTTCGACCTCATGGGCAGGCCAGAGCGCAGGGGTAAGCCACCACCAGATTCCCTTAAAGAGGCTTGGGTTTTCAGAAAAGGCCTGAAAAGTCTCCTTAGACAGCCAGACCGCGGTTTCTTCACAGGTGTTGCCGATTTCGGGGGTTAACCGGTAAACTCTTTGATCAACGGTATTTGTCTTTGACTGGCGATTTCGGGTAATAATTGCCTGCAAAAGAGAAGGTGGCAGGGGGGTATTGACCGATGGAATTTGTGTTTCAAGATCTAAAATCTTTGCTGTCAATTCCGGTTCGCGGCGATCCGTCAGGAAAACCGGAGACCCATTCCGAGGAGGCGTTTTTCCTCCGGATGTCAGTTGAAACCGGGTGCCTTCTGAAATCTTACGACTGATTCTCAGGCTGATATGCCAGGGCTCATCTTCGTATCCGACTCGCAAAACATCACCAGGAAAAAGCTCCATGCGCAGCGCGACGTAAGAACGGCCACTTTCTCCGGAAACATGACCCACAAAAAGTCCGGAGCCGGTCTGCCGCTCTATTTGAATCGGGTTAATGGGTCTTTGAGACAAAAATCCGTAATGGGT
>CAZEKJ010000086.1:0-1700 GCA_964512915.1 uncultured Porphyromonadaceae bacterium
TAGGCGAAATCATGTCTATATCTGATTATATCCCAAGTTGCCGCAAGGAATATTCATCCTCCATAAATAATAAAACCGGCGAAATTGCCGGTTGGTATGACTATATGTACGAACCTGGGAATCGGATTAACTGATCGGCTCAGCGATAATGAACAGCCTGCCCCACGAACTCTCACTTTCCGCGGCAATACAGGTTTGCAGTGTCAGGTGTGTTTTACCAGCATACATGCGTTTAAAAAGGGTTGTGGCAGTGAGTTCCTCGTTCGTTTCAAGATCAATAAAATCAGAGGAAGGACTGGTGGGCTGCAGTGCCTGGAAGCGGTGGATCTCTTTTACCTTGAACGTGTTGAATGATCCATCTCCATACACAATATGGATGATGTCATCAATCTGTAATTCAACAAACTTTTCGCCCGCCAAATAGTTATGTGCCAGCATGCCGATGCTGCCATAATTGGAAGCCAGGCTGAATTGGGTCACAGTTCCCCGAGTGCCAGAGACAAAACCGTTTTGCCCGGATGGCTGCTGGACGACCCGGTAAGCCATGATACCCGGTACGTGGATACCGCGAATGTCTGATCCGCCATTTTTTAAGGAGGAGGCAAAATCAACCAGTGAAAGGACGGTTGAATCGGAGGATGCCTGCTCTACATCTGCGAGTGCAGGTGCGCCATCCGCGGTCACGGGGATTTGTGCATTCACGCTGGCAGACGGTACCAGGCTGGAAACCAGGAGGACCGCGAGAGTTAGAAAATATAGGAAGGGTTGTTTTGGAGCCATTGCTTTTCTCCCCGACAAGGGCTCCGGTTGATCACTGCCAACATCTGGAAATCAGAGGTCAGAAGTTGATTAAGGTTTCGGCAGCCTGGCGATCTTGACCTTAATGGTTTTAGACCCGTGGCTTTGCGTCACCGATTTTCACCGGTTTTGCCCTTATCGTTCTTAGATGTTAGAGTACAAAAATGCCCGGGTCAGATGCCCGGGCTATGAAAGAATGCTGAAACACTTTCGGCAGCCTGGCGATCATTTTCAGCTCGGGGCTGAATTTAGACCCATGGTTTTGCGTCACCGGTTTTCGCCGGTTTTGCTATTATCGAGTGGTGCTTGTTAAGGTAATGGTGCTGTAACTAACTATATTATATTGATAACCTAACTATATTATAACCATTAGTATGTCCATGTCAATAGCCAACTATCTACAATTATGCAGGGACACCTACCTGCCATCTTAGTCCGCAGCGTCCCCGCTGAGGAACATGCCTGAATTCAATGTGCGACAGGAAGCTCACAGAGAAGAGTAGGTTCTATCCCGCGGGATGAGACACGATAACCGGCATAAACGTGAAACTCCAACCTAGCATAGAATTCCCAAGAAAGCACGGGTGCTTATATTGACCTCCCATTTCCCTTGCGGAACGGGAAGATATGTACCATAATTAAGTGGCATAATTTAAAATTGTCGCGAAAGGAAAGCCTGAAAATGTCCGTAGTGACCCCCGCCAGCAAGAAATTTACTCCCACGTTATTGAAACTGAAAACCCCGGTTCCATCTGATATCGAGATTGCCCAGGACGCTCAACTGAAGCCGATCACCCAGGTGGCCGAAGAAATGGGCATCCAGCCAGATGAACTGGAGTTGTATGGTCCATTCAAAGCCAAAGTAAAACTTGAACTGTTGAACAGGCTGAAAGATGCTCCCA
>CAZEKJ010000087.1:0-1690 GCA_964512915.1 uncultured Porphyromonadaceae bacterium
TGAAACGAGGAAGTTATGATGGACTTGGCTATGGCGAGGCATTAGGGAAATTCATCGGGGATGAGAATTTTCCGCACAAAGATGTTTCTGTGCTTTACCATGCCTACCGCCTGGGTATACCAATGACTATTCACACCACGATGGGAGCCGATATTATTCACCAACACCCAGATTGCAATTTTGGCATTATGGGTGAAGCGAGTGGAGTAGACTTTAAGGTATTTTGCGATTCTGTAGCTAACCTGGATCAGGGAGTATTTCTAAATTTTGGGTCCGCTGTTACGGGACCAGAAGTATTCTTAAAAGCTGTTTCCATAGGTCGGAACCTTGGTTATCCGGTAAGCAGATTTACGACTGCAAATTTCGACATCATTCCATTGGCGGGCGATTATCACGCCAGTATCGGTAAAGAGCAACCAGAATATTATTATCGTCCACGGAAAAACATTGTCAATAGACCTGTTTCAATGGGTGGTCAGGGTTTTCATATTCAGGGCGACCATTTGAATACAGTATCAACTCTCCACAACAAGGTGATTTCGGGGTTGCATGGAAGACCATTGAAGAGTGGAACGGTTACAGAAGGAGAACAGGATAACACAGCATCCGTAGCGGTTAGGATAAAAGAGCGTTCAAAGTTGGCTGCGGAAACCTTTGAAGATATGATTTCCCGGCATGAGAATCTGCGGGAAGCATCACATGCGCTTGGAAACAGCTATCTTGCCATTGCAGCTTCCCTGGAGCGCGGGGGCACCATATTCCTTGCCGGAAACGGTGGAAGCATGTCGGATGCTCTGCATATCTCGGGTGAAATGCTCAAATCCTACACCCGGAAACATCCGCTTTCTAAAAATGACAAGAGTGCATTTACCGATCTTCCCGATGGATTGATGCTTGCTGTGCAACTGGAGAAAGGACTGCGAGGTATTGCATTAGGGATCAACCCGGTAATTGGCTCTGCGGTGGACAATGATTTTTCCGAAAGATCGATGTCCATTGCACAAGAATTATTTGCTCTCTCCAGGCCGGGCGATGTGTTTTTAGGGATTTCGACCAGCGGAAAAGCAAGGAACATAACTTTGGCAGTAGAAACAGCCAGGGCAAAGGGGTTGACTACGATCCTTTTAACTGGACCTAAAGAGAGTAAGCTTGCCAGTATGGTAGATATTGTCATTCATGCTCCAGGGGAACGAACTGATCGCATACAAGAGAATCATATTATTCTGTATCATTGTCTTTGCGAAATGCTTGAGAACGATTTCTTTGGGGATTAATTTACGATTTCAATGACCTGGTTAGATAAATAAAAAGCCATTGTGAAGTTGTTAGACCAACTCAATCTATATTTGAGCTATTTGGTTTTACGACAGACCTGGATTATATAAAAGATTGATTAAGGTTCTTCAAAAGTTCATGTCCGATATAATCACCGAATACTGAAAATAAAAAAGGAATTTCTACCGTAATCGGGTTATGATATAATGCCAAAGTTCAAGGCCAGTAGCTCAATCGGTCGAAGATACCCGAAAGGGCACGGGGCACTGGATTAAAATGTAGTTTGCTGGGGCCAGTAGCTCAATCGGTCGAAGATACCCGAAAGGGCACGGGGCACTGGATTAAAATGTAGTTTGCTGGGGCCAGTAGCTCAATCGGTCGAAGATACCCGAAAGGGCACGGGGCACTGGATTAA
>CAZEKJ010000088.1:0-910 GCA_964512915.1 uncultured Porphyromonadaceae bacterium
GCAATCCGGCGCCGCCCACTCGTGGCCGCTTATCCGGCTGGGTCAATTGATCGAACCTGGTGCCCGTGGATGAGTCACTTATTCTACAAGGAGGTTTTTTGCTTCGCCTCCTCTGAAAAGCAGTTCGGCGGCATTCTTTCCCGTAATAATATCTTTGGCATCCTGGCTTAGAAAAGGAAGGCTCTGTAAATAATTCAACTCGGTGGACTGATCGGTAAACGGGCTGTCGGTCCCAAACAAAAACCGGTCAACAGGATGCATTCTGAAAAATCGCTTAAGGGTATTTGGGTTCATAAGTCTCAGGACAAAAGCGGTGTCCAGATAGATATCCTCTCCCAAGAGACAGGTTTCGGTCTGATCGTAATTGTCCTCGCCACCCATATGCGCTGCGATCATGACCAATCCGGGAAATTGCCGGTGGACTTTGAGCAGATGCACCGGCATGGCGCGAAAAGGAGGGGACAGTCCGCGATCCAGGCCAGCATGAAACAATATCGGCATTTTCAGATCCTGCAACGTCTCGTAAAAAGGAAACATGCGCGTGTCATCGGCATAAAAACCCTGGTAATCCGGGTGAACCTTAATCCCGATGAACCCTTTGTCCTTTAAGCTTTTGATATAAGCTTGTCCGGCCGGCATATCCGGATGAATCGTGGCCATTGGCAGGACGTTTTCACGCCTGAGGCCATACAGCCAACGGTTAATGGGGCCCACCTGTTCCGGGCGGGTCGTGATTCTGCTGATCAAAGAAAGGTGGACACCCGCGGTTTTCATTGAATTCAAAAGGCCCTGGAGGGTACCGTCCGTAAAATGGGGAATGGCTGCCCGGCTTGATAACTTGGACAGGATTGCCCGAGACTTCATTTGAGGGAAAATGTGCGTATGAGAATCAATTACCATTTATAACCTT
>CAZEKJ010000088.1:991-1675 GCA_964512915.1 uncultured Porphyromonadaceae bacterium
AAGGGGAGGAAAATCGAAATGGCGTTTAAAGAAATTCCCGATCAGTTCAATATCGCTTCTTTTATGCTGGATCGGCATCTGGAAGAAGGCCGAGGCCATCGCGTGGCTATTTATTATCAGGATCAAGTATTTACCTGGGCGCAAGTCGGAGAGATGGCCAATCGGGCCGGAAACGCGATGCTGGACCTTGGCGTTGAACAGGAAAATCGCGTCATCATCTGCCTGCCCGACAGTCCGGAATTTATCGGCGCTTATTACGGCATCATAAAGACAGGAGCTGTCGCAGTGCCGGTCAGCACGTTGGCAACACCGTCTGACTATATATATTATCTGAATGACAGCAGGGCAAAGGTATTGATCACCAGCTCAGACCTGGCCCCGATATTCAGCCGGATCAGAAATGAATTGATGTGGTTGAAACATATTGTGGTCGTCGGAAAGACGCAACCCGGGCAGCACGATTTCTATGAAATTATTGCCAAGGCGTCCTCTGCGTTGGTTGCGGCGCCCACTTCAAAAGACGATATGGCCTTTTGGCTTTACAGTTCCGGAACAACCGGAACCCCCAAGGGCGTTGTTCACCTGCATCATGATCTTATGTACAACATGCCTCCCCATGTCGAAGAGGTTATGGCGATCACAGAGGAAGAGATATCATTTTCGACTTCCAAGCTGTTATTTTCA
>CAZEKJ010000089.1:0-533 GCA_964512915.1 uncultured Porphyromonadaceae bacterium
ACTTTGTATTCATCTGAGCATTATAGAAGACTCCCTCATCTTTAAATCTTTCCCAATCAATGCCAGTAACTTTTGTTTTATTTAGAAGATATAATTCATAATGCAGATTGCCGGAAAAAAGGCTGTCTTCCTTTCACTCTGAAAATATCCAATATTAAATTTACAATTTACAATTTTCAATCAGTTAACCTTCAGCTATATCTTCCTCCCTTTCCATGAAAGCTTGGGCCTGATAATCTATGCCGGGATAAATAGAATGGTTTCGGCAATCAGGAAAAGGTAAAACAAAGGGAATAGCAGAAGAGAATTCTTTGCATGGATCCGCGCAAAACCAAGCTGGCAGAATATCACGGTAAGGGTCATGTTCACAACCGAAGCCAGGGCCGGCAGAAGGGGAACAATGCCGAACAGTGACAGGAGGAATGTGAAGTTCTGAATGGTAAGCAGGATACCGACCGGCAGCAGGTTGGACTTCAGGTTAAAGCCGCCACGGGTCCACCGGAGCATCTGATCCATGAATTGCGTGATGCTTG
>CAZEKJ010000089.1:543-892 GCA_964512915.1 uncultured Porphyromonadaceae bacterium
CTTGCCACTGGATACGAATGAGCCGACGGTGCGAAGGGCTCCACGGTCCGGATCTGAAGTCCGCGCTTGTGGAACTCCCGTATCAAATCCCGGTCCTCCGTGATGCTGTTTCCAAGCCGGGCAAAACCGCCGAATGACCGCAAGGATTCTTTTTTGACAAGCAAATTGTTTCCCATGCAGGAACCGCTCATGCGCATCCGGTTGAAAACATACGCCGTGGCGAACAGGAAATGAAGCTGGAATTGCTGCAGGATCCCAAACCATCGCTTCCAGCCTGTCCCGGAAATGGCCAGGTTTGTGTGGCCGAATACCAGGTCCGCTCCATTTAATCCGCTCGTGATGAGGGACG
>CAZEKJ010000089.1:919-1141 GCA_964512915.1 uncultured Porphyromonadaceae bacterium
CCCCCTGATCCAGGGCCTGCTGCTTGCTGGTCAGGTTCTTATGCGGAGTATAGTTTGAATCAATAATCCTGACAGCCGGGTTTCCTGTTTGATGCTTTTGGATGATGGGGAGATAGTCATCGGTGGAACCATCATTAACGAGCAGTATCTCATGTTCGCCCTGATACTCCTGCCCGCGCAGGGAGGTGAGCAGCGCGTCCAGATTGGGCGCTTCGTCGCGGA
>CAZEKJ010000089.1:1151-1612 GCA_964512915.1 uncultured Porphyromonadaceae bacterium
CCGGGCATGGCCTGCTCCACCGAAGCCACCGAAGGCTCCGGCAGCAGCGAGATGATCAGCAAGGCAACCAGCACGCCGTAGGTGACAAGCAACAGGAACAAAACTATCGACATAAATTATCCTTCTTGAATCTATCTTGAATCTATTCCCGTCGCGGGTTATCTTTAAATTAATGGATTTTGAGGTAGCTAGGTGGTTCGGTAGTTGGGTGGTTGGGTTGATCGGTCAAAATACCGAGTCACCAAACCACCAGTTGCCTTTCTTATCTTTCAACCTTCAACCATCAACTCTCAACCCCAGGTTTTTTATTATCGGTTACCAGAAATATACCCAATCGTCGGACGTACCAGAAACAATAGGCACATTTGTTGTATGATAAAAGGCATAGGAATAGACATTGTTGATACATCCCGATTGGCGGAAATGATACGGAAATATGGCGATCATTTTCTCAACAAGGT
>CAZEKJ010000090.1:0-1595 GCA_964512915.1 uncultured Porphyromonadaceae bacterium
CAAGCATGTCTTATAATGCCACTTTGCATAATCATTTCCTTTCCATAAATTTGCTTATGGAAAGCTTTGCATAAGCAAATTAACCTTTAACCAAGAGTGGAGGCTTCGCCTCCATTTTTTTGTTCGTTAAGGTTTGACAAAGATATTAGAACCGAGCTCCGGTGCCTGAGCCTCGGTTGATGAGCCTATCGAACCAGTCGAAACTGTCCTTTCTCCCTTACTTGCTCCAATCTATATTTGAATTATAAACAACCGCAGCCGTTCTTTCTCTCTCCTTCGGAGAGGGATGGGGTGAGGCTTCTTTAAATCTTTATTTTATGAAAATCGAATCGATACGCCGAAACCTCGTACTCAAAGAACTGGAGATCAGGGAAACTCCGGAAGGAAAACAAATTGTCTTCTCCATCAAGTTTGTGAAAAAAGATGGTGAACTCGTTTTCATTCCCCGGGCAGTGGCTACCGGGCTAAAAATGAACATGAAAGAAAACCGTATGCGTGGTGTTCTTCCGGTGGATGAAAATGGTGACGCCTGTGGACATGTCACCCCTGTAAGTATTGATTCATTGATCGAGTACAATGGTATAAAGGTAAGAATGTGAACTAATTTACAATTAGACTATTGACCATTGACCATTTGGCGCACCGTTGCAGATTTTCGGAAATAGTAAATTGTAAATGAATAAATAGAAGATACTTTAAGATGGCAGATATTATTTTTAATGCTAAAGGTGTACCACTTCTTGCTTCCGGACGAAGCTATATGGGTGCCACAACCGGGGTTCCTGCTGATAAACCAAACTCCGCGAATCCGAAACCTTCAAAGATCGATCTGGATCGCACCACAATTGGTAATTATGAAATTGCCAGCTGGGGATCAAACAACGATTGGCCGTCTAAGGCAGAGGAGATCATCATTAAAGTTGGAACGCTGAATACCGGGTTAAGGTTTACCCGAAACTTTACCTTGGGCCAGGGTATTTATCCTTGCATCGTTACCGGCTATGATGATAAAGGCAATGAACTGCTAAAAGCTCCCAAAGATGCTTCATTAACTATTTTTGCCAACAGCCGGGTCATGCGACGATATATGGAAAAAGCAATCCGCGATTACCTGAAGCTGGGAGTGGCTTTTGTGGAGTTTCTGTTCAATGCTGATGGAAGCCAGATTGTTGGAGTAAACGCCATCAATTCAAAATACTGCCGTTTGACCGTTGCCAATAAGGATGGAGTGGTAGAAAATTGTATTGTTTCCGGAAAGTTCCCTGATACTCCAGGCGAAGGTGAATACACCGTTTACGATGTTCTGGATGAATATGATCCTTTCGCTGATCTTGAGCGCCGCCGGTGGGCTGGACAAACAAACGGAAAATCCTTTGTCATGTGTATCCGCGATTCGTGGAGCAATAACGAGTATTATTCAGCACCTCTTTGGTTTGCAGCTTACCTTGCCGGATGGATTGATATTGCAAGCATGGTACCGGCTTTTCTGAAAAAAGCTTATACTAATCAAATAACCTGGAAATGGCATATTCAGATTCCTTATGCTTTCTGGGACCGTCAATTCCCTGCCAATGAGTTTGCAACCATTGACCTTC
>CAZEKJ010000091.1:0-1592 GCA_964512915.1 uncultured Porphyromonadaceae bacterium
CGCCATTTTCGGTAAAGCGCCTGTGACATAATTTCACCAATGTTTTCTTAATGGTTTCCCGGTACCAGACCGATCAAGATTATTCTATATTGATAGTTTGAAGTTGTAATCTGACGATGGGAATTCGCAAATTGTAACCGGAAATTCGCCGGTTCAGATCAAAAATCCTTTTGCGGATATCACCAGACCGGGAACCGTTTATAGATATTTCCATTTTGAGAGAGTCTATTTGCGCGCAAATTTCTTTGCGTTCCTCGAGCCAAACAGGAAGGTAACCGGAATTTTTCAAGATATGGTTGGAGAGAAAAGAACCGTCATCACGAGGGTTTTCTTGAATTACAAGCGGTTTGCCTTTGCCTTCAAGATTGTCAAACGCGCCGTCTGCTACAGCGGCTTCAATTTTATTTTCCGTGATGATGCGTAAAACATCCATTATGGAACCCTGTACGTTGCTTGTATTGCACCATCCGGATCCACAAGTGATACTAATTCACCTGATGACCAGACAGGATCCTTAATTCCCCAATGCAGTTCGATGACACTGTTCGTACCCATCTTGGTGTACACCTTAATGGCACCGTCTTTATTAAGCATCAATTCTGGAAAAACAAATCGATGATTGTTTTCATCTTCAAGCCGCCAACCGGTAATCCATAATTCGCCATCCCCGGTACGCTTCAAAATAACAACTTCAGTTTCCAAATCGCCTACTCCGAACACATTCTCGATCTGGACCCCTCCATTCCCTGATGATAATTGTCGAGTTTTTATTCCGGTGGATTGTGTTTCTGTCAGCGGTTCGGGTGACGGTAGCAGCCAATTGAGCCACAGGTTGAATATTTAGCCGGTGATTCCTATCCCATAAGGAGAGGACAGTAAGAGTAGTTAAGGCCGAAACAATAACGTTCAGGGTAAGGTAAAAGAGAAGACGTTTCCAAGGGTTCATAAGCGGCTGCTAAAATAATAGCACAGAATTGAAGTTACAATACTTGCTATGTTGTACTTGGTCGATGGACATAATCTCATTCCCCATATTCCCGGTTTAAGCCTCCAGCAGATGGACGATGAAATGCGTCTATTGGAGTTGCTACAATCATTCTGTAGAGAATCGCGGGCAAAAGTGGAAGTGTTCTTCGATGGCGCGGCTCCCGGGTGGGCTGGAACTAGAAGCTATCAGGAAAAGGTTGAGCCAGATTCCAGCTGGCAGTGGTGTGGTTGTGGTCAGTTCAGACAGACAGGTGCAGGCTGAAGCACGCAGTCGACGGGCTAAGGTAATTTCAAGTAAGGAATTTGCCGGACGTTTCCGTTTCACGAAAACCAGTGAGACCAAAAAGAAAACCAATCCCGGGCAAACAGTGTTGAATGATGCTGAGATCGAAGAGTGGCTCCAATTATTCGATAGTGATGATCAAATGAACAAAAATTCCTAATTATTTTTTAATGCAATTATGACAAATATGGTGTATATTATCCGCAAGGCACGAAATATTATTGGTAGATTGGAATAGAAATATTCCGGGTGCCTACCACCAAATCCCAAACCGGCCTGTCCCCCCCAGGTTGGTGGTTACTGCGAAAGGTCTTTTGCAGAT
>CAZEKJ010000092.1:0-649 GCA_964512915.1 uncultured Porphyromonadaceae bacterium
GAAAAAGAAATTATGATTGATACAATGCCTCCGGAGATTGTGGTTCTAAACCGGTGTCACTACCTGAATCAGGGCGGTGCGGGTCTGGTCATATACAGGCTCTCGGAGTCCTGTCCGGTTAGCGGAGTGATGGTCGGGGAAATGTTTTATCCGGGTCAGACCGGGTATTTCAGCGATTCGCGGATCTATCTTGCCTTTATTGCGCTGAATCATCATCAGGGGCCGGGAACCGAGCTTTTCTTAAAGGCCGTTGATCAGGCGGGCAATGCAGCGCGATCGGGCTTTTCTTATCATATCAAAAAAAAGGCGTTCAAAAAAGACACCATTTCCTTAAGCGACAGTTTTTTGAATCAGAAAATGCCTGAATTTGATGTACCGGTTTCCCCGGACAGCCAGAAGCCCATGCTGGCCAGATTCATCAAGGTCAACCAGGAACTGCGAGAATCCAATTACCGAAAAATAACATCCGCAATCGCATCCAGCGACAACAAGCTTTACTGGGAAGGCGGCTTTACACGTCTTCCCAATTCCGCTCCAAGGGCCGGATATGCGGATCACCGGACTTACCTGTATGAGGGCAAGGAAGTGGACCAGCAGGATATTTTAGGATATCTAAATTTTTATTAGTTATTTCTGCGGTAACCAAAGA
>CAZEKJ010000092.1:659-1586 GCA_964512915.1 uncultured Porphyromonadaceae bacterium
CTGGCATCCATCAGACAGTCTCCGGTTCCCGCTGCAAACAGCGGCCGGGTGGTTCTCGTTGATTTTATCGGTATCTATGGCAAGACGATTCTGCTGGATCACGGATTCGGGCTGTTCAGCATGTACTCTCACCTGAGCAGTTATAATGCAGAAGCAGGTCAGATGGTTTCCAAAAACGATATTATCGGGTATACGGGCAGCACCGGTATGGCTGCCGGAGACCATCTGCATTATTCCATGCTGGTCCGGAACACCTTTGTCAATCCGATTGAATGGTGGGACGAAGGGTGGATAAAAAATAATATTTCAGACAAAATCAAGGAAGTGCAATCCACCATAAAGTGACGATAGGCTCCGGCTTTTTTGAGGTTTTCAATACTGAGTCTTCAAGTCGTGTGTTGTCAGCTTGTTATTCCATTGGAGAGATTTCTGTTCATGAAAAAACACAAAATTACCAAGACGTATAAGGAAATAAATGACAAAATCAGATCCGGCGAGGTGGTTGTGGTCACTGCCGAGGAAATGACGGATATTGTCAAACACCAGGGGCCGGTTGAGGCGGCCCGGTATGTGGATGTGGTGACGACAGGGACTTTTGCGCCCATGTGTTCATCCGGTGCATTTATCAATTTCGGCCATTCGGCCCCCGGCATCAAGGCGTCCAAGGTCTGGATGAATAATGTTCCGGCCTATGGCGGCATTGCTGCGGTGGATTGCTATATCGGGGCCACGGAACCCTGTGAGGATGATCCGCTGAACAAGGTTTACCCCGGTGAGTTCAATTACGGGGGCGGACATGTGATTCAGGATCTGGTTGCCGGAAAACGGATATTCCTGAAAGCAACGGCCTATGGCACGGACTGTTATCCCAGCCGGTATATAGAAAAAGAAATCACACTTCAGACCCTTCCCAATGCCGTGCTTTGC
>CAZEKJ010000093.1:0-1566 GCA_964512915.1 uncultured Porphyromonadaceae bacterium
TATTTGTATAGTTAATAATAAAGATAAAACCGAATTGAACGGAGCGCACATGAACTTTAATTTCTTCATCCCTACCAGGGTGCTTTTTGGACCGGGTTCGTTAAATAAGTTGGCTGAGGCAGCATTGCCTGGAAAAAAAGCATTGATTGTCATCACTGCTGGAAAATCCATGCGTACATTGGGGTATCTTAAACGGGTAACTGATATGTTGGAATCCCGTTCGATTAAGTTTGAGGTTTTTGATAAGATATTGCCAAACCCGGTACTTGGTCACGTTATGGAAGCGGCTGAACTTGCGAAAAATACCGGTTGTGATTTCGTCATCGGGTTGGGTGGTGGATCAGCCATTGATTCCGCGAAAAGTATCGCAGTTATGGCGGTAAACCCGGGAAATTATTGGGATTATATTCACGGCGGCAGCGGCAAAGGGATGGCACCGGAAAATGGTGCCTTGCCAGTGGTCGCCATTACAACAACCGCGGGAACTGGAACGGAAGCCGACCCCTGGACGGTAATCACAAAGGAAGATACCCAGGAGAAGGTTGGATTTGGTAATGATTCTACATTCCCTTTCCTATCGATTGTTGATCCTGAACTAATGTTGACAGTGCCAGCTAATCTGACGGCTTATCAGGGGTTTGACGCGTTTTTTCATTCCGTCGAGGGATACATAGCCACGGTAGCAAATCCGGTCAGTGATGTTTTCGCATTGAAGAGCATAGAACTGATTACCCGCTATCTACCAATTGCTGTGAATGAGGGCGGAAATTTGGAAGCCAGAACACAGGTCGCGCTAGCCAATACCCTGGCCGGATTTGTTGAATCCACATCCTCATGCACCTCAGAGCATTCCATGGAACACGCACTCAGTGCTTATCATCCGTCTATCCCGCATGGAGCAGGCTTGATTATGCTTTCCGAGTCGTACCATAGTTATTTTCTGGATAAATCACCCGTGCGGTACATCGAGATGGCAAAAGCCATGGGGGAAGATGTTGACTGTCTTAGTGAGTCTGATAAGCCGAAAGCTTTCATTACAGGGTTGTTAAAACTTCAAAAAGCGTGCAAAGTTGATGTTTTGAAAATGTCTGATTTCGGGATTAAAGTGGAAGAAATCCCAACCCTTGCCGAGAATGCTTATCACGCCATGGGCAGTCTATTTAGTGTTGACCCCTCGCCGCTTGCGATGCAGGACACTATCGATATTCTACAGCAGACATACAAATAATTCATCGGATATAACACGTTTTACTTAATAATTGGTGCCGGGTCAACAATGCCCGGCATTAATTATTATTGTTAAAGAATTGGGGAATGATGTCATAATTTGATGATCAACTATTTTGATTTTACAAAATTACAAATTCTTTACGGGGTATGCAGATAAACCCCGTCAATCTTGAAAAAATGTTTGTACTGTTGAGATTCTTGAAAGCAAAGAGTTCTAACCAGAATTCCTGCCGGCCCTCAATTAACCTTCCATACGTGGATAATCGACCGGTATTCATCAGCCAACCGTTCGATGATGAATAAATTGCCGTTTTCGCGATCATAGGCGCATGCCAT
>CAZEKJ010000094.1:0-1565 GCA_964512915.1 uncultured Porphyromonadaceae bacterium
TTGTCGCTTATAACCTTCACCCGACCAGTCGTAAAACTATTGTTGAGGCAAATGTATATTCGCATCAGGAGCCTTTTTCTGTAAAGGTAGCAACATGGGGCGCGAATTATTATGGACAAAATTTTACTCCCACTGATAAAGAGCGTGTTGATGCTGCAAAGGGAACGAATCAGAATGAGGATTTTTTAGCACCCGACTATGTGAACAAGCAGAATAAATCTTCAGGAAGAGTTGCGACAGTATTAGTTCGGGATGGTTCAGGTAAAACTTATCCAGCGCAGATTGTCTATTCGAAATCTACTCCTCCGGGTTATACTTCTAAAGTTCAGTTTATTGTCGATCAGTTTCCGGCTGGTGGTTACAAAACATTTTATGTCGATATGACCAAACCCGGAGAATATACCGAAACAATTCCGTTTGCCGACAACACGTTTGATACCGATCTCTTCAAGGTGAAGGTTGATATGAAAACCGGCGGTATTGTAAGCCTGTTCGACAAACGCACCAATACTGAATATGTCAAAAGCGGAGGACAGCTCAACACGTTAAGGATCTTTCTGGAAGACAAAAAGGGTGGAATGAAAGCATGGACACTAAATAAAAATGTTAAAATAGAAGATGTTACAGATATAAAGAGTGTAAAGGTTGTTGAGAACGGACCGGTCAGAGCTTGCATCGAAACAGTTAAAACCTGGGGAAAATCGCGGTTTATTGAGCGTATGTATCTGTATCGTTCTTATCCCCGGATTACTTATGACATGGAAGTACATTGGCTCGAAACGGGAAGTGATTCGACCGATTCTCCGATGTTACGTGCAGTTTTCCCGCTTGCAATTCAGGATCCAAGGTTTTACAACCAGGTTCCTTTCGATGTTGTTGAAAGGCCTGCGAATGGGAAAATGGCTGGCAAAGAGACTCCTGAGTTCCTCAAACACCGGGATGATTACAGAATAACTGCGGAAGCAAACGATGGACAGGAAGTTCCTGCACAGAAGTGGGTTGATGTAACCGACGGTAAAACCGGGATCGCACTTTTGAATAAGTCGAAATACGGCCATTCGTATCATAATGACGAGTTGCGGATTACGCTGATGAGATCTGCCGGTAACCCCGATATCTATCCGAATCTTGGCAAATTCAACATCAGTTATGCACTCTATCCTCACGCGGGCGATTGGAAAAATCAGGTCTGGGCAGAGGGTGACGACTTTAATGTACCTGTTTATGCTGCTGAACCACCATCTCTGGCGCTTGCGAAAAACCATGCAACCCGGACGGAAGAGGAATCATTTTTTTCAGTTTTTCCGGCAAAAATTGTCATGAGCGGAGTGAAACAGTCAGAAGAAGGTGATGAATTAATCGTTCGGTTAGTTGAGGTAGAAGGAAAGGAAACCACTGCTACGGTTAATCTTCCGGTCGATGCGAAATCGGTCAGGCGACTCAATCTGGTAGAGCTTCCGCTTGAAAATAAAAGTGCACCTGAAATTCAGGGGAATTCAATTACTGTAAAATTGAAACCTCATGAAATAGTCACGCTTGGGATTAGGCGATAAGATGATGACAAA
>CAZEKJ010000095.1:0-1552 GCA_964512915.1 uncultured Porphyromonadaceae bacterium
GATCGGCGGCGGTGCTTGATGTCAGGACGGCGGCGGTGACTTCACTGGACTTCTTTGATTTCGGTTTCCTCGTCTTCTTCGGCCGTGCACTGATCTCCGTTGTCTCCCCTCTCACTTGCTCGATTGACTTCTTACTGAGGGGTGGTGCAATGAAGTTGAGTGCTCGTCGAACAGCCAGCTTTCGACCCAGTTGAGGTGGCTGCAGGGCGAATCGTGATGACGCGTCTGGTGATGCCGTTCGCGTCGATTGAGATGAGTTTGGGAGGGCTGCCTGGAGGAGTGGCACGGCCGTGCTCGTGGGCGCGATTGGCTGCAAACATCTTCTGGATTCCTTCTGCGTCGGTCGCGTAGTTAACATGGCCAGCGAGTATTTGGACTTACTCCTCGTCACTAATCCAGATTCCGCCGGGGAGTCCGTGTTCAACTTGAGCATCTGCGGCCTTGTTGATATATTCTTCGAGGTTAATCCCGAATGTGAATCTTGGGCGGGTATAGGTATTGTGGTCGGGAATTGGTGTTGAGGTTCGGGGAGTGAATGTAGCAGCTCCGTCAACTCGGCCTCCGTAATACCCCTGAAGCCCGCCTGCCATGCCGACTCTACGCTGTTGCTTTGCTCGTCCTATGACAGGAGACATTACAAATAATCTCTGCAATGATGGGAGTAGAAGCGAGAATGATTCCAAATCTAGAACGATGAAGAAATTTCCAAAGAGGAATAAATAGAGAATGATCGAAAATAAAATGAGAAGTTTCGAAAAGTACGCACGGTTAAAATATTAAGTGAGAATACCATTAGAATAGGGTCGCTTCCTCGACGTGCTTGTCTCCGTTGGTGGCTGTGGGTGCGTCGAGTGGTGTTCCTTGATCGCGTTGTCGAGCGTCGGTACTGCTTGACTCGTGAATGTTGTGCACCCTTCAATTGGAAGGAGGATGCTCTTGAGTTTGGATTGTTCTGATTATCGCCATAACTTTACCGCTGGAGACCCGCGTAAATCTATCCGTTAATGGTCAACAACTGAGGGAACACTTCCGTTATTGAGTGTTGTGAACTTTGAAATTCTTGAGATTGAGAAACTCCTTATTTTCAGCCTGCTTTTTAAACTCCATAAAATAAATTAGGATTGAAATGCAAAGATTAATAATATCTCGATATCAGAAAATATGTCCACGTGTCAAGAGGCATGGAGAGTTTACCCGTGCAATAACCCTAGATGTTTTAACTATCAATGCACAGATGAAGCGCGTATACATTTTCGGGATGCTTCACCCGGTCCAAGTGATAATTTCCAAATTTGATGCGCTGTTCAAGTTTACGTGCCTTGCTCGGACCCTTGCTCAGACTTCCCTTTGGGCGGCCCATTAATTTTTCTCGATAAGTGATGGGATGAGGATGAAAATAATAAGACTGCTGATGAAAATAATGAGTGATGATGATGATTATAATGATAATAAATTAAAAGAAATCCCTCCTTATATAGGGTTCAGTGGTACCTTTCCTCCACGGCGAGTTGTCGTTCGTACTTCAACATCGGGGGTTTACGAGCTTGTTTCA
>CAZEKJ010000096.1:0-392 GCA_964512915.1 uncultured Porphyromonadaceae bacterium
ATGAATAGCATGGCAGGCCCCCACAGAAATTATACGGCATTTTAATAATGCCCCCGCAAGGCCGGGATAATGATCAGGAAGGCCTCACCCAGGTTGATGAATCATGAAATCTCCGTGAGGAACTGTAAATTTTATAAATATTTTAATACTTATAAAGTACAGTCAGTTTCAAAAAGATTTTAAAGAAGGACAAGTAACATGGCAAAGACAATACTTGTAGTGGATGATTCCACCTCAATACGGCAAATGGTAGCCTTCACCCTCAAAGGCGCCAGATATGAAGTTATTGAAGCGGCCGATGGTCAGGAAGGTCTGGAAAAGGCCAAATCAAAAACAGTTAATCTGGTTTTGACAGATCAGAACATGCCGAAAATGGATGGTTTGACATTGGT
>CAZEKJ010000096.1:402-1272 GCA_964512915.1 uncultured Porphyromonadaceae bacterium
ACAGAATCAAGCGATGCGATGAAGGCGCAAGGAAAATCAGCCGGAGCGACGGGCTGGTTAGTCAAGCCCTTTGACCCCAATAAATTACTCGAAGTCGTCGCAAAAATTATCAGTTAACAATTCTTAAATAATAAAAATAATCAGGGTTCCACATGACCATCGACATGAGCCAGTTTTATCAGGTGTTTTTCGAAGAAACCGCCGAGCACCTCGCCTCCATGGAAAGTCTGCTGCTGGGCCTGAACATTGACTCCCCGAATCTTGATGATCTTAACGCCATTTTCAGGGCGGCACACTCGATTAAAGGTGGCAGTGGCACGTTCGGCTTTAATGACATGATCGAATCAACGCATATATTGGAAACCCTGCTTGACCGCTTACGCAAAGAAGAATTAAAGCCCACAGCGGAAATGATTGATGTGTTTCTGCAAGCGGGTGATGCGTTAAAATCTCAATTAGATGGGCATCAGAATGGCACTGCAGTAGATCATGAAAAAGTGACGACTGTTTGCGAAAAGCTGAAATTATTAGCAGAAAATAAAGAGGTAGTACCAAAATTAACCACTGATGCAGCACCCGTTACGCACCAGGAACCCCCCGTTGAAATCCCCGCAAGTGATGATAGCTACGGGTTTTTCATAGACATAGAAGATATCAAGAAACAGAACGAAATCGACCCTGGCTATGGATTTTTCCATACTGATCCACCCGATTCAACCGAATATACAGCTAGAAATACCTCACAAACACATGGATCAGAAAACACCAGCAATGTCAAAGATATAAAATCCGGCAATCGCAGCGCTGCCGCAGCATCTAACCCGGACGCCGCCTCAATTCGTGTCAGCACCGAAAAGGTTGACCAACTTA
>CAZEKJ010000096.1:1282-1548 GCA_964512915.1 uncultured Porphyromonadaceae bacterium
CGATTGACCCGAAAAAAGGCGCTAAGATTTATGTCAAGGGAAGTGAGAAGGGAAAATATAAGGTGAAAATCTTTAATCTGGTGGGTGAACTGGTCATAACCCAGGCCATGTTGTCACAAACCGCCTCACAGGTCGATCCGGTAGTCTATGAAAAACTTCTCAATGGCATGACGCAACTGGAACGTAATACCCGCGATCTGCAAGATTCCGTGATGTCGATTCGCATGATCCCGATGAGCTTTGTGTTTAGCCGCTTCCCACCTCTG
>CAZEKJ010000097.1:0-541 GCA_964512915.1 uncultured Porphyromonadaceae bacterium
CATCGATACTCCTTACCGCTGGACACAAGATCACAAACACCCGGTCTCCAGTCCGGAAAACAAGGTCGGATCCAGGGCAATAAAATCCTGTGATAACTAAAATGACCGTTCAGCCGTGTGAAACAGGGCAAGGCTGTACCGGTAATGTCTATGATGATTTCGTCGGCGAATGGAATCGGGCAGGATCAGCGTTGGTCCTGGGATCTGAAAAGGTCGGGAGTTCTGCAGCATCTCGTCGTTGAGATGTCGACCCGGTTTCAGAAGAAGTCAGCAGTGACTTCACTGATTATCGTATAAAGAAGAAAAATTATAAAAGCAAGTAGTTTTTGAATGAAGCAAAGAACTCTATTTTCAGGATACCGACACCTGGCGGTCAAGGAGGATTTCCGCGATGGTCATCCTCATTTTAACATTCAGCCCCGTCTCCTGCCGAAACGCTTTCTCAAGATCAGCCAATTCCCGGTAAAGCGGGGTCCGGTCAAACCGGATATAGGGTTTTTCACTGCATTGCGCGACAAATTCGTGACAGCCCGGGCCCTGG
>CAZEKJ010000097.1:551-1531 GCA_964512915.1 uncultured Porphyromonadaceae bacterium
GGCCGATGCGCATACAGCCGACACCGGCCGGCCGCGTTCAAAGGGCACATCACGCCGGGAGCAGGCGCAACGTGTTTTTCCCATTGGGAGGTCGCCTCTAAAGCCCTGGAGAGAATCATCATGCGCTCTTTTGGGTTCAGGGATTCAAAGCCTTGCTTTAAATAATAATACTCTATCAGGGTATGGTGATAAAAACGGGTTTTGCAGCAACTGTCCTCACACCCTGAACAAACAAAACCGTATTTGCCGGCAGTTTCTTCATAGCGTTCATCCATTTTCCGGAATGTTGACGCCAGTTTGCCCAGATACGGCTTGCATTTCACGGTTTGTTCAAAATTCACAGGATTCCATCAGATCAGCGGCGATGGGAAAAACGTTTTTTCATATAAGGTCAGGGCGCACCGGTCGGTCATGCTGGCGATGAAATCACAGACCGACCGCTCGTGGGAGAGATCGTTGTAATTGAACCAGGACATTTCCACGGCACAGAGTTCTTTTTTGAATATATCCGGCCGGTTTAATAAAAGGGCGTAGAGCTCGGTCAGTATTTTCTTGGCCTTGACGAATTCATTGTGAACCTGCGGGGAGCGGTAGACATTGTCATACAGAAAAGACCGCAGCGTATTCATGGCCCCGCTGACCTCTTCGCTCATTTTCAATGTCAATTCCCCATTTCGAACCTCGCTGGAAAACACCAGATCACGGATCATGGTTGTGGCGCGCTGGGAATGGGTTCGGCCGATAATCCGGGTACAGGCTTCGGGAACCTGTTCAGTGGTAATGACGCCGCTTCGGATGGCATCATCCAGATCGTGATTCAGGTATGCAATTATATCGGCGATGCGTACGATTCTTCCTTCAAACGTTGAGGCAAGTTCCAGGGGGTCATCCGGAATGATTTTCCCGAATCCCTTGGAATGCTTTAGAATTCCATTTCGAACCTCATCGGTCAGATTCAGCCCAAGACCCTTGTTTTCAAG
>CAZEKJ010000098.1:0-1525 GCA_964512915.1 uncultured Porphyromonadaceae bacterium
GCTCTTCATCCACAGTAAAGCAGGACAACCCGGAAACCACCGTTGGTATGGATTTCCAGTTTTCCGGAAGCAGGTAAGCCGGGTCTGCTTCCAGCGTGATGGTTTTAATTTCACCAGAGCGTAATACGGTTTGCAGCAAACTCTGGGTAATGAAATCCATCGGACAAAGGTGAGCAGCAATGGCATCATGATAATCAACGGGAATATCCGTGGAAAGTGGAGAAGTTGGGCGCCTGGAGCGCAGGTCATCGACAGGTTGTTTTTCGGGGGAATAGTTTATCAGGTCCATTGGGATGGGGTATTCAATGGCGGCGAAACGACCCACCGGACTGCCAGTCTGAAAGGTGCCATCCTGGTTGTAACCATAAAAATGCCGGAGGTCGATGTTTTCTGCCAGGGTTTTCACGCCCCGGTGATCGATCTCAAAGGCATCCAACTGAGATAACCACTCTAGCGGAAAATCAGCTCCAACACGGGAGATGATTCCGACCGGTTTATCCCACAATGCCAGCCCGGCGGCTGAAAAAGCAGCATTGCCACCCATGAAATCCAATCGCGGAAACTGAGAGGCAGGGATGACAAAGTCGCGGCTGAAGCTGCCGGCAATCACATACTTGGGGTTGATCATACGGGTAGTCGGGAGAGTCATCCTTACTCCAGGCGTTTGCGAAAGAGCAGCACCCCGGCTGTAAAAACGATACCACTGTAAACCGCCAGCGGCCAGACAGACGACCACAAATGGGAGAATCCTACCCCTTTTAATGCAATTCCGCGGATGATTTCGATAAAATAGGTGAGGGGTAGGAAGTAACTGGCAATATATGCCGCCAGCGGCATGTTATACCGCGGAAAGATGAACCCGGACAGAATGAGGGATGGCAGATTGATGAACATGGCGATATGCATTGCCTGTACCTGGGAGCGGGCGACAACCGAGATGAGTATCCCCAGCCCGAGAGAGCCAAGGATGAAAAGCAGGCTGAGCGCTGCCAATAACAGCATAGATCCAGCCAGTGGAACATGGAACCATAGACTGCCGAGTCCAAGTGTCAACCACAGATTGATAAAGCCGATCAGAATAAAGGGGATGATCTTCCCCAAAATCAATTCCCAGGGTTGAATCGGGGTCACAATAAGCTGTTCCAGGGTACCCTGTTCCCGTTCGCGGACAATGGCGAAACCGGTGAGCAGCAGGGTTTGCACTTGGAGGATAGCCGCCGCTAGGGCAGGGATGAGAAAGTTGATACGGCGCATATCCGGGTTGTATAAATACTTAAGTGAGGAAGCAGCCAATGATCTGGAAGAAAGAGAAGGTGCGAAACGTTCGATAGTATTCAACATCTGCTTATTGGCTGTGCTTTGATGAATTGTTTCAACTGCCAGTTGTATGACCTGGGCGATTGCCGGATCGGAGCCATCAATATATACCTGGATGGTGGATGAACCACGAGAAGGAGTGGTGAAGCCGACCGGTATGAACAAACCGGCTTGAGCTTTCCCCCGGTCGATGAGGTCAAGCAGCTCA
>CAZEKJ010000099.1:0-1188 GCA_964512915.1 uncultured Porphyromonadaceae bacterium
ACCGCGGAGATCACTGAGGAAGGTGGGATCAAGTCATTGGGTTATTGTGTCATTAGTTCATTGGTTCATCAGGTTAGTTTTTCTCTGCGTCCTCTGCGGGCTCTGCGTTAAAAGTAATACGAAATTACGATTGACATTATAATCCAGTTCCTTTATAGAAATACTGTCGTCAAGTGATCCTATACTGAATCAGCGGAGGGAAAAATGGATAAACTGATCATTACCGTCGCCATTATCGGAGGCATCACTACCCGGGAGAAGACTCCCTACCCGCCCATGACTCCCCAGGAGATCGCGGAAAGCGCCATCGAAAGCTATCATGCCGGAGCGGCAGTCTGCCATATTCACGTCCGGGATCCGAAGACCCATGCCCCCTCAATGAAGTTTGAGCTATACAAGGAAGTTTACGAACGCATCCGGGAAAAATGTGACATGGTGATTAACCTCAGCACCGGCTCCGGGGGGCGCCTGCTTTACGATCCGCAGAGCAATACCTGGAATACTTCAGAGTTGAAGAGCCCGGAAGAGCGCGTAGAACATGTGCTGAAACTGAAGCCCGAACTCTGTTCTCTGGATGTGGGGACCTTGAACTTCGGGGCGAGAGCATTCATCAACCTGGTGTCCATCGTGGAGAAAATGGCTGGCCTGATCAAAGAAGCAGGGGTCAAGCCGGAACTCGAAGTTTTCGACATCGGCCATATCCGTATCGCCAAACATCTGATCCGCCAAGGGATTGTGGCCAAGCCTCCTTTATTCCAACTCTGCCTGGGCATCCCCTGGGGCATCGAAGCCACCACCGAGAATATGGTTTATATGCGCAACAACCTGCCCGGCGAAACCCTGTGGTATGCTTTCGCCATCGGGGCGCAGCATTTTCAAATGGCCGCGGCTTCCATGATCAACGGCGGACATGCCCGGGTTGGGTTCGAAGATAATCTTTACATTCAAAAGAACGTTTTGGCTAAAACCAATGCGGAGATGGTCAGAAAAGTGGTAGAAATCGCCAACCTTATGGACCGGGAAGTGGCTACGGCAAAGGAAGCCCGGCAAATATTGATGGCTTCGTAAAAAGTCCATCTGCGGCGTTGCGCTGCTTCCTTCGTCGTTGCGGCGTACCTGTAAGTACACCTCACTCCTCAGGATTTGCGCGCCTTGTCCGCCTAAGGCGGAGAGCTTTTTACATTGCCA
>CAZEKJ010000099.1:1198-1522 GCA_964512915.1 uncultured Porphyromonadaceae bacterium
CCATCCAAATTTTGACTTTTTACGAGTTCATCAATATTGGGTCTGGGAAAATAAAAACCCAGAGAAAAGCAGGTCATCGACCCGGCAAGGGTAAATCGAAAGGCCCGAATATACGCATGAGATAGATATCTGCTAAGTCAGCCCCGCTTTGTTTCCCCTGCCAGAGGCACACCATGGTTCCTTCGGCATCCCGGACCACGACGATCAACCGTGCCGTGGTTTGAAACCGCTCGCTGTAAAACAGGGGGATATTCTGGTAACTAAGCTCTCGGCGGGTAGCCGTTGTGCCCAGAACGGGTAGAAAGACATCCATCCGGAATTCCC
>CAZEKJ010000100.1:0-282 GCA_964512915.1 uncultured Porphyromonadaceae bacterium
GAATTTGAAGGGGTAGTAAACGCGGCCGCGGCAAAAAGGAATCTTGCAAGTAGAGTAGAGGAAAAATTGTCCTATGTGGATGGTAGATTGAGTTTTTTAACTCTTGATAGCAGAATACAGGAAATTGTCCGCAGTAGGAGGTTGGGTGTAGGTAGCGCTCTAAAAATGACCCATTCGCCACTCTCCATTCCGGAAATTCAAAAACAATTGGCAGATAAATTGGTTGAGCTTGATAGAAAAACCCCAAAAGGAGAAACTTTGTTGCCGGCAATAGAAATTGAT
>CAZEKJ010000100.1:292-1521 GCA_964512915.1 uncultured Porphyromonadaceae bacterium
GGTGGGCTCGAATCTCGGCCGCGAGAATAGCAACAAGAACACTCGCTCCTGTTAAATCCCCAATAAGACCAAAAGGGATAAAAGGGAGTAGAAGGCCTGGCCAGCCTGTAGCTTTTAGCGGGTCAGCCCGCCAGCCAGTAAACCCGCCTGGAAGACCTGGATGGTTAGGCGTGCCAGCTAGCTGCAGTGAGACAGGGCATTATTCTGGCGAACCAGAGGGCGGCAACGGTACAGGAGAGAGTTCCGGAAGCTTATTACTATCACCTACGGAAAGAAGATGTAGAGAGATTGGTAAAACAATTGAGTATCTTACTCATCAGCTTGATGGCTTAACAAGCTCCATAGATACTGAAGGATTGAGAAAAATTACAGCATCAGGAGAAAGGCAGAGGTTACATGAAATGATATTAGTATTAAGGAAAATGGTAGGGCGGCTTAGCCGGGAATTATCAATAGCGCAAGGTTTATTGGAACCGTCTGAAAGTTTGGGCAAGTCGAAAGCCACCATGTCATCAGATGGCGACGATGCCGTGGCAGATGGAGAGGCGGATGAAGGAGGAGATGGAATAGGTGATATTGATGATGCAGATGTGATTGTGGGTCCGGATAGCGCTTCGGTGGATCCGTATTTTGATGAAGATGGAGACCCCAGAGCACTTGATTTCGGGTGATAAACATTAATTAAACTCGCCCATCGCCTTTTCTACCCCATTCTTAAACAGAGTTTCTATTAGTTTTGGTATTTTTTTGATATTTTCCTTCATCAATTCTTCCTCTTTTTTGCTCAATTTTCCCAAAACGTAATCTTCCAAATCACCTTTAAACTCAGTTACAGGCTGAATACCCAGTCGCACACGTACAAATTCATCCGTCCCCAATTCCTGAATTATTGATCGCATGCCATTGTGCCCGCCTGCGGAACCATCTGGTTTAATCCGCAATGTACCAGAGGGCAAACTTACATCGTCTGTTATCACCATAATATCTTCAATCGGAACCTTATAAAACTGCATAACCGATCTTACAGATTGACCGGATAGGTTCATAAACGTCTGAGGTTTTATCAGAAGCGCCCTTTCTCCCGCAATCTCACCTTCCGAGATTTCCGATTTGTGCTTGTCGGATTGTTTGAATTCGCTGAAGCCAAACTTGTCCGCCAAATAATCTGCCGCCATAAACCCCGCATTATGGCGGGTTTTTTCATATTTTCTGCCGGGATTTTCTTGGCC
>CAZEKJ010000101.1:0-1513 GCA_964512915.1 uncultured Porphyromonadaceae bacterium
CAGGAGGTGCAGCAGAAATGGATCGGTTGCGGCGCTGGCTTTGGGCGCGACCTCAATGCGCTTCTTTCCCTTCAATTTCCTCGTCTCCTTCGGCCGGGCACTGGTCAGGGTTTTCTCCCCACTCTGGTGGGAGATTGACTTCCTCGTGAGGGGTTGTGCAATTACTTTGAATGCTCATCGAGCAGCCAGCCTGCGAAGCTGTGGTTGTGGCTTCAGGTGGCATCCTGCTAGGCGTTTGGTGATGCCGTTGGGCTCGATTGCGATGAGTTTTGGAGGGGTGCCGGGAGGAGTGTGACGGCCGTGCTAGGTGGCTTGCTTAGCTGCAAACATCTTTTGGATTCCTTCTGCATCGGTCGGGTACTTAAGGAGGCCATCCGGTATCGTGACGTACTCGTCGTTGGTAACCGTGAATCCGCGAGGGAGTCCGGGTTCCGCTTGAACGGCTGCGGCCTGTTTAATATACTCGTCCAGTTCAACCACTAAAAGGAGTCCTGGGCGGAAATAGGGATCGTGGGCGGGAATAGGGGTGGAAGTTCTGTAATGATTGCATCAGATCCCTCAGGTCGGCTTCAGTAATACCCACGAATCCCGCATGCCATGCCGCCGAGAGGGTGTTGCTTTGCTCGGCCACTCACAGGAGACATCAGAAATAATCTCTGCTACGATATGAGAACGATTCTAAATATTGAACGAGGAATAACTCATGAATGATGAATAAATATATAGTGATCGAAATTAAAATAAGGTAAAGATATTAAGAGTCGGGATAGAGAATTAGAATACCCTCGCTTCCTTGCCTTCGATGTCCCCCTTGGCGGCAGCTCTTTCGCTTGTTGCTCCATGATCGCATTGTCGGGCGTAGGTATTGCTTGACTCACGAAGGTTGACCACGCATCAATTGGAACGATGCTGATGAGGATTGGATTGTTCTTATTCTAGTTAGAAATCTTCCGTTGGAGACCGACGTAAATCTTTCCGTTAATGGTTACCAACTAACCGAACACTTCCGTATAATAAGTGGTGTGAACTTTGAAATTGTTCAGAGTGAGAAACTCCTCTTTATTTTCAGTCTGATTTTTAAACACCATGAAATAAATTAGGATTGAAATGCCATGATTAACAATATCTCGATTTCCTTCGTTTATGTAGAGTGAGTTGTTTGGCTCTGGTGACTCATTGTATTTTTCAAAAATAAAGTTCGTTAAATAAGACGTGGTTTCAAAAAATAACCGACATGGTTCTGTTCACTAATGATATGTTGCGCAATATGTAGATTATATTTCTTAAAATAGAACAGACGATCTAAAAATAGTAACAACGTCCTACTTTGGCAAATTCACTTTGGGGATTACCGCATTCAGAAAATGTGTCCGTTTCAAGAGCCATAGATAGATAACCCGTGCAATAACCGAGGATGTTTTTACTATCAATGACAGATGAACCGCGTAGATATTTTCTGGATGTTTCACCAGGTCCAAGTGATAATTTCCAAATCGGATGCGCTGTTCAAGTT
>CAZEKJ010000102.1:0-1512 GCA_964512915.1 uncultured Porphyromonadaceae bacterium
CATACATGGGAATTGCCCAGAAACGCTGTTGATTTAACCATTGAAAAGAAATTCGGCGAGCATTTCGAGGTTAAATTAGGTATCAAGGACTTACTTAACGACCCGGCTCACCAGGTAAAATATTTTGGTTCAAATGAAGAGATCGAAGTCACAAAATCAAAATATATCCCTAACCGTAAAATTAATATAGGCTTGTCCTGGACATTCTAATCTAAAGTTAATATTACACCAATCTTACCGGAATCCAAATTCCGGTTTTTTTTTAAGGAATTGATAACAGTAAGAAAATCTTCAGGCAGTATAGTAAGAATATTTTTGAGGTACATAATAACTAAAAACTTGTCTCATTATGAAAAAATTTTTATTCCTGATTTTTATCGTGGGTCTGATTGCTCAGGTTGGAGCTCAGACCATTGAAAATCCATTTTTCGACAAGGTGGATTATATAGGAGCATTTGACGGCACTACCGATTGGACCGAAGGGTGGACCAACTGGGCTCCGGAAGATGAAGTATATGCCGACGCCACAGTTACCAAAGGCAACGGCTTATTCGATTTTACAACCAGCTTGCACATCACTGCAGATGAGACCTGGAGCGGCACGGTACTGCTCGATGGCTGGGTTTACGTTGACAATGGAGCAACCCTTACCATTGATGCCGGAACAGTAATCCGTGCCACTGAAAAAAGTGGTCTTATCATCCAGAGAGGAGCAATGATCCATGCAGAAGGTACGAGTACCAGCCCGATCGTGTTTACTTCCAACCAGGGAGCCGGATTGCGTTCCAACAGCGACTGGGCAGGGCTTGTAATCTGCGGGAAAGGGA
Organism: uncultured Porphyromonadaceae bacterium; assembly: GCA_964512915.1. GTDB lineage: Bacteria > Bacteroidota > Bacteroidia > Bacteroidales > UBA12481 > UBA12481. The sequence continues at coordinate 828 of CAZEKJ010000102.1, forward strand.
TTAATAATCTTGCCGGCGGCGAAGGTGTAGCAGAAGGCGGTATTGGGGCTTCTTACGGGGGCAGCGATAATACAGATAACTCAGGAGTACTGAAATACGTGCGTATAGAATTCCCGGGATATGAAGTAGCAACCGGAAGTGAAGTAAACGGACTGACCCTGTATTCAGTAGGTAGCGGAACAACCATAGATTACGTCCAGGTATCCAACTCAGGTGATGACGGTTATGAATGGTTTGGCGGAGCGGTGAATGCAAAACACCTGATATCGTACAGGACTGAAGATGATGATTTCGATACCGATAACGGGTTTGTCGGGATGGTTCAGTTCGGTATTATCGCACGCGACAGCTCTATCGTTGACTCAGACACGGCCAACGGGTTTGAATCGGATAACGACGCGAGCGGTTCAGGCAACAGTCCCAAGACTAATGCATTGTTCAGCAATATAAGCGCCTTTGGACCCTCGGCCAACAATACCACCCCGGCAACCTTAAGAACCAACCACAATGAAGGCGCCGGGATGAGGATACGGAGAAATTCAAGGCTTCAGATATACAATTCAGTGTTCATGGGATTTGGCAGAGGCTTCAGGCCTGAATCAGAAACAGGATGGGTTGCAGCATCAAATGATACCTTGACGGTGCAGAATACAATTCTGGCAGGAATCAGGAACGATTGGTTCAA
>CAZEKJ010000103.1:0-190 GCA_964512915.1 uncultured Porphyromonadaceae bacterium
GTCATATGAGGTCAAAATATACTCTACTTTCATTATGGTCAAGCGCAGCCTCCGGCAGGTCATGGTCAAATGCTATTTTTCATAAACAAACGGGTATTACAGACCAGATAACAGCGATAGCATTGCTCCAATACGCAAGCACTGCAGGATAGTAACGATAATAGGATGTTCAGACTTCGTTAATTAACTT
>CAZEKJ010000103.1:200-1511 GCA_964512915.1 uncultured Porphyromonadaceae bacterium
TGAAGCTCTTTAATAAGCTTTTCTCTTTCAGCTTCCAACGTAACCTGCGCAGTTACATCTCGAACGATACCTACGATAAATTTGTCACCTGTTTTCGAATCCGTGAGCAGTGATTTTTTGGTCGAGACTACATGTACTTTTCCATCCGGATAGGTGATGTTTTCCTGATTCAAGTTTACCTTGCCTGTCTGGAAAACCAGAGCGTCTTTCTCCCAGAAAACATCAGCTTCCGCCTTCGGGTGAAAATCATAGTCACCTTTTCCTATCAGCATTTCCCGTTCATGCCCTATTTGTCTGCAACATGCATCATTCAGAAGCACCCACTTGTGCTGTTTGTCTTTAACGAAGATGGGATCATCAATGGAATTGATTATATTATTCAAGAACCTTATTGATTTCTCCGATTCCTTGTCGTCTGCTCTGTGTTCAAACTCTTGTTCCAACTCTTTGACTTTCTGCTCCAGTTCTTCGTAGGTCGGTTTTGTTTGCATAAAAACCTCCTCGGCTTTTAACACTCATTTTCACACATCCAATTAAGGATGCTAAGATGAATCCAATTCATATGATGTATGATATTTTACATAAACAATAAGACATGTAAAGCAATGAAAATAAGATACGCGGGAACGGTCTCCAAAAAGATAATAGCTCGAAAATCAACTAAGCCTATTCTATGAATCTTATTTTTTGGCGCTGGGTGTGGCATCAGCTTTAAGATCACCCAAAGCATACTGCATTCCATCGAGATAATGCTGAAGAATGGCCGGTGTCCACCAAATCTGGTGCTGATGACCAAATGAGCAATAGAAAACCCGGCCTTTGCCCACCTCACGGACCCAACTGATCGCATAATCATGGTCCTTGCGGTTTTCACCTTTTTTGATACCGGGTTTTTCAGGATCGTCCGGTAAAGTCGAAATATCAATACTGAGAAGGATGCGAAGATTCTCACGGGAATAAGGATCGCGGAAGGTATACATTTCATCCTGAATATCAAAACCCTCGCCCTTGAAAGCAGCATTGATCGGATTCTTGGGATCTTCGTTGCGAACTTTGATCTTGTAGAATGGATGCCCGGCGAAATAGCCACCCATCATCGCGCCGTATTCCTTCCAATCATAAGAACAGTCGGTGGCAGCATGACTGCCGGCAATACCTTTACCGTTTTCAACAAAATCAAGAAGGCTCTTGCGAAGGCGTTCGTTAACAGTCTTGTCTGGATCACTGAACAACGAGCCGGTGGTTTCCATCATCATCACTGCATCAAACTGCGCCAGCGTTTCAGGTTCAAACATATACCGGTCATTACTG
>CAZEKJ010000104.1:0-1508 GCA_964512915.1 uncultured Porphyromonadaceae bacterium
GGCAAGTGGCAGGGCAGCCGTCGCCGTCTTCGTTGTTGCCGTCGTCGCATTCTTCCTCTCCGGCAACGGTTCCGTCACCGCAATAACCCCAGTTGCCGTCATCCAGGCAGGTTAAACCATCCGTAGTTCCGTCAGGTATATAACAAGTGGCGGTTTGAATATCCGTACCAAAGGCACAATTGTCTTCACGACAACAACCTATCCCAACCACTGGCCCACCTTGATAACTCCAAATCCATATTTTGCCGTCGGAAGAGCAAACAGCACCTTTACATTCCCCTCCTCCTTCTGTGTCTACTTCTGCTCCATCCCATAACCCATCACCGTCATTATCAAAACCATCATTACAAATTTCTACTGGGGGTGATTTTGGCGTACCACCATTATTTAACTGTCCAAAATCCCTAATTTGCTGCTCAGTCAGAGCCCTGTCGAAGAAAAGAACTTCGTCTAATATTGGCTCATCTCCTAGCGTCGAAGGCTCCATCACCCGCAAATTAGAAAAGGCATCGGAAATGGAATTGAAAGTAATAGCGTCATAAAAATCTACTTCACCAGCTTTGCTATCAAGCTGACCATTTCGATATATTATTAATTGTTCATTATCCCGGACTAAGGCATAATGAGTCCAGGTACTTTGGGGTATCTCTCCTGACTCTTCAATAATAGGAGTAATAGGAGTAGGATTAGTACTTATTTTTGAATCAAAACTTACTTTTAAACTCTTAACCTGGATTTGATAACCCAGTCCAGAAACCACGTTCCCGATGGGTCTCGCCTTAGGGAAGATCCAGAACATAACCGTAAAATCTGCAGCGTCAGGGAAAAAAAGAGACTTAGCAAACTCAAAATAACGCTTCTCTCCTCCCAACAAACTAAAAGAAGCCGCCCCGCCCGAAACTCGAGTTAAATCATTATACACCGGGCAGGCTGTTCCTTCCGCTATCGGACAAGCCCCAGGCAACCCCATCGCATTTTCAGCGATATTACTAACATTATTAAAAGTATAAGCGGCAATCGGATTGGGATAATCTACAATCCACCCAATCGCTTTCCCAAACAAAGCCACCCGAACCGGGGAATAAAGCACCAGAAACAAAACTATCATTACTGCAATGCTGATACCAGCCAATAACCAAGACTTATGACCGTCCATCATGACACCTATTTTTGTTTAAAGAATTATTTTCCTGTTTATATATCTGCCGGTAACAAAAATCGGCACAGCTGACCATTAAAAAAAACGCCACGGGCCGGAATTTCACCCAGTCACACTATTTTGCTAACGTCATGGGATCGAACAAAGTGAGTACCCCATTTGAGTACGGCTTGCATAGTGTAACTTGCTTTTGAACCGGCAATCCCAAAGGGACAGGATCTCTGCGCGGAATCTGTTTTCATCCTTCGCCGAGGCAATGTCAAACAGAGGCAACCTAGCAATCCTGCGCAGTACCAGGTTGTGCCACCGTGGCTTAAAGAAGAAAAAACGATAGAGATTATATAAATTT
>CAZEKJ010000105.1:0-865 GCA_964512915.1 uncultured Porphyromonadaceae bacterium
GGATCCGCTAGAGGCGATGATTGTGCATAAAACTCCACTATCACCTGTTCTAATTATTGAACTAATTTTTTGCAAGATTTCTATACTCATTGTTCGATTAATCCTAATATCACTGGTAATAGTTGCTTCTTTCTGGAAACGATTCCTTCCGCGACCCAGGTACCATCTGGCTGCGGTTTGTAAGGCAAACCCAGTAGTGATGGCAGTGGGTTGGCAACAAGTAACCGACTGGACCCTCGGACAACATCCGTAACCATCAGCATCGCGAAATTTAGACCTTTACTATTTCGGAGTTCCAATAATGCTTTCTGAAGATCATCAATATGATCAGCAATTTCTTTTTGATGCGATCCGGCAATCAGCCGGCTTCGTTCGACTCCTGATATCTGGCCTGCTTGTTTGAGCAGCGCAATCGCTCGCGCCATGGTTCTGACTGATACCGAAGCTATGGATGCAAGCTTTCTAACCGGAGGCAGGCGTTCTCCAGCGCGCCAGACTCCTGTATCAAGGTTTTCTTTCACTTTATTGAAAGCGATTTGAATAGAAGGGCTGGATTTCAGGATTTTTTCAAACATTTTTCAATAACCTGGCAACAATGGCAACAGATATGTCAAATATATCACTTATTATAATAAAAATCAACCACATTCAGGTTTAGATTTATCATATAGAAAAAAGCATCATTTACCTAAAGGAGTTGATTATGAAAAAGCAGCTAATGGTAGTCCTGGGAATTTTAGCGATAAGCCTGCCAGCTTGGAGCGCGTGGGTAAATGTCACCGGGAGCCTTGCCGGAAGATCCTGCGCCTGCGGAGGCGTTTACTGCATGACTGGAGTGCCAGGCAAGGATAAGGTCATTATAGGA
>CAZEKJ010000105.1:875-1505 GCA_964512915.1 uncultured Porphyromonadaceae bacterium
GCGGTAACCTGGGGCTTTTTGAAACTACCGATAATGGAACATCATGGCAGTCGATGGGTACTTCAACCGGCTGGGTTGATCCGCAGCAGATTGTTTTTGACAAAGACAATTCTGACATTTTCTGGGAAACCGGGATACATGGCGGAACGCTGCACAAGACAACCGACGGAGGAAAAACATTTACGGTATTGCCGGGCGTAAGTGGTGGGGATGGCGTAGGAATTGATATGAGTGATCCCGATCGTAAGACGTTGGTGTATGGCGCGCATGAAGGCATCTCATTGGTGAAATCGCTCGATGGGGGAAATACCTGGACAAGTATCGCAAGCGGCATTTCGAGCTGGACGAATTTCCCTGTAGTCTTCAGCCCGTCGATTTACATAGTGGGATCTGCGAACGGCGGTATTTTCCGGACAACCGACGGCGGAAGCGCGTGGACAAAGGTCAATTCGGTATCAGCGGCCTGGGACCCCGTGGTCGCATCAAATGGAAATGTCTACTTCACCGCAGCTGGAAACCAAGCGGTGCTCAGAAGCTCGAACCAAGGCGCCACCTGGACTTCCATGACCAAACCAGGCGCCAGCGCCAACCAATACACCCCGGTTGAAATGCCCGACGGTAGTATTGTGG